>JAXLYQ010000005.1:0-119379 GCA_046351315.1 Polyangiaceae bacterium
CGTAGGCACATCACAGAACGTCCCTCCACAGGCCGCTGCATCCTGCGAATCGGTGGCGAAAATGGTGAGGGCGGCGAACAGTGAAATCAGCGAGAAATGAGGGCGAATCGACATTGGGAGGTCTCCTCGGTGTTGGAGAACAAATCTAGAAAGAGCGCAAAGACAACACGAGCCTACGGAGGCTAAGTAGTAGGAAAATGCCAGGCCCACGGATGGGTTGACGGTCAATGCCGAAGCGAATGCGTCGGAATCCGACACGTTGCCCACCGACAGCCGAAAGAGCGCTTCGAATGACCAATACGGCGACATGGACGTTCTGACGCCGAGCTGGACATGGCCGTAAATTCCCGACATCGACGACGCATCCACGTAGCCTCGCGTGCCTCCGGGTGTCGTCGGCGGAAGCGGCCCAACCGTGAGACGCTCGATGTGCAAGAACGCCTCTCCAATACCCGCTCCAATATGGAATGGCCGGTTCTTGAAAAAATACTCGACGACAAATGCGAGATATTGGATGTCCAACGACATCCCCGACGAGGATGTCGACGCTCCCGAATTCAGCTTCGTCGAGCTATCCGTGGCGCCATGGTAGCTGTACATCCCGCCCAGCACGAGCTGCGGGGTAGCGCCCATCCCCAGCGTCATATCGAACCCCAACCCAGTACCCGATGCACTCGCAGATGCAGGCAAATTGCTGGCTGAGAGTGATGCGTGTGTGTACGAGAGCGACGGGCCGATGGAGAAATAGACCGAGTAATCGTTGCGCGCTTTTCGTGGCGCAACGAACGTCCTCGCTTCGGTGGGCGGTGGCGGCTCCCACGCCGGGGGTCGTGCTGCTGGTGTTGGAGCAGGCGAGACCGGAGCTGTCGCAGCGGGTGGGGCCGCTGGAACGGGCTCTGCGCCGGCGGGAGACGCAGGCGCCGCGGGTGACTGCCCCACGGGGGGCGTCGATGATGTTGGCGGCGCGGGCGCTGTGGGCGGGTCAGTGGGCTGAGCCACGGCCGTGGCCGAGAGTGCCAACAGTGAAAATATAGCTGAAAAAGAGCTGAGTTTGGCGTGCACAGCAGCGCTCCTTGGTCCGACGAAGGTCGGGGCGCGCCATGCAAGCTTTGGCCCACCCCGAAGCCTTTTCGCTTCAGGGCATCCTGCGCGTTTTTTTACACGAGAGCGAGCGTGTTGAGCGAAGCGCCCCGCGATCTTCTTGTCAGGGCAACGAGATTCGCTCGGTTTTCGATGAGACCTCGACGGTCGGCGGCACCGTAGCTGGATATCCAGGAACCGTCTGCGAAGGCGTCACCGACGCTGGCATCGATGTGGCCGCCGATGCACCAGAACGCGAGGGCGGAGGTGGTGGAGGTGGCTTGGGAGCAACCTCGGTCGCTTGTGCAAGCGGCACCGTCGTCATCGGCACGGTCGAGACCGGGGGAAGCGGCGCCGCTGGCGTCGTGCCCGGCGAGGGCTGCGTGGCTTGCGAAAGAGCTGCGGCCGCGACGGGTTGCGGCGGTGGGTTTTGAAGTCGCGGGATAGCCGGAATGATCGGCTTCACGGCCGCTGGCATCGGCGTAAGAAATAGCGGAATCGGAGCTTCTGCGAGCCGCAGCGCGCCTGCCGACGATGACGGCAACGCGGCCTCGAGAACGCGACCCAACGCAGCGCGTGCGATCCATCGCCAGCCGGGCAAACGCAGCGCCCAGAGCGACGACCAAACCCACGAGCCCGCAAGCCCACCCAGAGGCAAACCAAGCACCGTGCCCACGCCGTGTTGCGGGCCAAGCGCTGCCACTTTGATCAAGGGTTTCGAAGCCTTGCGCAGCGGCTGCTTTCGAAGCGAATTGAGCACGTTTGCAGCGGCCAGCTTGGCTTGTCGAATCGCCTTGTCGTCGGTTCGATCGTCGATGCCTTCGACCTCTGCCAGATCACCCACCACCCAAACACCCTCGTGCGCCGGGCTTCGCAGTGTGGCTTCGACGGGGATCTTCCCGCGCGTCTCGGCCGTGCCGAGCTCGAGCGTGATGCCCGGGATCCCTCCACGAGGAGTCCACACGACAATGCGTGCATCGACGCGCTCATCGGCACCACCGACGGGAGGCGCGATCGGCGTGAGGGTTCGCAGGTTGACTCGCTGGTTCACGCGTACAGAATCGGCTTTTTCGGCTGCGTGATCGTGCAGGATCACATGGTCATCCTCGACCTTGATCAGATCCGCGCCCAACCTGAGCTGCACTCCGTCGCGCACCAGCGTGGCGCGTGCGCGTTCTCCGAGAGTCGCATCGAGCTTCGGCAAACAAGCGGGCTCGCGCTCGACGAGAATGACCTGAAGGTCTTCGGCTCGAACTCGTGGGAACATCGGCAGACAACGCCGAAAGAACCCGAGAAGCTCGCCGGCTAGCTGGCATCCGTGTGCGCCTGCTCCCACAACGACCGTGGTCAACAAGCTACGACGTCGACGTGGGCTGTCTTCGGCGTCAGCAGCAGCCAACGAGTCGAGCATGCGCGTTCGCAAACGGAGCGCGTCTTGAAGTGTCGACATCGGGAGCGCGCGTGACTCTGCGCCCACCACATCGCGATACGAGGGTCGTGTGCCGAGTGCGACGATCAGATGATCGTAAACGAGCGTCGGTTGAGCCACGCCCGAACGAACGACAGAGCCATCAATGGTCAGCGTGTGCGAAGCCGTATCGATGTGATCGACCTCGGCTTGAATGAGCTCAACATCGTCGAGGCATGCTCGAATGGGCAGAGCTGCAAGCGAGGGCGAGCCCCCTGCTGCAACACGAGCAAGCCCAGACGACAGGATCACTTGATCATCACTCGAGACGAGCACCACTTCGATCTGGTCGCGTTCTTGAGCGCGAAGGCCGAAGCGAGGGTGCGGGCTGCGGTGACGCCAGCCAGGCCGCCTCCGAGGATGACCACACGACGCTTGCTCATGAATCCAGTACCTCCAAAGGCGCGCATCGCTAGCACATGTGCCAACTACGTCGAGGATTCGTTAGATACTCACAAGCACGTGATCCTGCTGAGAACGTGATAATCTCGCCGGCCGATGCACCCCTTCCTTGCTCGTTCTTTGGTTCTCGTAGCGTCTGTGTTGCCGACGCTCGTGCTCGGTTGTGGAGCGAGCTACGAACGCTTGTACGAGGGGGATGTGCGATTCGAGCATTGTTATCGGCTCGACGTCGAATCGAATGCACCCGTCAATCAACGCCGAAGCTGTTGGGCGACGTGGGCGCGTTATCACACCGAAGGTCAGCCTCGAAATCGCGTCGAATATGCTTTGGCGCGAGAACGTGCGTTGATTGCAGGTGATGCTCGTGCGGTGGGCCCGAATCTCTCGGTCGCGGCAGCGTCGTCGAGTGTACAAGTGCCACTGTTGCCAGCGACGGGGGCGGTTGCGTGTCCGATTCCAAACACGCCATTCGAAGCGCCTCCGCCCACGCTTCCGAAAGCCAAAGCGATGAACGGGCCATCGACGCCCGTTGCTCCGGTTGCTGCTTCGGCGTCAGCGTCTCCGCCGCTGACTCCACATCAAGAATGCGTGCGTGATTGCGGCGAAACGTTCACTCGTTGCGCGACAGCGTGCACCCAAGACAGGTGTGTCGCTCGTTGTGGTGAGCGCGTGAAAAAGTGCATTTCGGATTGCCTATGAGCCAGAGCGAACGACCCCTCGTTGCATCGCGTCCGTCTTGGGTTCGCCCTTTGGGGTTGATGCTTGCAGGTATCGTGATCTCGTTGATCGCGTTTCGAGTCGCGATCGCCAAAACGCGAGCTCCTGAAACACGGGTGACCGAGGTTCGATTGCCGTCGAGCAGCGCCGCGCAAATCATCGTCTACGACACGTCGTGGTGCGGTGCGTGCAAGTCGCTCGAACGTGCTTTGCGCGAGCGAAACATCCCGTTCGACACGATCGATGTCGAGCAGAACCCGAAGGCATTTCAGCGAGCACAAGAAGCTACGGGGCGTCGCACCGTGCCGCAGACCGAGGTCGCCAAAATGGGCGCGAGCTCTTCGTGGATTGTTGGCGTAAATGTCGCCGCGATCGAGCGAGCGTATCGCGATCAATAAAGGCTTCGGAATACGCAGCGTTTTGCTGATCATCGCACTGCCGCTCAGCAAATAGATCAGCACGAATGGGTGCAGATCTGCAGGCCCGAGTGAGAGCGTACCAAAGGGCACTGCCTCACCTACTTGGCCTCGTTGAAACAGCACGAACCAGACGAGAACGATGAGCAAGCTCGTGGGGATCGGCGTGCCTTCGAAGTAGCGAACCTTGCCTGATTCGTCCGACAGCGACGCGGCCGTCGCGTTGTATCGAGCGAGACGACTGATTCCGCACGCGACGAAGTAGGCAAGGATGAGCGAATCCCACCCGCCCGAAAGCCCCAGCGCAAACCCAAGCACCGCAGGGGCAACACCAAACGAGACGAGATCGGCAAGCGAATCGAGCTCTTGCCCAAGCGGAGAGCTCTCGTGACGTATGCGCGCCACCCGACCATCGGCGACGTCACACACGAGCGCAACCGGCAGCAACGCGAACGCGTAGACCAACAACGAGCGGTTCGTCGTGACCAACGACTTCAACACAACCAGGATCGCTCCGGTGCCTGAAAAACCATTACCGAGCGTGAGGAAGTCGGCCGCGCGAAAGTCGCGGATCATCGAGAAGTGTCGCGCCACGATGAAACATCGTAGCCGACGCAGTTGCTCTCACGCGAGAAGCTCGCGCCCGACGACGAGAATAACGTCGAGCGCGTTGTGGCGATCAGGTTTCTGCAGCAGCGACGGGCGCGGCTTGACCCCAATGACGTGGCGCATACGTGCGGGTCGAGCGTTCGTAGGTCTCTTCGTGACCGTCGTAGGTGAGAAGCAGTCGCTTGTCGCCCTTGTGCTCGATCATCTTGCCGCCGTACTTCTTGGCGTTGGTGCCGAGACCTTGTTCGCGCACCTCGCCGTTGAACACGGTCGAGCGAGCGAGATAAATCACCGTGTCGTCGGCTGATGGAATGTTCACCGTCACGCCCGCTGTGAGGTGAGCCATGCCGCGCTCGTCCATCTCGGTGGTGAGTGCTTGGGCGGTGTTGCGCATGCCTTGAATCGCCACGATCGCAGCAGCGACAGCGAAGGTGATGTCGGTGCCGTCATCGGCTTTGATCTGAGTCTTCGACAAGAACTCAAAGTTCTCTTCGCCGAGATCGCTACGCAGGCGACGATGAACGGCGTTGCCCTCGTTGAAGCCTTTCAGCGTACCCACGATCGCGCCGCAAGCCGAACGAGCCTCGCGATAGGGTGACTCTTGCGTACGACCGAAGGTGGTTCCGGTGTTGTCGTCGAGTCGACCCACGTGCGTTTTCAGGTCGATGTTCACGAGCACGAACGACTGGCGATTGCCCTCGTAAATCTTGTGGCGAAGCAGATCGTCAAGCTGGTGTGCGACCGTGACGTGCGCGAGTGTCGCGCCATCGTCGGTGCCACCGCCCGTCGGTGAAAACGCTTCGAGCTTGAGCTCGCCAATCTCGGACATCGTCGCGAAACGGGCCGCAACGACATGCTCGTATTTCAGCGTGGCTTCGCCCTGGTGAATGCGGTCGCCACAGTTCGTATGCGCGAGCGTGGTCACCACACTCGGCAACGAGAGATCTGCGCCGCACGCGACGATGTCGGGTGTGTTGCCGGCGATGAAAGCGAACTGCAACTCATCGCGAAGAAGTTGAAGGCCATTGATCAACGCGTATCGATCGCTGAGCGACTCGTTCAAGTACGAGTAATACGCGCTGCGCTCCATTCCGAAGCTGGCAGCGAGGGCCCACATCCGCTCAAGCCGCAACGACGCGGCGCTAGGATCAAATGTCATGAAGAAACCCTAATCTAGCTAGGCTCAAAGGTGAAAGAGCTTCGGTGTGAGTATTTGATCGCCCTCACAAACCAGCAGATTTTCACCAGCGATTAGGTCAACAAATCACGTAGCGCAGGCTCGATGTCTCGAAACTTAAACGAGTATCCGAGTCGCTCTGCGACTTTCGGAAACACGCGTTGACCGGTCAGCACAGCATCGGCCGATTCACCCAACACCACACGAAGCGCAAAGGTTGGGGCAGGGATCCACGACGGGCGTTTCAAGACGCGGCCCAGTGCCTCAGCCATTTCTCGCATCGTCACGGGGTTCGGTGCGGTGCCGTTCATCGGCCCACGAACCTCATCGCGATCGATCGCAAACAACAACAACCCCACCATGTCATCGCCGTGGATCCACGGCATTGCTTGGCGTCCGCTACCGAGCGGGCCGCCCACGAACATTTTGAAGGGCGTCAGCATCTTTTCGAGCGCACCGCCATCGCCCAAGACGATTCCGATACGCACGCGAGCCTCTCGTATGCCCAGCTCGCCCGCTTGAGCAGCTTCGTGCTCCCAAGCCTTGACGACGTCCGCCAAAAAGCCGGTGCCGGGCTTCGATTCTTCGTCGATCACCTCGTTCGGATCTCGATCGCCGTAGTAGCCAACCGCTGACGCGCATACGAACGCGTGAGGGCGTTGAGTTGCGTTACGGATCGCCTCGACCAACAAGCGCGTCGATACCACTCGGCTGTCGCGTATTTTCTGCTTCTGCGAATCGCTCCAGCGTGCCCCGATCACGGGCTCACCGGCCAAGTGCACCACCACGTCAGTCTCGTTGAGCTTCGAAGCCCACGGGCCGATCGAGGTGGCATCCCACACCAGTGCGGTTGCTCCTTCAGGGACTTTTTTTTCGCTCCCTGATCGGGTCAACACCCACACGCGGTCTCCGCGAGCGAGCAGCGCACGTACGAGCTTCTTTCCGATGAACCCAGTGCCGCCGCTGACGAGAATGGTCTTCACGTGGACATCGATGCTGGGTTCAATGGTTTGGTCTCGTAACCGCAATTCGTAATCGCTCTCGAATCACTCTTTCGGAGCCGTTTTTGCGACCGACGGCATACGAGCCTTGAGCTTCTCGGTGAGCGCCGCGAAGTCGTATTTCTCGGGGCGATTGCCCTCGGGAAGCATCGCAACATCGAACGCCACCGACGAGGCTCGCTCGCGAAGTGGCTTTGCCAAGTCGAGCTGATCGCCGAGCTTGGCGAGGGTCTGGTGCTCTTCGCTCGTCACGATGCCATCAAGCCGTGAGAGCCAGCTTGCAATCGCGTAGGTGAGCACTTTTTCCCACTCGGAGAGCTCGCCCGCTTCGAATGCCGAGATGTCGACCTTCTCCTTCGTGGCCTTCTCGACTGCCGCGAGATCGTCGCCTTCGAGCCCGCTGTTCTTCGCAGCGTGGAGCAGCGCCTGACCCTCACGTGGATCGAGTCGACCGTCTGCCCAACCCAACGCCGCGAGACCGAGAAATACCTGCTTTGGAATCAGCTTCGACATGGTCGCGCACACTAACGCTACGGCCGCTCGTGGTTCAACGACGATCGCGAAGCTGGGTTGGTTTGCCGCAAGGTCGCAAGGGTTATCGCTTCAACAACGCGAGCAACTCTGCGGGGCTCGTCACCGGAGGTGAGCACGTTTGGTCTCGGCACACATACGCGACGGGTTGGCCCGCTCGCCCTGCGGGTTTGCCTTCAGCGAGCTCTTTGGCCACGGCGAGGCTCGCCTCGTTCGATGGGTCGACTGATACCAACGTGCGCGCTGGTACATAGACCGAGAGAGCCGACTTCCGGAGAGCGTCGGTTGCAGGATCGTTGCTTGCCCCAACCACGACGATGTCGGTCGAGCCGCGTACCAATCGATCGAGCTCCAGCAAGGTTTGACCAAAGCCCATCGGGCCATCGAGCGCACTTTTCGCCGACGATTCGAGCGCTTTTTGCGCTGTGCTTGCGTACGGGTCTCCGAGCATCGTGCCCAACCGAAGCATCAGCTTCGAGGCGAGTGACGAGCCTGACGGGGTCGCGTTGTCGTGCGCATCTTTGATTCGACAAATCAGGTTTTCTCCGTCGCTTGGCGAGACGAAGAAGCCCCCTTTCGTGTCGGCGAAACGCTCGAGAATTACATCCGCGATCCGTCGTGCTCGCTCGGCATACGCAGGCTTGCCGGTCACCTCGTACAGGTCGAGCGCGGCGTTTGCGACGCTTGCGTGATCTTCGAGAAAGCCTGGTCGAGCAACGAAGCCGTCCTCAGTCGTAAATCGTTCGACTCTACCCCCGTCGATCAGGCTTCGTTCGAGGTGTGCAAATGCTCGCTCGGCCGCATCGATCAGCGCTGGGTTGGCTGTGCAGGCACCGAGCTCGGCGAGCCCTCCGAGAAGAAGGCCGTTCCACCCAGCCAAGATCTTCTCGTCTCGAAATGGCTTGGGGCGTCGCTCTCGCGCTTCAAATAGCGCTTGGCGCGACGATTCGAAGCGACGAACCACTTCGTCGACCGTGAGCGAGAGCTGCTTCGCGATTGCCTCGAATGACGTGACGATCGAGAGGACCGTGGCTTTCGTACTCTCGAAGTTTCCCTCGTCGGTGATGCCGAGTCTCAGCTTCACCACATGGCGTGAGATGGGGTCATCGATCACCTGATCGATCTCGGATGGGGTCCAGACGAAGAACTTGCCTTCCTCTCCCTCGCTGTCTGCGTCTTGCGTGGCGTAAAACGCACCGCCTGCGCTTTGCATCTCGCGCAACAAATACGAAGCAATATCGCTTGCGACATCGAGGTATGCGGGCCTTCGAGAGCACGCCCTGTATCGAGATAAAGCCCCAGCAGCAGCGCATTGTCGTAGAGCATTTTCTCGAAGTGCGGCACCAGCCATCGCTCGTCTGTCGAGTAGCGATGAAACCCTCCGCCGAGCTGATCCCAGATGCCTCCGCGTCGCATGCTGTCGAGCGCAAGACGCACTCGTGCTCGAGACGAGTCATCACCCGATCGATACGCGTTTCGAAGCAACACCTCGAGTGACATCGAATTCGGAAACTTCGGTCGTTGACCGAACCCTCCGTGCCGGGCATCGAAGCGTGCGAGCAGCTTGGGCTCTACTCGTGCGAGTAGCTCGCGATCGAGCGTGTTTTCGCCTTCGGTTTGAGTCACCTCACCGATGGCACCGACCAGCTCGTTTGCCTGTGCAACGACCTCGTCTCGACGCGACGAATAAGCCTCGTACACCGCATCGAGAACCTCGCGAAAGGCGGGCATTCCGTAGCGGCGCTCGGGTGGAAAATACGTTCCGGCGAAAAATGGGCGCTGATCCGGGGTCAGGAACACCGTGAGTGGCCAACCTCCGCTTCGCCCCGTGAGCTGCACGACGGTTTGGTAAATCTGATCCAGGTCGGGCCGCTCTTCTCGGTCGACTTTGATGCAGACGAAATAGGTATTCATCAAGAGCGCGGTAGCTTCGTTTTCGAAGCTCTCACGCTCCATCACATGGCACCAATGACAAGCCGAATACCCGATCGAGAGAAGTATCGGTTTATCTTCGGTGCGGGCTTTGGTGAGCGCCTCTTCGCCCCACGGAAACCAATCCACCGGGTTGTGCGCATGTTGCCGCAAGTAGGCTGATGCAGAAGAGGCGAGACGGTTCGTGTGCATATTCTTGGGCACAATGGTACAACTCGGCCGTGAAATCGCCGCTGTTGCACATCGGGGGGTTGGGGCGAGCGTTCGTGCTCGCTGTATCGATGGCGTCGGTTGTCGTGGGTTGCGGCGGTGAGATCGCATCCACAACCGAGGGCTCGTACGTGGGCCATTTGTCGAACAGCGACGCTGACATTGCCGTGGTGGCCGATGGTTCGTCGTTGGTCGCCTATGTCTGTGGGGGCTCACAGTCGTACTCGACGCTGACGCGGTGGTTTATTGCCGATCCGCAGAACGGTCTGCACGTCGAGCGAGATGGCTGGGTTCTCGACGGCTCTCTTGGCTCCGAAGGGTGGCAAGGCACGCTGCTTTCACCTGAGGGCCAGAGCTTTCCGTGGGCAGCGTCGATGGTGTCCGCTGGTTCAGATGCCGGCTTGTATCAGGCCAATTCCGAGAGCGGCAAAGCGGGTGTGATTGTTCACGAGAGCGGCGAGCAGATCGAAATCCAAGGCGCCTATCGCGAGAAGATTGGCCGGGTGCTTCAGGTCACGCCGGTGATGCCCATTCACGTCGAAGCGGGTAGCTTGCTCGTGTCGGTGTCGCAGCCCGATGGCGAGCAAACGTTTCGCGTCGAGCGTGTGTACACCGCGGCTCACTGAGTGAGGCATCGTGTCGCTCGGGCCGCTGATCGGAAGGTCCGCTGAGATAGCTCGCATTGACTCGATGTTCGATGCCGGAGCGCGTCTCATCACGCTCTGGGGTACAGCAGGCCTCGGCAAAACCAGGCTCGCGATCGAATACGCTTCACGTACACAACGAAGACGATGGGTGTGTAGCTTGCTGCCTGCGTCGATGACGAGAGCGTTTGCTCTGTGGTTGCGCACGCATTGGGGCTCGACGCGAGTGGTGGGCATACCCAAGAGCGTATTGGTCGATGGTTGAGCAAAGCAGGCCCATCGTTGCTCGTGCTCGACAATCTCGAGCAACTCGGTGAGTCGATCTGTTCGCTGGTTTCTTCTTGGCTCGATGAGGCTCGTGATCTTCGTGTGCTTGCGACCTCGAGGGCCCGGCTTCGACTCGAAGAAGAAGTGGCGTTCGAGCTGTCTCCGTTGTCGCTCGAATACAGAGAAAACCCCGCTGACTCAGAGGCCGCGCAGCTTCTTGTCTTGCGTATTCGGTCTGTGTTGCCGTCGTTGAGCCCAAGTGATGAGCAAGCGCGCGAGATCGCAACGATTGTCGAATCGCTCGAAGGGATCCCTCTCGCCATCGAGCTTGCGGCTGCGCGTGTGGATGTGCTCGGTCTCGAAGGGCTTCGGCGACGGTTGCCGCAACGACTCGATGTGCTCGCTGAAAAACGTCACGGTAGATCCGCTCGACAGAGCACGCTTCGTGGCGCGATCGCCTGGTCTTGGAACCTTCTCGATGAGCCTTGTCAGCGAGCGCTCGCGCAGTGCTCTGTCTTTCGTCACGGCTTTACACTCGACGCGGCCGAGCGTGTTCTTCGTGTCGATCCTGTGCTCGATGTGATCGAATCGTTGCGCGATAGCTCGATGCTTCGCCGCTCGTCCGAACGTGACCTCAGCCCTCGATTCGTTCTCTTCGAAAGTGTCGCCGTATTTGCTGCTGAGAAGCTGAGCGCGCTGAACGAACGAGAGGCAACCGAGGAGCGATTCATCGCGTGGGCTCGAGAGCTGTGTGAGCCATGGCAAGGCGAACGCTCTCGAGTGGCAGCGTCGATCACGGCTCTCTTGCCCGAACGAGAGAGCTTGATTGCTGCAACTTCGCTTGCTCTCGAACGAGGCGGGGCATTCGTTGCTTCGGCCGTGGTGATCTTGCTTGCGACGGATCTGATGCTCGCGACGCATGGGCCCGCTGCTGCTCATCTCGAGCTTCTCTTGAAGTGTGTTGCACAGATCGAGCGTGCTCCAGTCGAGCCGATGCTCGTTGCTTCGATGGTCGGCGCACTTTCAAGAGCGCTCTTGGCGCGTGGTCGTCACGAAGAGGCATTGCTTCATGGTCGTCGTGCCATCGAGCTTGCGCGTGACGCTCGAGATGCGGCTACGCTGTCGGCTCTGCTGGTGGATCTCGGGGTTGCTCTTCATCAACGGCGTGAGCTCTCCCAAGCTCGTGCCTATTACGAAGAGGCTCTCGAAACGTCAAAACGTTGTGTAGGTGGCGCTGCGCTGCGTGTTGAAGCGAGGGCCTTGGGCAATCTCGGAGCGATTCACCACGATGCAGGAGAATTCTCGCCCGCGGCCACGTTGTATCGACAAGCGCTCGAACGATTTCGCGAAGCCGGTGATACTCGACTCGAAGGGATCTTTCGAACCAACTTGGGAGTGCTCGCTCACGAGCAACTCGCGCTCACCGAAGCTCGCGAGCACTTTGCCGATGCACTGTCTCTGCTCGAACGAGCGGCCGACGATCGGTACGTAGCGATCACGCGCAGTAACCTTGGTGCACTCGATCTCGAGCTTGGCAACCTTGACGCAGCTCGGGTGCATCACGAGCAAGCTCTCGCTCGATTCGAGCGCCTCGGTGACGTGCGCTCTGAGGCTCTGTGTCGTGGTCGTCTTTCGGCGGTTCTTTCACTCATGCTTCGCATCGATGAGGCGGCCGAGCAGCTCGATGCAGGCGAAGCTCTCTTGCGAGCCTCTGGAGATCGCGTTGCGTCGATCACGCTGCGTGTCTTCGGCGGTTTTCTTCGTGTGGCCCAGGCTCGTCGTGCGCGTTCTCTCGGCGAGCTCGAACGCGCCGCGTTGCTCACGTCGTCTGCCAAGCTTGTGGTGGATGAAGCGCTGTCTCAGGGCCCCTCGGGCGAGCCTTCTGTGGCGCAAGTCTCCGATGACGTCAGGACGGCGCTGAGAATACTCACGCCCATGCTTTCGGATGGGCCAGCCTCACGCCCTTCGTTTGCGTCAAACGCGTTGATCGTGGCGACCGATGGCGGATGGTTTCGTGCGCCCGAGGGCACATGGCAAGACCTTCGTCAGCGCACTGTGGCTCGTGCGTTGTTGTCGATCTTGGTCGAACGACACCGAAAAGGTTCCGTCGATCTCGAGAGCCTTCGTGATGCGGCCTGGCCCGGCGAAAAAATGACGTCGAGTGCGGCGTCCAATCGAATTCATGTCGCATTGGCAGAGCTTCGAAAGCGCGGGCTCAAAGCCGTGCTTCTTCGAAGCTCAGCGGGCTACGAGCTCGACCCGAATCTAGAAATTCAGAGGGTGGCGGCCTCATGGACAGAGGTGCAAGACAACCCGTGATGCTGACTCGACGGCTCGCTGGGCTGGCATTCTGCGTGCTTTGAGGTGTGAGGATGCGCACTCGAGAATCTCGGCGTTGGGCTCGCTCGCTTCTTTGGGGTGGTCTTGTTGGGTTGGCGATGGGGGTGGCTGGTTGTTACCAATCCGCACAAGACGAGGTTCGGCAACTCGCAACGGCCGACCTCAATTGCCCAGAAAACGCCATCTCGGTGACGTACATCGGCACCTCGGCGATCGACGGCCTCGTCTACCAAGCGGCAGGCTGTAAGCGTTCAGCCACCTATCTCTGTCGCGCGGACAAGCAGGCTTTCGATACCGAATACTTCTGCTGCAACGCCGCTCGCTGTCGGGCCCCGTAATCGTTGGGCTACAGGGGGGTGGTCCCGCGAGTTCACACCCTCGGTTGTCCGCTCTCTTCGAGTGGCTTTTCTCGGCTGATTTCGTGGTTTCGTCGCTTGGCACAACGGCTGCTCTTTAGGGCAGCACCATGACGACCTCGAGCCTTTCTTCGGTTCTCTCGTTCACTACCTGTCGCGTTCGCGGTGCGTTGGTGTGGGTGGCGCTGGGGTTTGCCTCATTGCTCACCACAGGTTGCACGCAGTCGCTCGACGAAGCCGTGATGTCGCAAGCCCCGACCGATCTCGAGTGCACCGAGAGCGAGATTTCGATTCATCAGCGCGGGGTTCTTGGTGCCTCTCTCGCATCAGATGCCACCACACCCACCACGGTGGTCGTGAGCGCCAATGGTTGTGGGCGCGAGGCGACCTATGCGTGCTCTCACTACAACAGCGACTTCGGTGATTCGTACTCGTGCTGCAACATGGCTTCGCAAAGCTGTTGGGCGCAGTGAGCTGAGCGAGAGTAGTCTGATCGAATGTGCTGTTTTTCTCGGCCCGTTCGGCATGTAGCCAAGACCAAAATCTTTGCTCGCTCGGTGATCGATCAGCGCCAGATCCTTGCGTACGCGATGGACTCCGCCATCGATGAAGAGCTCGCGATGGTGCTGCCGGTTCCCGTGCCGCGTGCTTCGTCTGAAGACGCTGTTCGTTTCATCGATCTCTCGGGTTATCCAAAGATGCTCGTCGAGCTCGATGCGGCCTTTCCGATGATGATGGCGAAGTCGAGGTCGCTGTTCCGGATGGCTCCGCAATCGCAGTCTCGCAGCACGCTCAAGGTGCACGATGTGGGCGATTTCGAAGCGTCGTTTTCTCCGTCGCGATCGGATCTCGATCGTCTCGACGAGCGCTTCACGTTGCCCGCTCACGTATGGACCCAGCTCTCGATGTACGACGACTGGGGCTTTGTCGTGTGCAAGCTCAAGCCTTCAGGTTCGTGGTTTTCGAGGCTCTTGGGTCGAACCTCGTGGAAGACCCTTCACCCGATGGCGTTTGAATTCCCGACTCGTGAGCCGTCGAAGTTGTTCTTTCCCACGATGCACGTGCACGACGGTGAGGTTCACAAGACGGCCGAGTTCGATCACTCGTTGATCTGGCAACGTGGTGGCTCGGCGATGCTCGAACATGCTTCGTACGATTCCGAGATCAACGCGGCCGTACTCGGCTCGAGTGTGAACGTGGCGAAGACGATGGGCGTGATTGATCCGGGTGAGGGTGCGTTTCGGTTGCTCGTGAGTGGCGAGCTCGAAAATGCAGATACGTGGGTATGACTGCGCGCGTCGAAATCGGTGGATGCTGACGCGCTGCAAGACGCTGAAAATAAGCTGAATTGGTAACGCAGCACGTCGTTCCTACCAAGGCTTCCTCGTGGCGAGTTGAGCGCTGCGTCAGTGTGCTCGAACGAGTGACGACGAATGATGCGCGCTCGTCGAGAACTGGTGTAGCAAGCGAGCATGCTTCCCTCGCCAAAGACCTTCGAGCTGAACCTCGAACGTGGAGTGTGCTCGTTGGTGTTGAATCGCCCCGAGCGACTGAACTCATTGACCTTCGCGGTGTATCGCGAGCTTGCCGAGACCTTCGAAGCTTTGTCGCATTCGACAGAGGTTCGCGTGATCACGCTTTCAGGCAAAGGCAGAGGGTTTTGCTCGGGCGGAGATCAAGACGACATCATCGCCGAGCTCTTCTCGTACGACTCGCCTCAGCTACTCGAATTCACACGAATGACGGGGCGATTGATCCACGCGATTCGCACGGTTCGACGCCCAGTGATTGCCGGGATTCAGGGCGCGTGTGTTGGGGCTGGTGCAGTCATTGCGGCGGCGTGTGACCTTCGTATCGCTGACCGAACGGCGAAGTTCGGGTTCATCTTTCCGCGAGTGGGTCTGTCGGGCGCAGACATGGGTGCGTCGTACTTGTTGCCGCGAATCATCGGTCACGGACGCGCGGCCGAGATCTTGTTCTTCGGCGAGATCTTCGATGCTGAAGAAGCCATGCGTATCGGCTTTTTGAATCGACTCACCGAAGCAGGCGAGCACATGTCGCTCACCCAGCAGTGGGCCGAGAAGCTCGCTCGAGGGCCGGCGTTTGCTCACTCCGTGACCAAGGTCATGCTCGAGAAAGAGCACTCGATGTCGCTCGCCGAAGCCATCGAAGCCGAGGCGCAAGCGCAAGCGCTCTGCATGACTCACCCCGACTTTCGTGAAGCTCACGAAGCCTGGAAAGAAAAGCGCGTTGCTCGCTTCAAGTGATCGATACGCGACGATGACGGCTCAACATCAACGTCGGTGTTGTCCGTCGCGCTCACTGCGTGCAAAGCGCGCTTCTGGGCCGAGTGCTCGCAGCGCTTTGCACACGACCGTGTCTTTGCATGGGCCCACGTGATTGCCGTGACGGGGCCACGGGATCTCGTGAACCAGCGCTTCGGTTCGCACGTCTGGGCCTGACCACGGCGCCATCGAACGAAGCAACATCGCCTCTTTTTCGGGCGACTTCGCCATCGGAATCGTGATCCATGGCTGGATGCCCGTTCGCTGAACAGGCGACCCATCTGGCAGTGCGTACACGAGCGTCGTGAGTCGAAGCACGCCTGCATGGATGTCGTCTTCGAGATACTCTTGCGCGCAGCCTTTGCCGAACGTGCGCGAGCCCAGAATCGGCGCCCGGTGATAGGCCCCGAGTGCGCCTGCGATCATCTCGGCGGCGCTTGCCGTGTCTCCGTCGACCAACACCGCGAGTGGGCCTGTCCAGCGATCGATGACCGGGGGCGTCGCGGCGCGATCGACTTCGATCGAGCCATCTCGACGACGAAGCGGGAAGAGCTGCGCTCCGGGCAAAAACAATCCGATCGCTGCTGCTGCGCCATCGGTTGAGCCACCACCGTTGCCTCGAAGATCGAGGATGATCCCTTCGAACGGTGATTGCCTTGCGCGCGCAAGTGTCGCCGCGAGCTCGTCACCCAGATCGTCGGGTACATCACCGATCGGGATCACAACCACCTCGCCTTCACCGTAACGAAGTCGCGTGAAGTCGTACCCTCGCGCGGTTCGCTCATCAGGCGCGTCGCCCTCTGCAGAGGGGGTTTCGCTCGTGTGGGCTTCTCCTGCGAAGTTGACCTGAATGGCTCGTGGAGCCGTGTCGTTCTTCGACAAGACCATCACGGGCTGAGAGGCAGGCGCTCCGGGCTCAACGTCGATGATCGAAAGCTGCTCGGCTTGCTCGACGCTCAGACATGCCGTCGGGATGTCAGCCACCGACAGAACCACATCACCCGGCTGAAGCGTCTTGTTCGAGGCTTCTTCGACGCGAACGCCCAGCACGGTTCGACGCATTTTTCGCCACAACCGCGGCGGAGGTACCGCCTCGAGATCGACCTCGTAGAGTGACGTTTCTTCTTCGTACGGAGCCCAACCTCCGTGAGGATCGATCTGCGGCAAATAAGCGCGGACGGCTGCTCCCAACAACACGTCTGACCAGACGACGTCGTCATCGGGAAACGTCCTCGACATCGCGGCGTCGACCGCGTCTTTGACTGGATGCCCGAGCGTCTTTTCGATCACGCCGAGGCGTCGACCCATCTCACCCGCGAGCTCTCGCGCAGGGCGTTGAATCGGGCCTTCTTCGAAGATCGGTGACGAGGCGAGCGACACCGCTTCGGCAGGCGTCATGGCCTTGGCGTTCTCTTCGGCTTTGACGGCGATCGCTCGAAGCTCTCGCACCCAGATTCCGAGCCATTCGCCGATCTCTTGTGCCGCTGGGCAAGCGGCTGCTGGATCATTCGACTCGAGCTCGGCGACGAGATCGCGCGCTCTTCGTCGTATCGCTGGAGCAACGGGCGCATCGGGCGAGGCTGACCAGAGACCGTGTGGATCGAGCCAATCGATGACGGCTTCTCCGAACGGTCGAGGATCAACTCGTGCTGGGGTGGAGGCGAGCTGCTCGCGTGCTTGGCGAACGACTCTTCGTGCTTCTTCGCACCTGAGTGAGGCGGGGTTTCCCGTGGGTGTACGAAGCGAGCGAGGTGTCGTCTTGGTAGCAGGATGATCCGTCGCTTGGCGCTGGGTCATCCCTTTGGCGCTCGCCGACGTAAGGACGCGCAGTGTCGGGCGTATTTGCGCCTCGTCACCATCGCTGACCACGGCACTAACGCCTACGCCGGCCAGAGCGATGGCGAAGAGGCCGATGCTGGAGAGCACTGCGCGACGCACGATTCGCACGGTATCACCAGCGGCTCGGAAGCGGGCAATTCTCCGTCGAATTCACTTCGTCTTCGAACACCCGCCGGTCACCCTTTTGGGCGGGATCAACGGCGGTGGCTCGACGTCGATTCGTGGTGGTGCAGGTGGGTCGAAACACTTGATCCGCCGAAATACAGTGGGGATGTTGACCGACACGCCGCCGTCGTTGTGCAGCGATTGAAACTCTTGACGGTCGGGGTCGACGGTGCCCGAGAAGCTGTCGGGGTTGTAAATCACGCGTCGCGCAGGCGGATCACACGGGTGAGGGAAGGGCTTCCATGGCCCACCGTTGAACTCGAGCTTTCCGTTTTCGAACTTCCCCGTGGCGGGCATGAGCACCTGCGCATGAAGACGACCGACGGTGCACGGAGGCGGTTGCTCGTCTTTGGTGATGCCATCCCAGAAGTGCGAAACGATGTCACCGACGAGCTTGGTGCCTTCGGGAGATTCGCGACGGATGTTGAGCGTAATCAGATACCACTGAAGAAGTCGTGGCTCGTATTGATGACTCAACCAGACGCCTTCGACGGGGTCTTGGCATACGGCAGGTTGAGGCAGTCGAGCTCGCTGCTCTTCGACGGTTGCTTCTGATTCACTGGTGACAAGCATCAACGCCGAGAACACCGCGGCGAGGGACACGAGCCAGGGTCGTAGCCGTCGTTTCGAATCCACCGCCGCAAGCACAGCACGCGAGGCATCGGAGTCAAGCCATCTGCCACCTTGCCGACGCGAGAAATCGCCGCCATCGTCGCCCACGACATGTCTTCGTTCGAGCGTCCGTTGATGATTGCGTCTGGGATCTCTGGCTTTCTCGCCGTGGCGCTCGGAGCGTTTGGTGCCCACGGTTTGAAGAGTCGCTTGGCCGATCTTCCTGACGGACCTCAGCGACTCGAGTGGTGGCATACCGGCGCGCAGTACCAAGCTGTCCACACGTTTGCGATCGCGCTGGCCGCCTATCTCGCAACGCGCTCCTCGTCGTCATCACCGCTCGTCGCGGGCGTCGCCTTCATCATCGGAATCCTGATTTTCTCAGGCAGCCTCTACACGATGACGTTGACCGGCATCCGCGTGCTCGGAGCGATCACCCCTATCGGCGGCGTCTCACTTCTCGTCGGTTGGATCGCGGTGATCGTCACCGCGTGGCGAATGGAGTGAGGGGGCGGCGAAGGGGTCGTTCGGTCACGAGTTGGTTGCATCCGATTCGTCGTCGGTAACCGGAAGGACCGGAAGGTAGTTCGCTGCTTGGATGAAGCGAACCAGGTGGCGGGTGAGTTGTTGGGCATTCTTGGACAGGTCCTCCCAGACAATCGTGTCTTCTCTGCTGAGGTCGAGGACAGTTCTTGCGAGGGTCGGCTTGTCCTTGTCTTTCAGAGCGCCCGAATCGCCTGCAAATCGCTTGTCGGCAAAACCAAGTTTTTCATCGAGAAATTGGCCAAAAGCGCAAGCCGTAAAATCCGATTCGAACCAACTGGCGTCCAGTGCAGCAGCGTCCTTTTCCTTGAGAGCATCGTTGATCCTCCCTGAAAATGCCTTTGGTAGTGCTTT
Organism: Polyangiaceae bacterium; assembly: GCA_046351315.1. Classification (GTDB taxonomy): domain Bacteria; phylum Myxococcota_A; class Polyangia; order Polyangiales; family Polyangiaceae; genus JAXLYQ01. The sequence continues at coordinate 18,949 of JAXLYQ010000005.1, forward strand.
GGCAAGAATCTTTGAGCTCAACTCGTTCTCGATCTCTTTTCCCGTGGTGATCAAGGCCCTCAAGCGACCTTCGCTTTGCGTTTCCCACTTCTTCCACTGTTCCTTCAGCTTACTCTTGCTGTGCGCAGGATCAGAGGTGTCTCGATCAGCGAGCAGCAGCATGCGAAAGGTCAAAGAACGGGCATCGAGCTTGTCTAGGTCAGGATCGTCACCCAGCTTGTAGTGCGTGATGTTTGAGCCGCCGTATTCTTGAATCGCGAAGTGGATGTCTTCCAACAGTCGTTTGGACTCTCTTCCAGGTCCAGATTCGCTGAAATAGAGGTGCAAAAACGCTCGAACGTAGTCTCGGTCCGACGGGCCTTCTACCCATAGCGCGCAGCCTGCGAGAAGCAGGGATGATCCGTGAACCTGTAGGCTATCGAGCAAACTGAACGATGTTTCGCCAAGGCGGGCGACGGTGGATCGATCAAAAGATTGGGGGGAGAAGTGATAGATACTCGCGTCGATACGGTGCTCTCGAATCGCTCCCAGCATGTGCGACGAATGCGTCGTAAAAAATACTCGAATCTGTTTGCGGTGCTCAAGGCATGCCGCAAGTGCTTCAACGAAGAGTCTTTCGAAGCCTGGATGGAGAAATGTCTCGGGCTCCTCGACGAATATCCAAGCATTGTCGGGAGACGTAAAGAACGGAAACAAGATCGTAATTAGGTTGCCAATCCCATCTCCAAAATTATGCAGTGGACGCTCGATGTATGTCCCATCGCCGTTCCGGACAGTAAGTCGAATGGACGTACTAATCGAATTCTGTCCGAGCTCGGACGTCAGTTCGACCTCTCGTCCTTCGAAGAAGTATTTGGAGAGGAACCGGCGAAGGGGGAGCAGCTTATCTCGTTCAGCAGTTTGTGCGTGAGACAACTCCGTAAGGCGATGGGGGGTCCTGACACCCGTGAAGATCTCCGGAGCTTTGCGCTCTGGATCTTTTGGATCATCCATAAAATAGTTAAGTCGAACAATTGAAGACAATAGGTCTTGCCGTGTGTTGTCGCCGTGTGTAGTTGCAATCGGCACGGTTCGATCTTCCGGTCGAAATGCTCCGGCATGGCGAAGCGCTGGTACATAGACAGAAGCATTCAACGTAACTATTGCTTCTCTTATCGCGAGCACCTCCATAATCAATTCGAACAACTCTCTCAATCTCGGGATTTTGGCCACCTCTTCTGCTTTCAAAAGCTTGTGTCCGGCAGTGAGCATCGAAGATAGGTTCGAATGCGGTTCCGACTTCCCAATTTTGTCATCAATTGCGCCCTGAACCCAGGCGTCAAGAAGTGACCCTAGCACCCTAGGATCATTCGTGTTCTTTCTTATGTGATTGTTTTCCCGTAGGAAAATCTTCCACCAATCGTCTATCGCACGTCGCTCTTGCTCAGTGAGCAGCGAGACGAGCTGACGCAAATTCTGTATCTTCGCTAGCGATTCGCGGCCCTCGTAAGCTTTCAGAACGTTCATCGAAGCTAGCCAGCGAAGAAGTCGACTTTTCCCAGAGTTGTTCGCGCCAACGAAGAAATTGGCGCGAGAGACTTCTTCTAGAAAATCGAGAGGCAACCCATTCGAATCAAAGAATTGCCAATTCGCAACGGGAAACGTTGAGGACGGCCGATCACGGGAGTTGTTAAATACGGCTCTTGGATGAATTATCAGAGACGGTTTAGAAGATGACACTGGGAGCTCTCAGGAGATTGGCACTGCTGTCAGCCAAACTGCTGCTCGCAGCATGGCTGCAAGCAGCATGGGATCACTACCTAACTTCGCCTCTGCCTTCTTCGTCCGCTTTCCGGTCGACATGAAATCAACGACGGGGGCTAGCTCTACGGCGAGCTCGGGGATGCCGCCGGACATGCCGACCAGGGCGCCGTAATAGGCCAGAAATGCTTCCCAGGATTCGCTCTGGGCTTCCGAGATGGTGTCATCGACGAGCTGTTGGGCTGCGGTGAGCTCGGTCGAGAATGGGAGCAGCTCGGCCGCGAGGCGGCGGTCGTTCTCGATACCCTGAAGCGGTGCAGATGGAATCGATAGGTTGTATTTTTTCGCGAGCGAAATCACCGTCGCCAGGTGTGGGTCTGCACCCACTCTAGGGTGCAAAAGACGCTTGCGACTGTACTCGTCCAAGGTGATGCCAAAGGTACGGAGTTTTCCTACGATTCCCTTGAGATCTTCGAGAAGGGCGACGAGCTCGGCATGTTTGGGCGTATTGTCACCGACTTTGTTATCCATGGTTCCCTCGTGTGGCTGTACGGCTGTTGATTCGAAAATACTGGGCGAGGGGAACACGAAGCCCAGGTTTTAATCAAGGGCAACGGAGGGTCGCTAGGAACACATACGTCCGCGCGGTACGGCAAGTACAAGCTCGATGTACCTGATTGGCATCGGCGACGTACCTGAACGACCTCGGCGACGTACCTGATTCACGTTCACTACGTATTGGATCTACACCCTCGACGTAGTTGATCGGCTCGCTGCATGTAGGTGATCGACATCCGCGACGTACCTGCTTGGCATCGGCGACGTAGATGATGTGCATCCGCTCGGTACCCCATCGACGTGCGCGATATGCTCGGACTACGTCGACTCGGCCTCATGGGTACGCCCACGAGCGATGCGGAATTTTTCGTCGCGTGTTTCAAGGGGCCAGGGCGCGAATCGCGCGTCGTGTTCGAATTCTCGCAACACGCCGCGGCTTGCTCCGATAGGGGCAGAGTGAGTGATGCGCCGATTGAAAGACGAGAGAGCGAGCAGGAAGAGCTCGACCTCGACAACCTGCTGCGACGTCTGTCGAGGGCGATGCCGATTGCGCTGGTCGAAGCGCTCGTTCCGGGGACGCGCTTCGAAGGATGGGAAGACACTCAGCTCGCGAATCGACAACGCCGGATGGACCGTTGCTTCTCGGTGCGCCGAGACAGCGAGCTGATTCGTGTTCACGTCGAGTGGCAAACCGAATGGCGAGCTGACGTGCCGCAGCGTGTGTTCGAGTACCAAGTGCTCGACTTCTGGCGGCGCTCGAGAGCGATACGAGACTCGTCAGCCCATCCAGACCCACCGACCCGAGCGCTGTGGCAACAGCGGAGCGAATACGGATCGAAAGCCATGTCGTTTTGCTGACGGGTCGAGAAGAACGGTGGCCTGACGAGATGGAGTTTCGTCTCTCGCCTGAAGCGCACGCGTTCACCGGAATCCGCTTTCGCCTTCACGCGGTGTATCAACGCACCGTGGCTGAGTTGATGGCGCAAGGCCCGCTGTTCGCCATCTTCGCCCCACTCGCTCGTGATGCCTCTGCCGAGCAAGCCGCAAGCTGGTTGCGACACTTGAAGCGCTGCACTCATTCGAGCACGCAGTACAATGAGCTCGCCTCAGCGATGGTCGCGATGGGCAGTGTTGATCGACGACAACGACAGTTGGATCAAGCCCTCCTCCGTTTGATTCCCGAGGACATTCAAATGAACAACCCGCTTTACAATCTTGGTCTCGATCACGGCCTCAAACGCGGACGTGAGCAAGCCGAAGCCCAAGCGCAAGCACAGGCTCTCAAGCAAGCCGCCGACGCTCTGCGATCGACCGTGTGTGACCTGTGCGAGTTGCTCGGCATCGAGATGACGGAAGAGCGTCGAGAGGAGATCGAGCGTCTTGATCTCGAAGGGCTCAACGCGTTGCGCTTGCACCTCAAGGCGCATCATGAGTGGCCGCAGCGCGATGTGTTGTCGCTGCCTGCGAAATGACTCCACAGCGTCAGTCGCTCTTGCTCTCCTTCACGCGTAGAGCTTGCGGCAAATATTTCTGGAGCGTCAGCGCGACCATCGCGTCGTGAGGGCGTTCCCACCGTGGAGGGTGCATCTCTTCGATGATTCGCACCGAGCTGGCGGGGGCGTGATTGTTGGCTTCGAAGGTCTTCACGTACTTGTCGAAGCCGCGGTTCCAGCCCCAGGGTTGCCACGTCGAGTAGACGTCGGTCTCGGGTGGAGAGAACGCGAGCAACGACTCGGCGTAGGGCGGATCCATACACGTGTCGATCGACATCACCGCGCGCACGTGAAGCGTCGTGTGGGCGAGGGCGCTGAAGATGCCACCGGTTCGATTACACGCCCCACCTGAGTGACCCACGACGACGATGTTCGTGAGATCGATCGTTGCCACGCCTCTCAATCGACGCGCTGATTTTTCAACGAAGCGATCGAGATCGAAGTTGGGCCAGAGCGCTTCGGGCACGATGCACGACACCGTGGTGGTGGGCGCCCCAACGATGAGCGGAGGCACGTCTCCCTCGACCATCGCTCCGAGGATCTGTCTCAGGTCGGGGTCTTGTGGTCGGCCGCCCACCATTCTGAAATGTGAATAGTCGGGGTTGGTGCCGTGCAAAAACACCACGAAGGGGCGAGGCTCGTCAGGGTCGCCGAGCGCTTTCTTCGGTACGAAAAGCCGAGCCTCGTAGCTCTCGTCCGGGCGTCGATCGAGGTGACCATCGTGAACGAAATCGAGCGTCTTGCCCGAGGCGATCACGCTTGCGGGTTGAGCGTGTGCGACATTCGAATCGAGTGGGTGAGGGCTCGCGATCGAGAACATCGAAAGCGCGAGCAACATCGACACGAGCGAACGTCGAAGCATCACTGCTTTTCGCCAGATGGCTCGAGCGGAGCCTTCTCGTTCATCGTCATGCTTTGCGTTCGTGCAAAGCCTGCGACCGGGTTGACCACGGCGACCTCACCGAAGTGAGTCAACGTCGTCGCGATCTTCGATGCATCACCGACGACCACGAGAACGTGTCCGCCGCCGACAGAGCCAGCCATCTCGCGAGCGACGGTGAACGAGTCGACCTTGGCGAGCGCCTTGACGAATGAGTCAGCGTCGTCGTCCGCTCGCGCACTGGCGGCGGTGAGTGCAATGCCGTCTGCGATGCCACCAGGTGAGCCCCACTGTGTGGCAAGCGCATCGGTCAAGAAGCGTCGAGCAGCGGTGACGTCGTCATCTTTCGGAGCTTGATCCGTCGCTCGCTGCAAGTGCGCGAGAATGCCTTCTACTGCGCGTCCGAGCTTCGCCGTGCTCACGTCGGCGCGAACGATCAACGGCTGAGGCCCGGCGGCAACATCGGGCACGGTTGTTCGCGCAGACAGCACGAGGCTTCGCTTCTCTCGAAGGTCACTCTCGAGCTTGCCCGCGCGACCACCACCAAGGATCTGCCACCCAGCGGCGGTCGCAGCCCACTTGCCCGTGTCGTTTCGTTGAGGGCCGAACGCTGCGAGAAACACCTGGCACTGAGTGGTTCCGGGGCGATCGGCCACGTAGATACGTGTGCCTTCAGGAACACTCGGATTGCCGATACCAACACCCGGTGATTCGGTGCCCTTCCACGAGCCAAATGCCTTGTCGATGGCAGCACGCACATCGGTGGCTTCTACAGGGCCCGTGAGAACGAGCGTCGCAGCTTTCGGTGTGTACCACTTCTTGATGAAGGCTTTGATCTCGCCGCTGTTGAGCTTCTCGAGCTCGTCAGCCGTTGCGTCGTACGAAGCATAAGGGTGCAACGAGGCAGGCATTTTATAGAGCTCGCGAAACACGAGCATCGTGCCCACCCAGTTGTCGTCGCTCGTGCTGCTTGATGTCGCGCTTGCACCTCTCGCTTCTTGAGCTTCGCGAACTCGGCTCATCGAGTCGTGGCTCGCGCGCGAGTGAGCCAACGATCTCGATGGCCTCTGCGAGATGATCTTTGGTCACTCACAGCGACAGGATCGTCGCATCGAGCGTCACGTTCACCGAGAGCTGTGCACCAAGTGCGGCGAGCTTTTCGTGAACGTCTTTGGCAGCGAGCTTGCCCGCCCCGCCTTCGAGCATGAAGCGAGCTGCCAGCGCCGCTGTGCCCGTGCGCTCGCCATCGGCTGAGCCGCCTGCTCCGTGCAGCACCAAGCGTACGTGAACGAGCGGACTATCTTTGAGCGGAACGACCGACAGCGCGACACCACTCGCGAGCTCGGTGTGGGTGATTTTCGGAAAGACAAAGTCGCGAGCAGGCTCGGAGCCAGGAGGGCTCTCGTGTGCTTCATCGTCGGGCGGCAGTCTCGCTTCGGTGTCGCGAACGGGGATCGCCACGTTGTTGAGGGGGCGATCTTGATTCTGCGCCGCGCATGCCGACAGCGAGCTCGCCATCGCCACCGCTATCCACGCCTTACGCAGCACGCTTTTTCTTACGAAGCACTTCGGCACGCCGCTATTTCGCACGCGCTGAGAGGCGATGCCAAAGGGCGTGTGAAGTTGATTCGCAAGCACGACAAAAAGCAGAGCGCCGACCCTCGTGTGATGGGTCGGCGCTCGTGGGAGTGACGGTGAGTTAACTCAGCTCACTCTGGCTTCTTCGCACCCGAGTTCACGATGTTGAACTCGACGCGACGGTTCTTCTGGCGCGCATCCTTGGTCTTTGCCGGATCAAGCGGCTTGTCTGGGCCGTAGCCCATCGCGCGCAGCTTCTTCGCGTCGACCTTTCGCTTGTCGACCATGTACTTCACGACTGCCTCGGCGCGCTTCTGCGACAGAGCCTTGTTGGCCGCTGCGTCGCCCACGTCGTCCGTGTGGCCTGCAACCTCGACCAGGAAGATGCGCTGGTCGCTGTTGATGACCTCGGCAACCTGGTCGAGGATCTTGAAGCTCTCGCCGCCAGTGATCTTGTCGCTGCCCGTTGCGAACTGGACTTGCTTCAAGATCTTGATCTGCTCGCCGGTGACCTGAACCATGCTCGCCGGTGCCTTGTCTGGGCAACCGTCTTGGTCTTGGTAACCGTTGTAGGTCTCAGGCTCCTTCGGGCACTTGTCCTTCGAGTCTGGGATACCGTCGTTGTCGCTGTCTGGGTCGGGGCAGCCGTTGGGCAAAGTACCAGGCTGATCGATGCACTCGTCGCTCACGTCAGGCACGCCGTCGCCATCGTTGTCTGGGTCAGGGCAGCCGTCGGTGTCCTGGAAGCCGTCAGTGTCTTCGGCCTTGTCTGGGCACTGATCGACCTTGTCAGGGATGCCGTCGCCGTCGGTGTCGGGGCAGCCGTAGAAGTCACCCTTCGCGCGAATGACGGTTGGTCCGCCTTCGGTCGGGCACTTGTCGTCAGGATCCGGGATGCCGTCCTTGTCTTGATCCGGCATCTCGTCCGGACATCCGTCGTCGTCCTGGAACCCGTTCATCGTCTCGGGGTCGTTCGGACACTTGTCGACCTTGTCCTTGATGCCGTCACCATCGTTATCATCCTCGGGACAGCCGTCGGAATCCTCGAACCCGTCCTTGTCTTCGGGGTCGTTCGGACACTTGTCAGCGCTGTCTGGGATGCCGTCACCGTCGCTGTCGCCGGTCTCATGCACGTACATGAAACCCACGAAACCGCGGAAGGTCGGAACGCCTACGCCCTGAAGAACACCCGGGCCACCGCCGATGTAGATGTTCGCGCCCGACTGGAGCGGCGTGATCTGTGCGGCGACGTCGACCTCGAGTGAGTTCGTTCCGTTTTGGGAGCTGAACTTCGTGCCACCGAAACCTTCGAGAACGGCACGGATGAGCGGGCTCACCTGATAGCCACCCGCAACGCCGTATCGGAACTCGGACCCGAGCTCGGTCGAGCCGACTTTGCCGGTGCTTCGGTACATTCCGGCGAGGTTGGCACCGAAGCTAAACGGGCCGGATTTGCCATCGAGAATGCCTCGCAGACCCACCGTGGGGGACGAGTCGCCGATGTATTTATCCTTCGCAGTCACGTGACCCGTGGGGCCCGTGAGGAAGAGCGCAACACCAGCCACCATCGTGTCGGTAGGCTCGCCGTACGCACGCAGCTTGGCTTCGAGCGTGGCGTCACCCATGCCTGCTCCGCTCAAGCCACCTTCTTTGCCGCGACCGTAGTTGATCGAGTTCGGATCGAGGTCGATGCCATCGCCGCTCACGAACGTCACCGGGAGGCGCAAACCGAGCTGCAACCTTGGGATCGGCGTCAACGAAGCAACGAAGTCGCCAGTGATCATGTGCTCGATCACCTTGACGTCTTGACTGTTGACCGCGTTCGCCGAGCTACAGTCGGTCTGGGAAATACAGCTTCTCAGGACAAACGGGCTGTTCGAGTAGTTGACGAACAGACCTCCTGACCACGCCATCTTTCCGTCGACGCGAGCACCTTCGACGGTGATGAAGTTTCTAGGGCCCATCGCTGGCGCAAAGCGCTGCGCGGAGAACTCGCCTTTCTTGGCGTCCTGCGCGTGCGCGGCCAAAGAGAGCGCGGTGATACTGCCGAGAGACGACAACGCGAGTAGCCAGCGGCCTGAGAATCTCATCCTGGATATCCCGAAGGTGCTTGACGCAGTTTTCCCGAATTCGGGGCGGACAAAAGCAGAGCGACGGTCGCATGAGGTCGAGTCCGACTGCAAGCGGCTTTTTGCGGTGTCACTGTCCGGCCTTGCTGATGAAACGTGATCTCCGTGGATCCATCGTGTTGTTCGCGTTGTGGATTGCTGCTGCTTCTGCCCAAAGCGCATGCGCATCACGCATGAGTTTGCGTTTACAAGCCTCTGCTGAGCCAAGCGCGAGCGAAATCGCTTCGGTAAGTGTCGCGCCCTCTGCAAGCGAAGCCCCGGTCGCGTCGGTCGTTGCAAGTGCAAGCGCATCACCAGAAGAGTTGAAGCTCGAGCGACGCTTGAAGCTGCGTGCACTCGGCATCCTCGGCGTCTCTTCAGATACCAGCCCAGCACCTGTGAAACGCGTACCCGGCTCGCCTCCTTGGGTGTCGTTCAAGAGCTCTCGTCGCGCCTCGTCGACCGATGTATTGTCGATGTTCGAAGCGCCGTCGGATGCCCCGAGTGAACCTGCCACGGTTGCTTCTACCGGCCCTGCGTCGTGTGCCTCTGTGTTGCGCCCAGGCGAGGTGATGCAAACGCCTGACCTCGTGCTGAGCCGCACGAATGATCACGATGAGCTCAGCGTCGGCCCGTCTGGCAAATCTCGCACGGTCTCTCTGCCGCGTGGCTCGATGGAGGGTGACGCGTGTGTGGTTGGCTCGGGTAAATCTTCGTCGCTTTGGCTCGCCTGGTCGACCCCCGATCACCCGGCTGAGCTGTTGTCGATCTCGACAACCAACGGAGCCAGCAAACCTCTGCACCTCGAAGGGCGACCAGGGCTCGGTGGGTTGATCGATCAAACCGCGTCGCAGATCTCGCTGGGTGAGGTGAGCTCGATTGCGTTGCTCGAGCCCAAGAAAGAGCCGTCCGAAATTCGCGCCACGGCGTTGTTGATCACCGGCTCACCTCATCAACCCCTCGCCGCGTGGTCGGGGCTTGCTCGGTTCTTGTCGTCGTCGTCGGTGCGCGTTGCTCTCGTTCGTCCATCGGACAACCTGACCCCCGAGCGGATCACGTCGCTCCTCGATGCGCTCGATGCTCGATTCGGGGGCCACGCTCACTTGATCGTCGACAGGGCCTGCTCTGCTGAGGCGACTCAAAAACTCACCGAGCAACTCTCTTCACTATCGCGACCAATCTCGTTGCTCTGCGATCGAGGCAAGCATGCCGACCTTGCCTCGTCGTGGGCCAAGCTCGGCGTCGCCCTACACGCACGCTGACCTCGCTGTATGTCGTCACATGTCGCCGCGTGTTCGACGCGCGGCTGGTTTGAAACGATGGCGCTCAAGGGCAGAGGTTGATGTCCGAGTGAGACGTGATGGTGATCGTGAGCGTCAGAATCACGGTCTCTGCATCTGGGGTTGTGCTTGCGTCTTGCGGCTGAGCATCGCTCCCTTCAGCATCACTCGACTCCGCGTCCGGGTCGTGAGCGTCCGCGCTCGCCGCGTCATTGACTCCTGCGTCAACCTCGCTCGGGCATGGGTTGTCTTGAAGCCAAGGCGCGCTGCTTTGTTCGACCTTCACGAAGCCCTGATCACACAAGACGAGCACATGCTCGTTGGTGGTTGTTTCAGCGAGCTCGGGCAATGCCGTGATCTCGCCTGAGAAACCTTGGGGCGTGCACGTGGCTTGCCCCTGCGCGCCTGGGATCGACAGCAGCGACACAATCTGACCCTGATTCTCGAGAGCAATGAAATCGGGCCCATTTTCAAGCCAGCTTCCGCTGCTCAGCGGAGCCTCTGCGAGGGCCTGTGCACCCAGCGTTGCACCGGTTCGCGAAAACACCGCGACCCCTGACGCTGGCACGGTAAGGGCGCCGATCTCGATCGACCGATTCGCCGCCTCTCTCTCGCACGTGCTGCCTTCGTACAAGCTGATGGTGGTGACTCCGCAGCTTTCATAGGTCGCGCCGGCAGGTGCTGCCCGAGCACGGATCTCTACCCCTTCCTTCGAGCCATCATCTGCGCCGACTTGATCATATTTCACCTTGCTGATGACCAGGTCGCATGGCCCGATACCCGAGAGCGTCGATTGGCTTGAGCGAAGTGACATCGATCGCTCTTTGGGTGCACAGCCCACGGTGCCCGAAAGCAAAACGAGCCAGGCTCCGAGGGCCCAACACGAACGTCGTGAGCAGAGAATATCAAAGCAAAAGGGTTGCACCTGGCCCCTATCGGGGGCTCGCGTCGCCGGTTGCGTTAATTCGAACGCTATTCGCAAGAAAGCGCCACCAGCGCTCCGTCGGCGATCACGTACAGATTACCCAGTGCCGGTACCGGGCTGTGCACGACTTTGCCAAGTGTGAGCCCGTCTCCGAGCGCGCCCTCGTGAGCAGGTTTGCCGTCTTGGGTTCGAAGCACCCGCACTTGCCCCCCGGCGGTCACGATCAAGTGGCCATCCCTCGTGGCTGCGGCGTGAGTCGCGCGAGACGTGCGCAGAAACTTCTTCCCCACGAGCGACTCGACGGGGCGCTTCACGGGTGATGGTGTTTGCCACTTTACTGTCCCAGAAAGGGCATCGCGCGACTGCCAACCATCTTCGTACGAAAAGGTGATGATCTCGTCGTTGACGATGAGGGGTGAGGATTGATCGGTGCCGCGAACATCCGAGCTCCACACCAGGCCTCCATCTGCTTGGTTGCGCGCGATGAGCGCCAGCCCCTTGCCTTGACGCTCGACCCCAAAGACCTTGCCGTCGTTGGCTGAGATGTCGCTACGAGGGCTTGTTTTTACTGTCCATCGAGGGGTGCCCGCGCGCCGTTCGAATGCGTACAGACCACTTCGAGATGCGGCAGTGAATCGGTACTCTGCAGCCTGGAAGAGCGCTCCACCGTCGATCGCGATGGCACCAAGCTCGTCCATCACATCCTGCGGAGAGCTCCCGAGCTTGTTCTGTTGCCACAACGGTTCGCCCCGCTGATCGGCCGCACAAACGAACGCAAGTGGCCCTTCGACGTGGCAAGCGTTGGCGAAGTAAAAACGCTCGTCATCGGCGGCAAGTTGCCCCCACGTATCGAGCCCGTGATCGACGGTTTGTTTTCCGTCGCCAGGGTTGAGCATGAACAAGCCATCGTCATTTACAGCGACAACACCGTGGGCTGCGATCGGCCATTGGCCATGGTGAATGTCGGTTCGACTGTCGAATGTCCAGCGAAGCTCACCGTTGTGGGTCAGCCCAAACACCGCTGTCGACTCGCCAATCAGACCACCAACGTAGATGCCATCGTCGGTGACGATCGGCGTCTCTGCCACGCCCTCACGCTTGTCTTTCGAAGGTGGTTTGAAGCGCCACAGCTCTTTCAATTTTCCGGCACAACACCCTTCGGTCACGCCGGTTCGTCGCGCATCGTGGGCAAAGGTTGGCCATGGGTCGGCCTTGCACACCGTCACGGGGGTCTCAGTCGGTGTGGGCTTCGCCGAGGCGGTGCCGACTGGGTTGCTCGGGCCCGTGCTTGATGCGCTCGACGAGGCGCTCGTGTTGCTCGACGAGGAACCATCGTTCGTTGCAGATGACCCCCCGCAGCGACCACCTGAGCAAGCGAAGAGCGTACAGGCTGCGATGACCCACAAGCTCGTACGTGCGTTGGCTTTCATCGTGCCCCTCGTCACTGACTCTTGCGTCGTTTACGCTGGGGGATCGTGCCAATTCGTTCGTCGCCTCGTCGTATGAGCTCACACGCACGAAGCACCGACGACTCGAAATCAGCGGCGCTTTTCGGAAGCACCTGCCAGCTCGATGTGTCCGAGCCGAAGAGGGTGATCGAGCGCATCGACGGAAACTCTTCGAGCAAGCTCTCGTGATGCTGCTTCTCTGTCGCTAGCCAAACTCCGCTGTCGAAGTCGTCTTTGTCTCGCAGCGCCAAGACGATCTTGTCACCCACGTAGACGGCGGTCGTTCCGAACATGAGTCGTGTTTCAGGGCCCACCTCTTCGAGCTCGTCGAGTGCAAACGCAAACGGGATCACTCGCTTTTTCTTTTCGACAAATAGCTCGGTGCTGTCGCGTTTCGAGCGCGTTTGCGTCGTGGGCTTCGATGAGGTTTTCGACGTGGCTTTCGAACGTGTTTTGGCCGGTCGAGCTGAAGCAGGTGCCTTCTTGGTTTTTGCCTTGCTCGTTGCGCTCGATCGGGTCTGCGTTCGGGCCATGAATTCTCGTCTACCACGGCGTTCGTCTTGAGTGACTCGCTCATGCACGTCACCCTTTATCTATGCCCAAGGCGACTGCTCCGGTCGTAGTGCCTTCGCCCCTGTCTCCGTCACGTATTCAGCTCCGTCGTTTCGCTGGCCCCTCGGCCTTCGTCGATCAGCTCGAAGGGCTTCGCGTAGCTCATCTCACCGACCTTCACGTCGGTCGAGTGACGCCGATGCGCGTGCAGTACGACGCGGTCACACTGACCAATGAGCAATCACCCGACCTCGTGGTGATCACCGGAGACTTCGTCTGCCACAGTCAAAAGTTCCTCGATGAGCTGGGCGATGTTGTCTCGCGATTCAACGCTCCTGTGATGTGTGTGCTTGGCAATCACGACTACTGGAGCGGCGGCGCCGAGGTTCGCGACGCACTTCGTCGCGCCGGAGCCGAGGTGCTCAGCAATCAGAACACCGTGATCACGCTGCGCCACCAGTCGCTTCAAGTCGTCGGCCTCGACGATGCGTATACCGGTCACGCAGATCGTGAGCGTGCGCTTCGAGGGCTATCTCCAGACCTCCCCACGATCGGGCTCTCGCACATTGCCGAAGAAGCGGATGCTCTGTGGGCTCGTGGTGTACCCCTGGTTTTTTCAGGGCATACGCACGCTGGGCAAATCACGCTCGCCAAGCTGCACGAGCTGTCGATCGGAAAGATCGCCGGTCACAAGTACGTTCACGGTCTGTACGGATCGCGCCGCTCTGGCCCAGAGGCAAATACGGGGGCGGTGTATGTTGGCGCGGGCATTGGTGCTGCCGTGATGCCCTTGAGACTCGGTGAGCGCGGTAAGCGCGAGGTAGCGATCTTTGATTTGGGCACAGAGCCCGGAGCGTTCGTCGAGCCTCACGATGAGCAACCGAGCCTGCCCGGCAGGAAGCCATCGCTGCGCGTGCAGTGGAAGCGTGCCGCTCGCGTCATCGAAGGCGAGCAACGTCGGGCTCGTCGCCGGGGTTGATGGGCTAATGGGTCAACCGAGTGAGCGAGACGAACGAGCTCACGGGTCACGTTGCCGATTGAAATGGATCGAGCTCGACGGGGTCGTGAGCACTGAAGATCGTGACCTCGTTGCTGTGGTCACGGCGAAGCTCTCGTAGACGTTGCTGGTTTGCCAGACGCTGTTCGCGATCCATCTCGATCGTGTTTTGAAACACCTTGAAGAATGGCGGACAGAACGGCTTCACCGGGTCGGTCTCGTCATGGAAGAAATACGCGTCTCCTGCGTGTAGCAGCCAGCGAACACCGTCTTTCACGGCGATGCCTGCGTGCCCTCGAGTGTGCCCGATGAGCGGAACAATCAACACGTCGGCATCTCGATCGATGGCCTGCACCGCATTGAAACCAAACCAACGCTCACCGTCGACACGGTGCAGTTGCCAGTCAGGCCGGTGTGCCCACTGTGCTGGTCGGTAACGCTCTTTTTCGAGCACGCTTTCACGCTTCATCGCCGCTGCGTGCTCGGGTTCATGAACATGCACTTTCGCTTTCGGAAAGTCTGCGAGACCACCCGCGTGATCGAGGTCGAGATGGGTGACGACGATGTGTTTCACGTCATCGCGTCCGTGCGGCTGGTCGTGACCTGTCGTGCTGCGGTTTGTGGTCAATCTGCAAGCCACCCATCAGGATCATCGGACGACCGATGCGCTTGATGGGGTTCGCGAGATCGTCGGACCAAAGCCCGTATCGACCAGCACGAGCCCGTCACGTGTTTCGACGAGCAAGCGATAGCGGGCCATCTTGCCTTCAGAGAAACCCGCGAATAGATCAGCCAGCCCCGCGCGTCGCATCGTGGCGCAGCTTAGGTGTTTTGCACGCGACCCATGTTCGTCTCACGCTGCCGATGCTCGGCTTGCAACCGGCGTTGCGATCTTCTCTTTCAAGAACTGCGGCACACGCGAGTAAATCGCGACCATGAACAACGACAGACCCACATAGATCACCGACTGCACGGTGTATCGGTCGTCGTAGAAACCCAGTGTGAGGTGAGCGACCTCGGTCAACGCTGCTGTGATCAACATGACGAACTCGAGTGGTCTACGCCCCCGACTCAGCATCGCTCCGAAGATGAAGTACGTGTAGTAGTAGCTCGTGAGCTCATTGACGACGGTGGCGCCGATCGACGATGAGTGCCTGAACCACCCACACGTTCTTCAGGTGCCAGCAGGCGTATATCAGCCACAACATCATCGCGAGCATGCCGCCGTAGTAGACCGGGGCGAGCGCCTTCACGCGATTACGTCGGCCCTCTTTCCATTTCTCGAACGGGTCGGTGAGCTTGTTGTCACGCGAGACCTGCGCTGGCCTTCTGACGAGTGAGCGATGATGGTCTTCCAGCCCGTGTGTGGTTCGTCAGAGGCGTGTTGTTGTGCACCGAGATGTGGTGAATGAATGCGGGCCACGCTCGTGCTCCGTGAGCGGCCACACTCACCGGGATCAACACGGCTCCGGCGATGAGCGCACCTGCTGCGAGGCGAAGGTGAACGGGGTTGAGCTTGCGGTGCTTGTAGAAATACGCCGCAGCGATGACCCCCCAACCCACGTAAAAGAAGAGCGGAAAGACGCGAAGCAACGTCGAGTACGTGAGCAACGCACCTGCCCAACCGTAGTAACGGCGGCGAGCCATACACGCGCTCAACATCAACGCGAAGATCCAGTCTTGGCGAAGGAACGCTCCACTGTCCACAAGAACGGCGCTGCGTCTTGTGTGCCCCAATACAAAATCGCAATGCAGGTGACTCGCCACCCGAATGCCCACGCGATGGCGGCGAACATGAAGGTGAACTAAGACGAGATCGATGCAAGAAAGTAGCTGGCAATACCAAGGCTCAGGGGCGTGAAGCTCAGCAAAAAAAAGCGCGCTGATGCCCCAGACCGGCGGGGGGTTGTACCCGTGGTCTTTCTGCATGTCCTTCCAGTACGAGCCGCCAAACGCAGAGTCGCCTGCGTCTCGCTTGAATGACTCCCAGCGTTCATTCGTGGCATCTGCGGCGAGACCAAAGTCTTCTTTGCAGAGCTCGGGGTGATCGACGAAGTCTTTCGCGTCGACGATGAGGTTGGTTTGCCTCATGTCGCGCAGCTTTCGTTCGCGAGCTTCTTTCTTGTAACCGAGCTCGGCCTCGGCCACTGCAGCGCAAACGTAGAGCTTCTCGTAGCCGATGTTTTTGAAGTACTTGGCGCCGAGGTAGTAATGGAAGAACTCGTGCCGGTGATAGAACTCGCGATACCCAATCTGAAAGAATTGGAAGTACGCGATGATGCCGAGAACGGCGAAGACACCGCCGGCCATCTTCTTCCAGATCACCGGAATCGGATTCCCTTCGTTCTCGCGTGCTGCCTCGTAGAGAAGCGCGCCAATGCCGAGTAGCGCGAACAGGAGCTTCCAGATGGCGAGATATCGCTCATCGAAGCCCGGTTTATCGAACATCTCTTCGAGCTTGATCGGCGCGTTGAGCAGCAAATACGGCAGCATGGTGAGAAGGTTTCCGAAGAGCTAGGCGCGCAAAAACAACCACAAAACGTGGCTGTCCCTGAACGAAGGAGGGGCCAACCTTACTTGTCGGCCCCCTCGTTGCAAAGCCTCGCAGCATCCCCCTGCCGCGAGTGTTTCGCTGGTCTTGACTCACTGACCGCCAGAACGCGCGAGCTTCATCGGCTCACGCGGCGCGATCTTCTCTTTCACGAATTCAGGCAGTCGCGAATACATCGCCACCATGAACAACGCGAGCGACAAGAAGATCACCGAGAAGGCGGTGTTGCGATCATCCAAGAACCCAAACTGAAGGTGCGCAGCTTCGGTCAATGCTGCCGCTGCAAGGAGTGCGAGCTCGATCGGCCTTCGCCCCTTGCTCAGCATCGCGCCGAGCAAGAAGGTCGAGTAGTAGTAGCAAGTGAGCTCGACCAAGATCGTCGAGGCGAGGCAGCAGAGCCCCTGGACAATCCAGAGGTTTTTCAGGCGCCAACACGCGTAACCCAACATCGTCATCATGATGGCGATGCCGCCGTAGTAGATCGGCGCGAGTGCCTTCACGCGGTTGCGGCGACCGTCCTTCCATTTCTCGAAGGGGTCTTGAAGCTTGTTGTCGCGCGAGACCTGCATACGGCCTTCGGACGAGTGACCAATGATGGTCTTCCAACCCATGTGATTGGTGACGGGCGTGTTGTTGTGCACCGAGATGTGGTGCACGAATGCAGGCCAGGCTTTGACTCCGTGGACAGCGACGCTTGCGGGGATCAGCACCAAGCCCGCGATGATGGCGCCCTTGGCAAGCTGGAGGTGAATCGGGTTGAGCTTGCGGTGCTTGTAGATATAGGCCGCGGCCACGACGCCCCATCCGAAGAAGAAGAACATCGGAAAGACACGGAGCAACGTCGAGTACGTGAGCAACGCACCTGCCCACGCAAAGTGTCGTCGACGAGCCATACAAGCGCTGAGAACGAGGGCGAAGATCCAGTCCTGGCGAAGGAACGCTCCACCGGTCCACAAGAACGGCGCCGCGTCTTGTGTGCCCCAGAACAAGATTGCAATGCAGGTGACTCGCCAGCCGAACGCCCACGCAATGGCGGCGAACATGAAGGTGAACAAGACGAGATCGATGCAAGAAAGTAGCTGGCAATACCAAGGCTCAGGGGCGTGAAGCTCAGCAAAAAAGCGCCCCATGATGCCCCAGACCGGCGGGGGGTTGTACCCGTGGTCTTTCTGCATGTCCTTCCAGTACGAGCCGCCAAACGCAGAGTCGCGGAAGTACTTCACGTCTCGCTTGAATGACTCCCAGCGTTCATTCGTGGCATCTGCGGCGAGACCAAAGTCTTCTTTGCAGAGCTCGGGGTGATCGACGAAGTCTTTCGCGTCGACGATGAGGTTGGTTTGCCTCATGTCGCGCAGCTTTCGTTCGCGAGCTTCTTTCTTGTAACCAAGCTCTGCCTCGGCGATGGCCGTACAGACATAGAGCTTCTCGTAGCCGATGTTTTTGAAGTACTTGGCGCCGAGGTAGTAATGGAAGAACTCGTGCCGGTGATAGAACTCGCGATACCCAATCTGGAAGAATTGGAAGTACGCGATGATGCCCATCACTGCGAACAGGCCTCCCGCGAGCTTCTTCATCTGTTTGGGCACGGGGTTGCCCTCGGTCTCACGAGCGGCTTCGTAGAGAAGCGCGCCAATGCCGAGTAGCGCGAACAGGAGCTTCCAGATCGCCAGGTAGCGATCCTCGAAGCCCGGTTTGTCGAACATCTCTTCGAGCTTGATGGGCGCGTTGAGCAGCAAGTACGGGAGCATGGGCAGGTGTTTCTGAAGAGCAGAAGGTGCGTCGACGACATACGCCGAATCGCACGAAGGACGCCAGGATGTCTTGCATGCCCGGCATTGCAAATCGTTGCTTTAGGCCGGGGTAAGGTCGTGACGTTGCGGCGGGCTCAATTCGCTGGATTGCGAGAAGCTCACGGGGCGGCAGAGGGTGAGCGAGAGCGTCGATGACGGCTGAAAAAGGCTGCAATGAGCTCGCTCGCATCAACGTCACGGCTGGTCTTGCCGATGGTGCGCTCGGGCAAATAAGGGTGGCCGCCGGGCCAGGTGTGGCCGCCTCCGTCGACGGTAATCAAGCTGATTTCACTCTGATCTCGGCACCCGACATGATTCGTTTGTGTGACCCATGTGCCATCGTCGGGGTCGGTATTGGGTAGTGTGGTTGTCGTTGGGGCAGAAGGGCAACCGAGCCAGCTTGCCCATGTCGAGATGGTGGCTGGGACGGTCAGCTTGTTGCCGAGGTGTCGTTCTCTGAACGTGACCGAGGTGCCGTCGTAGGGCACCAAGGGGTCTCGAGTGCCGTTGATCATGAGCAATGAAACCGCAGGAGCACGAGGGGTCGACAGAGCGCAGTGCTCGGCAACCAAGGTGCCGATTCCGGCCATGACTGGGGCGAATGCTGCGAATCGATCGGGTGATGCGCAGACCAACGCAAACGACATGAATCCACCGTTTGAGGCACCGGTCACATAGACGCGACTTGGATCGATATTGAACCGTGCAGACAGCTCATCGATCAGCGCGATCAGAAAGCCGATGTCGTCGACGGAGGTGTCTACGTGGTTGTCGTCCCGAGGCCGAAGGTCGTTCCAGCGTTTGTTGACGCCATCGGGGTAGACCACGATGTACCCATCACGGTCGGCGATGCGGTTGAGCTTTCCGAGCGTTAGGCCCTCCATACCGCGACCCGTGCCGCCCGCACCGTGAAGCGCGAGGATCAAACCGGGTTGCGATTGCGGAGTGAGTGACGCGGGTCGATAGAGCTCGTACGAGCGAGCGCGACCGCCATGTGAGAGCGATTGCGTGACGCCGCGAGCGCCGGCGAATGTAGGCCCTCGGAACATCGCGCATGCACCAAGCACGAGCAGCGTCGAGATGGTTCCCACGGCGACATAGAGTGTCTTCCGGCGCCTGGGCGAGAGGCTCATGAGCTCAGGGTAGACGAAGCAGGCGCACCATGCCAGCATCCGTCTGTCCCGTCGCGATGGGGCGTGATGCGAGCGACTTCCAGAATCAGCCAGATCTGGCTGGACCGTTTGGCTGTAGAGGTTCGCCCGGCTCCAGGCAGGCTAGCTGCAACGCCTTCAGCTCCATCACGCAGCACACTACACACCCGCATGAACGAGCTCTCCGCCAGGGCGAACCGCGCGTGCAGCGTTGTTCAAAATCGCGGTCTGCAGCGCGGTGATCTCGGCCAGTTGATCGACCTTGCGACGAAGCAAGATCTCGGGGCGTCGACGAACCGTACCCAAACCCGAGCATGGCGCATCGACGAGCACTCGATCGAATGCGGCCTCAGGGATCGACCCAAGCCCCACCGACAGATCGACCTCGTGAACCGCACGAATTTTCACGCCGATCTGCTCGGCTTCGGCCGTGAGGTGATCGAGCTTACGGCCATCGACATCAGCCACCTCAACTCGACCGTCGGGGCCAACTCGATCGGCGAGCGAGAGCGATTTATGACCACGCCCTGCACAGGCATCGAGCACTCGCTCGTTGGTCTGCGCGTTCAAAAACGAAGCGACTTTTTGCGAGCCTTCTTCTTGAATGACCAACGAGCCATCTTCGATGCCTGGCCATCGCCTAGGGTCACCTGCGCCGCGCAGAAGGATGCACGCTTGCTCGACCTTTCCCGGAAAAATCTCTGCATCGGGAAGAGCCTCTTGCAGACGAGTCATCCAGGTCTCTCGATCGCCTCGACGAACGCGAAGCCCAATGGGCGGAGGGAAGGGGCCTGCCGAGAGAAACTCTTGGATCTCTGAATCGCCGAGAGAGGCGCCAAGGGCACGACGAAGCCATCGTGGAGAGCCTTGAAATACCGCGTCGGCAACCGACAGACGACCGCTCTCGGCTACCTCGGAGGCGATGCGACGAAGGATGGCGTTTGCGAATGAGCCAACCTTTACGCCTCGCTCGGTTTTGAGCGCAGCCACTGTGGATGAGACCGCGGCGTGAGCAGGCACACGCTCTAGAAAGAGAAGCTGATACGCTCCGATCAGCAAGTGCGAGCGAGTGGTTGCGTCGATGGTGTCGAGGCCCCGATGCGAGTGCTTCGAGAGCCTCGATTCGAGGTAACGAGCGGTGCGAAGTGTGCCGTAGGTGAGCTCGGTGCAAAGACCTCGATCTCGTGCGTCGAGCTGCGGATAGCGATCGATCTCGGAGCGCAACACCGCTGCGGCCCACGCTTCTTCGGTCAGCACACGCTCTACGACATACGCCGCGAGACGACGTGCGTCGGGGAGTGGAGCTGTGGAGACCGGTCGAGACATGGGGGGCGCTGCCTATCGCTGGCATCGCAGAAGAGCAAGCGCTTCGGCGAGCAGAGTGAAGGGTTCGCGTCAGCCGAACAGCTCACGAAGCTGGCCGGTGATCACGTCCCACCGTCGCTCGACATCGTTCTTGAATGCAATGGCCATCAATGAGATCAACACGAGCATGCCGATGACGCTGGCGATTTCGCGAAGGCGAAGCGGCAATGGCTTACGAAGCGCGGCTTCGGTCGCGATGAACATCAAGTGACCGCCGTCGAGCACGGGGATCGGCATCAAGTTCAGAAGACCCAGATTGATGCTGATCACGGCCATGACCCAGAGGAAGTAGTCCGCACCTTTGGCTCCTTCGCGGCCTGCGACCTCGTAGAGTGCGATGGGCCCCGAGAGCTGCGACAGGTTCACCTTGCCCTCGATCACTTGAACGATGCCAACGACGATAAAACGAGCCACATCGAGCGTTTTCGAGACCGCGTTACGAATGGCGTATGAGTAGCGACGAGGGTGCTCGACCAATGGCTCAGGCACCGTGGGGGCCCAGTGATCCATTCGCAGCACGTAGCGCTCGTGCTCGCTGCCCGATTCGTCTCGATACCACTCGTGTCGAAGCTCGACCTGGCCTGCGTCGCGCTTGCCGTCGCGTACGTACGTGAGCTTGTGAGGGCGGGCTTTCTGTTCGTACAACCGCTCGACCAAGACGCTCCACGAGAGCACCTCTTGGTCGTCGAGCTCGATGATGCGATCGCCTCGCTGAATGTTCGCTTTCGCTTCCGCAGAGCCAGGTGGAACAATCGCCACATACAAATCTGCGCTCTCGATACCCGTGCGCGAATACAGATCGCCTTGGCCTACCTCGGGCGACAGTGCGGCCACTCCTGCTTCGTACACGGCCATATCGGCAAACCCACCGAGCACGCCAACTTGAGTTCGTGGCCGCAAATACGTGACGGGGACAGTCTCTCCACGATTATCGAGAAGGATTTTTTCGATATCCGAGTAGAGCTTGACGGGCCGCCCTCCGATACTCGTCAGCACGTCGAAGGTGCGAAGACCTGCTCGATAGGCCGGTGATTCGGGGCGAGAAATCCCGATGACGGGGGCCTTCGCATGGGGGACAATTCCCAGGCGTCCGACTCGCTCGAACTGGTCGAGACCATTGCTCTCGAAGGCTTCTTCGGGCGTGACCTCGACGTCGATGTACGTGAGGTGCCTGAAGACCTTGAGCTTGACCTCTCGACCTGGGTTTTGCGCGATGATTTGCTGCAATTCGGCGAAGGTCCCGATCTCTTCGCCGTCCACCGCGAGAATGCGATCTCCCTCGAGGAGCTTGCCTTCCGCGGGGTGCCCGGGCAGCACGATGCCAACCGTGGGCGGCACGAACTTTTGGTCAGTGACGAACACGCTGAAATACAGAACCACGGGGAAGAGCAGGTTCATCGCTGGCCCAGCGAGCACCACGAGCGCGCGTTTCCATGCGGCTTGGGCCTCGAAGGTGCGACGACGATCCTCGGGCAACACGCTTTCGTGCCGCGACTCTTCGAGCATCTTGACGAAGCCACCCAGCGGAAAGAGGCCGATACAATATTCGGTTTCTTTTCCGCGCAATCGGACGAGCTTCGGACCAAAGCCCACCGAGAACGTCAGCACCTTGATGCCGAAGATCTTCGCGACCACGAAATGGCCGAGCTCGTGCACGAAGATCAGCACGCTGACGAGGATGACGAAGTAAAGAAGGTCCACGGGGCAAAGAGGGCACGGTCGAGATACTGATGACCGCGCATCCCCCATGGATCGCATCCCTGGGTTGGGTCAAGCGAACTACGTTGTGAACCTGCTGCGAAAAATCAGTCGCAGCTCACGGGCACCATGAGACTTCGAATGAGCCATTGGCGTCGAAGTCGAAGGTCGATGTGCCTGAGAACGAGCCTGAAAGTGTCGAGCTTCCGTCGAAATTCAGTGTGATCGAGCCTTCGGTAAAGCTGCCTCCGCCCCAACCTTCGCAGCTATTCGGGTCAGCGCCCGGCCCGGTCGACGAGAAGAACGCGTTGATGCCTGGAGTCGAAAGCGAATAGGTGTGCGATCCAGGTGAGACGAGCTCGGGCTCGATGCCGATCGTGACTCGCCAAGCAGAGCAAGGCAGCGCTTCGAACGGCGCCCAGCACTGTGTTGCCTGATGCTCATTCGTGCTGTCGACGAAGACAAAGAGAGTCATGGGGTTCAATGCATCAGGCGCTCCGCCAGAGCCGGTTCCGCCGGTTTCTGCGCCGCCTGCGCCAAAACCACCCACGCCCGAAGAACCTCCGGTATTGATCGGGCCAGAGCCGCCGACGCCACCGCTGCCACCTGGGTTGAACCCGCCAACCCCCGCAGAGCCGCCCGTGTCCGAGCCGGCGATTCCGCCTGTTCCGCCGGTTTCTGCGCCAGCCGAGCCGCCGACGTAGGAAGGTCCTCCGCACGAGCCCGACCAGCCGCCGTCTCCGGCGCTGCCGCCGGTTCCTCCGACACCAGTGCCGACGCCGCTGCCGCCGACACCTGCGGAGCCGCCAATTCCAGCCGTTCCGCCGCTGTCTCCGCCTGCTCCAGAGTTGTCGAGCTGGTAGCGGAACAAGGCAATTCCAGAGCGCCCGTTGCTTGCACCTGCCGAGCCTCCAGGATCACTTCCGCCAGGGTCGCCACCTCCGGTGCTGATTCCACCGCCCACGCCATCCCCAGCGGTACCGCCCGTGCCACCCGGATCGCCTGGATCTCCAGAGCTAACGCCGTTCCGGTTGCTGCCATCGCGTTCGCCGGTCGTGCCTCCACACGCGGCGAGAAGCGCGAGAAAAGAGAAAGCGAAAAGCGATGAGGTCGAGAAGGTCGAGCGTTTCATGGCCACCCTCTTGTACATCTCTCGTGCCAGCTCACCTGGCACATCCGAGGTCGTCGAAAGTACCTCAAATGGTTGCTGAGATGCCCTCGTTTGACTCTTGAGCTGGATGAAACTGGCACTGTGCCAGATGGCTCATATTGGGCATCGTTTGGCGTGTGGTTGGGGCACTGGGGTTGTGTTGCCGTCAGCGTGTGTGGCGGGACGAGGAAAGCGAAAACGCGGCTGGCGTGCTAGGGCGCGGGCGATGTTGGCTCGACGCACATGGAGGGACCGCTTGCTCAACCTGGGAAAGGTTGGGGCGGGGTTGGCTCTACTCGTGGCGATGATGGGTGAGAGCGACGCGTGGGCGGCTCCTCGAGGGCGCGGTCGCGTTGCGCAAAAGAAGCCAAAAACAGGCGGAAAGAAGCCAAAGCCACATGCGGGTCATGGCGTCCGTCCTGGTGCGTATGCTCCGGCGCCAGCGATGCCTGCGGCGGTGGCGACGAGCACAGAGGTTCCGTCGAGAGCGCTGGTGTCGTATCCATTGAGCATCGAGCGAGCGACGCTCGAGAACGGTCTGCGCGTGGTGCTCGCACCCGATCGTCGAAGCCCGAATGTCGCGGTAACGCTCACATACGACATTGGCTCGCGTGTCGAAGAACGCGGTCGTGCTGGGTATGTTCAGCTCTTGTCGCAACTGATGTTGCAGGGCAGCGCGAACGTGACTCGCGGAGAGCACGCACGCTTGATCACGTCGCGAGGGGGCACCTTCTCCTCCAAGGTGACCAGCGAGGTGATGTCGTTTACGAGTGTGTTGCCATCGCGCGAATTGCCGCTGGCGCTGTGGCTCGAGGTGGATCGAATGAAGTCGTTGGTATTGACCAACGATGGCTTCGAGGCTGAGCGATCGCTTTCTGCCGAAGCGGCCAAGCGCTTGTTGGGGCAAACCTTGGCCCCGGCACGGCAGCGTCTGCGTGAGCTGGTTTTTCAGGCAAATTGGCCCTACGAGCACCCTGTGATGGGTGTAGCGAGTGACATCGAATCAGCGCAGCTCGATACGCTCAAAGAGATGTATGAGTCGGCCTGCACTCCCAACAACGCCGTGCTGACGATCGTCGGAGACTTCGAGAACGACCGCGCGATGCAGCTCGTTCGTCGCTTCTTCGAGACGGCCCGACGTCGAGATCGTGGGGTTGTATCCTCGATTTCACAGATGCCCGATCAGACCAGTCAGCGGTCTTCTGTGCTCGAGGATACTCGTCTCGAAGAGCCAGCGTTTTTGTTCGGTTGGGCTGTGCCCGCGGCTCGTAGTGAAGATCGTGCTGCGCTGCAGATGGCAGCAGAGATCTTGGCGGGTGGCTCTGCATCCAGAATTGGGCAGAAGGTGATCCGCGAGAAAGCGATGGCGCTGCAGGTTTCGTCATCGCTCGATCGAACGCGCGCCCAAGACTTGCTCGCGATCGAGGTGTGGCTTGCCGATGGGCAAAAGCGAGCCGAGGTCGAAAAGACCGTCGATGCAGAGATCGACTCTCTCGCGAAAAATGGCCCCTCGGATGCCGAGCTTTCGAAGGCGCGGAGCACGATCGAAAGCAGCATGTTGCGTTCGCTCGAATCACTCGAAGAACGAGCTCGCGAGCTTTCGTGGATCGAGACCTTTCACGGGGACGCGGGCTTGCTCAAGGCCGACGTCGAGCAGCTCAGCAATGTGTCTCGCGAGAAGGTGCGAGCGGCAGTTGCCCGCTATTTGACGCCTTCTCGACGCTCGCTGGTCGAGGTGTTGCCGCCTCCGGGGCGAGTGCCTCCGCTGCCTGCGCCCAAGCCAGCCGCGCCCGTGGGTCAACCACAAGCCATGATCCCGCAGACTGGTGCTGCGGGCCCAAGTCGCCCGGGAGTTCCGCAGTATGGTGCTGCGACGCCTCCCGTGAGTCATCCATTGCATCCGGTTCATCCGAAGCCCGCGAAGCCCAAGAAGAAGTGATGTCGCAAGGTTCAAAGACGCCGTTTCTCACCGCCCTTCGAAATGGAGCGCTCGTCGCCGACGGCGCCATGGGCACGCAGCTTTACGAACGCGGGATCCTCTTCAACGTCAACTACGAGGAGCTCAACCTTTCTCGGCCCGACCTCGTTCGTCGTATTCACGAGGCGTACGTACGAGCGGGGGCGCAACTCATCGAGACCAACTCGTTCGGCGCGAATGCCATCCGTCTCGAGCGTCACGGGTTTGCCGATCGCATGTCTGCGATCAATCGCGCTGCGGTGAAACTCGTTCGCGAGGTTGCGAAACCAGGCACGTACATCGCTGGTGCTGTTGGCCCATCGGGCAAGCTACTCGTCGGGTTGACTCGCGAAGAGCAAGGCGTGATTCGAGATGCGTTTCGAGCACAAATCGCCGAGCTCGTGACCGAAGGGGTCGATGCGCTTTTGCTCGAGACGATGGGGCAGCCCGAGGAGATTTTGCTCGCGGTCGAAGCGGCCAAGATCGAAGCGCCAGGGGTTCCGCTGATCGCTCAGGTCTTCGTCAACGACAGCCTGCTTCTCAGCGACGGAACTGACGTCGGCACGATGGGAGCGCGCCTCAAAGAAGCGGGCGTCGACGTGCTCGGTATCAACTGCTCCGATGGCCCTCAGCAGGTCTTGTCGGCCGTAGAGAAGCTGCTCCCGATCGGTCTGCCGATCAGTGCGATGCCCAACGCGGGGCTGCCTCGTAAGGTCGACAATCGATTGATCTACGTGTCGACGCCCGAGTACTTCGGCGTGTTCGCGCGGCGTATGTTCAAGCTCGGTGTGAAGCTGGTCGGCGGTTGTTGCGGTACGACCCCCGAGCACGTCAAACGCATCGCGGCGGCTGCGCGAATGGCGGGCAGCACTGACGGTCTCGAGAGCGCCGATGACGGAGCGATTCAGGGCTCGAGTGAGGTGTATGAAATCCCCACGCCGCCGTCGGGGATCATCCCGGTTCTTCGCGAGGACAAGAGCAAGCTCGGAGCGAAGATCGGCAAACGCTTCGTTGTGTCTGTCGAGGTGAACCCGCCCGTGGGGCTCGATCTCACTCGTTCGCTCGAGGCTGCGCGCATGCTGACCTCGGCAGGTGTTGATGTGATCAACATCGCAGACGGGGCACGCGCTCAAGCTCGCATGGGCAACCTCGCTCTTGCGGTGAGGATGCAACAAGAGCTCGGTATCGAGACCATCCTTCACGTATGTGGTCGCGATCGAAACTTCTTGGGCATGGTTGCGCACCTTCTCGGAGCGCACTCACTGGGCATTCGCAACCTGGTGATCATCACGGGTGATCCTCCGAAAATGGGAGACTTCCCGGATGCCACGGCCGTGTACGATCTCGATTCGGTGGGCACGCTTCGTCTCGTGTCGCGTTTGAATCACGGCATTGATCCAGGCGGTAAATCGCTTGGATCACCCACGTCGTTTTTCTCGGCAACCGGGGCTGAGCCTGGTGCGTTGAACTACGACCGAGAGATCGCGCGTTTGCGTGCGAAGAAGCAAGCTGGTGCCGAGCTGGTGATGACGCAGCCTGTGTATGATCCGGCTGTGCTCGATCGGTTTTTGGCTGACATCGAGCCACTCGGTTTGCCTGTGCTCGTGGGGCTGTTGCCGCTCGCGAGCTACCGCAACGCAGAGTTCCTTCACAACGAAGTCCCCGGGATGCAGATCCCAGAGGCGATTCGCGAGCGTATGCGCAAAGCGGGCACTGGCCCATTGGCGCGCAAAGAGGGCGTGGCGATTGCACGCGAGATGCTCGCGGCCGTTCGCCACAAGGTTGCGGGCGCGTACATCATGCCGCCGCTCGAGCGCTACGAGCTGGCCCTCGAGGTGGTGGATGGGTTCCTCGACCCCACCTGACGGGTTGGGTGGCCCTCCGGCGCCACTGCCTCTGTTCAAGCAGCTTTTGCTGACAGCGGGCACCATTCGCGATGTCGCGATGAGAGGCGAGGCGCTCATGAAACATATGCGGGCTGCTTCGGTACACGAGGTGGCTCGCGCTCTTGATCAGCTCTGTGCAGAGAACGAGCGAGGTGAGCACCGCGCGATGCTCGCTATGCATGTGATCGTGGTGATGCTCACCGACGCGAATAACGCGATGTGGGCTCGTAAGGTGCTGATCAGCGCAAAGACATCAACGCTGCCGTGGGCTGCTCGTTTGCTCTCAGGTTTTGATCTCCCGATCGGCACTGCCGCTCACGCCGAGCTAGGCCGTTCTTGGAGGGCGAGCATCGAGCGCACCATTCGAGAAGTCGAAGACGAGTTTCCGATGGCGGGCTCGACCTCTTCACCTTCCGATGAGACGCCTGAGCACGCTGATGCAGAGCGAGAGATTCAAGACTTCTTGCAGCCGCCCGCCTTTCGCAGTGGTCTACGAAGAACCGAAAGAAGAGAATGTCCCCAACTATGGTTCTTCACGGCCGCTGACCCTCGGAGAGCGAAAGCCCCGCGCGAAAGCCCACGCGAGCACAAATCGCGAAGTTGATCCGAGACCCAAACCCAGTCGTGACGAGGGTGTTGCTGCAGAACCTGATGGTGACCGAAGACGACGCTCGACTGCGTCGGCGCGTCCGGGTAACGCCGAGGTGCTGAGAGAGGTCGCGCAGCATCGCCGTTGGATGAGCCAAGCGCGTGTGCTTCGCGCGCTGGTTCTCAACCCTTCTACGCCAGCCGAAATAGCGGTGAGTCGAGTGTTCTTGTTGCCTCGCCAAGACCTCGCGCTCGTCGCGTCTACGTTGGGTACTCCCGCCTCCGTGCGAACGGTTGCAGAGGCGGTGTTGGCGGTGCGAAAGCGTTGAAGTGCGCAGACGTCCTTGCTGTACCGAGCTGTGCCTTGTTGTGAGATGTTTCCTCAGGGCGAGATTGCTAACGCGTTTTTCGTTCTATGGTGTTAGCGAGCTAACAAGCGAATGTGGTTCGCAGTAGATTTGCTCGTTTCTCCACGCGTATTCTCTCGATTGCACAATGGATCAGCGCGTGGCCCGAGGCGTGCTCTCCCATGTGGACATCCGCAACCTGGCGCACATGCGCCGCTGTACAGCGAGGAGATCTCTGATGCGACTTTCTCTGTCCATTCCGATGCTCATGGCTGTTTGTCTCACGGGTGGAGTGGCGCTCGCCGAGCGTCCTGATGGTGGCAAGGCACAACCCGATCGAGCACGTCCTGAGCGTCAACAGGTAGCCAAGCCAGAGCGCCTCGAGAGGCCACTTCTCGTTCAGAAAGACGACGTCAAGCGTTCGCATGGCGACGTTGTCGACAAGGAAGCGGGTGCACGTCCTAACGCTGTCGTTCGCACGCAGAATGCGGTTCGTACACAAGCCGTTGGCCCGTCCGTCGAGCGCATCAAACCGCTGAAAGATGCTCCGAACGCATGCAACCCTGGTAGCGAAGGCTGCGCAACGCCGCGTGCCAATCAGTCGCCAGGTGCGACCGCACAGAGCCGCAACGAGAAGTCAGAGCGCAATACCCACATCGAAACCGCACAAGAGCGTATTCGCAAAGAGAAGATCATGGGCTTGATCAAAGCCGCGATGTGCTCGCGCGGTGCTTGTGGCGACGAGCGCTGATCTGCTCGCGATCGTCTGATGAACCCTCGCCCAGGGCTCGCTTCGTTAGCGACTCTGGGCGTTTGCTTTAAGCCTTCGAAAGGTGATCGACACACGACGTTTGCGCGGGGTGATGTATCCATCGATTCGATCGCTGCGCCGAGCCGCGATGCTGTGACGCCATTGCCACCGAGCTTCGTCTGCCATGATCAACAGGCTTCGGGGTTGCAGCACGATCGCTTGTGCTCGTGAGCTCTCGACGTGCTCGAAGCGCATCTCGCAGGTGCTACCGAGGCTGAGCGAGACGATCGGACTATCAAAGCACGGGTTGTCGACATGCTTTGAAATCCCTTGGCCCGGCTCGTATTCGTTGATGATCGCTTGCTGCATCAACGCATCGATTTTGCCCTCTCGCATCAGCCGCTCACTCAACGCAACGAGCCAGTCGGGAAGGGGCTCGAGCTCGTCTTCGCGGATCAACCCTCGGCGTTTGTAATCGTAACGAATGCCGTAGTGTTGAACGCGCCGTTTGAGGTCGTTGCTCCAGGTTTGGGCATCGATCGTTTCGAGAAGCTGTGCTTCTTCGGACGGCGAGAGCCAGTCGGCAAAAAGTGACAACCCTGAGATGGGTTCTTCGGCTGATTTCTCGGTGTCCGTGACGAAATCGAGAGAGCGCTGCGGCGGCGAAATTCGAGCAGGATTCGGCATCGGCGCCAAAGACCAGGCGGGCGTTCATCCTGACACCTGCTACACGCCGCGCCGCCATGATCAGCCTCAGCTCGATCTCCAAGCAACACGGCAAGCAAATCCTCTTCATGGAGGCGTCTGCCACGATCCACCGTGGTGAGAAGGTGGGTCTCGTCGGCCCCAATGGTGCCGGCAAGACGACCATCTTCCGCATGATCATGAAGGAAGAATTGCCTGATGGCGGCACGGTCAACATCGATCGTGGCGTGACCCTCGGCTACTTCAGCCAGGACGTCGGCGAGATGTCAGGCCGCTCGGTCGTTGCAGAAGTGATGGCGGGGGCGGGGGCTGTCTCCGAGGCGGGCGAGCAACTCCATAAGCTCGAAGCCGCACTCGCTGACCCCGAGCAAGCTGATCGCATGGACGAGATCATCGAGGCGTACGGTCACGCTCAGGCTCGATTCGAAGAGCTCGACGGCTACGCGCTCGAAGCGAAGGCTCGCGAAATTCTCAATGGTCTCGGCTTCGCGCAAGAGGTGATGGAGGGGGACGTCGGCGCGCTTTCGGGTGGCTGGAAGATGCGTGTTGCGCTCGCTCGCATCCTGTTGATGCGACCTGATGCGATGCTGCTCGACGAGCCGAGCAACCACCTCGATATCGAGTCGATCATCTGGCTCGAGAACTTCTTGAAGCAGTACGAGGGTGCGCTGATCATGACTTCGCACGATCGCGAATTCATGAACCGTATCGTCTCGAAGATCGTCGAGATCGATGCCGGTGAGCTCACCACATTTGGTGGCAACTACGACTTCTATGAGTCGCAGCGTGAGTTGCTCGCCAAGCAGGCAGAGGCTCAGTACGAACGCCAACAAGCGATGCTCGCGAAAGAGCAGCGTTTCATCGAGCGATTCAAGGCCCAGGCTTCGCGTGCCGTTCAGGTTCAATCGCGCGTGAAGAAGCTCGAAAAGATCGAAAAGCTCGAGCCGCCGAAGCGACGAAAGATCATCGAGTTCGACTTCCCCGCGGCGCCGCGTTCGGGTGATGACGTCGCGAAGATCGAGCACGTGTCGAAGGCGTACGGCAAGAAGGTCATCTACGACGATTTCAGTCTGCTGATTCGTCGCAAAGAGCGTTGGTGCGTGATGGGCGTCAACGGCGCGGGTAAGTCGACGCTGCTCAAGCTCATCGCAGGTGCAACCACCCCAGATGCGGGCTCAGTGTCGCTCGGAGCAAGTGTGAAGTTGGGTTACTTCTCGCAGCACGCGATGGAGCAGCTCGACCCCTCAGGCACCGTGTGGGACACGCTCGTGGGTCGCTTTCCTAGGGCTTCGATCGGCTCGTTGCGCACGCTCGCAGGTTGCTTCGGCTTCTCGGGTGACGATATCGAAAAGCCGTGTCGCTTGCTCTCGGGTGGAGAAAAAGCGCGTCTCGTTCTCGCGGTGATGCTGTTCGACCCGCCGAACTTTTTGGTGCTCGACGAGCCGACGAACCACCTCGACATGGCCACCAAAGACATGTTGGTGAAGGCACTGCTCGACTTCGAAGGCTCGATGCTGTTCGTCTCACACGATCGACGCTTCTTGGCGACGCTGTCGAATCGCGTGCTCGAGATCACTCCTGACGGCAAGCATGTGTACGGCGGCGGGTACACCGAGTACGTCACTCGCACGGGTCACGAAGCTCCTGGGGTATGAGCACAGCGTTGGGCGTGGCTACTCCGAAGATTCTCGTCAGCGAGCTGGCTCGCGATGAGATCGTTCTCGGAGCTTATCAACGCGCAGCGACCGCCATTGCCGTCGATCGCGCTCTCTCCGCGGGGTATTCGATCACTCGTCGGTGTTCGGGTGGCCCATCGGTGTTTGCGTCACGTGGCTCGCTCCACGTTGTGCTGTCGCTGCCGAGAGCCGATGCACTGACGGATGCAACTCCGTCGAAGCTGGTGAACCGCTACGTGCGTCCGTTGTTGCGCGCGCTTTCGTCGCTGGGTCTGCCTGCGCACTACTTTGGGCGAGACTGGGTGAGCATCGACAAACGCCCGGTGGCCTGGGTTGGTTTTGCTCACCGACGTGAAACGGGTGCGTGTGTATTCGAGGCGATTGTTCCCGTGGACGCAGCGTTCGCACTACCCCGTGGGCTCGATGCCTATTCACCGCGTTCGAGTGATCCGTTTCTAGGTAAAGCGCCTGCTTCACTCTCGGAGATCTCGCGAGCCTGGGTCGATCGAGCGTCCATCATCGCGAAGATCTACGAGGCGTACGAACATGCCTACGGACCGATCGAACGCGGCGCGTGGGATCCATCGGTTTTGCGCTCGGAGGAGAGCTCGCTCGATGCTCGATTCTCCGCGCTGCGCGAAGAGGTGATCGGGTTCGTTGGCGCATCATACGAAGGCGATTCGATCTGTCTTGGCGGAGATCTATTCGCGTCCGAAGGCTTGCTCGAAGAGTTTGCGATCGACTGCGAGGGAGAGCGAGAAGCGCTGGCGCAACGCTGGCTCGATCGCATCAGCGAGACGGGTGCTGTGCTCGATGGAGTACGCCAGATTGAATCACTGGTGGATGTTTGCTTGGCCGTAAAAACACGAAGAGCGCCGGGGTTAGCCGACGCTCTCGAATCAACTCGCGTGTGTTGGTGTTGACGTGAGTCTCAGGTCGAGTGCTTGGGCGGTGGGCCCATCTGGATACGCTCGCCGATGTACGAGCCAACCAACGTGAAGAGCACGCCGATGATACCCATGATGATGTACATGAACGGCGGCAACGTTCGGACGGTCTGGCCGCGCATCAGCAAGTACACCGTGGGCATCGCGACGAAGAACGCAGCGACGACGGGCTCGATGAAGGTCTTACCTGGTGAGATCAAACCAACGAGCAACCCACCGAGGAACCACACGGGGATGGTCACCAGCATGCCGTTGCCGCCTTCGAAATCGAGTGCGGTGACGAATGAGGGCAGACCGAAAACCAACGCGCCGGTGAGCAGACCTTGGACGGCAACGGCGATCACCGTCCAGAGAACGCTAAAGCCTTGCTGTTGATATCGACGCTCAAGCTCTTCTTCGCGAGAGCGCACCCCCTCGGTCAACGCTTCGAGCGACGAGCCGCACGAGACACACCTGTTGTTTGCCGGCGGAGGGCTGTTCTTGAAGCCGCAAGAAGGGCAGATGGTCGCTTTGGCGGGCTGGGCTGCCTGGGTCATTGCGGGCATCCTAGATCAGACAGACCGGTTGTGCGAAGGGGTTGCTGATCCCATGGCTGAGCCCCGTCGTTTGCCCGTTCTTCAAAGCTCGAAACCCGCACCCGGGGCGGCTCAAGCTCCTTCGTCGGACGAACCCGAGCCTCGCCCCGCTTGGCACTGGAGCGCTATTGGAGCGCTTCTCATTTTTTCGATGATGTTGCCTCTGTCGATGCTTGCAGCAGGGGTTACGGGCTCGTTTTTGACCAGCATCGTGCCCGCAGGCTCGCCCGAGCAGGTTCAGGAGTTTCTGAATCACGCGGATTCAAACACCCTGTGGAAAATCCGTCTCGCGCAGGTGACTCCGGGGGCAATTGCATTCGTGATGGCCGCTACCGCTGGCGGTGCGCTCGTGGGTCGTTTTGGTGGAGACGCCCGAACCAAAGAAGCCACCGTTGCGGGGTTGATCGCAGCCACGGTGGCCTGGTCGCTTGCTGCGATCACTGCGGGGTTTGCGTCGACGTGGATGGTTTGGCCTGCGCTCGCAGGGATCGGCTCGCTCTCGGCCTTCGTTGGTGGGCGCTGGGGTCTTTCCAAGCGATCTGCCGCGTGAGTCGAGCTACTCTCGCCGCGCTCGTATGTCAGATCGGACTAACCCGCCCGCTGCTGCTTCGCTGACCCCGGGGACAATCCTCGATGCTCGTTTTCGTCTCGAGCAACAACTGGGTCGAGGTGGCTTCGGAGAGGTCTGGCGAGCGAGTGAGTTGCTTCCAGATGGATCGGTCGTCCGCGAGGTTGCGCTCAAGCTGTTGATCTCCGAGCACGTGGGGCCGGGCTGGTCAGAAGAGGCGAAGTTGCTCGCTGCCATCCGTCACCCGGCGTTGGTGACGGTGTACTCGGCGGGCATTCTCGATCTGTCGACGCCAACGCCGTTCGTCGCGATGGAGCTTCTGCACGGCGACACGCTGAGTGGGATCCTTCGCGGACGAGGGAAAATTCCTTGGAGGCGCGCTCTTTCGTGGGCGACCACAGTCGCGTCAGCGCTCGATGCGATTCATTCGGCGAGCATCGTTCACCTCGATCTGAAGCCCTCGAATCTGTTGCTGGGCTCGGATGGATCTCTGCGTGTTCTCGACTTCGGGATCGCTCGTTCGTTGCGAGGGACATCAACACCGAGCGGGCCTGCGAGCTCTCCGGCGTTGACGTCGCTTCCGTCGACCGTGCGTGTGATCGGTGCGAGTGATCCGGCGTCGCTTGCGACGGGTGCGCTGGTCGATATGCAGAGCCAAGTCGACGTGGGGGCGCAAGGTCGACAAGCCCCGCGAGTCGCGGTGGTCGTGGGGACGCCGGGCTACATGGCACCCGAGCTACTCGAAGGACGACCGGCTTCACCGGCTGCGGATGCGTACGCGTTGGGCGCAGTGTTGTTCGTGATGATCGGGGGAAATTTGCCTCAGAAAGTGAGGCCCTACCCCTCGAACGGCTCAGGCTCCGATGTGACGGCGTGGCAAGCCGAGTTGCGTGCAGCGACGCTCGCGGGTGATGTTCGATCGCTTGCTGAGATCGATCCGACGATGCC
Organism: Polyangiaceae bacterium; assembly: GCA_046351315.1. Classification (GTDB taxonomy): domain Bacteria; phylum Myxococcota_A; class Polyangia; order Polyangiales; family Polyangiaceae; genus JAXLYQ01. The sequence continues at coordinate 53,161 of JAXLYQ010000005.1, forward strand.
TGCGGGGGTCGTCAAGCTGGTCTCGAGATTGCTCACGCTCGACCCTGCAAAGCGACCCGTAGCAGGCTCACTCGAGGCAGAGGTCAAGGCAGCGTTTCACCGCCCTCATGGTGTCGCTGCGACGCCGTATCTGGGTCTGACGGCCTACGGAGCTGAAGCTGAAGGCTCGTTGTTCGGACGCGACGAAGATGCTCGGCGTCTCGCCTCTGAGCTCTCGACAAGACCGGCGTTGGTGCTGCAAGGCGCGAGTGGATCCGGCAAATCATCGCTCGCGGTGGCAGGCATCGTGCCGTGTATGGCGAGGTCGTTCGTCGATGGTCGAGACGACTGGCAATCGATCGTCGTACGACCTGGTGACGACATCGAGCAACCGATTCGAAAAGCCCGTGAATCGGGCTCGAATGTCGGTTTGGTTCTCGTGGTGGATCAACTCGAAGAGCTGGTCACGCAGCTTTCAACTGAAGCTCAAGGACGCTTCTTGTTGACCCTCGCTCGCTATCTCGGCGGCAGCGCACCCACGCCGGGGTTGCGAATCTTGTGCACCCTACGAGAAGACTTCACGACCCGCGTTCTCTCGTTCGACAGCATCTCGGCTGCGCTTCGTGATGCGTTGAGGTTCGTGCCTCCGCCTTCGCCTGCGAGCGCACGAGACATCGTGGTTCAACCTGCGACGTTGGCAGGCGTTTCGATCGACGACGAGAAGGCCGTTATCGACGATGTGCTTCGAGAGTTGCGTGCAGGTGAGGGGCGACTTCCGCTGGTCTCGTTTGCGCTGTCCGAGTGGTGGACAACCCGAGTCGGTCAACGATTGTCAGCGAGCTCATGGCGAGCGCTCGGAGGCGTCGCAGGAGCGCTCTCTCATCATGCGGATGCAACGTTGGCCGATGCTGTCTCGAAGGTAAGCCCTGTGGCGCCGAGTGTTCGAGATGGGCGAACCGGAGCTCGCTCTTCTTCGGGAGCGGCCCCACAAGTTACTGCACGCGAGATCTTTTTGCGCTTGGTCACCGCCGACGGCACTCGCGCCCGTGTACCCAGAACCGAGCTCATCAAGCTAGGGCCAGGTGCCGCGAGTCTTTTGGATTCGTTTGTCAGTGCGCGCTTGCTCGTGATCGATGGGCAAGATGAGCCCGGCAGCGGCGACGTCTCGATCACGCATGAGGCGTTGCTTGGCGCATGGGAGACCCTCGCGAGTTGGATCAAAGAAGAGCAGGTTGATCGAAGCGAAGCGGCGACTCTCGAAGCGCTTGCCAAGTTGTGGCGATCTGAACGAGGGCCCGCTCGTGCAGAGCTATTGCTTCGAGATCTCAAGCTGGCGCGAGCTGTCGCGTTGAGCGCACGAAGACCTCACCTCGCGAGTGGTTTTGCTGATTTCATGGATGCCTCTCGAGCCGCGACTCGTAGAGCATCGCTCTTCAAAAATGCGTTCGCTTTGCTCGTCGTGCTCGGCATTGCCGGTGCGGTGATTGGCTACGCCGAGGTGACGCGGCAACACGCTCTCGACCTCAAGCAACGAGAGAAAAACTTGCTCGAGCTCAAGGCACAAGCAGAGGCGCTACAAGGCGAATCTCGACAGCGTGAAGCGCAGCTCACCAGCTCTCTTGCATCAGCACAATCGAGCGCAAAGAACGAGCTCGCGGCATGTCGAGCGGCGATGCTTCGCGCCGAGCAAGCTCATCGTGCAGACCTGGCGAGTCGCTTCCCCAATGACACGCTCGACCACAGGATCGCGACGTTCATTCAGCAGTGGGAGCACGTCTGGAATCTTCACGACTCGGATCGCTTGGGAACGTTCTTCGCCCCTGAAATCACATGGGACGACTTCAAGGGCACCCGTGAGGATCTCGTCGACAAGTTTGCGCAAAGCTGGAAGCGCGGCCCTGCAGATCGTGTGTTGATCAGCGAGCTGACCATCTCTCACGATGGCCCGAAGAGCACCAAAGTGCGCATGACTCGTGATGCTCGCGTCGGGGGCGTGTCGCATCTTTCGGTCGTGCAGTGGTCGATCACGGGCTCGACCCCAAGCGAGTTTCAGATCGAGTCGGCATCCGTCGAAAAAGAGATCGGCGCCGCGAAAATTCAGGGGTGTAAGTGAGGCTGTGACCGCAAGGGGCCACACGCAAACGCTCGACCACTTACGTCATCCGTGCGCTCCCACCAGGCTTGGGGTGACGAGCCTGTATGGTTGGCTGACGAGGTGAAGTGATAGCGAGAAAACACCACTCGCACGGCCTCGGGGGCATCAGGCAGTGGCTCGACGAACAGCGGCGAAACCACTTTCGGATCGACGCAGAGCTTCTTCATCAGACTGCCCACGTACTCGGGCATTCCCTGGCGAAAGCTCAGCCCGTAGAACCACAACAAGAAATCGATGCGCGGTTGGTGCGGAGCGACGAACGGCGGTGCGCGATCTACCGGGCCTGGTTTGTAGTGCATCGAAAGTGGTTCCCAAACACCATCGACACTGACCTGAAACTCAGGCTCGACGCGATCGCGAGTGATGTGTCCGAACAGGTGGTAGGTGTTGGCCACACGAAAACGAGAAAGCAGCGCGCGCTCAGATGCGAAAGGTGCGTCTTCTCGTTTGAGCGCAAAAGAAGCAAGACCATCGAGCGCCGATACCGCGAAGTAGAGAGTGAACAACGCGCCGTGCAACAGCGTGCGAAGGCGTTCTGTGCTCACAGTCATCGGAAGACTTTGCTCGTCGGCCTGTGGTGGCGTTGCGTGCTCGGGTGGTGCCGAGGGGCTTGTCTCTGATGGAGTGAGCAGAGGCCGCCGAGGTTTCTTCAACCAAGCGCGTAGTCGAGCTCGAAGGGTCTGCAGATCGTGCTCGTCGAGAAGCGCGACGTTGAGTGCGAGCGCGAGGTACGAAAAGAACCCGTAATTCGCTGTGCTGATGTTGATGAGCTGAAACAGCGCATGACAGCGATCGCAACATGACGATACGCGACGCGGGCCGAAGATCGCAAAGGGGACAAGAATCTCCCACACGAGGGTCAGCCAACTTTCGAGCTTGTGCCACCACTCGGGCAACGCGTGAGCTCAGTTCATGCGAGTCGCGTCGGGATCGGCGCCGTCTCGTAGTAGAAAGTCATCGCGCTGCCGTCTTGCCAGTCGTGCAGATACGACTGTGCTTTGGCGATGCCTGACTCGAAGTAGAGCTTGAACAACAGCAGGCGGATGGCCCAGATGGCCCACGTCGATCGAGCGCGACGCGGCGTGAGCGCGGCGATCACCGTGCATTCGACGAGAAGGTTGTCCCACTGAAAGCCAAAGAAGACGCGGCCCGCGGTGGCGTACGACAAATACAAAAACGCCATCAGCCCGAGTGCGGGGCGAACGAGCCAACCTACCTTGCTCGCGAGCCTGTGCTTGAGCGACGCAACGAGTGCGAAGAGCGAGAGCAAAAGCCCAACGACAACGCCGACCGTGATGCTCGTGTCCGAGCGTGCCCACCAGAACAACGTGGGGGCGTCGAAGAAGCCAAACGAGCGCTGCGCCAGTGTGTCGAGAAAGGTGGCGACCGGCAGAAGCCCCCTGCTGCCGATCAACATCTGAGCCTGCACACCGAGCGAGCCACGCGATCGTCGCGATCAACGCGACCGATGCGGAGCAATCGCCCGGCGAGAGGCAGATAACTTTCGCCCCTTCTTTCGGGCTTCGCGCTCACGCTTGCGTTGTGCCTTCTTGGCGTTCTTCTCGGAAGCCGAAAGTGGCTTCATCTTCGTGATGCTCGGGCCCTCGGCTCCGCCCATGCCCATACCAGGGAAGCCGCCCATTCCGGGCATGCCACCGAAGCCAGGCATCCCACCCATCCCAGGCATTCCAGGCATTCCGCCCATGCCCGGGAAACCGCCCATGCCGGGCATTCCGGTGCATACCTGGCATGCCGGGCATCCCTGGCATTCCGGGCATACCGCCACCCTGCATCATCTTCTTGAGCTGCTTCGCCATGGCCATCTGCTTCATGCCCGGCAGCTTGCCCATCATGCCCATGTTCTGTCCGAGGCCGCTCATCATCTGGCGCATGAACAGGTACTTCTGCACCACCTCGGTGACCCGGGCTTCTTGTGTGCCCGAGCCCTTGGCAACCTGCTGACGCGGCTTGGCTCACGAATGAGCGCGTAGGGGTCGACCTTCTCGGTCTTGGTCATCGACTGAATGATCGCTTCCATTCGCACGAGCTCGCGATCATCAATTTGCTGCTTCGCCTCCTCGGGAATCCCACCGGGGAAGAACGGCAGCTTGTCGACGATGTCCCGCAGACTTCCCATCTGCTTGATCATGCGAAGCTGCCCGAGAAGGTCGTCCAAGGTGAACTGACCCTGAGCATCTTCATCGCGTCTTCGGCGGCTTTTTCCTCGTCGATGACGCCCTGGAAGTCTTTCATCAGGCCGACGACGTCGCCCATGCCGAGCACGCGCGTGGCCATACCGTCTGCGCGAAAACTCTTCTGAACTTGCTGACGGGTTTCACCTTCACCTGCGAACAGGATCGGCGCGCCCGTGACCTCTTTGAACGAGAGTGCGGCACCACCACGCGCATCACCATCGAGCTTGGTCATCACGGCGCCTGTTACGGCAAGACGCTCGTGGAAAACGATCGCGCGGTTTTGACCGCGTCTTGACCGATCATTGCGTCGATGATGAAGAGCACGTTGTCGGGTTGAACCTTGCTCTTGATCGCCTCGAGCTCTTCATGAGCACGTCATCGATCGCGAGGCGACCGCGTGTCGTAGATGATGACGTCCTTGCCTTGCTTCTTCGCTTCGGCGAGGGCTTTTTCGCAGATGTCGACGGGGTCTCCCGCCTTCGATGTTGAAGACGGGCACAGAGATCTTTTGCCCGAGGACTTTGAGCTGCTCGACGGCTGCGGGCGCTGCATGTCGGCGGCAACCAACATGGGCTTCTTGCCCTGCTTCGAGAGCAGACGCCAGGCTTCGCTGCGGTCGTTGTTTTACTTCCGAGCCCTGCAAACCCACCATCATGATGCCGGTCGGTTTGTCCGCGCCTGCGACATCGCGAGCACGGGCGTACCGGTTGCCCATCATCGCCGCCAGCTCGTCGTGACAGATCTTGACGAACACATCGCTCGCCGAGACTTGCATCGAGCCTGCGTCGGTCTTGACCTTCGTCTTGACTGTTCCTTCGCCGCGGATCGCCTTCTCTTTTACGCGGGCGAGAAATCGTTTCACCACGCCGAGCTCGACGTCAGCTTCGAGAAGCGACAGTCGCACCTCGCGAAGAGCAGGTTCGATGTTCGCCTCGGTGAGCTCAGTGAGCCCGGCGAGACGGTTCATCGCTTGGCGGAAGCCTTTTGTCAGCGTGTCGAACATGACCGGCGCCTATAGCACAGGTCTTTGCGCTCACCGCTTACTCGCTTTGTTAAGCTCTTTTGTCGGGCCCGGGTTGCTCTTGTCGAGACTGCTCCGACTCGCTGTGCCGCGCGTCATTCAGGGCGGAACATCGGGCGCAACCAGCACGAAATACCCGTCGATGAACCTTTCGAGCGCATAGCCCAAACGCCAAATCGCCACCAACGGAGCAAATGGATCGCCCAACGATGCGAACGCCCTCCCGGCAAGAGGCGATGCGAGCGACGGGCTGACCTCTGCGTCTACGAGCACTGCGCGTGTCCACCAAAAATACCCTTCGAGATCGCTCGCAGCGCGTGCTTGGGCCATGCCGAAGTGGCTGCGAGGGTCATGTGGCTTGAAGGGGTGTACCCACCGCGCAAGCTCGTCGATCCATTGGCGAAACACGCGTGAGCTCACCTCTCGTTTTACGGCAGCTTTTGCGGATTGAAGAACCCGTGTCGCTCGCGGCGCAAAGCGAGTGCGAGCGATGGTTGGCTCTTGGTTGTGGAGGCGGTGCAGGTTACCCGTCGGAAGTTGATCGAGGCGACTCCAGAGTGCTTGATCTGCGGCAGAAGAGGGCTCCCATGCGCTCAGGCTCGACGCCGCTTCACAGGCCATCTCGTAGACGGCTTCGATACCGCGAGGGTTACTTGCGAGAGCGAGTGCAAGCTCTCGAGATGCTGGGCGTTCGGCAGCTTTGATCGGTGGCTCGAGACCACGGCGCTTACAAACCGCGCAGCCCGATACGACGTAGTGCTCGTGGTCACGGGGTGTACGAACGGTGTGGTGAACGTCGCCAACCCCGTGACATTCAGAGCAAACGCGTGGTGCCCAAAAACCGACGATTTCTCGACGTTTGGGGGTCAATCCGTGCGTGCAGAGTGCATCCCACGCTTCGTCGAGATCATGGTGTTTGTCCATCACCTCGCGTGCTTGTGATTCGCATGGTCGCAGCGGCATCAAGAGTTGCGCCGCGATGTCGGATGCCTCGTTGGGGGTCATCCAGAAACCCGACTCGTATCGCCGTACACAACGACCCTGCGGTCTCGCAGGAACGCCGCCAGCGTAACGCCAGCGCGCTCGGCTAGCGCGATGGCAAGCGACGACGGGGCCGACACGGCCGCAAGCAAACCAATGCGAGCTGCCAACGCTTTTTGGGTGATCTCGAACGAGACTCGCCCCGACACCAACAACACGTGTCGATGCAACGGAAGCCACCGCTGCATCGATGCATAACCGATCACTTTATCGACCGCGTTGTGACGGCCCACGTCTTCTCGGGTGACCAGAAGCTCACCATCGCTCGTAAAAAGAGCTGCTGCGTGCAGGCCACCCGTTCGAGAGAAACCTTGCTGTGCGGCCTTGAGCTTGGGTGGCAACGAATAGAGAAGCTCAACGTTGACCTTCGGCTCGCGTTGCTCGAGCGGAGGTGCCGTTCGCATCGCCGAATCGATCGATGCCTTGCCGCATACGCCGCAACTGCTGCTTGCGTAGAGGTTGCGCTGAAGGCAGCTCAGATCGACCGAAACACCCTCGCGCAAGGTGACCCGCGCCACATTGCCCTCGGTGTCGGGGTCGGTGATCGTGTCGCAGTGTTTTACGGTCGCGACTTGATCAAACGAAGCGATCGCCTCGGTGATGAGAAACCCCCGCACGAGCTCTTCGTCGTTGCCCGGAGTTCTCATCACCACAGCGACCGGCATGCTGCCGATGCGGATTTCGAGCGGCTCTTCGGCGCTGACTAGGTCATCGCCGCTGAAGGATTCACGAGCACGCCACTCGGTGCGGCGAACCGATGCTGAGTCGGCGTGTTCGTGTTCTTCACTCACGAGGATCAATCGTCCTCGATGATGCCACCCTTCTTCAAGGTTCCGCCTGCAGCCGCCATCAAATACGACTCGATGAACGGGTCGAGACCACCATCGAGCACCGCGTACACATCGCCCGTTTGGTGACCCGTGCGAAGGTCTTTCACGAGGCGATAAGGCATCATCACGTACGAGCGAATCTGATTGCCCCATGCGATGTCGGTCTTGGCCGCAGCGGCTGCCGATGCTGCGTCGCTTCGACGTTGCTCCTCCATCGCGTAGAGCTTGGCCTTCAACACTTTGAGCGCCATCGCTCGGTTTTGATGCTGGCTTCGCTCGGCACGGCAGACGATGTTCAACCCCGTGGGCTTGTGGAACAACCGCACCGCGGTCTCGACCTTGTTCACGTTCTGCCCGCCCTTACCGCCGGCGCGCATCGTCGTGATTTCGTAGTCTTCGGGTTTGACCTCGATGTTGATCTCGTCCTCGATGTCAGGCGTCACGTCGACTGCCACGAACGCCGTTTGACGGCGACCTTGCGAGTCGAATGGGCTGATTCGCACGAAGCGATGAACTCCTGCTTCAGAACGAAGATAGCCGTAGGCGTTTTCGCCCTCGATTCGAAGTGCCCCCGCGTCAATGCACTCGTTGCTGTTGTCGTCGGATGCTTGGTAGTCGATCTCTTCGACCTTGTACCCGCGCATCTCTGCCCAACGTGAGTACATGCGCATCATGTTCAGCGCCCACCCCTTGGCGTCTTGTCCTCCAGAGCCAGGGTGGATCGTGATGATCGCGTTGGCGTGATCGACTTGCCCCGAAAGCATTCGCGCGAGCTCAGCTCGTCGCATGCGTTCGATAAGCGCCTTCACGTTGTTGGCGACTTCGGTGATCACTCCCTCGTCGTTTTCGAGCTCGGCTAGATCAAGAAGCTCGGACGAGTCTTTGATGTCTTTCGCGAGCCCATCCGCAAGGTGGAGCTTCGCTTCGACCTCGGACCGTTTCTTCAGCACTTGTTGTGCTTTGTCTGGGTTCCCCCAGAGGGCCGGGTCGCTGGCTTCTGCGTTTAGCTCTTCGAGGTGCCGCGCCAGTCGCGGCAAGTCAAAGATACCCCCTTAGCGCCTCAAGGCGCCGTGAGAGGTCGGCGAGTTGGTCGCGCGTCTCAGTAATCATGGCCCGACCTTTGTAGCCGAGCAGTGTGGTCACGCAAGCGCGTGAGCCCTGCGCCGCGCGCTTTTTTCGCAGCAATCAAATCATCTCAGGCACGCCAAGCTCGGCTCTCACGTCCTCAATGGGTCGTTCGAAATAGGGCCACGCATCCCAGTTGTCGGAGATGTCGATTTTCATCGCCATGCCTCGTTCGACTGCAGAGAAGAACTTGTCGGCGAGGCCCTCTGTTTCGAGGATCTTCTCTACGTGCGGCTGTTCGATCGGCGTCACGTTTACCCCTGCACCGAACGTCAGCATTACGAACAAAATGACGAAGAATGGGTTCTCGGTTTTGAACCCTGCGATGAAGCCTCCGACCTGAATCTCTCCCGCAGAGTCTGTCGAGTAGCCCGACAAAACGTGTGCAAAATCGTGGTAAATGCCCGCCAACGGGAAGCCAAATTTCTCACCTGGGAACGAAAAACCGTTGCCCCGAATGTAGTCGAAAAAAGCCCTCCCGAAGGAGCCATGGGGCATTGATTCGAGAGCGCGATAACGAGCTGCGAGCTCTGCGTCCTCGTACACCCCACGAAAGCTTGCGAAGCCTTTCAGCGTGCCCAAAAAACCTTCATGCGCGAGCTGCTGTTTCGCCATATCGGCGATGTGTGAGCGCCGCAGAAAATCGAGCTTGAATAGCGTCATGTGATCATCCGCCAGACGAAGAATCACATCAACCTCGGGCGAGCTAACCCCAAGCGCTTCGGCGAATTTCTTCACCTCGTTCAGCTTTGCGGCGCTGGGCCTCCCGTCGGTGAGCGCAACGACCGACATGCCCTGCGCAAACTGTCGCTGAAGGACAGGATCAGTAAGCACACTGGCTAGCTCGGATGGTTCAACATCGCTCAGCTCGTCGAGACTGTCTGTGATGTGAAGGACATGCCTCTTCGCAGCCTCAAGAAGGTTTCGCGAGGCCACCCCAAGTCGACCATCATCAACCGTTGCAATGCGTTTCATGACGCGAAGACCAACGGAAGCAACGTGGGGCGGGGGGGTCACATATCGCATGAGTGTGATCTTCAGGGATCTTATCCTCGCGATCCACTCTGGATTGTTGCCGCTAGCAACGACGGAGCGATTTGCGATTTCAGCTCATCGGTGCATCGCAGGTCAGGCAACGAGCGGGTACGTGCTCGCGCAAATAAGCCTCGTCGCATCGAGGGCACAGCTTGGCGTCGGGCTCATACGAGATGATCTTGTCGCTGGCTCGGCAACGGCGTCCCGCAACCTGTGGCTCGTCAAGCTTGAGGCTCTCGCCGTCTGCGTCTGAGGTTGAAGCAAGTGCCACGCTTGTCTCGACGGTGACCTTGCCTGGGATACGCGCCCTGCCTTCGCGAACGATCCACGCTGCAGCCAGCGCATGGGTCGAAAGCGAAGCGACGATCGCTGCACCTGGGCCGTTGACCACAATGGAGTCTTTTTCGAACCCAATGCGCTCGACCTCGTACCAGTCGATGCGTCGCGGATTGTCTCCGTCGACCTCGATCGCAACGCCTGCGTCTCCCACGCGAATCGGCATGGGCGTTTCTGGGGCGAGCAAGATCAACAACGCCAAAACCACCGAGCCTCCCACCAGCAAATACGTGCCAGAAGGCTGTGGGTTCTGAGCGAAAAACAAGGCGAAGACTCCGGCTCCCATGGCCATGCTCGCGAGCGACCCTGCGAGCAAAAAGGCTGTGAGCAACCGTGGGGTCGTCGCCAAAAACCTGCGCTCTCGTCGTTTCTTCGATGAACGAGATTCAGCGCTCGACTTCGTGTTTTCGGCGCTTGATGACGCTTGTGCCTTCGATTTCTTTCGACGCTGGGGCTCAGCCATGCGGCGCATGTATCACGTCAGCGCCGCTCGGATCGAGACTCACCAGGGTCGCCACCACTTACGCTCGGCGGGCTTCTCTTGTGTGGTTTGGGAAGGCTCTGGTGTCGCGCGTGGAGGGTCATCCTCAAGCTCGCCCGCAAGCTCAGCCATCGGGTCGATCGCGGGTCGGCTGCGTTGAGGGGCGCGAGGTTTGAAGGTCGATTCGAGGTCGGCGAAGCTGCTCAAGAAGTCTTCTTGAGCGTGGTTGGGCTGAACCGAAACGATGTTGAAGTGCTGCTGCAAGGTCGCATTCAACAGGTCGGCAATATCGGGCTTCTTGCGTCGCTCCTGGAAGTCACGAACCAGCTTGGCAATGTTGAATGAGCCGACGGGTTGACCCGAGCTAAACAACCATTGGTTCAGCGCTTCAGAGAACTCTTCACACGACTGATATCGCTCGTCGGAGTTTCTTGCGAGTGAGCGATCGATGATGCTGTGAAGCATCGGATCGACTTGTCGATTGAACGTGTTCAGCCTTGGCACCTGCGCCTTGGCCACCATGCGAACCGTCTCGAGATCCGTCTTGCCCTGAAAGAGCTTTCTCCCGGCGATGAGCTCCCAGAGCATGGCCCCCGTGGCGAAGAGATCCGAGCGAGCATCGACCTCTTGGCGATCGATCGCTTCAGGCGCGAGGTACGAATATTTGCCTTTGATGATGCCTTCTTCTTCGGCAACGACGTTGGTGTTTGCTTTCGCCAAGCCGAAGTCAGCCACCTTGATCTCGCCGTACTTCGTGATCAGCACGTTCGGCGGAGACACATCGCGGTGCACGATCCCCAGATGCCCGCCGTCTTCATCAGCGAGCATGTGGGCGTAATGAAGCCCCTCGCACACCTTCATGATGACGTAGACCGCTTCGGCAATCGGGAAGGGCCCACGAATGTCGATGTACCATTGAAGTAGTGATCGAAGGTCAGCGCCGTCGACGTACTCCATCACGATGAAGTAGGTGCCGTCGCCCATCCCGATATCGAAAACCTGAACGCAGTTCGAATGTGAAAGACGAGCGCCGAGTCGGGCCTCGTCGATAAACATCTCGATGAACTGCTTGTTTTGCGCCAGGTGCGGCAACACGCGCTTGATCGCGACGCTCTTGCGAAAACCCTGGAGGCTGGCGCTTTCGGCACGATAGACCTCGGCCATACCTCCCGCCGCGATTCGCTCGATTACCCGATAGCGTTGCTCGCTGGACATACGCAGAGCTTACACGATGAGCAGCCCTCGTCGCAGCGTAATCCTGCGCCAAATCGAGCAAGCCTTGGTTTGCTGCTCAAACCTTCGAGGTTGGTGGACGGGTCGATGCAATTTTCGACACTGACGACGAACGACTACTCGGTGCGGGCACCATGGTCAGTCGCCCTCGTGCGACACGACGGCTGTCGTCCCCGAGCTCAGGAAAGATCGGTGGTCGCTTGCCTGGAGCTTCACGGATCAACACCCCTCGCGAGAACATGTAGACGGTTACGCCCACCCAGGTCGCAACCATCAACACGACACCCAGCGCCAGAAACCAGGGCTCTTTGAACGGGATGGTTTCGAAGTTCATTCCGAACAGGCCGCTCCAGAAACTGATGGGCATCACCAACGTGGCGATCGCTGTGAGACGCTGCATCTGAACGTTGGTGCGAGCGCCGGTCGAGCCCCAGTGAACATCGAGCAAGGCCGCGAGCTGTGATTCAAGCTGGCGGGTTGCGTCCATCATTCGCGTGAAGTGGTCGATCACGTTTCGAAAGCGAAAACGCTGATCGGGGGCCATTTTCGAAAAGTCGTGAAGCTGACCAAATATCGGCTGCGCAGAGAACATCGTTCGCTCGAACTCGCGCACGTATCGCTTGAGGCGAAGAACGTCTGCCGGGTCGACGAGGTGAACGAGCATCTCTGATTCGAGCGCGGTGGCTTCTTCGAGCAACAGATCGAAGTGTGCTTCGGCATCGCGGACACATTGCGCAAGCACGTCGATGACTAGGTCTTTGAGCGAACGATGAAGCCACCCATCGGGGAAGAACAACTCGAGCCACGAAGCTCCTCGTGGGGGCGGCTCTCCCGCGATCATCAAGATTGAGTCCGAGGTGATGACGAGCTGAATCTCGAACGGGTCGGCCGAGTGCACCGAGAAGAAGTGCCAAACGAGAAAGACGTAGTCGTGATACGCCTCGATTTTGCTTCGTTGATTTCGTCGAACGCAGTCATCCACGGTCAACGGGTGCAGGTGATACTCCTCGGCGAAGACCTCCATCGCGCGATAGGCTTCGTCGGTATCTCCGGGCAAAATGACCTCTTCGACACAGACCTCACTCGTGGGGTCACTGTCGAAAAGCTCGAGCGTGTGCATGAAGCGATCGTCCTCCAGCTACGACGAGAAAGTCCAGTGAGACGCCTGGCTTCGTTGATGGGTAAAAACGGAGTTTCGCGTTTTTTCTCGAGAACGGGCAGAGTGCTCGTATGGCTCAGCCGTCGATAGGGTGCATTGCCGTGTTTTGTGGAGCGAGCGAGGGCTCGAAACCAGCGTACAAGCTGGCTGCACAGAGACTTGGAGCGCTCTTCGCTCAGAGAGACATCACGCTCGTGTACGGCGGCGGCAATGTCGGTCTGATGGGGGCGATTGCCGACGCGGTGATCGATCACGGGGGCAAGGCGATTGGGGTGATCCCTGAGAAGCTGCTCGCCCGTGAGCTAGGTCACCGACGCGTGACAGAGCTTCACGTGGTCGACTCGATGCATACGCGCAAAGCGATGATGGCCGATCGCGCAGATGCGTTCATTGCGATGCCAGGTGGCTTCGGCACGTTCGAAGAGCTCTTCGAGATCATCACCTGGTCGCAGCTCGGGTTGCACCCCAAGCCCAAGCCGGTGGGTCTGCTCAACGTCAACGGGTATTACGAGCCCGTGATCCACATGATCGATCATGCGGTGAGCGAAGGCTTTATTCGGGCAAGTGATCGAGAGTTGGTCCAGGCGCATGAATCCCCCGAAGCGCTACTAGACCTCCTCTCGAATCAGCCGGTGACGTCGGTCGATCGATGGCTCGATCGCGAGTCGACGTAAGGATTATTTCTGATCGATTGCGTGGCAGCCGCCGCAGCCAAACCCCTCGTGGGTGGCTGGGTCGTACGGCTTCATTCCCATGGCTTTGGCCATATCGGGAACCACCTTCTCGGCCATGAATTTCGCGACCTCTGGCTTCTCAGCGAAGGCCGTGATCTTGCCGTCTTTCATGGTCAATCGGGGCAAGAACTCTTTCGGCTCTTTGAGCTGCGGGCCGTGGCAGGTCTTGCAGGTGACCTCGGCGTAGTGCTTCGGGTCGCCGTCGTGCAGGGTCTTGGTCATCACCGGCATCACGCGCTGTTTCATGAAAGCGATCTGCTGGTCTTTCGGCATCTTGGCCGACCACACCGAAGGCAGGTCGCCAGAGGCCGCGGCCGAAGAGCCCGCTGGGGCCGTGGTCGCTGCTGAGGTCGCCGCGGCAGAGCTCGACGGGCCAGGCGTCGAAGGGGTTGCTGCATCGGGTGCGGTACCACCACAAGCCGCCGCGAGAACCACGGCGAGCGGAAGAAGTGAACGGAGGATCTTCATCCGCCAGCAACTATTACGAAGCGCGAGCTTCTTCAGGAACGATGAGGGAACGAATCGTTCCAGATTGGCAACGTCATCGAACGCTCTGGAACAATCCTCAACGACGATGCGGGCGAGCCGCTTGGTGGCACTCGTTTTTGGCTCGAAGCTGACGTTGACGAGGTGCGTCTGACGTTTGCATAAGTAACGTCGATGCGGCGAAGTGGTCGAACATGTTATGTAGGAAGTCATGGCCAAAATCCGCATCTCGGGGACACAGGTCGAGCTCTCCGCGGAGAGCGGCGCAGACCTTCTCGAGGCGCTCCAGGAAATCGGCTATCCGATAGCGACCTCGTGTGGAGGTCGTGCCTCGTGTGGGTTGTGTCGACTGACGATCGTGTCTGGGCGAGAGGTACTGAGCCCGATCAACAACGAAGAAGTTGGGCACCTGGGAAACGTGGCGAAGATCATTGGTCTTCGTCTCGCTTGTCAGGCTCGTATCGTGGGGGATGGCGAACTCGTGGTTGAAGTCCCCACGGTCGAGGATGTCGAAGCCCGCAAGCGACAAAAAGCAGAGCGCATTCAGCGTGAACGTGCGCAGCAGCGAGGTCGCGGGATGCACGCCGCGGGGGCTTCGGCCTTTGGTGCCTCTCGCGATCATGCGCCGGCTCCTGGGGCTGCAACACCTGGAGTGAGACGACCTCCGGCGAGCACCCCTGAACACAAGTCCAGAGAAAGCAGCGGCAAGACTGAGTGGAGACCGAGAAAGCTCGGCTCGGAACGAGGCGGCTCGGGCGACCGCTAAGTCATTGATTTTCATACCCCCCCCGGGTCTGCCTTGACTTCGGGGGTCGGCTCTCTTACCCCCAGACAGGCACGTCATGGCGGGTCAAGTCGTCTTCCCCTCGTTTCCAACAGCCATCGCTGGCATGGTGCGCGGTAAGCGGCTGCAGTCGCTGCTGCCGCGAATGGCGCCTTGTGCGTTGCGGGTGCCGAGCCCGGTTCACGCACAAGACCCAGCGGTGCTTTTCCCGTTGGCGCGTCCGCAAGTGTTCGTACACGAGGGCGCGCGACAGGCGCTCGAGCGTAGGTTCGAGCAAGCGCACGAAGGCCCGGTTACGCTTCATATCAATGACAATACGCACAGCATCGTGGCCTTCTCGAAGCGAGGCGAGCAGCTTCGCGAGAAGGTTCACCACATGTGTCTCGATGCCCCGGGCGCGATTCAAGAAGCGCTTGTGCGGTATGCGGTTTCGAACGACCGCGATGCCTCGCATCTGATCGGGCAATACATTGCCGCGCAGAACCACCGGATTCGCGCTTCACGTCCACCGCTTCACCCACTCACCACGAAGGGCGAAGCTCACGATTTGTTGGCGATCTTCCAACGGTTGAATCGGCGTTACTTCGGAAACACGCACGATGCGTTGATCACGTGGGGGCGTAAGGCGCCGAGGCGAGCATCTGGCCCACGAAAGAGCATCAAGCTGGGTAGCTACAGCGCGATCGAGCGATTGATTCGCGTGCACCCCGCGCTCGATAAAGCCTGGGTTCCGAGATACTTCGTTGAGTACGTGATCTTTCACGAGATGCTTCACCACGTGATTCCCTCAACCCGAGGCGCGCGTTCACAGATTCACCCGCCAGAGTTTCGAGCGCGAGAGCGAGAGCTCGTGGGCTACGAGCGGGCGATTCGTTGGGAGCGCGAGCATATCGAGCGGCTCCTGCGCGCGTGAGCCTTCCTGACGACATCAAGCTCGTCGAGCGACTTCGGGCGCGAGACGAGCGGGCATTCAATCAACTCGTTCGAGAGTACGAGCGGCGTATCTATTCGCTCGTCTTCCGATTTATCGGACGTCGTGACGAAGCCGAGGATCTCACCCAAGAAGTCTTCGTTCAGGTGTTCAAAGCGATCGATCAGTTTCGCGGAGATTCGAAGCTATCGACCTGGCTTTATCGAATCGCGATCAACCTCTGTAAGAATCGATCAAAGTATCTTTCTCGCCGACACAACAGCTCACAAGACGAGTTCCACGAGCTCGCCGAGCGTGCCCCGATGCATCAGGCGAAAGGGGTCACGACCGGAGACGTCGCCCGACCCGACGAAGCCTTTGCCGGGCAAGAGATGGAGAAGGTTGTTCAAAAAGCCATCTCGATGATGGAGCCCGAGTTTCGTGAGGCGCTCGTGCTGCGTGATATCGAAGATCTCAGCTACGAAGAGATTGGTCAGATCTTGGGATTGCCTGACGGAACGGTGAAGAGCCGTATTTTCCGCGCTCGTGCGCAACTCAAAGCGCTGGTCGAAAAGCTCACGGGGGAGAAGCTCGATGACTGACGACCCGACACGAAACTCACCGCTTCCTGTGGCTGAAGAGCCTGAAGGCGTTGACGAACCGTCGACGTTCAAGGACGAGCCTCTGGGCGATGATTTTGATCCGGATGCAGACTCCGGGGCTTTCCAGGTTCGCTCGTTGTTGAAGAAGAACGACTCGGTACCTCCGCCCAGGTCGGACGTCCTTCAAGGTGTGCAGCATCGCTTGCGAGCGCGTTCGCGAGGCCGTTTCTTTGGCGATGGATGGTCTACCCGAGAGGACAACCCGAGAACGACCTACTTGCTCACGGCGTTGATGATGTTGCTGCTCGTGGGTTTGACGTACGTGGCGTTGCTACCCGGCGGTTTGAGCGCCCCGTAACACCTCACCCCCTTGATCCCCCTCTCCAAGCGCAAGCGCTTAGAGAGGGGGGCGAACGTTTGGATGCGAGAGATGGCTTGGCACCCCTTCTCTAAACGCAGTTGCGTTTGGAGAAGGGGCTGGGGGATGCGGTGCTCAGAACGTTCCGCCAGCGAACACCCCAGCAAGACCTGGGTTGACCGAAGGCGTGATCTGGAGCGTGGCTGCAGCGGGCTCAGCCTTTGGCTTACCAAGCACAATCAACGTGACGCCCGTGGCGGCGAGAACACCTCCGCCGATCAAGAACACGTTGGTGAGGGTTTGCTTGGTTTCGATGGAGTCAGCATCACTCTTCTTCGACGCAGGGCAACTGTTGCCGGTACAACTGTCTTTCAGCGACGACAGTTGGCTCTTGCCGAGAATGCCCGTAACAACGCCGCCAATGAGCAACGCCCCGCCCACTCCGGCGGTCACATAACCCGCGGTGCGAAGGGGTGAGGTTTTCGTGCTGGTCGCCGGAGGCTCGCTCGTGGGCGCGGTCGTGGCGGTGGGCGCAGTTGTCGGAGCGAGCGGAGCTGTCGTTGCAGAGGCCGTCGGAGCTGTGGGCGTTGTACCCAAAGCGAACGAGTGATCGGTGGGTTGAGACGAGGTGAGGTCGGTCTCCCAACGATCTTCTTTGCCGTTGATCTTCGCGGTGATGATGTGGTGACCGCCCTGCACTTTGAGCGTGAGCGGCCCTTTACCATTGAGCGTGTAGGTGTTGATCGCGAGCGAGCCGTTGGAGCGAACGCGTTGGTCCACGATCGAGATTGAGCCGTCGACATCTGACTTCAGCGTGACCGTCGCGCTCGATGCCTTGAGCAAGTTCAGGTCTTTTTCAACCTGTGGGAGCTTGGCTCGATCGTCAGCGGGCATCTTTTTACCGAGCGCGCCCGCTGCTTCGACGAAGCGTTCATAGGCTTCGATGGCCTCGCCATTGCGCTCGATCATCTGAGCGCTGAGACCGAGATTGGTGAGGATTTTCCACGAAGGGCTCGCGGTGTACGCCGTGATGAACTCGCGGTAGGCCTCCTCGTATTTGGGTGTCCCGCCCGGGTCGTTGATGAAGTCGACCCCAGCAGCAAAATGCTTCTTGGCCTCATCCGAGATCTTCACCTCGGTACCCGGAGCAGGCTTGGGCGGAAGATCGGCCAACGCAGGCGCAATACCCAGCGAGAGAACCAACAGTGCAGAAGAGAGGGAGCGAATGTTCATGGCTGTTGGGCTGGATAAGGGGAAGTTGACGACGGTTGGCGACGAGTAGGTCGTCGTTGTGCTGGATTGCCCAACTTGCCCGTACAAATTATCGCCCCAGCACAGCATCGACCCAGACGAAGAGAGTGCACACGCGTGGGCATCGCCGAGACCAAGTGTTCCTGCCATTGCAGACACAGTAAGCCCGGGTACGTTTCCGAACGAAAATACGTTGGTCGACGAGGCGAATCCTCGACCCAACTGACCAGAAACATTTGCCCCTGTGCAGTAGACGTTGAACGACCCTGGGGTATGCGCAGCCGAACTGAGCGCCTCGTTTGGGGGCGTACGAAACGCTTGATTGCCCAGAAATGGTGATCGCGGTTGCCGTCAGCAGATCTGTGGTCGAAGAATTTCCAGTTTCGCCTTCCTGCCCTTCCCCCCAGCAATACAGTGCGTTCGTGCTCGTTCGGGCGCAGCTATGCCCGTGGCCAGTTCGGGACCAAACGGAGAAAAGATTCCCAGCGAACGTTGTGTATCCCCCAACTCCAATGCTGGCGAGGTTGGTTAGTGCGGTGCTGTTTGGCAGAAGAACCGTTACCGCTGAGGAGGTGCTGCTCGTGGAGTTGTTTCCGAGACTTCCTGATACGTTGTTACCCCAGCATTTGGCGGTGGAAGAGCCCCCGGAGCCTGAAATGGCGCATGCGTGTGTCCTCGCCACCGAGAGCTGTGTTGCATTGGTGAGGGAGCTCACCGCGGTGGGGGAGTAATCGTACGTCGATGCGCTCGAGGACGAACCCATATTCCCGTTGAGTCGTTGCCCCCAGCAAGAGACTGAGGCACTCGGAGTCAAGATTGCGCAGCTTGTGTACCCGCCTGCAGAGAGCGCGCTTGCGGCGAGACCCGTCACCTTCGTTGCGAAGGGTTGGGATGTGACAGATGCGCCATTGCCCATTTGCCCATATCCACCGTATCCCCAACAGAAAACAGTATTGTCGGACTTTCGAGCGCATGCGTGTAGCTCTCCCGCTGCGACCTCGACGATGTTGCTGAGTTTTGTGTTGGCGTCGGTCATCACCCAAGCTGGGATTTGTGTGCTCGTCCCTCCTGTTGTCCCTCGGCCCAGTTGGCCGTAGCCGTTGTTTCCCCAGCACATTACCCCGCCGTTGTTCATGCGCGCGCAGCTAAAACCGCCACCTGCCACCACGGACGTTGGCGAGGTGCAACCCGCAGTTTCGTCGCACGCTTGGTTTGCGGTGCAGGTTGACGTGGTAGCAAAGCCCGTGAGGTCGCTCTTGCAGGTTTCGTAGGTTTTTCCGGTGCAGCGAGTCTCACCGGACGCACAAACAGCGCCTCCGCAACTCACTTGGGTTCCGGTTGAATGACACAGAGCCGCTGAGGCGCAGGGCGCTCCTTGAGGATCCCAAGTTTGGCCGTTTGCGCTGCAGACCTCTGGCTGGACCCCGTTACACCGAGTTTCGCCAGGAACGCACAAATCACATTCACCGGCATTCGGGTCGCTCACGTCACAAAGGGGTTTGCTAGTGGTCGAACAATCGATTGACCCTGACAGGTAGTCTTGCCCGGTTGCGTTGCATTGGCGCAGGACAGCGCCTTGGCAGGAGTACTGCCCTGCAACGCAAACGTCGCACTCTTGCCCGCTTGCACCCGCGGGATCACAAATGGTGTTGCCAGGACACGTTTTCACAGGGACTGGCACGCCGTCCGCGCTGCAGTCGAACAAATCTTGGCCCACACAGTAGCGCCCCGTGTTGCTACCGCTTGGGGGTTGGCATTGCCAGCACTGCCCGGTGTTGGGGCTGCATTCTCCAACGGGGCATGGCTCTCCGTTGGGCTGCGGCGTCGCGGCGACTGCGCACGTGATGGGTTGGTCTCCGTCGCAGGTGGCAGTGCCCTTTTGTACGAGAGTGTTGTTGCTATCGCAGGCAACGATCGTGGTGTTGTCCGTATCGCAGCCAAAGCTCACTGGAGCGTTGGGCTGACCCGAGGTGCATGTGATGATTTGATTGTTCGAGCAGCCGTTCTTGTTGCTCGTGATCGCGCCGTTCACGCACTGCACCACCTGATCCGAGCCGTCGCATACCAACGGGTTTGTGCCCACCGTTTGCGAAGAACACGACAACACTTGGCCGTTAGAATCGCAGGCGTATTGCGCTGCTGACGGGATGCCGCTTTGGCACTGAATGACTTGATCCGACGCGTTGCAAATCGCGCTGCCTTTATCGACCACAGAGCCGGTCGAGCAATCGAGCAAGTGGCCACTCACCGGATCACAGGCAGGTGCTCCAACATCAGCGGTCGTCAGTGTTCCGCCAACGCAGGTGACCACTTGGTTGCTCGCGTTGCAGGTGGATGTTCCGATATCAACGAGCGTCCCGCTCGAACATCGAGCGACGGTCGTATCGCCATCGCAAACAATATCGCCCTCCGTGCAAGCCGGCGTGGTGCCGCCTGTACCGGCAGAGCCGCCTATTGCAGCGGATCCGCCTGTCCCAGATGAACCGCCGGTGCCGGCGGAGCCCCCTGTTCCTGCGGTGCCGCTCGAGCCGGCCGTTGAGCCGGCGGTTCCGGCGGTTCCAGATGTACCACCTGTGCCGCTTGTTCCGGCAGGGCTAAACGAGAGCGATTCGGTGTCGAGGGAGCACCCCGCGACGATGATAGAGAAGACGGACAGCGCGGGGAGGAAAAGGGAGCGAGGCTTCATGTGACCAGCTTCTGGGCCCGGAATAAGGAATCACGGCGGGGCCCTCACGTCGCTGGTCTGTAGCTTACTTCACGAGGCGCTCAAGCGGGACGTATTCGAGCTTGTGAGCTTCGGCCACAGGCTTGTACACGACCGAGCCGCCGTACACGTTCATGCCAAGCGCGAGTAGTCGATCCGACTTGATCGCGTCGAGCAAACCGCGGCTCGCGATCGTCTCTGCGTAGCGGAGCGTCACGTTGGTGAGCGCCCACGTGCTCGTCTGCGAAACTGCTCCGGGCATGTTCGGTACGCAGTAGTGAACGACGCCGTGCACTTCATACGTCGGGTGATCGTGGCTCGTCGGACGGCAAGTCTCGATGCATCCGCCTTGGTCAACGGCGACGTCGACCACCACAGAGCCCGGCTCCATCTCCGAGATGAGTTGCTCGGTGACGAGCTTCGGTGCCTTGGCTCCGGTCACAAGCACGGCCCCGACAACGAGGTCAGCTCGACGAACCGATTCTTCGATGTTGATCGGGTTTGAATACAGCGTCTCGACGGCTCCACCGAACACGTCTTCGAGGTGAGCCATCGTGTCGCCGCGAACGTCGAGCACGGTCACTTGTGCACCCATGCCGACCGCGATCGTTGCCGCGTTCTTACCGACGACGCCGCCGCCAAGAATCACGACACGACCTCGACGCGTGCCAGGCACGCCACCGAGCAGAAGGCCCTTGCCTCCGCGCTCTTTTTCGAGCGAGGTCGCTCCGACTTGAACCGCCATACGACCCGCCACCTCGCTCATCGGGCGAAGCAGCGGCAGTGTGCCGTCTTCTGCCTCGATCGTCTCGTAGGCAACGGCCGACACCTTCTTTTCGGCGAGCGCCGCGGTGAGCTCGGGCTCGGCTGCGAGGTGCAGGTAGGTGTACAGAATCAGGTTCTCTCGGAAGTACCCGTACTCCGCCTTGAGTGGCTCCTTGACCTTGACGACCATGTCCGCGTTCCATGCGTCCGCGGCCGTTGGGACGATTCGAGCACCTGCCGCGACGTATTTCTCGTCGGAAAGGCCGCTGCCCAAGCCAGCTCCTTGCTCAACCACGACCTCGTGGCCTCGCGAGGTGAGCGCCTTCACGCCCGCCGGTGTCATCCCCACCCGATACTCGCGGGTCTTGATCTCCTTCGGAACACCAATCTTCACGGTCTGCCTCCAAACTGGATACGCGGGGTCTGTCCCCGACGCGCGCGCACACTACTGCTCGCGAACCCCGAATCGCAAGGCTGCCCAGCATCTCTTTCGCAACATCTTTTGCGATGAAACAGCGCGTAAACGCGCTGCACTACGCGCTTTCCGATCATCGCACTGTGACGTCACGGTGCGGCGACGAGGCCCAGCTCTGTATCAAAACAGACTCACCTCGTCGGCTCGGTCGCTTCGTAGAAACCTCGTTCGGTCACTTTGCCGGAACTGGGAGCGGGATCCCCGCCGATGCAGCCGCTGCTGCTGCCGCCGCCGCTGCGTTTGCTGCTGCCGCTGAGCTCGCTGGCGACGCTGGGCCTGGAGCAGGGCCGGCTGGGCCCGGAGTCGCCGGACCAGCCGCTGGCCCCGCTGGTTTCGCTGGGCCTGCCGCTGGGCCCGCAGCCGGGCCCGCTGGAGCGCGTGCCGGCCCTGGTTGCGCGGCTGGATGGTTGGCTGGGCCGTTCTTCGGCGGCGGAGGAGGTGGGTTGTTCTCGATAAAGCAGCCCGTGAGTGCGGTCGTTGCGAGCGTGAGCAGCACGAGTGCGGTCTTTTGAAGACGAGAGAAGCGCATGAGATCTCCTGTAAAAGGCTCTACCGAACAACCCTGAGCCACGCCGCTTTCACACGGCCCGAGCATCGACGGATGGCCCCTCCTAAATATTTTGATTTTCGTGTTTGATGGTCACGAAACTGTGCGGAATTTGCTCAACGAGCCTGGGTTTACCCTCGCGTTGGCTTTACCCAACGTTGCAGTTTGACGGTGACCCGTGTGCCTTTGCCTGGCGCTGTATCGATGTCGACCGAGCCTGCGTGTTGGCCGACGATCTTTCTCACGATGGCGAGACCCAAACCTGTCCCGGCTTCTTTGGTCGTAAAAAATGGGTCGAACACACTGTCGAGCACCGACGCTTCGATGCCTGGTCCGTTGTCCGAAACTTGAAAGCAGGGCTCGTCGTCTCCGAAGACACGCACCTTGAGCGTACCTCCTGATTGCAAGGCATCTCGTGCGTTGGCCACCAGGTTGATCAGCACTTGCTTGAGCTTCTCGACATCACCAGCCGCCGCTGCACACGGCTCGATTTCTTTGAGGATCTCGACTTTGCGAAGGGCAAGTGACTCTTGCTCGAGTGCGATGACTCCATCGACCAGGTTCGACAGATCGACCGGTTCGAGCTTCACCCCTCGTGGGCGCGCAAGCTCGAGAAACTCGGTGAGCAATCGTTCGAGGCGACCGATCTCACTCTCGACGATCGTCACGCGATTACGCATCGAGCCCTTCATCGTCGCGTCGCCTTCGAGTCGCTCGATCGCTCTACCAAGCAAGTGAAGCTGCAACACCGCTGCGTTCAGAGGGTTGCGGATCTCGTGGGCCAAGCCGAGAGCAAGTGAGCCCATCGCAGACAGCGCTTCCGCTTCTGCTGCTCGTCGTTCGAGCGCTCGTCTCTCGGTGACATCGAGGCCAATCCCGTAGACCAACCCATTGCGTCCTGCGGGGTCGTCGACCGCCGAAAGGTGCCAATGGATTCTTCGCGACGGCCCTCCGCCACCGTCGACAAAGCCCACCTCTACCTCGACGTTCGAGCCACCTCGTCGAACCTCTGCGAGCGCTTGAGTGAGACGTTCGCGCCCCTCGTCGTTGGTCCAGTGAGTCAGGAAGTGTTTGCCCACCATCATCGGCGAGCCGTTCGCCGTGAGCTCGGCCACCTTGGGGTTGAAGAGAGCGACGCAGTCGTTTCGGTCGAGGCCCACGATCAACATCCCGGCCGTATCGAACAGCGCGCGTTGTCGCAGCATCAGTCGTTCGCGATCTCGTTTGAGCTGCACTTTCGCGAGCGCTTGCTGAACCGACGAGAGTAGCTCCTCCGGTCGGAACGACTTGAGCAGCAACGCAAACGCGCCCGCTTGAAGGGCCGCGATCGCGCTGTCGACGGTGGCGATACCCGTGATCAAAATCACCTCTCCAGAAGGTGAGGCGGATCGAAGCGCTCGAACTAGGTCGACCCCCGAGCCATCGGGCAGCCGAACATCGACCAGGGCCACATCGAAACCCCTTGCTTTGGCCAATCGGGTTGCATCGCCGACACTGGCCGCCGTG
The DNA here is from genome assembly GCA_046351315.1 of Polyangiaceae bacterium. Taxonomy (GTDB): domain Bacteria; phylum Myxococcota_A; class Polyangia; order Polyangiales; family Polyangiaceae; genus JAXLYQ01. Next base: position 76,873 of record JAXLYQ010000005.1, read on the forward strand.
ATGACCGTGGTCGTGACATCGAGCGAGCCTTGCAGGATTTCTCGCAAATTCTCGGTCAACGCAGCGTTGTCATCGACGATCAGAACGGTCGAATCGACCCCCGAAGGCGGGATTGATGGAGGAGAAACGGGCGGAGATGCGGGCACTCCGCCGGAAGATGCTACGTGTCCGGCCGTCATGAGGTTCGTGGATTCATGCATCGTCCGGGTTGTCGCTGGCAATGGCGGCAATGGGGCGGTCGCTTTCAGGCGTGAGAAATTCGTTCCCTTCGGAGGCCCATCAGGTGGCGACGGAGGCAACGGCGGTAATGTCATTTTCAAGGTTGATGAAGGGCTCAACACGCTGCTCGATATTCGCTACGCAACCACGCTTCGGGCCGAGCACGGCCAGAACGGTATGGGCAGCGATTGCTACGGAAAAGGGGGGAAGGACCTAATCATTCGTGTCCCCCAAGGTACTCAGGTATTCGACGCGGCGAGCGAAGAGCTCCTGGTCGATCTCACCGAGGCCAATCAAATGTGTATCGTGGCTCGCGGTGGCCAAGGCGGTCGCGGGAACATGCACTTCGCAACGCCCTACGATCGAGCTCCTCGACGTGCCGAGCCCGGTCAACCCGGCGAAGAACGTGAGCTCAAGCTCGAGCTCAAAGTGCTCGCCGACGTAGGCTTGTTGGGCTTCCCCAATGCGGGCAAAAGCACGTTCATCTCAGCGGTGTCGAGGGCCAAACCCAAGATTGCTGATTACCCGTTCACCACGCTGGAGCCGCACCTCGGCGTCGTTCGTGTCGGAGAAGAAGCGAGCTTCGTTCTTGCCGATATTCCAGGGCTTATCCCTGGAGCCAGCAAAGGCGCAGGGCTCGGCATTCAGTTCTTGAAACACGTCGAGCGATGTCGCGCGTTGCTTCACTTGATCACGGTTGATCCGGGTGAAGGGCGTGATCCATTGAAGGACTACACCGCGCTTCGAAAAGAGCTCGCCGCCTTCAACCCAGAGCTGGCTTCACGCCCCGAGGTCGTGGCGTTGTCGAAGGCAGACATCCCCGAGGTTCGTGAGGCCTACCCAGAGCTGCGTCGCAAGTTCAAGCGCAAGAAGATCGAGTTGCGTTTGCTCTCGGCCGCGACCGGCGAGGGCGTCAAAGAGTGTCTCGACGAGCTGTGGCAAGTCGCCATGAAACCCCGTGAAGAGTGATGCGACTCGCTCCGACATCGGGCTCCGAGGTGGGCTCTGTATGGGTGCGTTGAGCTTACGCTTCTCGCTGCGAGAGCGACAGATCGATGCTCAACGTTGAACAGCGCGTGACCCTTGCGAGCGAGCGGCGTTGGGTAAGGTCGTGAGGATCGATCTTGCATTCTTTCTCGCCGCTCTTATTAGGGAACATCCGTTTCAACCCCGTCACCTCTCTGGAGCCTCCCCACGATGGCCGCCTCTCCCAACGTCGTTCACTTTACCGACCTCAACTTCGAGACCGAGGTGCTGCAATCCAACGTTCCGGTTCTCGTCGACTTCACCGCAACGTGGTGCGGCCCGTGCAAAATGCTCGCTCCCATCGTCGAGAAGCTGGCGGATGAGTTCGCGGGTCGCGTCAAGGTTGGCAAGCTCGACATCGACGAGAATCAGGGTGTTACCAACAAGTACGGCATTCGCGGAGTGCCGACCGTCATCATCTTCGAGGGCGGCAAGCCCAAGGCCCAGCATGTGGGTGTTGCTCGTCGCGAGCAGCTCACGAAGCTACTCGGCGTCGAATGAGCTCGGATGCGTCTCGCATCCTCTCTCGCGTTACCTTCACACAAGCCACGTAGGCCGCGCAGCGAAAGCTGCCAACGGCCCGTGGCTTTCGTGTTTCCATCGTTCGTAGATGACTCGGGATTTCGTCTCGCGAGCCACCGTTGTCGTCGCTGTCTCACAGCTCGTGCCCGCGCTCGCCTGGGGTGAGCTCGCGAGGCTTGCAGGCTTGCCTTGGCCTCGTTGGATTGGCCTGCTCATGGCCGCGGGGGTCGTTGCGTTGGCCCCATCGCGCATGCGCATGTTTCGATGGGATTACCCTCGCTCACCGCTTGTGCTTCATCTCGTCGACGAGCCCTTTTTTGCCAACGTCTGCGCCTCGTTGATGAGTGCGCCTGTGGTGGTGGCGGCTATCCCGGTGATGGCGTTGGGTGACCTGTTGTTTGGCGGTCTTTGGGAGCACTTCTTTCGCGTCGTGTTGGCGCTTTATGGTTCCTGCGTTGTGCTGAGTGGTTGGGGGGTTTTTGTTCGCCGTTGGTGGCCCCGGGTTCGGCGTGTTGACGTATCGATTCGAGGGCTTCCTGAGAGCTTCGAGGGGTTCACGATCGCTCACCTCTCTGACCTCCACTTGGGAGGGTTGAACCCGCGGTCGATGATTCGTCGATGGGTCGAGATCACCAACGATCTATCGCCTGATTTGGTGGCGTTGACCGGTGACTACATCACGTCGGGCACGGCGTTTCATCTTGCCATTGCCGACGAGCTCGGGGCGTTGCGAGCGCGCGATGGGGTCGTGTTCTCGATGGGTAATCACGACTACTTTGGCGAGGGCCAGCCGATGCTCTCGCTCTTCGCCGAGCGCGGTCTGCGAGCTCTTCGCAATTCGAGCATCACCCTCACCCGAGCGGGCAAGCGGCTTCGTCTCGCTGGCATCGACGACACCTATACGGGGCGTGCCGATCTCGACACGACGATGGAGGCGACTCTTCGCGAGCGGGTCGATGAGGCTCAACCGTCGTTGCTCGTCGAGCGCGCGGTGAACGGCTCTGATTGCCCAACCATCGTGCTGGCGCACAACCCCGAGCTCTTCGATGGGCTTGCGGCTCGCGGTGCCGATCTCGTGCTTTCGGGGCACACGCACGCCGGGCAAGTCGCCGTGCCTTGGGCGGTTCGAGCGACCAGCTTCGTCGGTATCCGTCACAGGTATGTCGTAGGCATGTATGCTTTGGGCGATTCAACTCTCGTCGTTCACCCAGGGCTTGGTACAACTGGCCCTCCAATACGGCTCGGGGTCGCTCCCGAAATCACCCTCTTGCGTCTGACCCGCCGATGAATTTGCGCCTGACTCGCCGACTCCCACTCATCGCGCTTCTTGCCGGATTGTACGCGTGCTCTGGTGGCTCGGGCGCCCGCCGAACGTTGGCGGTGCCATGGCACGGTGAGCCGGGTGCTGCTGCGGCCCCGACGAGTGGTGTCTGGAAGCTCGTTCCCCAGCATCCTGCGGGTCTGCTCGCGCGTGCTTCCGTGAGCGATACCCAGACGTTGTATGTCGGTGTTCGCGGAGAGCGGTGGCTGGTTGATGCGGCGAACGAAACGGCCGAGGCTGCATCGGATCTCGCATCGCAATCGCTTGTCGGCGTATCAAAAACCAAGAACGGCACATGGCTGTTCATCGGGCAAACAGGCGCCATTTTCGAAGCACCTGGCCCTCTCGAGCCTTTCGTTCGCCAGGTCGAGCCCCCCGAGCCCGTGATTCGTGCGACGGCTTCAGGCTCAACGCTCGTTGCTGTGACCAATCGCGGCAGCCTGATTCGCTCCGAGGACGGCGGCGCCTCGTTTTCGAGCGTCAACATCGCAGCCCCTTTCGTGGGTGACATCGTGATGCTCGAAAGCGGCGATGGGCTTGCGTTGACCTTCCCCGAGAAGCTCTTTGCAACCAAAGATGCAGGCGCTTCTTGGAGCCCCATCAACGCCAAGACCATCGGTGTCACAGGTCTCTCGGTCGAGGGCGAAACGATCAGTGTTCAAGGGATGTCAGGGCAGCATTCGTGGGCGCCTGACAAGGGGATCATCCCGCCCATCGGGGGCTCTACCTCCGTCGCGCTGAAGCTCCCGTTTGATCTGCCTCCGAGCCCGACTGCTGCCGAGGTGCTGGCGGGGCGCGGAGTGATCCGCAGCAATGAGGTTTGGGTCGTGCGTCGAGCCGAGCCGAAGCCCAATCGCACAGGCGGCAAGAAGGCGTTCACGCCAGCTCCGTTGTTGTGGCAGCTCGGTGTCGCAAAGATCGGCGGGCGTCTCACCTTCACAGACCTTCAGGGCACAGAGAAATGCTCTCAGGTGACGATGGCTGCAGAGGGCAATCGACTGCTCTTGGGCTGCGGGATCCCCCGACGTTCGAGTGGGATCGCTGACCTCACGGTGATGATCTTCGATGACCCCTCAAAGCCGCCGCGCATCCTTCCGCCGGGCATCGAAGGGCAAGCCGGGCAGGCTACCGTGTCGCTTTCTCCGGCGGGTGATGTGGTCGTTACCGGAGTCTGCCGAACCTCGACCAAGCGCAACTGTGTCGTGAGCTCTCCGCTCATGTTGCCCGCAGCTCAGGTGGCTGCTGCACTCGATGCAGAGGCCATGGCAAGCGCCAGTGCTGCCGCTGAAGAAGCTCCGCCCGTGGTGTCTGCATCGGCATCGGCCTCTGCAGGAGAGCCTCCGTCGCCTTGGATTGCGATCTCGGCGCCTTCGCTCGATGGTAAGCCTCTTGGCCTCGCGTTCACGCAAGACGGTTTGACCGCGTACATGCTGGGCCGTCGCACCAAGTCGAAAGAGCTCGCGCTGTTCGTGAGTCGCAACGGAGGCAAGTCGTTCGAGCCTCGCGACCTTGGCGTGACGTCTCAACCCGATAGCAACCCACAGTACGGCTACGGTCGCCCGCCAGCGGTCGCGTCTCAGGCGACGTTCTCGCTCGATACGCCCGGTGTGGTTGGTATCGCGTTGCTTACGAACGAGGGCGGACGCGTGCTGATCACCGACGAAGATGGTCGCTTGATCAGCTCGTCACGACCACCATCGACGAACTACGGGCTGCGCGTCGGCGTGGCCGGAAACCGCGTTCTTGCTGTTGAAAACACCTCGATCTGGGAGTCGCTCGATGGAGGTCTGAGCTGGCATTCGCTCCCTGCGGCCGGGGCGTTTCGAGCGCGTCCATCCACACCGCAGCAGCCCTACTACTACGGCTACAATCAGCCCGTGACGCCCGTCGTTCGCGGCGGAGCAGGCCGCTTTGGTTGGCGATGAGCTGGGTCGTATCGGCTGGGGAAACAACGACCTGCCCACTCGAATCGAGCAAGATCGCTCGCGCCTTCGGACCATCGTAGATCGCCCCGAAGCTCCGGCGCTCTCGTGTCGTCTCGAGAAGGGAAAATGGACAGCTCTGCCCAAGGGCGCGACGGTTCCTCGTGCCGAAGATTCCGAGCGAGGCAAGACGCAGTGGGCGGTGATCTCGGACGACTCGGGCAAGGCAGCGTCGTCGCTTGTTCAAGTGATGCAAGGCTCGAATCGCATCGACGAGGTGAAGCTACTCGCGTCGGTTCCGGGCAACACGCACTTCGCCTACGCATTTCGAAAGACCCCCGAGGGCGGCGTGGCGATTCGGTACAAAGTGCCCACCGAAACCGAAGCGCAAACCCTCCAAACGAAGACCGATAAGAACGGCAACCCCATCCCCGTCAAGCTGACCGGTCTCGAAGTCGCGTGGGCGAACGTTTTCGAGGGGAAAACGGGCCGAACGACGATCCAAGATGCTGGCACGCTGGCTTTCGGAGAGGACTACTATCCGAACTGGCAAACCCAGAGCCCAGATGCGACAAATGCCTTCGCTCAACCCACGCTGGTGGCGACCGTTGGCGGCGGGGTTTTTCTTCGTCCTCACGGACCAAGCACGCTCGACACGTACTTCATCGATCGCAGCGGCAAGGTGAGCGCGGGCTTCAAGCTTGCTGAGCCACCGTCGCGAGGCTCGGCTGTGCTGAGCGGAGGCATTCTCGACAACAAGCCGATGTCGATCTCGTTGCTCGGCGCCTACGGGTTTGCTCGCTACGCCCAGCAAAACGACGAGTGGGACATGATCTCACTCGGCCCTGGTGACGAAGGGCCTGCTGGCTTCGACATCACGCAAACCCTGCTCACCAGCTCGTTCAATGGCTCGGTGTACCTCACGCACTCGGTGGTCTTCAAAAGCGGAGGGCGCTCGTACGCAGAGGCGTTCCCCGTTCGAGCTGACGGCCCGGTGCTCGGTGAGCGAGTGGCGCTTCCGACGCAGACCGACATGGCGCTCGTGAAGTTCAAGCCGTGCACCGCGGCGGATCGAAGCAAGAGCCCTCGTATCGTGGCACCTGCCGAGGTGGGTACGCAGCGTCCGGTGGTGATCGAAACACCTGACGGTAACTTCCAATCCGCCCTGCTCTCTGCGGCCGTCGTTGGGTACGGCACGCCGCAATCTCCGTGTGCTTCGGTGGTCGAGGCCTTCCCGGTGCCCGAGCCCGACGCTGTGACGCCCATGGCGCTCGAGTCTGCGCTGGTGTTGTACGGTGACCTCGAGCACAGCTGGTTCTTCCGCCAAGGCGCGAGCGAAGCGGGTGTGGTCGAGGCAAAGCAGATGCGTTGCAAAGTCGATCGCACGGCACCTGTGCCTCTACACGTGTCCGTTGCGATGCAGAACGGCACGGCGCTCGAAGGGGGCTTCCTCCGATGTATGGGTGAGTTACGGCGTGGGTGTGGTCGGGGTGCGTACCTTGAACCTCAAGAACGCATCTTCGAAACGATCACGAACTTGCCGAGCAAGGTCAGCATCCTCGTTCATCGGCACGGCGTAACCCAAGATCGCGCAGGTCGAAGGCCACGCTGGGTATGCCGCGTACGTCGCCGCGAATCGCTTGTTCGAAAAGCCCCACTGAACCGAAGCTTCGAGCGTGTGAATCGCAATGCGTTGCTTGTTCCATTCGATCGTCGAGCTCTGCGGATCGATCACCTCGACGCCCATCGAGGTCGCTGTGCCCAGTGCCCAACCATCGATTCGCGAATGCACTCTTCGCTCGTGGGGTGCTCAGTCGGCGTCTGGCGAAGGAAAATCCCCGCCATCGCGTGGTGTTGATCCCCATAACGAAAGCCCACGTACGGCGAGATCAACGAGTACTTCACACGCTTCCAGTTCACCCAATCCGGGATCGCCACCAGCGTCGCTTGCTTCTTGTCCTCACGAAAACCCCACGGCTCTTCGAGCAGCCGGTGAAACGCGGCAACCTGGGGTTTGGAGAGTTCTCGCCCGGCTCTGCACGTTACCGAGGTCGGCGTCGGAGGCACATTCACGGGCGCGGGGGCATCGCCTGAATGGCACCCCACAGTACCGCTTGCAACGAGCGCCACGAAAGACGAGGACCCACATTCTCGCGGTATCGCTGCGGTGGCGATGAAGAGAACGACGTGAGGGTTGTGGGCAGCTCGATTCTCTCAGAGGTTGACCTCGCGCATCCTGATTTGGTTCAGGTCACCGATGCCGAGACCCAACTGGGCGGCCACTCGAATATACGAGGGATCTCGCTTTGCGTCCTTCAGAGTTTTCACTCCCTTGTCGGTTCGCGTCTTGTCGACGAGCATCGCGCCGATCGTGTCCATCGCGACAGGGTCAGTCGTGACGTACACCGCTTCGTGCGGAATGCGGCAATCAGGACGTCGATCGAGCGGGCCGCCCTCGTACGTCATCTTGTAGCCGTCGGTGATGCACAAACGCGTGCGTGTCTTGATCACCTCTTGCGCGTACAAGTGAGCGATCTGTGGGCTCGCTGTGTGCGCATGGAAGTCATGCGGGTTCACGCACGAGCCGTGCGTCATGTTCTTCAACATGCCCGTGTAGCCGCAGATCGAGTGGTCTTTGATCAGCGAGAAGTTGATCACGGCCGTCGCGTCGACGAGGTACTTGGTGAACCGAGTCTCGATACCTTCGACCTTGATCGGATCCATCGCGAAGCCACCGAGCGGCTTGTCGTTGTTGTGCGTGTACGACTTCACGCCAGCCGGCAGCACCTTGTCGTTGATGCGCGTGCCCGCCAAAAAGCTTGGGTACTGCTCGTATACCCAGACGTTATCGGCCGGGATGCCCAGCGCCAGAAGGCCCTGCACCACTGGCAAAATGAGCTCTTTGTTGGTGCCCATCGTCTGGCCTTTTTGACCAGCGATGCCGTTCACCTTGATCGCGACCTTGTCTTCCTTGTGGAAGAACCGCCCCAGCGCGCTGACCAGATCGTTCTCGCCCGTGAGCTCGGTGAGCGCTCGCTCGACCATCATCTTCGCGGGCTCTTCGAGTGGCCACAGACCATTCGCTTGCAGCGTGTTGCCCTTGCTCACCTTCACGATGCGACCCGGTGACGCAAACGGAATAAACCCAACCGGAGGCGACGCCGCGAGTGAAACCTTCGGCGCATCGTCTTCTTCTTTTGGCTTTTTCTTCTGCGCCAGCGCGGTCGATGACGCAGTCAATGCCGCCGCTGCGCCGAGAGTGCCGAGAAAAGATCGCCGTGAACCAAAAGACGCGGATTCTTCGCGCTGCTTCGACATCCCCCGGGGTTACCATGCGTGATATCGCCCGGCAAAATACCTTGCGAAGCTAAGCCCAAAGTTAGCACCACACTGTCGTACACCCGCCCAACCCGGCAACGAGGCGAGCGCGCGAACGAGGGAGCTAGGCCGAGGTGGGTTGTGCGGGGCGTTTGAACGTTGGAATCAACGCAACCGCTGCGAGCAACGCCATCGCAACGAAGGTGTAGAAGAGCGCGTCCCAACCAAAACGTTTGCTCACTCCGCGTGTCACGAGCTCTTGCAGAACAGCGCCCAAGGAGCCGAGACCGTTGACCATTCCAGCGGCGATCGCGGCGCCGTGAGGGCCGCCAGCGTCCTGTGCCGATGCGCCCGAGAGAAGGGCATCTGGGCCATAAAGAAGTGCTCCGACGAAGGCCATGGCGACGAAGTTGGCGACTTCTCCGGTGCCGCCAAGTTGAGCGTAGAGCAGCAGCGCTCCGGCCAATCCGACGAGTGAAAGGGCCGAGTACATCGACCGCGAGAGCTGTCGATATCGGTCGCTCAACGACCCCAGCGCGATCGTGCCGACGACGCCGCCAATCTCGAACGAGGTCGACATATAGCCGGCGTTTTCGTGAGTGTAGTGCAGCACCGAGGACAGATAGAACGGCAGCCAAAACAGCAGGCTGTAGCGGATCAGCTTGATGAAAAAGTAGCTCGCCCCGTACGACCATACCGCGGGGTTTCGAAGCACGGCGCGCTGGGCTTCTTTGCGAAGCGCATCCTTGTCAGCGCTCTCGGTCGAAGAGGCATCTCGCTGTGATTCGTCGCTCGACGTGGGTTGGCTCGTGAGCCCGGGGCCTTGCTTGAGCAGCAGCAAGATCGCGATGCCAACGACACCAACCCAGACACCTGGGTACACCATCGCTGCGCGCCACCCGGTGGCAGGAGCGAAGCTGGGCCACGCTTGCACCACGAGAATTCGTGCGGCGATCGCACTCGCTGCTACGCCGCCGACTTGGTAGCAAGTGGCCCAGAACCCCATGACCGCGCCGCGGTTTTGAGGCGTGGTCCATTCAGCCATCGCCTTGATGTTGCCGGGCCATCCACTCGCTTGTGCAAGGCCGTTGAGGCCGAAAGCGATGATGAAGACGATCGACAGGCTGCTCATGCCGAACAGCACACAAGCGGCGGCAGACACGAGCATTCCGACGCCGATCAATCGTCGTGAACCGATGCGATCGCCTAGCCAACCGCAGAGGTACTGCCCCACGGCGTAGGCTGCCAAAAACGCAGTTTCGACGCCCAGCAGCGCATCGTCACCGAGCTCTTTCATGAGCGGCGCTTTGACGACGCTCAGACCCTTCCGACCGAAGTAATACGACGCGTACGAAAGCCAGGTAAGCCCGAAGGCCAAGCCAAACCCTGGCGGTAGCTTCTTCTTCGCGTCCTGGCTTTCGGTCGACGTCGTCACAGCGCCATCCTAGTCAGAGTTGCCTCGTGTGTGCCGCACCGTTTGGTGACGACAGCATGCTTGGTTGCGGTCGAACGAGGGGTTCGGACGAATCCTTGCGTGGGGGGTACTCAGCCGAGATTCACGGCGCTATATGCGGCGCGCCGTGGCTCGTTATCGCGTCTACACACAAGCCGTTCTCGCCTTCATGCTCGCCGTCATCTTGTGGGGGGCGTACGTCAGGGCTTCAGGTGCCGGCGCTGGCTGCGGCGCACATTGGCCGTTGTGCAACGGAGAGGTCGTCCCGTCGTCGCCGGTGCGCGACACGATGATCGAGTACACGCATCGCATCACCTCGTCGGGTCTTGGCCTGGCGATCTTTGCTCAGCTTTGGCTGGCGTTTCGGTTGTTTCCCAAAGGCTCGATCGTTCGTAAAGCAGCGGTCTTTTCGACCGTGTTCGTGTTGACCGAGGGGCTCGTGGGCGGCGTGATCGTTCTGCTCAAGCACGTGGCGCACAATCAATCCGCAGGTCGTGCATTCACGGTCACGCTGCATCTTGCGAACACGTTCATGCTGGTCGCATCGCAGGCCCTGTTGACCTGGTGGGCTTCAGGTAACCCCGAGCCGCAGCTTGGTCGTCATCGCCGCGAAATGAAGCTGGTAGCGGTGGGGCTTGGGCTGATGTTGCTCGTCGGTTGCACCGGTGCCGTCACTGCGTTGGGCGACACGCTCTTTCGCTCGACGTCGTTGCTCGAAGGTATGAGCGAAGACTTCCAAGAGGGCGCGCATATGCTCAAGCGCCTCAGGATCTTCCACCCCGTGATGGCGGTCTGCACGGCGGCGTATTTGTTCTTCCTCAGCTTGTTTGCGGTACCGAGAGATGCGGGCCCAGCGCCCCGCAAAGTCGGCAGCATGTTGAGCTTGGTCGTTGGCGCGCAGGTTTTGTTCGGCTTCATCAACCTCGCATTGCTGGCCCCCACCTGGATGCAGATCGGCCACCTCTTGCTCGCCGACTGCGTCTGGATGCTCATCATCGTGCTGGGGGCGTCGGTGCTCGGAGACCCGGGGACCGCGGTGAGTGAAGCACCTCATCCCCCGACCCCTTCTCCAAACGCAAGCGTTTAGAGAAGAGGTGCCTAGCCGTCTTTTGCAGCCGCAACAGTCCATCCCTCCTCTCCGACCGCCTGCGGTGGGAGAGGGTGGCACGCCAGCGGGGGTGAGGTGCACCTCATCCCCCGACCCCTTCTCCAAACGCATGCGTTTAGAGAAGAGGTGCCAAGCGTTGTCGTGAATCCAAACGTTTCGCCCCCTCCTCTCCGAACGCGAATGCGTTGGGAGAGGGGGTGGCACGCCAGTGCCGGGGGTGAGGTGCGGTGCGGTGCTACTCACTCTCCGACAATACGTCCGCCAGCGATCTCGCGGGTCGTAGCGCCTCGATGCGTGCGCCTTGATCGAGCACCCAGCGCAGGAACGCCTCGCGGCTTGCGCCTTCGCGGAGCGTCACGCGTGTGTCGCGGCCCACTGGGATCGCTTTCTCGACCTGTTCGCAGCCCGACAGATCGGCGTCGGTGCGAATGACCCAGACGCGCGCGATGCCCACGTTGGCGATGGCCCCCACCACACCATCGTGCGCGATACGACCCTGTTTCATCACGATGATACGAGTGCAGAGCGTGTCGAGAAGATCGAGACGAGGGTCAGTGAGCACGACGGCTGACCCGTTCGAGGCTGCTTCGGCGATGGCGATCACTGCCGCCGAGGCCAGTGAGCCGGTGAGCGATCGAAACGGAGTATCAAGCGTCACCAGCGCCGCCGGATGTTTCAACGTTGCGCCCAGCTCGATGCAACGGCGATACCCATCGGGAAGCTCGGAGACGCGTTTTCGCGAAGTCTCCGCGATGAACCGCTGCCTCCATGAACGCGCCCATGCCTCGACATCGGGTGAGGCAAGACCTCGTAGATTCTGAAAGAACGTCGCTTCGTCGCTCACGCGATGTCGCGATGAGAGAGCATCGTCGGGGGGCAAGTAGGCAATGACCCCTCGGGCTGCCTTGTGGGCCAGTGTCTGCCCCACCCGTGCCACGCCAGCCTTTGGCTTGAGCACGCCCGAGGCGATTCGGAGCAAGGTACTTTTGCCAGAACCGCTTGGCCCCACCACCCCAACGATTTCGCCCGGACGCACGCAGAGTGAAATCGAAGACAGCGCAATCACCTCATCGAAGCGATGCGCGACATCGTCGAGCTCGAGCGTCGAAGGGACAGTGGTTGGCATGCGAGCGACATAGTGTAAACCTGCGCCGTGAAAGACCGGATCGATTCGGAAGATCACGCGCACTGGGATGAAGTCGAAGAGGCTTCAGAGCTGCTGCACGAAGAGCGTTTCCAAGAGGCGTTGTACCTGCTTCGCGACGTGGCGAAGGCTAGCCCTCGAAACCCGTACGCGTACCACTTCATGGCCGTCGCTCTGTTCGAGCTTGGTCAGCTTGAAGCGTGTCGAGACGCCTATCGTGCAGCGCTCAAGCTGTCTCCCAACTACCTCGGCTCGCGCGTCGGGCTGAGCAACGTGCTGCGTATGCTGGGTGATTTGCGTGGCGCCATCATCGAGGGCGAGGCCGCGCTTCGTCAGTCTCACGAAGATGGCGATGCGATGTATGCGCTGGGCATGGCGCACGCCGAACGCGGCGATCGCGAGGCTGCCATCCACTACCTAGAGAAGTTCTTGGATACAAAGCCCGAGCTCGAAATCGCGATCGAAGTACGCGCACAGCTCGAGCGCCTTGGTGCTGGCAAAGAGCTTGTCGACCTCTGAGAGAGAGCCGCCCTCGGTCGTCGGAGGCTGGGCTCGATTCAACCCCTGGATCGCCTGGATCGGAATCACGATCGGCGCAGTGATCGCCTTCGTTCACGGCAAGGCGATGTACTGGCTGTGCGACGATGCGTTCATCAGCTTTCGCTACGTACGCAACCTCGTGCGAGGCGAAGGGCTCGTCTTCAACATCGGCGAGCGCGTCGAGGGCTACACGAACTTTCTCTGGGTGCTCGAGCTCGGCGCGATCTGGAAGCTCTTCGGCGTCGAGCCCCCGACAGCCAGTGTCGTTCTGTCTGCGCTGTATTCGGCGGCGTTGCTTGGCATCGTGGCATGGATGGCATGGAGGTCTCCGGCGCCAGCTCGCGGGCTTGCCGTGCTCACCAGCCTCGTGTTGCTTGCCACCAATCGCAGCTTCGCCGTGTGGTGCTCGAGTGGTCTCGAGACTCGCCAATTCACTGTGTTCGTTGTCGGTGCTGTCGCGTTGCTCGCGGCCTCTGCCGTCGAGCGAGCGAAGGATGTCGAACGAGAACGCTCACTTCAACGATGGCTCGTGGGCGCGTCGTTGTTGTTGGGGGCCGCCGAGCTGACTCGACCCGAGGCCTCGTTGATCTTCGCGTCGTGTTTCGCGTGGTTGGTGCTCGATCGTACGACTCGTATCGGCCTCACGCGCCTGAATGCGCAACCCCTGCAGCCCCGCGCAGCGTTGCGTTCGCTGTTGGCTGATGCGTTCGCGCTTGGCCTGCCCTTCACGTTGATCGTCGTCTCGCATTACGTCTGGAGGCGCGGCTACTATGGCGATTGGCTGCCCAATACGTACTACGCAAAACACGTTCGCCCATGGACAGAATCCGGCGATCATTACTTCTTCGTCGCGGCGCTCGAGCATGGGCTCGAGGTGGTGATCCCGGTTGCGCTACTGGGCGCTGTTCTTCGGTTGATGAACCGTGACTCGACGCATGTGTTGAGCGCGATGGTGTTGATCCCACATGCGATCTACGTGCGACGAATTGGCGGGGATCACTTCGAGTTTCGTCCGCTCGATTTCTACTGGCCACTGCTTGCCGTCGCTGCGTCGGATGGGTTGCTTCTTGGCCCGTCGCTGGCTCGAAAAACCTTTGAGCGTGACGATCTTCTGCTGTGGATCGTGAGCATCGCAGGTCTGGGTCTGCTGCTCGAATACGGTACGATCTTGCAGCGAGCACACGAGGCGTTGACCGTATCGAAGAACAATCGAGGCAATGCGTACAAGCTCTACGCCGAGGTCACGATCAAGAACACGCCCGAGCTTGCGTCGCTGTACTGGTTGCCCGAGCAACTCGAAGACTACAACACGTCTTCTTGGTACTGCGTCGATCATCAATCGTGCACGAGGCGAGGCGAGCATCGCGCGTACTGGCAGCTACTCGAAAGCGAATACGGCCCCTATCGAGAGCTCGATCGACTCGCTCATGAGCTGATTCCGCGGGGTGGTGTGTGGGCTCGTGAAGCCGTCGGGATCGCTCCGTACTACCTACCGAACATCGACGTGATCGACTTGTATGGGTTGACCGACGCCGTGATCGCGCGAACGCCGGTTGAGCGATCGAACAAAGAACGCGTGATGGCGCATGATCGTCATCCACCGCCTGGGTATCTCGACCAACGCGGTGTGAACATGACCGTGGGCGCGGCTTCGAGGTCGCAGGGCGAGGTGCTCTACGGAAGCTACTGGGCACTCAAGTTGCGAGATGACTTGTGGATGCCCTTTCTCTCGGCGAACGGAGATTGGGTGATTCGTACCTTCGCCAAGCGACCGCTCTACAGCCAGTTTCACCTCGATCCAGAGAACATCTTCGACAACTGCGGCTGGGTCGAAGCGACGTTTGTTCGGGGCGAAACCTATCTCGGTCGATTCGATGACGAGACGATCGACGGTTGGACGCAAGTCGAAGGCGACCCCATCGAGAGCTCGGACATCTCACTCGCGGTGGATGGCTTCGGCGCGTACGGAATGGGTTGGCTCACCACGCGAGGGCGCGCCTCACGCACCGATAAAATGGCGCGCATCGTGAGCCCACAAGTGAAGGCACATGGTGTGTTGTTCTTCCTGATGGGTGGTGCAGGCGACGAAGACAAGGCCGGTGTTGCTCTCTCAATCGACGGCAAGCTCGTGCAGCGTTGGTTGGGTCACGGTGCACAGCACTTCGAGCAGTTCACCTTTGATTTGCGCCCGTTCGAAGGGCATCAAGCGTCGATCGAAGTCTTCGATCACCTGACCTCGACCCATGTCGATCTCGACCAGGTGATGATCGCCGACAGCCCAAGAGTGATCGAGAGTGATCGAGATGAGCGAACAGAGCGTTGAGCCCGACGAGAGATGTTCCGTTGTCGCTCGAGATCTTGCTGGGGTCGTTGACGGCCTCGCGCCGCTGTCGATCGATATGTATATCCCCGCGTTTTCGAGCATAGGCAGTGATCTGCATGTGCTGTCATCGTCGGTGCAGCTCACCCTCGCGAGCTTCTTTGGTGGCTTTGCATTGGGGTGCCCGCGGTGGGGCCGATCATCGATCGTTTGGGTCGCAAGAAGCCGCTGGTGGTGGGTCTTGCTCTGTACGTTCTTGCGTCCTTGCCGTGCGCTGGCTCGCTCGGTCGAGGTGTTGGCGGTGTTGCGCGCCTTCAGGCGATCGCCGGAGCGTTCGCTGTGGGTGGTGCTGCGGGCTGTCGTTCGTGATGTCGCCATGCGCACGCCGCCGGTGAAGATGTTCTCGCGATTGATGCTCGTGATGGGCGTCGCGCCGATCGTTGCTCCGTTGCTCGGTGGCTGCTTGCTTTCGCTTTCAGGCTGGCCGTCGATCTTTATGCGCTCGCGTTCTGTGGTGTAAGCGATGCTGCTCGCGGTTCTGAAGGTGTTGCCTGAATCACACGGGCAACCTTCGAGCAGCTTCTCGGTCGGCGAGCTTGTTCGTGATTCTGATTTCCGTTCGTTTCACGATGGCCGGGGCAGCCCGCAGGGAGCAATGTTCGCGTACATTGCCGGCTCGCCCTTCGTGCTCATCGAGCTGCACCACGTTCCAGCAGAGCAATACGGCTACTTCTTTGATCGAACGCGTTTGGGTTGATCGCCGCATCGCAGATCAATCGCCGCCTTCTCTCATCGAGCACCTGGGCCAGATCGTTCGCTGGTCGGTGCGTTATTCGTTGCTCACGGGCCTTGCGGTGTTGCTCGTCGGTGCTGCGCCGGTGGGTGGGTTGTGGCCGCTCGCGATCACGTTGTTTCTGTTCGTATCGAGCCTCGGTTTGGTGCTTCCGAATACGAGCGCGCTCGCTCTCGAACGACATGGGGCACGTGCTGGGGTTGCTTCGGCGGTGCTGGGGTTCTCGCAGTTTGCAACAGCAGCAGCGGCAGCTTCGGTGCTCACGGCGCTTCACGACGGCACTTCTCGCCCCATGTCGTTGATCGTGGGCATTTGCGCCGTGCTCGGCTGGTTGCTGGTCGAGAGCCGGCGGGGCTTAACGGCGCAACCTACGCACAATCGAACAATCGATCGGGCGTGGATGCTTGGCCGTGATAATCAGCGCCGAACGCCGAACGTCATCATGGCTTTGTACCCCCTCATCATCGCTGCTCGTTACCTCCGCGCCAAGAAGGCTGCCTTCGTAAGCGTGGGCACTCTGTTCGCCATCTTGGGTGTGGCGCTTGGTGTGTGCGCTCTCGCTACGGTGATGAGTGTCACTGGCGGTTTTCAGGCTGAATTTCGAGAGAAAGTGCTCGGCGTTAACGCGCACGTCTTGGTGCTCAAGTATGCCGCCGACTTTCGTGAGTATCGCGAGGTGATGGCGCAGGTCGAGCACATGCCGGGCGTCGTCGGGGTTGGCCCGTTCACCATCAACCCTATGATGGTGTCGAACGGAAAGATCACTGCCACCGGTGTTCTTCTCAAGGGCGTCGACCCGGCCTTGATGCCCAAGGTTCTCGATCTGCCCAAGCACATCGTCTCGCCAACCGATAACGATCCGAAGCGAGCTGCCGAGCTGAAAGCCGCTGCGATTGCCGCGCTTCGACGACCGGGTGCAGAGCCAGCCAAACGACCTGGCAGCACGGCCCTTCCGCCGGTGAACAGTTGGTTGTCTCCTGACCCAACAACCACGGCAACGGCTCCCTCGACGGCACCTTCTACGACCTCGACAACGCTTCCGACGATCGCTCCGACCTCAACGGGTGGCTCTGACTCAGCGCCGTCGAAAGCTGCTCCGGTTGAGCCTCCTCCGAGTGAGGGCGCTCTCAAGGTAGGGGCGGCTCCGGGGACGGTTGCGGCTGCGCCGATTCCTCCGCCAGCCGAGACCACGGCGGTCAGCGCTCGTGAAGCGAACCTTGTCGACCCGGCTGACCCGACCAAGAAGATCTCGTTGATGGATGCGATCGATCGCTCCATCGCTGCGGGGCGAGCGAAGCAAGGTGAGGGGGCCTGGAAGGGCGATCTTCCGAACCTCACGACGACCGCGAATTCATCAGCAAAACCAACGCCTGCAAAGCCCGTTGGCTCGGGCAGCATCACCCCTGAAGGTGGCTTCAAGAGCAAGCTGCCCGACGATGATGAGATCCCCGAGACGTTGATCCCTGACCCATGCAAGGGCAACGAGATTCACAAGCTGCCGGGCATCATCGTTGGTGGATCGTTGGCGAAGAATTTGTCGCTGAAGGTTGGCGACTGCATGCAGGTGACCTCGCCGACGATTGGTTACTCATACAGCGGTAACTCGATTCGTCCGCCCGTCGCCAAGCAGTTTCGTGTGGTCGCGATTTTCGAAGCGGGCTTTGACCAATACGACTCGAAGCTGGTGTACACCGACTTGTACGAGGCTCAGGCCTTCTACGATTCGGGCGACAGTGTGACCGGTGTCGAGATGAAGGTCACCGACATCGAAGAGGCGAAGACCATCGCCCGCGCCATCGACGCCAAGCTGGCGAACGGCATCTATCACACGATGGACTGGGAAGAGCTCAATCACGGCCTCTTCACCGCGCTTCGCATTCAGCAGATCGGTATGAGCGCCGTGCTTGCTTTGATCATCGTTGTCGCGGCGTTCACCGTGATCGCGACGTTGATCATGGTGGTGCTCGATAAGAAGAAAGAGATCGCGGTGCTCAAAGCGATGGGCGCCACCGACGAAGCGATCTTGATGGTCTTCTTGTGCCAGGGCGGGTTCATCGGGTTCATGGGCACCGTGACGGGCCTTTTGCTCGGAGTCATCGTCTGCAAAGGCGTGCTCAAGTACGGCTTCCCGCTCGATCCGAAGGTCTACTTTATCTCGCAGTTGCCCGTTGACGTACGACCGATGGAGTTCCTCACCACGGGTGTGATCGCGATCGTGATCTGCTTGCTCGCGACGATCGCTCCTGCGCTCTATGCGTCGATGATGCAGCCCGCTGACGCTCTTCGCGACACGGCCTGAGTCGCTGCTGTCGACCGACTAACCGATCACGGCTCGAACAGCTCGCATGACGTCATCGGCACCAAAGCCGCGTCGTGCGAGAAAGCCATACAGACGTCGTCGCTGTGTCTCTCGATCGAGGCCGCTCAGCGACTTGAGTCGTTTCTGAGCAAGAGCGATTACGACATCTTCTTCGACGACCTCTTGCTCATCGAACACCTCTTCAATCGCAGCGTCGGCGATGGGTTTCGAGACGCCTTTGCGCAGCAGGTCTCCTCGGATCTTTCCCTTGCCTGCACCTGCTGTGGCGACCTTCGAGCGCACGTAGGCTCGGGCGAACGCTGCGTCGTCGAGATAACCAAGTCGGTCGAGTCGTTCGAGCGCGGGTTCGATCGCTTCGGACGGTTCGCCCGTTCGTCGCAGCGCCATGGCCAGCTCGCGTCGGGCGCGTGAGCGAGCGGTCAGCATCAGTATCGCTCGATCGAACGCTTTGACGACCGCGACCTCGTGAACGATCGATGCGAGCTTGGTGTCATCGATCTCGATACCTTCGCGAAGACCCAGTCGTGAGATCGAGTCGACCGACAACAACCCCACCGAGCTTCCGTCGATCTCGATCGAAAAACGATCTTTGCGTCGCGCGTTGCCGGCGATTGCTGTGAGCGTGCCCATGCGAAGACTCTTGCGCGTTGCCTCGAAGGTCGCCAGAGCCCAATCGTGATTGGCTCAGCGCTCGTGTTGCTTTCGCTACTCAGCTTGCGAGCCGACCTCTCTTCGTTCGAGCCCTGGTTCTCGACGCGTGGGCTCGCTGTCGCTGCCGCCGTGCTCTCTACGTCACGAGAGAGCCCGATGCCTGCTCGACTCGAAGAGCGAGGGCGACCGTTGGTCGGGGCGCGGTTCTTTCTGTCCCCACTCGGCGAAGGCGAGCTTGGTCACGAAGAGCACGAAGATCACGATCCGCGTCTTCGTTTCGATGCCTTCGATTGCACGACTTTTGTCGAAACGAGTATGGCCTTGGCGGTTGTGAACGCTCCGTGGTCGACCCGTCGCGAGCTTGATTCGATTCGCTATCGCGGAGAGCCGAGCTTCCTTCATCGAAGGCATTTTCCCGAGCAAGAGTGGCTTCCTGATCTCCGCGCTGAGCATCGTCTTCGAGATGTGACTCGTGAGCTCGGCGGGTCGCTGACCCAGCGGCGAATAAAACATTTCGATGAGCGAGTGTGGTCTCGTCGCCGTTATGCAGGTGAGCTCGTCTTGCCCATATCTCGATTGCCGAAGGGCGAAGTGTCGCTCGATGTGTTGCCTCTCGACGAGGCACGCTCGTCGTGGTCTCGCTGGCCCTCGGGGTTGCTCGTGAATGTCGTACGAGTCGACGGCCCTGGTGTGCCCGTGATCGTTGCACACCAGGGAATTTTCTTTCGTTTCGATGACGGGCGAGCCGTGGTTCGGCACGCTGCCTTCCCGCCGATTGGGCGAGTGATTGATGAGCCCGTCGAACAATTCTTGTCGCGTGTCGGTCGGCTCAAGACCTACGAGGTCGATGGGCTCAACCTGTGCGAAATCCTGGATCCGACGACAACACGTTGACCACGCGCGTACGCAGCAGAGCCCAGAGCGTCCCTGTCGCGAGCGGGATCATCGCGACCACGATCCCCGCCTGCTGAGCAGAGATCGACGTGTGATCGAGTAGCTGTCCCATCCCGATCATCGCGGCTCCGAGTGCGCCGGTGCAGAAGGCGAGCTCAAGAGCGATCACACGACCCAACATACGATTCGGTACGCTGAGCTGAAGCAGTTGCGTCGAGCTCACCCAGATCGTGCTGGCTCCGGCGTGTGCAACGACGAGTGAGAGCGCTCCGAGCCAAACGTGCCCTGAGAGTGCGAAACACAGGTAGCCAATCAACAACGTCGGGTACGCAGCCAGCACACTGAACGAGAGCGATGAGATCGACTCGCCAAAGATCCACTTCGCGACATACGGGCCGATCAACGCACCCAAACCACGCCCGGCGTAGAGCATCCCGAGACAACCCGCAGCAGCTCGAGGGTCATCGTGTGAGAAGACTTGATCCGAATACACCGAGAACAACACGAGCACGCCACCCATCAGGCCCCATGAGCCTTTGAGCGTCGACACGATGAGCTGTGCAGGGTGCTCTCGCAGAAAGCGAAAGACCTCGCGGATCGCACTCGACGAGGGTGTAATCACGTGAGCGTTCGCTTCGTTTGGGTTGCTGTTGTCGTGACCCGTATCGCCGCTCTCGTTGCTGTTCTGATCGGTGGTTGATCGAGGAGTGACTCCGAGCGCCGGCACTCTTGCCCAGGCGATCAACCCCGCCGACAAGACGAACGAGAGCGCGTTGATGACGAACGCCGTATCGCGACCGAGGTGTTGTGTCGCAAGCCCTCCGAGCGCTGCGCCCAGCGCGACCATCGCGCTCCAGGTAGCGCCAGCGATCGTGTTTGCCGAGAGCAAGTGCTCGCGTTCAACCACCTGCGGAATGGCTGCCCCACGCGCCGGCTCGAACACCGCAGAGATAGACTCTTGAATGAACGACAACACGTAGATGATCACGATCGACGTTGAGCTCGTGTCTCGAACGAGAACGATGAAGCTCATCACGATCAGTGCGCGAAGAAGGTCACACACGATCATCACGCGGCCTCGATGAAATCGATCGGCGATTTGCCCGACGAACGGGCCGAAGATCACCATCGGAATCATTCGCAACGCGAGATAGCCCGCGACCATGTGCGAGCGACCCTGGCCCGTGGGCAACACGCTCAGCAGCGCGATCAACTGAAACCAATCGCCCAGCTCAGAGACGACCTGTCCCGCCCAAATACAGCGGAATTGGCGATTGCGTAGTATCAGCGACACGACCTCACCTCTGCAGCCTCATCAGCTCGTCGATGGGGCGTGTCGAGAAATAGACACGAACGAGCTCATCCACCAATCGTGATCGTGGTGGCGCTCGATGAGGCGGGGACTCGAACCCATACGACGCGTTTGGCAGCCTCGGACCACATCGCAGCGGTGGTGCCGTCATCGGGTGTAGACAAGATCTCGGGGGCTTGTCCGTTGACCGTGATTTGCGCTGAGTTGCCCGTGTCGACACGCACGCGAAGCGCCGTCGTCTTGGTGGTTCGCGAGAGCTGAATGGTGATCTGGTTAGCGTTCATCGACGTCGAGATCTGGCTGGTTTGATCGTCCTCGTCGTGCGTGATGAACGTGCGTGATTCGGTGCTGCTCGGGACAACCAACAGCGTGCGATCGTTC
Source organism: Polyangiaceae bacterium (assembly GCA_046351315.1). Lineage (GTDB taxonomy): Bacteria > Myxococcota_A > Polyangia > Polyangiales > Polyangiaceae > JAXLYQ01. The sequence goes on from JAXLYQ010000005.1 coordinate 98,117, forward strand.
TTGGCCCATGCGCCGGCGATGCCGGTGACGTCGCTGGCGACGTCGAGCGGCACGATCGCGCCTTCTCGTAGAAACAAGGGGATCTTGGCGCGATCTACGCCGACGTGACTCGTGATCGTTTGGCCCCCTTCGAGAGCGTCGGCGTCGTCGGCCCACCAGTCGTACCACTTCGATCCTGCTGGTAGCTCAACGTCTCGCTCGGTGTTGTCATCGAGCATCGGCGCTACCAGCAGCGAGTCTCCGAGTACGAATCGATAGTCACCTGGCCAGGTCTGCTCGGTGCCTTGCGTGGCGATCATCTTCGTATGCCCCGCGTAGGCTTCCTCGCTGACGCTGTAGAAGAACGGCACCATCTCGTGATGCAGCGTCGCCCAGTATTTATAGAGCGCGACGGTCTCGTCGACGTTGTCGGGCACTGTCCACGGAGCGATGTTGGCTCGTCCGTGAAGTTGCATGAATGGCGTCATCGCACCGAGTGCAGTCCATCGGGCGAACACCAGCGTATCGAACGGAATGCTGCCAGGTGTAGGCACCGGAGCAGTGTCGTCGAAGTCGAGGTAACCCCCGATGTCCGAGCCGATCACGACATAGCCTGCATCGGCCGAACGGAAGATCTCATCGAGTGCGTCGGTGAGCCCCTCCCAGTCGCGACGATTGTCACCGACCCACGTGACAGGAGCGTTTTCGGGCCTCGCGTAGAAGCGCCCTTCGAAGCCGTACGACTTGTCATACGGACGAACCATCGTGACGAAATCTGGGCCGCGCTTCGAGACGCCGTACGCCCAAAAATCTCGGTAATACGCCTCGGAGTATTCTTGGTGCGGCTTGTCGCCTTGAGCCGTCTTTACGGGGTCGCTCTTGAGGTAGCTGTCGCCGAAGTCGAGCTTCCAACCATCGATGCCCATGTCGAGCACCGTGTCTTGTTGCGCGTGCCACCACGTGGTCGCTTTGTCGTTGAAGAAGTCGATCGCAGAGCCATCGCCCTTCCACCACGCCATCGTCTCGCCGTCGTTGACGTAGAAGCCGCAGTCTTGCCCTTCGAGAAAATTCGGTGAGGGCCCGTCGTACTTGTCGCCCGTCTTCTCTAGGTCGAACGACGAGTCGTTCACCATCTGGGTCATCCAAAGCACCATCTTGATCTGCTTGCCGTGCAGCTCATCGAGAAGCTCTTTGAACCCTGGGTATCGAGTCGGGCTGGGGATAAACGTGTTGTATTGAGTCTCCCACGGGCTATCGAGCACCACGACGCCTACGGGGATCTCGCGGTCCTCGAACCCTTTGACGAACTCGCGCGTGTCGTCGGTCGTCGAGATGTCTTTCGAGATCCACGGCTCGAACGCCCAACGTGGCGTGTGGATCTTCGGCACCGGAAAGCTATCGACCGGACGTGGCTCACATGGGTTCGCACTGGTGCCAGCAGCACCTGCGGTACCGCCTGTTCCGCTCGTGCCCGAGGTGCCTTCAGAGGTGCGCTCTTCGACATCAGAGCACGCGACAGCGAGTGTGATGGAGGCGCAGAACCATGCGAGCGAAGCTCGGATCACGCGAGACATGGCGAGCCATCCTGCCGACTCGCGCGAAGAAAACAACCTAGAAAACCTTCAGTTCCACAACCATTGTCGCGCAAGCAGCATGGCGTGGGTTTGATGTTGAACCACATCGATTCGAATCGCGGGTACGTCATCCTCATTCTGGATGCCGCCAACCGCGACGGGATCGAGCGTGTGTGACTTGATGAATCGATCGGGGGTAGGCCCTCCGACCTGCCACGAGATCAACGACTCGAGGATCTGCTTCGACACACACGCATAACGAGCTGCGCGAGTATCGCCCTTCTTTTTGGCGAGATCGTACGCGTGCATCAACCCTTCGACCGAGTAACCGGTGTTGCGATTGCGATCGAGAATACGGTGTTGATCGATGACCCAATCGGCCAAGTCGAAGACGTGTGCAGCAAAGGGCTCGGTGCCGGGCCACTCGCTCGTTGCGAGTTGATAGAAGGCCATGGTGCTCCATTGGTAGAAGCCCTTCGTGTCGTCAGAATCTCGGTCGACTTTTCGGGCCTCGACGACGTGCCGCTGATGCAACAGGGTGGCCTTCTTCACCAGGTCATCACGAGTCTCGGTAAGCCCCAACACCTTCGTGGCTCGAATCAACGCAAGCAGCGCCTCGCCGTCTGAATAGGGCGACGGTGGCCCCGCCCAGACACCGGTCTTCGCATCCGCAGTCGCATGGAAATAACCTTGGGGATCCCACGCGTTCGTCATGGTCTTCATGAGACGCTTGAGGCGCGTTTTGAGCGCTTCGGTTTGCTCGGCGGTGAGCCCTTGATCGAGCGAGAGGAGCTCGATGTGAGCGAGTGCAATGAGGGCCACCGTACCCAGCTCGATGTTGTTCTCGTTGGGGTAACCTACGAGCGTCGAGCCATCCGGAAGATCACGAGAGCTCTTGGCAAAAAACGCGAGCCCTTTGGTTGCAGCAAGCGTTCGCTCGGGTGTGCTCATATAGCGGGCGATGAGCGCGGCGCCCCACACGGCACCTGCCTGGCGAACTTGCTGATCGCTGGCCAGTGTCGTGTGGGTGACCCAGTCGTATTCGTAGACGAAATTGCCTTCGGGCCGCTGTTGTCGCGCCATGTAGCCAGCCGCGGAATCAATCGACGAGCTAACGGTTTCGCGCGTCAGGCTCGGCCCACATGTCTCACGTGTAAACGAGCCGCCGCGAACCATTTTGAAGCCCACCCAACCGGCCACTGCGATCGCCAATGCGAGCGCGGTGAGCCCCGCCATGCGCAGAGGGCCACGCGGGCCAGGTGAACTCGGTGATCGACGGGAGATTGCTCCTTCCGCGAGCTGCTTCCATGGGCTAGACGCACTCATCGTGTCGTCCATGTACATGCGACCGGGCCTTCTCGCCCTGTTTTCTCTCGCCTTTCTCGGATTGATCGCGGTCGCTTACCGCGCGTGGGTCCGCGGCAAGATTCGAGAGCAGCTCATCATCAATGTCAGCTTCTTCTCGCTCATCCTGACGTTCGGCACATTGCTGTCGCTTGCGGGCGGTGTGTTTGCAGCAGTCGCGCTCGAGCGTGTTGCTGCTCTGTCAGCGGCATCAGGGTGGCTGGGCTTCGGGTTGATGACGGTGCTCGAGGTGCTCACCTTCAATATCGCTCGAGCTACTCGAGGAGGGTTCAGCATCAAGCTGCCCGGCTTCTGCAGGGCGATTCCGTGGGTGGTTGCGTTCAGCCTTGGCGTTGCGTTTATCGGGCTGACGTACTGGTCGTTCTCGCTGCCGACGGCGAGAGGCTCTCGCTACATCTGGCAAGATGAGGCCATTCGCTTCGGTGGTCTCGCTTGCGGCGTGATCTATCTGCTGTGCGTGCTGTCGGCGTTGTTGCCGTTGATCCTCGACCTGCTCGAGCGTCGTAACAACGTTTCGTTCGTCGCAGCTCGCCACGTGCGTGCCACGAAGAGCGGCTTTCTCACTGTCATCAGTGTGCTGTCGATCTGCGGAGTGGCGGTGAGCTCGTGCGCTCTCTGCTCGGTGGTCTCGATCATGGGTGGTTTTGGGCAAGACCTGAAGCGAAAGATCTTGGGGAACAACGCGCACATCGTGATGAACATCCCCGCGCAGCACCAAGGTTTCGAAGACTGGCAGCCGCTGCTCGAGCGCGTGAAGCGAGTGCCTGGTGTGATGGCCGTGACGCCGGTGGTTGCAGGCGAAGCGATGGTCTCATCCAACGCCAGCACAGCGGGTGTGTTGGTGCGCGGCATCGACCCAGATACGATCGGCGACGTGGTCGATGTCGTGAAGAACATCGAATACGGCAAGCTCGATTACCTGATCGACGAGCAGAAGCTGTTGAGCTTGCCGCCCAACGAGGTGATCGGTGGTGGGTCGGATGGCGAGATCTACCGCAAGGGGCCCGATCTCGCGTCGGTCTACAACGCAGGTGTTGACCCGACGATCCGACAGTTCTTGCGACCTCCGCCAGCGCTGCCCGGCATCATCATCGGTCGCGAGCTCGCCAAGTCGTTGCACCTTCTCGTGGGTGACGAGATGACGATGGTCTCGCCGCTCGGTGACCTAGGCCCGATGGGTGTGTTGCCTCGTGCTCGCAAGTTCAGGGTCGCAGCGATCTTCTACAGCGGGATGTACGAGTTCGACGCGTCGCACGTGTACCTGCGTCTCGATGTCGCGCAGAAGCTCTTCAGCCTCGAAGGCAAGCTGACCACCATCGAGGTCAAAGCGTTCGATGCCGAGGGCACCGAAGCGCTCATCAAGCCGCTGCAGGCGCAAATCGACCGCAATCACACACCCGATATGGTCGTTCGCGATTGGCGCGAGATGAACAAGAACCTGTTCTCGGCGTTGAAGCTCGAGCGGTTCGCCACGTTCATCATTCTGAGTATCGCCATCGCCGTCGCGAGCTTCTGCATCATCTGCACGCTGCTCTTGATGGTCACCGAGAAAGGAAAAGAGATCGCGATCCTCAAAGCTCTCGGTTCTACCGACCAGGCTATTCGAGGTATCTTCATGACCGAAGGCGTGATCATCGGAGCGATCGGAACGACCTTTGGTGTGGCCTCTGGTGTGGCGACTTGCCTCGGTCTCGCTTGGTACGGCGTTCGGCTCGACCCGGACGTGTACTACATCGATCGTTTGCCTGTTGCGACGAACCCTACCGACTATGTAATCGTCGCGATCTGCTCGATGTTGATCTGCACGCTATCGACGATCTATCCGGCTACGGCCGCATCGAGATTGCGTCCAGTCGACGGTCTGCGCCAAGGCTGATCGTATCGCTCGTCGGTGTCACTTTGCTGCGCGACACAGTGTATCGACGAGCTTGAGCAGCGTGGGGATCCGATGCGCCCCATGCATGCTCGCGATGTTGCTCGCAGCGGTCTCGACGTCGATGCCCACCGCGGTGATGTAGAGCGGTTTGGCGCTCTGCCCCCGCAAGAGCGAATGAGCGAAGGCGCTACCTACGAACGCTGTTTTGGCGACCCCGATCACGACCGCGCGCTTCTCGATGGCTTCGTAGAGATGGGCCCCCAGCCCAGGTCGCTGATCGTCGGAAAGATGGACGTATCCATCAATGACGATAACCGTCGGTGGTTCTCGAACCAGAGCGAGCGCTGCGAGCAAACAGGGTAGCTCTCGCTTGAAAAACGACCCAGGCTCGTATGGAGCAACGTCTTCGACGGTGGTCGTAAACGAGCGTGTGGGAGCAGGAGCATCCCAGCGATCAAACTCCACGCACGCGACGTGCGCGCGTGGGTCGTCGTAATGAACGTCGAGCGCAACGATGCGTGAATCACTCACGCTCGCGGCGACGCATCTCAGAGAGCTGGCTTTCGAGAGCGCGGATGGTGCGCTTCAAGTCGCGAACTTCTTGTTCGCTCGCCGCCCCGAGCGCTCGTACCAACGCTTCACGCTGCTGCTCGGTGAAGGTCTGTACTTTGCCCGGGACACTCATGGCTTGCATGACGAGTTTCATCACTCGCTCGTCTTGCATGAGCTTCATGAGGCGCGGATCGCTCATCAGCTTCATGCCCTGTTGCAGGAGGGTTTTTTTGAGGCTCATGGTGATTCTCCTGTTCAGGACAGCTTCTGACGAACCTCATCGACGTCGTAGGCTTCGATGATGTCACCGGGCGCCATGCCCTCGAAGTCGTCGAGGCTGATACCGCACTCGAAGCCCTCGGCGACGTCTTTGACGTCTTCCTTGAAGCGCTTGAGACCGGTGATCTTGCCGACGTAGACCTCTGCGCCTTCGCGCTTCACGCGAACCTTGAGGTTTCGCTTGATGAGACCTTCGATGACCATACAGCCCGCGATCAAGCCTGCCTTCGAGAGGTTGAAGACCTGGCGGATTTCGGCCTTGCCAGCGAGTCGCTCGATGTACGTCGGAGCGAGCTTGCCTTCCATCGCAGCGCGGATGTCGTCGACCGCGTGATAGATGATGCTGTACTGGCGGATCTCGATGCCTTCGGACTCAGCAAGCTGCGCTGCCTTACCCGCAGGGCGAACGTTGAAGCCGACGATGATGGCCTTCGACGCGATGGCGAGGTTGACGTCGCCCTCGGTGATCGCACCGACCGAGGAGTGAATAATGCTCAGCTTCACCTTCTCGCCGCTCAAACGACTGAGTGCGTTGCCCACGGCTTCGACCGAGCCTTGAACGTCTGCCTTGAGGATCAAACGAAGCTCGAGCTGATTGGCTTCGGCGATCGTCTGGTTGAAGATCTCGAGTGCAGTTCGGCGAGTCGGGGCGACCGTGGTTGCCGTCTTGTTCTTGTCGCGGCGAGTCTCTGCGAGCTCTTGTGCCTTCTTCGGGTCTTTGACGACGTCGAAGTTGTCTCCCGCATTCGGAACGTCGGACAGACCAAGCACCTCGACCGGCGTCGATGGGCCTGCGCTCACGACGTTGCGACCGCGGTCGTCGGTCATGGCGCGAACCTTACCGAACGCAGGGCCTGCGAGCAGGAAGTCGCCCACTCGGAGGGTTCCGTCGGTGACGAGAACGCGTGCAACTGGACCCTTGCCGCGATCGAGCAGAGCCTCGACGACCGTTCCGTGACCGGGGCGCTCTGAGCTGGCTCGGAGCTCCATCATTTCAGCTTGGAGCGCGACAGCTTCGAGGAGCTCTTCGAGACCCTCGCGCGTTTTGGCGGACACTCGACAGAAGAGCGTGTCACCACCGAGCTCTTCAGGCACGAGCTCGAGCTCCATCAACTGACGAACGATGCGATCGGGATCAGCCTCGGGCTTATCGATCTTGTTCATCGCAACGATGATCGGACACTTGGCTGCGCGAGCGTGATTCACGGCTTCTCGCGTCTGCGGCATCACTCCGTCATCGGCTGCGACAACGAGGATCACGATGTCAGTGACACTCGCGCCGCGAGCACGCATCTGCGTGAAGGCTTCGTGACCTGGGGTGTCGAGGAACGTGACCGGACCACGCGAGGTCTGCACTCGGTAGGCACCGATGTGTTGCGTGATGCCGCCTGCCTCGCCCGCCGCGACCGCAGTCTTGCGAATCTGGTCGAGCAACGAGGTCTTGCCGTGGTCGACGTGACCCATGACCGTGACGATGGGTGGGCGCGGCTCGGCACCTTCTTCGGTGTCGAACTCAGCACCACCACGCGCGGCCTTGAGCTGATCGTCCTCGCTTACAGCAACGTCTTCGACCTCCCAGCCGAACTCGCTGGCCAACAGCTTCGCGGTGTCGGCGTCGAGCGCTGAGTTCACGTTGACGCCGGTCATGCCGATCGAAAGGAGCTTCATCAACACTTCGGTCGCCTTGAGGCTCATCTTGGCCGCAAGCGTCTGGAGGTTGATCTTGCCTTCGATCTTCACGACCTTCTTCTCGGCGGCCATCTCTTTGGTCGACGAGACCATCGGACGTCGCGAAGCTGGCGCTTGGTTTGGACGACGACCACCAGGGCCGTTTGGACGCCCGCCAGGGCCGCCCGGACGACCTCCCTGTTGCGGTCGCTGACCCTGCGGCGCACCAGGACGTGCCGTCGTGGTTTGACGTGGATCTACCTGCGTTCGCCGCGTGTATGGAGCAGGCTTTGCGCTCTGCTGCTGCGGCATCGGCACGCCTGGACGACCTCCCCAGACCTCGATACCCGTCTTGGGCGGAGCAGATGGACGTGAGCCTCCGGGGACCGACGGGCGAGGTGGCTCGCTCGGGCGGTTGGGGGCAGAAGCAGGAGGCGCCGATGGGGGCGGCGTAGCCGGACCCATTGCCTGTGGAACAGGTGGGGCCGGGGGGATCGCAACGGGTGCGGCTGTAGACAAGGGTTCTTGCTTCTTCGGGCTTGATGCGGCTGGGGTTGCTGCCTGCGCAGGTGCAGGTTTTTCTGCTGTTTTCGGCGTCGCTACAGCAGGCTCTGCTTTGGCGGGCGCTGGGGCTTCGACCTTTGCTGGCTCGGCCTTTTCAACTTTCGGCTCAGCCTTGGCTTCGGTTTTCGCGGGGGTTGGCTCCTCCGCTTTTTCGACCTTCGCCGGAGCAGCCTCAGCCTTCGGAGCTTCGGCCTTCGCGGGCTCTGCTTTCGCAGGCTCGGACTTCGCTTCGGTCTTGGTCTCGGTGGCTGGCTCGGCCTTGGGCGCCTCTGCCTTCGCAGGCTCGGCCTTCGGGGCCTCTGCTTTTGCAGGTTCAGCCTTGGGAGCTTCCGCTTTCGGGGCCTCTGCTGGTGCTGCCTCGACCTTGGTCTCGGTCTTTACCGGCTCGGCTTTGGGTGCCTCTGCCTTGGGTGCTTCAGCCTTGGGAGCTTCGGCTTTCGCAGGCTCGGACTTGGTCTCAGCCTTGGGCGCAACTGGCGGAGGAGGCGCAATCACCGGCTCGAGCGCTGGCTTCGCCGCAACTTCAACGGGTGCAGGTGGCGGCGCTGCGACTGCAGGCTCGGCCTTGGTCGAGCGTGAGGGGCGCTCCGCAGGAACGACGACCTCAGGGGCGCGATCTTTCGTGACTCGTGCCGAGGCTCGTGCGGCAGGAACCGCCTCGACCACAGGCTCGCGAACCGATGCACGCGCTGCGGGAACCTCAACGCTTGGTGCCGCTGCGGGAGGTGGCTCGAGCTGAGCAACCTCGCCCGATGGAGCAGGCGCAGGAACCGCTCCGCTTGCTTCAGCCTTCGGCGCAGAACGACGCTTGACGACCGTCGGGCGAATTCGCTCTTCGACGACCGCTGGGGCTTTGGATTTCTCGAGATGACGTCGTACCCGCTCCACCGTGTCAGTGTCGATGGCGCTCATGTAGTTCTTGACGTCGCTGACTCCGATGGACTGAAGGAGCGCAATGAGCGCCTTCTGGTCCATGTTCAGCTGCTTAGCGACTTCGTAGACCCGAACCTTGCTCATGAGTCCTCCACACCCGACGCGGAGCGTACGGCCTGTGCCCAAGCACACGCGAGAGCAATGGCCCTCGCGATGCGGGTGTCTTTCACGGTGATCACTTCCACAGAGGCTCCGGACATCAGAGCCCCCAGATGAGCCTGATGAAAAAGAGGCATCACTCGCCCCTTCGCCACCAAGCCCGACACTTGTTGAGCGGCTTCGCGGGAGGCATCCCTCGCGATGACAACCAGCTCTCCTTCTTCGACGCTCGACGCGCCCGCGGTGAGCTTTCGCTCGCGGCACGCTTGATCGAGTAGCCTCGTCAGCCGCGCGTCGAGCCCGTTGCTCACCTGTTCTGACAGCGACTTCATCGTCGTTCGGATCGGTCGCCTCAAGCTCCGCGCAAAACCTTTTCGCGCCGCCGCTTCGAGACATGCCTTACGCGGGTGCACCCGTGCTCCTCGACCCTCGATCTTCGCGTCTCGAACCCCCACCGAGGTCAGATCCAAGGTGACCTCGTCGGTGGATGAAGGAACGAAACGGAGCATCGAGGATGGAGCATCGAATGTTTGGCATCCAGCACAAGTGCGCGAAGCTCCCTCCGCCCTAGGACGCACCTGGACGCTGCGTCGGGTCGGGGCCTCTTCGCGCAAGCTTGTCTTTCGCGACATCGACGAACGATGAGGTTCCGTCAGGACGGCTCCCCCTTGCTCGCTGCGGAACGCGCCTGCGCCCGTGCAGCCTCGATTGACTTCCATTCGCTCGCCAAGAACTCTCGCGCCGCTGACTGAAGTGCCTGCACTCGTTGCGACGGCATACCCGTTCGCTGTGCAACTCGCTCGCTGTCATCGCGAAGCAACGAGTCGATCGACGAGTAGCCACCTTCGGCAAGCTGCTCGAGCGTACGCTCGCTGACTCCCTTGACCAAGAACAGCTTCTCTCGCTCTGGGAAGGGCAGACCCGCCGACGCTGCTGCAATTCGCTCGCGGCGACGTGTTTCGAGCATCGCGCTGGCCGACGCTTGAATCTTCGCTGCAAGACCCACCTCGGTGACACCCGCCACCGTGCTGAGCTCTTCGTTCGTCGCCTCGGCAACCTCTTCGGGGGTTCGGAAGCCCGCGCGGTGCATCGCCCTCGCGAGGTCTGCCGTCACGCCCGAGATCTCTTGCAGCGCGATCAACGCCTTGTCTTCGATCTGCTTGAACTTCGACTCGCTGATGATGTCGAGCTTCCAGCCCGTGAGCTGCGACGCCAACCTCACGTTTTGGCCCTTACGACCAATCGCAAGCGAAAGCTTCTCGTCCGGGACAACCAGCTCCATTCGGTGCTCGGCGTCGTCCACGATCACCTTCACGACCTCGGCCGGCTGTACCGCGCTGATCACGTAGCGAGCCGGATCTGCGTCGAACGGAACGATATCGATCTTCTCGCCGCGAAGCTCTTGCACCACAGCTTGCACACGCGAGCCCTTCATTCCGACGCATGCACCCACCGGGTCGACGTCAGCATCTCGCGAAACCACCGCGATCTTCGAACGGACACCCGGGTCTCGCGCCACCGAAACCACCTTCACGATGCCTTCGTAAATCTCGGGCACCTCGGCTTCGAACAGCTTGATCACCAGTCGCGGATCTTGCCTCGACAAGATCACCTGCGGCCCACGCGCCTCGCGGTCGATCGTCTTGACCAACGCCACGATACGGTCACCCGGTCGGTACGTCTCTCGCGGTGTTTGCTCTCGCGCCGAAAGCACGCCCTCGGTCTTGCCGAGGTCGACCACGATCTTGTTCTCTTTCTCGAAGCGTCGAACGATGCCCTTGATCAGCTCGCCCTGACGATCCTTGAACTCGTTGAAGATGATGTCGCGCTCTGCATCTCGCACGCGCGCCAACAAGACCTGCTTCGCCGTTTGAGCCGCGATGCGACCAAACGCCGAGCGTGCCTGCTTGATCATCAACAGATCGCCGTACTCACGATCCTGCTCGGCTGCGCGCGCTGCGTCGGCCGGATGCCAGAACACCTGAAACCCAAGCTCTTCGTCGAGCTCAGCATCGAGGTTGTGCTTCTGCGCATCCGCCAGCGAAATCTCTCGCCCCGGCTGATCAACCTCTTCAACCACCTTCATGTACACGAACAGATCTACCTGCCCGGTCTCTTCGTTGAAGCGCGCCTCAAGCTCTCGCTCCGCGCCAAAGACGCCTTGCGCTGCTTTGAGAATCGCCGCTTCTACCGTGCGAAGAAGGACATCTTTCTCAATGCCCTTCTCTCGGGCTACTTGCTCGAGAATGAAGCCGAGGTTGGTTTCCACCGACGTCGCTGCTTGCGTTGCCATCGTTCACTTTGCCTTTGTCGGTCGAGCGCCCACCGCGTCGCCTTGTTGCCGCGCCGGTGCTTTCGCCCCCGACCCCGCCGACCCTGCGTCGGACTTCTTCTTTCCAGATTTGCCGGGCTTTGAGCCCTTTGGCGAAGCACCAAGCTCGAACACCAAATTCGCTTGCTTCACGTCGGCGACCACAAACTCAATCGCCTTGCCGTCGGACACCAACGTCACCCGATCACCGTCGACCTTCTCGATCAGCCCTCGAATCACCTTCTGACCATCAGGCAGCGCCTTCGAAAACATCACCTTCGCTGGCTGACCCGCAAAACGCGCAAACTCAGCCGCCGTTCGCAAGGGCCGCTCTACCCCAGGCGACGTCACCTCGAGGTTGTACGCATGCTCGATCATGTCTGCGACATCGAGCGTTCGCGAAATGTCTCGCGATACGTCTGCGCACATGTCGAGCGTCACCCCTGCCCCAGGCTCTGTTCGCCCCGGAACCTCGATCGTCACCCTCAATACCCAACCCCCCTGCTCTCGGTTCAACGTGATCTCGACGGCTTCGACCCCGTGCGCGCGAAGAACCGGCTCGATCACGCCATGCAGCGCGTCGATTCGTGAGCTTGAGTTGTTGGAGGAGTTCGTGTCTTGCAATCGAGGTGGTTCGTAAGGCTTGGCCCTGACTCGCAGGGCGCGGTTGTCAGCAGTGAAACAGGTGAGGGGAGGGGTACAGTCATCGGGCAGAACTCATGGCGAGCTGCGATTTGCCGGGATCAAAACGAAAGAAAAAAAAAGCGAACCCGATAAGGGGGCTCGCGTTGGATCCACCCGAAAGCCGCGCAAGGTTACTCAAAAGGGCCTAAAGGGCAAGGACGAACCATGGACTCGCTCGAAGCTGCCGTACGCGACCGCGCTTACACCCCCGCCGTGAGGGATTTGCCCGCAATTCTCGAATTGCTGGCCCGCGATGACGAGGATCTCGTCGAGCTCGCCGAACGCGCCCTCGCCAGACAACCCGATGCAGCTCTCTCGTCGATACAAACTCGACTCGCGGATGCAAAGCCCCCTCTGCGTGGCCGTCTGTCGAAAGTTGTCGGTCGTATCGTTGCCTCGAACCCGAATGGCACCGGTCGACCTCTTCTCATCTCGCTGCTCTCGGACGCCGATGACAAGACTCGTCGGAACGCCATCATCGCCGCCGGTAAGCTCGCTGGCGATGACGTCGAGTCTGCTCTGCTTACCCGTTGGCCTCTCGAGTCTCGTGCTGATCATCGACGATCGCTCGCTGCCTCACTTGGCAAGATCGGCACAGACCGTTCGCTCGCTCTTCTTAAGAAAGAGCTAAAGAAGGTGCCTTCAGACGACGCGTCTTCTTCGTTGCGTGACGCCATGGCTCAGTCGGTGCTGATGCTCGAACGTTCTCTCTCTCGAAGCTCTCCTGCTTCAGAGAGCAGCTCGATCGATATGCTCGCTTCTCCGTCTCAGCCCATCGAGGCCGTTCTCGTTTGTCGCGATGGTCTCGAAGTGGTGCTCGAAGAAGAGATCGATGAGATCGCTCCTCACTTCGAGCCTCGCATCGACGGACCAGGTCTCGTTTCGATCTCGCTCCATGACTCGCTCGCCAAGGTCTTCGAAGCTCGAACGCTGCTCTCGATCGCGTTTCCGCTAAAAGCAAAGCTCGGTCGCCACGAAGATGCGCTGGCAGATGCGATTGTTGCTGCGCTCACGTCGCCAGAGGCCAATCGCATCATCGACACCTTCACCCGTGGCCCTGCCACCTTTCGTCTCGCGTGGGCTTCGGGTGGTCATCGTCGTGCCGTCGTATGGGCCGTCGCTCGCAAGATCGCCGAGACGAAAAGCAAGCTTCGCAATGACCCCACCTCGAGCGCGTGGGAGGCCGTCGTTCATATCGACCAAGAGCGAGGCGGCATCCTTGTCGACCTCTCGCCGAAAGCCGTCGCAGATACTCGATTCGACTACCGCAGCACTGATGTGCCCGCCTCGTCTCACCCCACTGTCGCTGCCGCTCTCGCTCGCGTCGCAGGGCGTCGCGAGAACGACATCGTATGGGACCCATTCGTCGGCTCGGGCCTTGAGCTCATCGAGCGTGCTCGACTCGGTGGCGTTCTTCGATCGTACGGCACCGATATCTCCGAAGACGCTCTTCGTGCGGCTCGGGTGAACCTCGACGCTGCCAAGGTGAGCGCTGAGCTCGCGCTCGAAGATGCCCGCACCTTTGCTCCATCCGGGGTCACCTTGATCGTGTCGAACCCCCCGATGGGTCGACGTGTCGAGCGAACCGGAATGATCCGCGACGTGCTCGAGCAGTTTCTCAATCACGCAGCTCGTGTGCTCGCTCCCGGCGGACGAATGGTGTGGGCGTCGCCGTTCCCCAAGCCCACGGCCGAACGCGCTGCGTTGCTAGGTCTCGAGGTGACTCGCCGTATTCGTTTCGACATGGGTGGCTTCGACGCAGAAATCCAGCGTATCGAGATGCCTTCTCGCGCCCCTGCTCAAGGCAAGCGCAACCCTCGCGGGCGTTGAGTACGAACCGTCGTGAGCATCTCTCGATCGAGCCCCCTTCGAGTTGTGCGTGTCCTCGCGTATCATCGTGAACGGGTGGCTCGCGGCGACGAGCGGATCGGAGCTACTTCAAAGCGATGATGCAGGCGGGCGATCGCATCAAAGACTACGAGATCTGGGGTCGCGTTGGCGGCGGCGGCATGAGCGACGTGTGGCTCGCTCGCCATGTCACCTTGGCCGTGCCGTTGATCGTCAAGACGCTGCGGAGTGATCTCGGTGGTGATGAAGATCGCTTCTCACGTTTGATGAACGAAGCTCGCTTGATGGCGCGCGTGCGTAGTCATCGTGTCGTTCGTGCGATCGATCTCGGCATCACCAACGAGACGCCCTATCTCGTTCAAGAATACATCGACGGGATCGACGTCAACGAGATCGACAAACGACGACGTCGTGCGCTGGGTCTCGGCCTGCCGCTCTGGTTCGTCTCGGAGGTCATAGGTGATGTCGCGCAAGGTCTTCATGCGGCTCATCAAACCGGCGTCATTCATCGCGACGTGAAACCTTCGAACGTGTTCTTCTCGCCAGGTCTCGGCATCAAGCTCGGTGACTTCGGTATCGCGACTGCGAAGGGCGCAACCCCCGGCTCCGAGATCAGCGGGACTCTCTCGTTCATGGCGCCTGAAGCCCTCCGTGGAGAACCTCTCGATCGACGTGCCGACATCTTCGCCCTCGGCGCTACCGCTTACGATCTGAGGTACGGACGATCGCCCTTTGTGGATGAGCCTGTTGCCGTGCGAGCCCGTCAGCCTGTGGCTCCGGTGTTCCCTCCTGCGAAGAGCTCGGAGGAGGCCTTCTTTCAACACGTGCTTGCGAAGATGATGTCGCCCGAAGCCGAGCATCGCTTTCACGATCTCAACGAGCCTCGTCGCGCCTTTACGACGCTTGCTTCGATGTCGATGCGAACCCTTCCCGTGACGCGGGCTCTCGATGGTTCTCTCTTCGCAGGTGGAACCAAGATCGTCTGCGAGGTGGGTGACATCGCGCAGGTTCGTGTCGACGGAATCGTCAGCTCTGCAAGCCCCGATCTCGTGGTGGGTACCACGGTGGGCGAAGCACTCTCGAAGGCTGCGGGCCCTGCGTTCGTAGACGAAGCCATCGCCACCGGAAGGCACCCGCTTGGCTCTTGTGTCGTGACCGGAGCGGGCTCGTTGCCATGTCGAAAAGTGATCCATGCCGTGAGCGCATGGCTCGAGGTGTCGTGTATTGCTCGAGCCGTACAGAGGGCTCTGCTCGCGGCCGAAGAAGAGGGGCTTCACTCGTTGGCGTTGCCTGCGCTCGGCACAGGTACAGCGAAGGTGAGTCTCGAAGCCTCGGCAAGCGCTCAAGCCTCGTCACTTCGTTGGCACCTCGCTCTCGGAGGTACTCGTCTTCGCGAGGTTCGATTCGTATTGCTCACCGAAGAGAAGCTTCGTGTCTTTCGTGAGGTGCTCGAGTGTGTGCTTCTCGACGAAAACAATCCGGCTCGCGATGAGGTCGGGCTCGCGAGTGAGATGCCTCCGAACGATGTCGCGATCGGCTCAACGATGCTCGGACCGATGCCTACCGATCCGTAAGGCTGTCGTTGAGCGAGAGTGAGCCTCGACATCGGTTAAGTGCTGTGATCGTCGGGCTTCCTGCGTGGTTCGGTGCCGTGATATTTGCGAAGGTATGTCCAATCATGAGCCGCAATATGAGTTCTCTGAGTCGCAGAATAAGCAACTGACTCAGCTCGCCGGGTCGATGCGCTTCGTCGGGATCGCCTCCTCGCTCCTGGGTGGGGCTGCGCTCGTGATGGGAGCGATCACCATCGTGATGGGCAAGCTCTCGGGTGGAGCAGAGATGGTCAACGGCGCGTTTTATCTCACCACGGGTTTGCTCACGCTTTCTGCGGCAACGGCCTTCCGAAAGATCGTCGATACGCAAGGCCACGACATCTCGTTGTTGATGGATGCGATCCTGAGCTTGAAGAAGATCTACGAGATTCAACGGATCGTGATCTTCGTCGTGCTCGTGCTTCTCGTGCTCGCGTTCTTCGTTGGTGTTTCGGTTGGCTCGACGGTGCGCGGCCCCGTAGGCGGCTGAGCCTGAGCGGCTCGTTCGTCGCGAGCCGTCACCAACCCATGGGGGCGATCGATACAACGAGCTCTGCGGTTCGGATGCGACCGGCTACCCGAAGCGGGCGCCCGAGTATCGGTGTCTCGGGCTCTTCGTTGTACTCGATGCCGTAGCAACACTCGACGTACTCTGAGTACGGGTAGTGCACCTCGACGGGGCCGCGTGCGATCGGATTGTTGTACGAGTAGATGCGCGACGGAAGCTCTTCGGCTTCGAGCATCAAGCAGTCGTTCTCGTCGAAACCCGACTTGTTGTAACAGTTGTTGAGCCCCTGAGGTCGTGCGGTCTCTGTGGGTACAGCCGCCGCAATTCGCGCTCTGCCCGTGCGTGTCGGTCGAGCTGGGTTTGCCCCTGCGTCTGCGCTCGACGCGGTGTTGGTGATCGTCACCTCGACGACAGCAGGGCCACTCGAGCTTCGCGATGCACATGCCGCCGCCGTGCCCCCGATGATTCCGAGCAACGCCGCAAGTCGTGCCGAGCGTTGTTGCTTCGGGTTCATGGAGGTGACCCGAGAAGCGCCGTTGCGGCCGGCGCGATCACTTCGAGCAACCCTTCGTCATGAAGCACCACGCGCCTCGGCTCACTCAATCGCCCATGTGCGGCGAGCAACGCGTCGGTTGGGTCTGACGCAAGCACGTCGCGATGACTGCGTGCGAGTGCTTCGGCGAACGCTCGTCGCGCTGCCTCACGAACCTCGTCGTCACCATGATCGATCGCCCACCGAACGAATCGCCAAGCAAGCTCTGCATGACGACCTTCATCCTCGGCGATCACTCCGAGCACCTCACGTACCGCCGGGATCGTCGCGGCCTCTGCGGCTGCCTCTGCTTCGAGGGATGCAAGCGTTTCGCCCACACACCCTTCGGTCACTGCGGCCGCGGTGACCGATGCGAGATCGAGCGCCCCCAGCACATCACCATCGAGCGGCAACGGCCCTGGCCCCAAGGGTTGCCCTGCGTACGCTGATGCGAGCGCAAAGCACATCTTCGCGTGATTCACCTCATCGATAGCTGCGCGATGAGACGCATCGAGCAAATCGGGTGGTGCCCCCACTATGAGCAAGTGAAGCGAGAACCTCGCAAAGGACGCTATCGACGCATGCTCGAGCAACGCATCTCGAGCCCAGAGCTCGGCGAGCTTCTGTCGCATCGAGGGCTCGAGTGCATCGAGCTCTTCACGGGTCGGAACACGTCGTGGGTCGTTTCACTCATCGCAGTCAAGGCTCCTGGCGTCAAGCGCGGCGCCCTCCTGGGCCGCCGGTGAATACCATGCGGAGCGTGGCGTCTTGTGTCCGCGCCGTCTCTTCGATTCGACCCACCACAGAGAGAACCTGCTCATTGGTGCGCATCTGGTTACGGTGCGTACTCGAGAGCTGCGACACCAGCGAGCTGATGCCCTCGATCGACTGGGTGGATCTGCCTGCCGCCCTTGGCCTGATCTTGACCCGATCGCTCGACGTGTTGCGTGATGGTTCGCATCTTCTCGGCGCTCTTCATGATGAGCTTCCCGAGCCTCGCGCCTGCTGCGGCAGTTGCTGCGGCGATCTGCTGAACGGTCTCGGCAATACGACCGATCGCGTCGGTGACCTGCTTCGAGCCCTTCGCCTGCTCGACCGTCGCTCGTGCAATCGCGCGCACCATGTTCGTGCTCTTCTGGGATGACTCGAGGATCTTCTTCAACGCTCGCTCGGCCTCGTTCGATACCTCGACACCTCGATCGACGTTGTGACTCGATCGTTCGACCGCTGCGATCGCGTTCTTCGACTCGAACTGATCGTCTTCACCAGGTCAGCGATCTCTTTCGTTGAGCCACCAGCACGTTCAGCGAGGTCTTTGATCTCGTCGGCAACGACCGCGAAGCCCTTGCCATGCTCGCCCGATTGCGCCGCCAAGATAGCTGCGTTGAGCGCGAGCAAGTTGGTTTGTTCAGCAACGTCGTCGATGACCCCGACGATTTGTCCGATGGCTTCGATTCGCGAGCCGAGGTTGGCGATGACCGACACGGCCTCTTGGCTCGACTCTTTGATTCGGTAGATCTCGCTGATGGTCTTCAAGATCGCTTCGGCGCCCTTCTCGGCATCGTGAGCGACTTCTTCAGACAGACGTGCCGTCTCGTTGGCGTTCGACTGAACTTGATCGATCGAGACGTCCATCTCGTTCATCGATGAGCTCGTCTCTTCTGCCGTCAGCGAGAGAGCTTGACATTCTTGACTCCTTGATCGAGTACGCCATCTCTTCGATCGACGAGACCGTCCGCGCACGCTCAACCCAAGCTCGGCGGTGTTCTCGACCACCTCGTCGTTCGAGGCTGCGATGTCGAGCAACGTCGACGACGAGTCAGAGGCACTCACGGTGAGCATCTCCATGATCTTCGAGAAATCATTGAGTGAGGCTGACATCTCTCGGGCTTGCTCTGCGTTTCTGTGCGGCTGGTGAGCTGCTCTCGTGCCGTCTCTGAAAGACGCCCCATCTCGGCTTCAATCTGGTGCGTGACGGTGTCGATCTCTCGCTGGGCTCGCTCTCGCTCATCGAGCGAACGACGCTCGGCCTCTTCGGCTCGACGGGTCGCCATGTCGATGTCGCGCTGGGCTCGGCTTCGTTCGTCTTCCACTCGGCGGCGAAGCTCGTCCACTTCTCGTTCGAGCCGTGAGCGCTCGTCTTCGAGCCGACGCGTGACCAGATCCACCTCGCGTTGGACTCGGCCTCCGCTTCGTCTTCGAGCTTGCGTCGAGCATCGTCGAGATCTCGTTCGAGTCGCGTGCGCTCGTCTTCGAGCTTGCGAACCGCAACCTCGCCCTCTTTCTCTGCCTCTCGTCTAGCCGTGACCTTGGCCTCCTCGAGTTGCTTTGGGTCAACACCAGAGCCTTCGGCTACGTCAGCCAACATCTCGTAGACCCGCAGAAGCTCAGGGTCGGCATCTGCCGGCGCGCGAGGGCGGTCTCCCCCTTGTGCTCGACGAATCGCATCGACCAACGCAGGAAGATCCACGGAAGGGCCTGCGCCCATGCTTCCCGCGAAGAACGCGACCACAACGGCTAGCGCAATGACCGCCTTGAGTACCTCGGGCGATACGAAGTACGCAGCCCCCACGGCCGCAGCAGCCACAAGCAGGAGCGCCATCAGTTGGCGCTGGGAGAGCCTCACCATGGCCGCGCAGAGTAGTGCGGAAGCACCGTTCTCGGCTAGAGCTTGCGCCATGCGTATTCACTTCGTGGCTGTCTCGGGAACCGGCATGGGCTCACTCGCAGGGCTACTCAAGGCTGCTGGCCACGACGTCAGCGGCTCAGATGTGGCCTTTGACCCCCCCATGGGCCCAGCTCTTCGCTCCTACGGCGTCGAGTGCATGACCGGGTTCGACCCCAGTCATCTCGAGCCCCGCCCCGATCTCGTCGTCATCGGCAACGTCTGTCGTCGCGACAACCCTCTCGCTCGTGCCGCCATCGACGGAGGCCTCAAGTACACCGATATGGCGCATGCCCTCGGTGACTTGATCCTCGAGGGAACATCCCCGCTCGTTGTCGCCGGTACGCACGGCAAAACCACCACGACCACTCTTTGTGCCTGGCTGCTTCACGAAGCTGACCGCGGCCCTGGATTTTTGGTCGGAGGGCTCCCGAAAAACTTCGACACCAGCTTTCGTGTCCCTCGCCGTGATCGTCGATTGCCTCTGGCTGGCTCTGCTGCCTCTGACCCGCTCACCCCGCAGCGAAGTGTTCCGTTCGTGGTCGAGGGCGATGAGTACGACACCGCATTCTTCGAGAAGACCCCGAAGTTCTGGCACTACAAGCCCGAGGTCGCGATTCTCACATCCATCGAGCACGACCACGTCGACATCTACCCCACCGAAGAAGCCTATTTCGACGCTTTCCGTCAGTTCGTCGCACGCGTGCCCGCTCACGGCTTGATCGTCGCTGCCGCCAACGAGAAACACGTCGTCGAGATCGCCAAGAGCTCTCCGAACGCGCCGGTAACCTGGTACGCGATCGACGGAGACGACACCCACGGCGTCACCCCCGAATGGCTCGCCTACCCAGCAGGTGAAATCAACGGAGGGCAAGCCTTCGACCTGTTCATCGGCGGCAGCAACGCCGGTCGCTTCGTGTTGCCAGTGCCGGGTATTCACAACGTTCGTAATGCCGTCGCCGCGATTGCTGCGTGTGCTCAGGGGTACGGAGTTGGGTTCGAGAAACTACGCGCCGCACTCGCTCGATTCGAAGGAGCGCGTCGTCGCCAAGATCTGATCGGCACCCCACGAGGCATCTTCGTCTACGACGACTTTGCTCATCACCCCACCGCGGTCGCCGAGACCTTGCAAGCGTTGGCTCGTCGGCACGCTGGTGCTCGTGTGATCTCGGTGTTCGAGCCGCGAAGCGCAACCGCTTGCCGAGCGATGCACCAAGAGGCGTACGCTGCTTCGTTCGACTCTGCTTCGGTTGTGATCATCGCTCCTCGCGGTCGCGCCAAGATCGATGGAGACGCACTCGACCTCGATCGACTGGTCAGCGATCTCCGTGCTCGCGGAAAAGACGCCTACGCTCCTGCCGATCACGACGCGGTCGTTGCGCAAATCGTCGCGTCAGCACGACCAGGCGATGTGGTCGCATTGCTTTCGAACGGAGCCTTTGGCGGCGTACCCCAACGCGTTGTCACCGAGCTTTCGACGACGTGACGACCTCGCGCTGAGCTTGCGCCACGTGTGGTGTTACTCGGGCGATGCATCCCTAGGGATGTCACGGCTTAGATGGATCTCGGCCTGTGCATCCGTTGGGATGGAAGACCCGAGATGCCGCTCGGCCGCGACATCCAAAAGGATGTGCTTGGCCTAGATCGATCTCGGAAACGACATCCTCGAGGATGCTTCGCCTTAGACCGCTCTCACAAAACACGAGCAATTTGAGGGTGGCTGGTGTGAACCCCCTACAAAACAAGAGCGCCGAAGCTGCTCCGGTGGATGCTACCCACGGTAACGCGACGCCATCGGGTTGCGCTTCACCGCCCAAGAGTCGCTCATGCAGGCCAGCGCCGTGTTGATTTGAGTGTGAGTCGAAGCGCATCCAGCTCTTCTCGCGACGCTCCGTCGAGCTGTGCTCGCTGAGTGGTGCTGAGCTTGATCGCGAGTAGCTCGCAAAGGTCTTCGATCGATTGGCGAAGGATTTCTTCACGCCCGCGTTCAAGGCCCTGCTCGATGCCCTTCTCGAGACCTTTCTTGAGGCCTTTCTCGAGACCTTGCTCGAGACCTTGCTCGAGACCCTGCTCGAGAGCTTCTTCGCGGCTCTGTTCGACGACGGCTTGCAAGACAGGGTTTTTCTTGGACAGCAAAGCAGAGGCGACTGCATTCTCGGCAAGCACGGATTCGAGCAATGCCCCGACCGGGAGACCTCGAACGAAGCATTGCTTGTCGGTGATCAACGAAGCGT
>JAXLYQ010000006.1:0-97423 GCA_046351315.1 Polyangiaceae bacterium
TCAATCTCGGGCACATGCTGGTGCTCAAGTGGCTTGTAGGTCTTCAAGTTCTGCGCACGAACGGGGTGATGAGTGCCCGCTTGCGGGGATACACCGCTGCCGCTTGAGCCCGTGATGGCGACAGTCTCGACATCACCGGTCAACAAGCCAGCGCGCGCCAAGGGCAGCAACCCAAGCTCGATCGTCGTTGCAAAACAACCTGGCGACGCGACCGCGCGAGCCGCTTTGATGTTCTCGCGATTCACCTCAGGCAAACCGTAAACGAAGGTACCCGAGAGAAGCTCGGGGTGAGGGTGTTCAGCGCCGTACCAACGCTTGTAAGAGGCTGGGTCCGTCAGTCGGAAATCACCCGACAGATCGACAATCTTCACCCCAGCAGCGAGCAGCTCTGGGATCTTCGCCGCGGTCACCTTGTGAGGCAACGCGAGCAGCACGACATCGACCCCCGCAGCCGCCTGAGTGGGCGTCAGCTCTTCGAAGACCAAGTCGGTCATGCCTTCGAGGTTCGGATGGACCGTACCGATCGATTCACCGACATGATCAATCGATGCGACCCGAACCAGACTTACCTCTGGGTGGATCAACAACCGACGGATCATCTCTCCACCGCCGTACCCGCTGCCCCCGATCACACTTGCCTTGAATCGCTTCATGGTGGCGGCGTCTTAGCCGCCGCATTCGAGGTGCTCAAGCATCGCTCTGTCGACGCAGTGGGTCGAACCCTCTTCGAATCAAGTGACCGCAAGACACTTGCCTTGTCGTCAACACGCATCGTTGTTCGAGAACTTGGCTTGAAGCTCAGCCTTCTCACATCGTTCATCGGAGCGTGTTCGTATTCGGCTCAACGCGGATCAATTCGTCCCGCATCGAGCGCGTCAATTGTCGATGTTACAGCAACGACACCCATCGCTCGCATCGTGGTGAAGTAGGTCGCATTTCGAACGAGTGCGCTAGAAGACCCGCATGCACTCGCGGGGTCGCAGACGTCGTTCAGCATGGCTAGTGATTTCGGCATTCGCGCTCGTGGCGATGGCGTGCACGAGCTCTCCGAAGTCTCAACCGATTGCGCCGCTAGCACCGACGAGCAGCACACCAGCCAGCGCTCTTGTCACCCCCTCGGCAACCACAAGCGCGACCCTCAGTGCGAGCGCAGCAGCCCCGACGGCAAGTGCGTTGGCGACAACTCCGTGCGCATCTCCGAACATCGATCTGAGCGTCGCTGCGGCCACCAGCGCATGCGCTCAAATGATTCGCGGGGCGATGCCATCCAGGACAGAATCGCCGCCAATCTCTGTATCGCTCAAAGCACTGAGCACGAGTGTTCAAGCAGGAAAGCAACTCGCACTCGAGGTGACGTTTCAAAACGATAGCGACGGAGTGGTGACGCTCTATTTCGCGCAGCCAATCTTTTTCGGAGGAGCTCTCTCGGAGGTGCTTCTCGAAGGGCCGGGGCACGGATCATCGAGCAGTGATCCTGCAACACCGCCCGCGCCGAACGGCAAAGAAAACAAGAAGACCAGCGAGGTCGATCCAGAGGTGCCGCGCCGTCAAGTCACGCCCGGCTTCGGTGCCACAGCGACAACACCAACCGGCGTGTCTGTCGAAACACCACGCGATTCGGCGATGCTGTTGGGGTTGCTCGGCGGAGGAGGAGATCGAACGTACACGGGCATCAGCGTGGCTCCGCACGGGCATGCGATCGCACACGTGCTTTGGAGGGCCGACGGTTTCGATCCGAAGAAAGACTACTGGCCGAAGAAGCGATCGAAGAGCCCACTGGAAGGCTTGATGATGCCGAATCGAGAGCCGCTCCCCGCATGAAAGTACGACGTAACGATCTCGATGCCGCTCATTCGCTACGCGTCGGGCACATGGGTGCCACCGAAACAAACGGTGCAGATCGAAGTGACGCGTTGAGCTGAGATCACCTAGGCTCACCTTGGCGGCGGCACGATGTAACGCCCGGCGTTCGGGATGTTCACCGCAACGAGACTCGAAGAAAAAACCGTTTCGAGAATTCGATCGTCGAGAGCCTCGGCAGCGGGGGCGTCCGCGATGATCTTTCCCGAGCTCATCACGACGACACGATCAGCGAACTGATGCGCGAGATTGAGGTCGTGCGAGATGACCAAACAAGCGCGTCGATGAATGTCGGCTTCGTGTCGAACGAGCTTCGCCAAAGCCAGCGCATGCGATGCGTCGAGGTGAGCACCGGGCTCATCCATCAGCAAGATCGCGGTGTCTTGATAAGGCGCGAGCGATGCTGACTCGGCGTTGCTCACCACCTGAAAGCTGCGTCGATTCGACGTCGTGTGGTGACTCAAGTCACATGATGAAAGCGCGCGATCTACTTTCTGAAGATCGTCTTCGCAGAGTTGCATCAACGCATCTTGAAAGGGCGCACGACCCATCGCGACGACCTCACGAACCGTAAAACCGACCGCGACCTCAGGGGTTTGCTCTACCCACGAAATTCGTCGTGCGATCGAACGCCGATCGAACTGAGTGAGATCGCTGCCTTGAACCAAAACGTGACCCTCGTAGGTCGAGATCAACCCGGCCAGTGTTCGGATCATGGTCGATTTGCCTGCGCCGTTGGGCCCGACGACAAATACGAGCTCTCCACGCCGAAGGTCGAGCGAAACGCCGTCAAGGGGCGTTTGTTTTCCCCGTCGAATTCGCAGATTTATGGCCCGAAGTGCTGGCGTTTGCTCCAAGGAAGTCATCTCTACTTGACGCATTGCACGAGAGTGGGGTCACCTTAGAGAGTCATGAGTGCGGACACGCAGACAGAAGCGCAGGGGGCTACCAAGGGGCGTCGCATTATCAAGCGGTACTCGAATCGTCAGCTCTACGACACGACCGAGTCTCGATATGTGACGCTGGCGCAAATCGCTGACCTCGTTCGCGCGGGTGAAGAGGTTCAAGTCATCGACAATGCCACCAAAGAAGACAAGACCGAGGCGACCCTCGCGTTGATTCTTTCGGAGGAAGTCAAGACTCGACCGAAAGCAGTGCCGCTGGGCACGCTTCGAGAGCTGGTGCACACGCGAGGCGAGAAACTGATCTCGCAACTCCGCGAAGGCCCGCTCGGTCGGTTCTTCAATCAAGAGGATGAAGCGGCCGGGCTCACCCAAGAGGGCGAGGTCGCGGCGGTTGCTCCCGAGACTACTCCAGCGCCCGAAACCAAAGAGGCGAAAGAGGCGAGGGAGTCAGCCAGCCGAGTCGAAGCCAAGGTCCCACCGGCTCGTCCGTCGGAAGCCGTGGCCCCCGGAGCAGGCGGCAAGTCGGCGATTCAACAGCTGGTTGAATCGTCGAAAAACACCATCGAGCACTGGCAAGCAGCGATTGATGAGCGCATTCAGGCCATCATGCCGGGGATCTTCAAAGACGTTCAGGGCGAGGCCAAACGCCTGGCACAGCGCGTCGAAGAGCTTGAGCTGCGAGTCAAAGAGCTCGAAAATCGCGGCACAAACGAGGTGGCGCCAGATAATGCACGTGGCAAGGAATAGAAGCTAGCCACGTAGGTTAGTCCGGCAGCCGCCATGATTTCCTTCCTCTCACGAGCGTTCCGACCCAAGCCCCCGCCGGACGAGTTTGAACGCGACGTTTTGAAGTATCTTGATTCGATGCACGGGGTTGCGTGCCGGCTAACGCGCAATCCGTCCATCGCCGAAGATCTCGTTCAAGACACGGTGGTCAAGGCGATTCGGGCCCGTGATCAGTTCACACCGGGCACGAATTTGAAGGCGTGGTTGCTTCGTATTCTCACCAACACCTTCTTCAATCAGTACAAGCGCGGCGGTCTCGAGCGTGACTTGTTCGAAGGTCCAGATGGTGACTCGTTGACCGACGGCTGGATGAGCGCGGCGACGATGCGAGGGATGCGAGACTCCGAGTCACAAGCGCTGCAGCCGCTGCTTCAAGCAGAGCTTCAGTCAGCACTCGATGCGCTCCCCGAAGATTTCCGACTGGCGGTCGTGTTGTCCGACGTCGAAGAGCTGTCGTACAAGGAGATCGCTGATGTGATGGGGTGTCCGATCGGCACCGTGATGTCCAGGCTCCACCGAGGTCGAAAGTTGTTGCAACAATCGCTTTACGAGCAGGCCAAGGCGATGGGAATCGTGAAGGAATCCGTGGCAGAGCTGACCGATCTAAACGATTACCGTGCGCGCCGCTCGGGAGGTTCGCGATGAGCAACGCAGCCCGCAAATTGTCGTCTGAGTCGTGCAAGGTCATTGCCCCTGCGCTCGATACCTTTCTCGATGGTGAGCTCGACCCTTGCCAGATCGTGGCGGTCGAATCTCACATGGCCGAGTGCCCGAGTTGCCGAGAGCGAGTGGCTCTCGATCGAGCAACTCGCTCGTCGCTTCGCCAGAAGATGTGCGCCCCTGCTCCTGTCTCGTTGCGTGAACGCGTTGCAGCAGCGGCGGCAGCAGAACGAGCCCGAGAAGCAGCTGGCGAAGTCGCTCCGGCAGATTCTCTTCGTTCCCACTCGAACGTCGCGCGTATGGCGGTTCCCGTTGCGATCGCAGCGGGTGTAGCTCTCGCCTTCTCGCTCCGTGCTCCGCGCCCTGCGAACGACGCGCAACGTGGGGTTGCACTGTCGGATGACGCATCGAACGCAGCGGTTTCGCTCACGCTCGACGGAATCATCGACGATCTGATTAACCTTCACGCTCGCCCGCTGCCTCCTGAGGTCACGCGAGCCGAAGACCTTCGCGCGTTCGATCCGTTCGTTGGCGTCAAGGTTGAACCGCCGAAGTTGCAGCCCTTTGGCGCTCGATTCGATGGGGCTCGCATGCTCCCGATTCGCGACCAGCGAGCTGCCATGCTGCAGTACGGCCTCGCTGATGGACACCGCGTCACTCTCTACGTGTTCGACTCGAAGCGCGTGCCCAACATCAGCAAGAACCTTCGCGAGCACGTTGTCCGCAACGGCCCTGTCTACACGGGCAAGGTTCGCGGCTACAACGTCGCCACCACCGAGCGTCGCGGCGTTGGCTATGCACTCGCCACCGATCTCGATGAGCCACAAAGCATCGAGCTCGCAGCCGCAGCAGCCCCGTTAGTTTCGCGAAGGTTTCACTGAAATACCCACGGAAAGTCCGCCGTGGGTATTTGCAATTTTGTCGCGCAAAAACTTGCCAGGACGGCACTTGTCCTGCATTGGTTGAGGCAGAATCCTCGGTTGGCGCGACATGACGACGTCAGCTTCTGTCTCCCTCTCTCTTCGTGCTCGACGCATTCTGTATGCTGTCGTGACCGAGTACATCTCCACCGGGGAAGCCGTCGGTAGCCGAACGTTGGCCAAGCGGTACGGGCTTGATCTCTCGCCCGCGACCATTCGGAATGTGCTCTCCGATCTCGAAGAGGGCGGCTATTTGAGTCAGCCTCACACGTCTGCGGGGCGAATCCCGACGGACAAATCGTTTCGGTTCTTCATCGATTCGATGATGGAGGCGCACTCGCTTTCAACCGACGAGCTCACGTCCATCGAAGAGCGTTATCGCTCTCTGGGGCGTGGCGTCGACTTGCTTCGCAACTCGGGAAGGATCCTCTCCGAGCTCACGGGCACGGCGGCGGTGATTGTGTCGCCTGGGCCGAACGCGCGCACACTTCGTCAGCTCAGGTTTATCCCCACACGACCGGGTGAGTTGCTCGCGGTGCTCGTGTTGAGTGATGGCGGCGTCGAGAATCGCTTCGTTCCGTTCGAGGGAGACCTGCGAGAACCTGAGCTGACTCGGCTACACAATCTGCTTGCCGACATCATCGAGGGGCGCTCGCTCAGCGAGATTCGTGAGCTGTGTGCGCGCCGGCTCGCCGACGAACGAGTGCAAATCGATGACCTTCGTCGTCAAGCGTTCGAGCTCGGCAAGCTTGCCACCGAGGGTGTCGGTCGCACCGAAGTTCTCGTTGAGGGTCAAGCGCGCCTTCTCGAGCATCCAGAGCTTGCAAGCGTCGATCGAATGCGAGAGCTCGTGAGTGCCCTCGAGGATCATCAGCTCTTGCTCACTCTTCTTGACCAAACCGTTTCAGCATCCGGCGCGAGTGTGCTGGTGGGTCGCGATCTCGGAGACCTTGGCGGGGGCACGCTCAGCGTTGTCACTGCCCCCTATACCGATCACGGTCGCGTCGCGGGAGCGATAGGCGTGCTCGGTGTGATGCGCATGGACTACGCGAAGGTTGTCCCCGTCGTGAACGCTGCGGCGAAGGCCATGAGTGGAGCGTTCGAGCGAGCCCAATACAACGGCGAACCGACGGACGCGCCCACCCGATCGCGAGCATCGTGATAGTCTCGCCGGATGAGCCCTCCGGTCCCTCCCGTGCTTCCCGGTAGCCCCTCGGAATCGCCTCTCGATCGCGCATTTTCGCTTTCGCTTTCGGGAAGTCACGAGGCTGCTCTGCGTTGGGCGCTGCCTGTGCTCAAAGCAGATCCGGGCTCCGCTGCAGCGCTCTATTTGGTGGGCCGCGCGCTCGCGGGCTCGAAGAAGTCCGACGCTGCCATCCGCGCGCTTTCTGTCGCTGCAGAGCGCGCGATCGATGCGTCGATGATGCCGCTCGCGATCGCGTGCGCTCAAGCGTTGAGCTCACTCAACGCCGCATCCCCAACGCTGCTCGATGCGATCGCCACGGCGTTCTCTCGTTCATCGACACGATTCGGAGGTGCCCCCCCGCCTCCTCCGATGCACCCTGCTGCCGTACAACCACTGGCGGATTCTGTCGCGGGCTCAGAGCTTCTCAAGCTCTGCACAGCAGCGATCGAAAGTGCCAGCACAGCGCCAAAAAAAGCGGGAGCGCTTGTTCGTCAGCCGTTTTTCTCTGCGCTTGGCAAGGCAGGTTTGAAGAGCTTGATCGCGACGCTTGAGGTGAAGTCCTTCCAGCGCGGGGACAAGATCATCGAGCAAGGCTCAACCGGCGCAGAAGCCTTCGTGATCGTGCGTGGTGAGGTCGATGTCGTTCGAGAACCGGTCGACGGCCGAGGCTCAGCGATCAACCTCGCCAAGCTGACCAAAGGCGCGCTCTTCGGAGAGATGGCGTTGCTTTCACGCGCGCCACGAGCCGCGTCTGTCGTCGCTGCAAAGCCCGTGGTGGTGCTCGTTGCCAAACGAGATGACCTCGAGCGGGTGGCTGAGACTGACCCTGAAATTGCGAACGAGCTCGCCATCCATACTCGGTCTCGAATGCTTCAGAATCTCGTGCGGACGAGCGCGATCTTGAGCGCGATTGATGCCGAAGAACGACCGGCGCTCATCGAGCGATTTCAGGCAGTTTCATTTGAGCCTGGCGAACACTTGGTGAAACAAAACCAGATCTCGTCGGGCCTGCATTTGATCGCGTCTGGACAGGTGTCGGTGCTTCGCAACGATGGGGCTGAGCAGCTCGAGATTGCCACGTTGAACGTCGGCGACGTGGTGGGCGAGGTTTCGCTCATTCTGAGGCGTCCATCGACGGCTGACGTTGTGGCGATCGTACCCACGGTCTCGATGGTTCTGCCGCGAGAGGCGTTTCACGACATAATCAAGACACACCCAACGCTGCTTGCGCAGCTCTATGAGCTTGCGGTCAAACGTGATGAAGAGACGAGCAGCATCGTCGCTCAAGAAGGCGTGCAAGCCGACGATTTGCTTGTTTGAGGCGTGCCGAACGTGAGTGAGTCATTGGAGGTCCCGTTGCCGACCCGGCGACAAACGCTCCGGCTCGGCGCGGCGCTCGCGAGTCAGCTTGCACCGGGGGATCTACTTCTTCTCGAAGGGCCACTTGGTGCGGGCAAGACCTTTCTGACGAGGTCGATTCTCAGGCAGCTTGGTGTTCCGTACGAGATCCCGGTGACGTCGCCAACGTTCGGGTTGGTGCACGAGTATCGAGGCCGATTTCGCGTGCTGCATGCCGATCTGTACAGGCTCGAAACAAGGCGAGAAGTCGAGCAACTTGGGCTACGCGAGTCACGAGAAGGCGGTGTGATCGTGATCGCTGAATGGGCGGAGCGATTCTCACCAGTAACTCCGACGCCAGAGCAACCTGAGTTGCTGGGGCAAGACGGCCTCTTGGTGCGCCTCACCCGTGACCTAGAGAACGACGAGAAGGCTGTGCGAAGCGCAACGTTGTACGCGCGCGGCGAGCGAGGGTGTGCCATCCTCGCCGCGCTGTCGATGTCGAGATCGAGCCCGGTATGAGTGAGCCGAACCCAAGCGAGAAGAGCTCGCAAGCCAAGGAGCTTCTCAACAGCTTTCTGAAGCCGATTTTGTCGTTCCTCGATGACATTGGCACCACAGTCTCGCTGACGATTGAGACGGTCGCTTGGCTGTTCCGGCCTCCGTTTCGCGTGATGCAGGTGATCCGAGCGATGGAGTTCATCGGCGTGCAGTCGATCTTCATCATCTCGCTGACAGGGCTGTTCAGCGGGATGGTGCTCGCGCTGCAGATGGCCTACGCGCTGAAGACGTTCAACCAGCAGGGTCTTGTCGGAGCGATCGTTGCGGTGTCGTTGACCCGCGAGATCTCGCCAGTGTTCTCGGGGCTGATGGTGACCGCGCGTGCGGGCAGCGCCTTGGCGGCAGAGCTCGGTAACATGCGCGTGACCGAGCAAATCGATGCGATCACGACGATGGGGGTCAACCCGGTTCAGTACCTGCTCGCGCCCAGGTTGATCGCCGCCGTGACGATGCTGCCCTTGCTTTGCGTGCTCTACACCTGCGTGGGGATGTGCGGCGGATACTTGGTCGGCGTCGTGATCTTGGGCATCGATCCCGGTGTATTTTTCGACAAGATCAAACAGATCGCGCGCGGCGACGACCTGTTCATGGGCTTGGTCAAAGCCGCGTGTTTTGGTTTCTTGATCAGCTCGATTGCAACGCGACACGGCTATTTTGCATCAGGCGGAGCACGCGGAGTCGGCTTGGCCACGACCCGCGCAGTCGTTCAAAGCGCGGTTGCGACGCTGGTTGCGAATTACCTCATCACGAGTTGGCTCACCGACCAATGAGCAAACGCGTTGCGGTGATGGCCGTGATCGAACGCGAAGACGGAAGGCTTCTTTTCATTCGACGTGCCGAGGGGATCGCCGCCGCTGGTTACTGGACTCCGGTCGGCGGCAAAGTCGAGCCAGACGAGCCCCTTCAGCAAGCTGTTGCTCGCGAGGTATTCGAAGAGGTGGGCTTGCGAGTGGTTGTGCGCGATGAGGTATTCCGCTGTGCAGCCGAAGGCAGCGACTGGGAGCTTATCTGGTTTGCTTGTGAGCTAACCGACAAGAACCAAGCTGATTCGCTGGTATTGCTCACGGGAGAGGTAGCCGAAGCTCGTTGGGTCACAGTTGCGCAAGCGCTAGAGCTATCGCCAATGTTTGCCGACACTCGTAGATTTCTGACAATAGCGTTCAACCGAACAACAGTGAGCGAATCGCCCTGAGCACCAGGCCCTTTCGGACTGCGAAGAGCTGGGACGAGCTCGACACCACTCAGAAAATCTGCCTCCCCGACAACATAGTTTGCTGGAGCGTTGTGATATAGGCGCGGCTTCGCATGGGCAGCAACTACACCACCAAACATCGCTCTTCTACATACGCTGTCTTGACAGCAAGTATCATAGTGTCGGCGCTGTACCTTCGCGACACACCTTACGATGTACGAAATTTCGATGCGGCTTCGCACCTCAAATACATAAAATATCTCGTAGAAAATCAGTCGCTTCCTGAAGCTGCCACTTGTACAGAGTGTCATCACCCACCCGCGTTTCACCTCCTCGGTGCCTTTGGGTTGACCGCAGCTCAAGCGATGGGAATAGAACCGACGCGCGTTCTGCAAATCATCTCGCTCTGTATTTGGACAGTGTTTTTGGGGTTTGGAGCGCTGACCGTTGAACGTCTTGTTCGGGGACGTGGAGAGAGGCTGTTGGCCACGGCACTTGTCGCGTTTTGGCCCTTCAGCATCATCCAATCTGTTCGCGTCAACAATGACACCTTCGTTGATGCGATCTCCGCCGTAACCTTGTATTCGCTCACGCGTTGGTGGCAAACCCCTCGTACACGGTGGCTGTTTGTAGCGGTCTTCGCGACTGCGCTGGGACTCTGTTCGAAAGCAAGCGCGCTTGTGCTCGGTGGGTTGATCGTTGTCGTGATCTTTGCGAAAGCGATTCAACGCAGATCGCGAAGAGTCGCAGTGGCGACACTCCCAGCGGTCATGGCACTTTCAGTGTTCGCGGCTGGCTGGGTGATTGTACGCCATCCACCAAAACGAAGTGTCGTTGCAGGGGTTCTGCAGAATGCTTCCGCGAGTGAAGCAACATCGAGTCGATCGGCCAGCTTCTACTTGAAGTTTGACCCGCTCGAGATGCTGAATAATCCCTACGCAGAAGTGACGTTGAACTTCCGGGAGAGCCGTAAGGTCTCACTGACAACATCAAAAGAGCCCAGCTATTGGAATCACATGCTCAAATCGAGCACCTATGGCTCCCGATCTCCAGGAAACCTTCCTCCTCACACAGTTTTCCCTTCGCGTACGTTGATCCGCGTGGAGAACGGACTACTGATGGGGTTGGCTTTGCTCACAGCGATTGGTCTTGCTCTTGGGGTGAGAGACATGAGCGGGAGAGCGTTGTTTTGTATCATCTCGAGCTCTACTTTTGTCCTCAGCGGTGTTGTATTTCATCTACTCGCCCCCAGCGATCATCACATTGACTTTAGGTTTATTTACCCAGTGATATTGCCTTGCGCTGCGATGTTCTCTTGGACGCTTCGTTCTCGCTGGGTTGCCCCGTTCGCAACGTTGAGCGCCCTCGTGTTCATGACAGTCTCAGTAACTTCACTAGTAAATATGGGGCCAGACCCTTCCTCCGAAAGGGCGCCTATTTTTCCCATGCTCCCACTCCACCGAAATTTACCCAAGAACGATCATAGAATTCTTCGAGGGGTACGGCTGTGGGTGCGTGGTATAGGCCCCAACCACATGGCCCAAGCCAAGTCATTTTTTCGCGACCACCAAGGTGGCTTTGCTATCGCGGCAGTGGGGCTGTGTGTATCGCTGATTTACCTTCTGCAGACCCCATTCGAAGTTCGTAATTCCGACGCTCTTACGCATCTGCAGTACGTGCGATATTTGGTTGATCAGCGTGCACTTCCGGATGCTTCGCTTTGCACGGAGTGCCACCACCCTCCAGCGTATTACCTGCTCGAAGCAGTCGGCTGGAAGCTACTCGACATATTTGGCTGTGCCTCGACGCGCGGTCTTCAGCTGATCTCTTTGGGGCAGTGGGTCTTTTTTCTTTTTTTTTCTGTACTGACTCTGAAACGCCTGACGCAACGCCGGAGTGAGTTCCTTGTATTGACCGCACTCGTTGTTTTTTGGCCCTACAGCATCATTCAATCTGCCCGACTCAACAACGACACCCTGGTTGACGTCTCTGCCGCGGCGACAGTTTATTTTTTGCTCCGTTGGTGGGACGCGCCCCGCGCTCGCTGGCTTTTGGCCGCGTCGGCGGCGACTGCACTTGGCCTGGCAACAAAGTCGAGTGCGTTGATTTTGGTAGGAGCCGTGGCGCTGACCATCGTAACTCGTCTATTTCGAGGCCCGCATCGCGGCACGTTGGTACTGTCTGCAGCCCCCGCGCTTGTCGTGCTCGCCCTTACGGGAGGGACGTGGCTAGGCGTACGTCACCAGCAAGGGCAAGAGATGACGGGCACTGTGCTCGGAAACGCAAACAAGGCCCTCAAGCATAGACCTGCCTCTTATTATTTGAGGTTTGATCCGCAGGAAATGCTCCACACCCCATATGCCGAAATCACGTTGCTCGGAACAAGCGAGCACTCGTACTGGAATCAGATGTTGAAATCGAGCCAATACGGGACAATGACCCAAGGCAAGCTCCCGCCTGGTCTTGAACACCCCCGGCGAGAGCTCGTACATCTAGAAAACGGGATGGTGATGGGGTTGTTCGCGTTGCTGTTTCTTGGTGTTGCGGCAAGTGGATTTCGCCGCCTGCACATCGGGCCCACCGATCACCGAGGCTATCGTTATTTTTGTGTGGCCCTTGTGCTCACGTTCGTGACGTCAGCAATGACATTCCAACTGCTTGCCCCCCGGGATTATCACGTCGATTTTCGCTTTATCCTGCCGGTGGTCATTCCGATGTCGGCTCTCTACATTTGGGCACTTCGCACGCATGTCATGCGTTACATCGCGTATGTGGCAGCGGCGCTGTACATCACCGTCTCGGCCGTGTCGTTGTGCGACCTTCGCCCTGACCCCAAGGTAGGTCATGCGCTCCCGATGATCCTGCCATTTCGGCATTGAGCGCGTACGGTGTGGGCAAGGATAAGCCCGCGAAACGTGTTCGATGGAACAAGCAGCAAAACAAAACACAACGACCCACCTCTCGGGGTGGGCCGTCGTTGAACCACAACTTCGCTAAATGCGAAGTCACAGCATCATGGGCAACCCGAACCTGGGCCGTCGCAGTCCACCGGGCAGGTGTCGCAGATCACGCAGACGATCAGGTCGTTGTAGACCGCTGCGCCCGTCGCGTGATTCGTCTGGCACGCCTGCTGGCAGGCAGTGTCGCCATCTGCGCACGCGCCAATGCAGCCAACAAAGCTGTTCTCGGAGCATGGGTTGGCGTCGCAGCAATCGGGCTCTTGGCCACATGCCGAAACCTGGTCGGCGCACGCCCCCTCGAAAGCGCACGAAACGCAGTCGTTGGTCGAGTCGGAGTCGCTGTCTTGGCAAACACCCGTGTTGTCACAGGAAGAGGCGCCAGCCGAACCGGCCGAGCCCGACGAGCCCGCGGTCGAACCGGCCGAGCCAGCCGAACCGGAGGACCCAGCGGTCGAACCAGCCGAACCGGCCGAGCCTGACGAACCAGCGGTCGAACCGGCCGAGCCAGCCGAACCCGAGGAGCCAGCGGTCGAACCAGCCGAACCGGCCGAGCCAGCGGTCGTGCCGGCTGAACCCGACGAACCAGCGGTGGTGCCAGCCGAACCGCCGGAGCCGCCCGTGCCGCCCGTGCCACCCGTGCCGCCGCTGCTGCCGCTATCGCTGCTCGACGAACAGCCGACTGCGAACGAGAGAAGAGCCGCGGAGAAAAGACCGAAGAAGAGGTTGGAACCACGCAAGATCGACATCTGAACTCACCCTTTCACTTCG
Organism: Polyangiaceae bacterium; assembly: GCA_046351315.1. Classification (GTDB taxonomy): domain Bacteria; phylum Myxococcota_A; class Polyangia; order Polyangiales; family Polyangiaceae; genus JAXLYQ01. The sequence continues at coordinate 13,137 of JAXLYQ010000006.1, forward strand.
TAACCAACAAGAGTTGTTGGCCATAAACGGACACCGGACGGTGGTGTTGAGACCGAGCTATTTACAGAAACAATTCCACCGCGCCAATGAGAATTTTCTGAAACGTTGAAGCTGAAAAATTCAGCTTCCCCCACACAAAAGAGAAAACCCGTATGGCTCAACTATCCTCATTGAGAGACATACGGGTCTTCTATTTTGAATCAACTCAATGCTGCCATTGTGAGAGGCAAAGATGCCTATTCACAATAAAAAAGCCCCAACCAATGGGGCTTTCTTTTCTCAACTAACGGCGCGCAGTCAGCCGGGATGCAGACGAACGTCGAGTTGACTGGAGCAGCGTACTCGTCCGCCATGCAGCCGTCAGCCGCGTCAACCGCGAAGCCGCACACCAGTCCGAGGTTGTCGCCCGACAGATCGTTGCAGGTCTCGCCGTTAGCCGCGTCACATGCAGGATCGGTCGCGCCAGCGGTCTCGCATGGCTTCGCCGAACACGTGCCGCCGCCCGTTCCGCCCGTGCCGGCCGTTCCGCCGGTACCCGCCGAACCACCCGTGCCGGCCGTTCCGCCGGTGCCAGCCGAACCGCCCGTACCAGCCGAGCCGCCCGTGCCGCCCGAGCCCGACGAACCGCCCGTGCCGCTTGAATCGTCGTCGTCGCCGCTCTTGCAAGCGCCGAACGAAAGAGCCATCGCCGTCATCGCCACCACTGCAAACAGACCAGCCTTGAACCCAATAGCCATTTTGTCTTTTCCCTTTCAGAAGAACGGTACGGACCGTCTACAACCTCTACTGCGCACTGCGCAACGGCCGCACGTATGCGACCGCGCTTGGACGGCTCACTGCCTCACTCGATACAAACTTCGAGACCTACAGGTCAACTTTTTGCCGCCCACCCCGTGAGGTCGGCTCGCACCGCGAAGAAACACAGCCGAGTATGACCCATATCGCTCTGCGTTGGCAACCTGAAGCACGTTGAATTTGCCCGATTTCTTGACGTTTCGCTGTGGCCAGTAACGCAACTTTCGCCATGGCCATGACGCAGTTGATTTGGTCGAACAACCAAGGTTGAACGACCTCGTCAACGATTCAGCCCTCTCTGCGAGAGCCATGCCGTCGTGACATTTTGGCAAGATCTGCGAGCCACCCACGCTTGTTTCGTGTCAAATCGGCAGGGTTCCTTCGGGGCGAGCTTCGCCGTTCAGAGTCGCTCGCCTTTTCAACACACTGCCCAGCGCCCCGCGATAGGCTCGCGCCATGATCTCGGTGTCGCCCAACACTCCGCGGAAAACCGTCGCCCTGTGCGTTTCTGCGAGTATCGCCGCCTACAAGTCGGCCGAAATTGCCCGCGGACTGCTCGAGCACGGTCTGCGTGTGCTGCCCGTCATGACCGCTCGGGCTTCAGAATTTCTCGGGCCCGCCACCCTCTCGGGCCTCACGGGCGAGCCGGTCCGTACGGATATGTGGGACTCTTCATTCGCAGGCGAAATGCACGTGTCACTCGCCCGTGACTGTGATCTCGTGATCATCGCCCCCGCGACCGCCGATCTGCTCGCTCGCATGGCATCCGGTCGCGCTGACGATCTCGTAACAGCCCTTTCGCTCGTGTTTCGCGGAACCATCGTCGTCGCCCCCGCCATGCACCCCGCGATGTGGGATCACCCCGCAACGCGAAGAAACGTCGAGCATCTCGCCCGTGACGGGCGTGTCACCCTCGTCGGCCCCGTCGATGGCCCCGTCGCTTCTGGCGAATCTGGCATCGGTCGAATGGCCTCACCCGCAGACATCGTTGACGCATCGCTCGCCGCCATGTCGCCGAAGGATCTCGATCAACGACATGTCGTCATCACCGCCGGCCCAACGGTCGAAGATATCGACCCTGTCCGCTTTCTCACCAATCGCTCGAGCGGAACCATGGGGTTCGCTGTCGCACGAAGAGCCGCGTGGCGCGGTGCTCGGGTGACGTTGATCGCAGGCCCCACCTCGTTGCCCACCCCTCCGACCGTTCGTCGTGTCGATGTTCGTTCTGCGCTCGATATGCAGGCTGCTCTCAAGTCTGCCCTCGTCGACGCTGACGCCCTCGTGATGAGCGCCGCCGTGTCTGACTTTCGCCCGGCAACGCGACACGCCAACAAACACAAACGGGATCGCTCGGGTGCGGCCCCAGCGCTCGAGCTTGTCCAAAACCCCGATCTGCTCGCCGAGGTTGGCGCTCAACGAACAGGGCGCCGACCTGTGCTCGTGGGTTTCGCCGTCGAGACGGATTCTGACGACGGAATGATCGCACAAGCTCGAAAGAAGCTTGCCGAGAAGCGCGTTGACCTCGTCGTCGTCAATCACGCTGCCGAGAGCCTCGGACGCCCAGACAATCGCGCCATTCTCGTGGACGCCCATCGCGCGGACCCGCTGCCACCGATGTCAAAAGCCGAGCTCGCCGATCGGATCCTCGATCGTGTGCACTCGCTGATCGGGTAGCCCTCACCGACCTCGTCGAACCTCTCCCAACAAAATCGAAACGGCCAGCGAGCTCCTCACTGGCCGTTGATCACTCGACGCTCGGTTTCACTACTTCTTCTGCCCAGCCTCGCGAAGCAAGCGCTTGAGCTTGGCGTCTTCGTCTTCTTCGCTGTCGCCGCTTCCACCAGCAGGAGCCGCCGAGTCGTCCTTCTTTCCTGAGCCGGCCTCGCGCAGTTTCTTCTTCAGCATCGCCTCGAAGTCATCGTCGTTGGCGTCAGCCGCAGGTGCCGTGTCTTCAGGCTTAGGAGCTGCCTTGGGCTTCTTTTCAGGCTCGGGAAGCTGCCCATTGGGGAATGCCTTCTTGTCTTCCTCTGAGCACGGCAGCGGGTTCGAGCGATCCTCTTGTACACACTCGAGCAACCACGCAGCTCGCGGCGGAGTCTTCTTCTCGGCTGCTTCTGCTCGCAGCTCGATCACGTCGCGATCGATCAACACCGTCGAGAGCTTCGGCACGTACATCACCAGCAACAGACCCACGGTCAGGATCGCCGTCGCAGGCAAGACGATCTTGTAGAGGCTCACGACGGGTCGACTGAACCTGAAGCTCGCGATGTAGAGGTTCAACCCCAGCGGCGGGCAGCAGTACGCGATCTCGAGGTTCAACAAGAACATCATCGCAAGGTGGAACGGGTGCAGCCCGAAACGCGCTGCAAACGGCAGGATCAACGGCACCGCCACCAAGATCGCGCTGAAGCCGTCCATGATCATGCCCAGCACGAGCAAGAACACGTTCAGCACGATCAAGAACTGCCACTTCTCGCTCAAGCCGATGTTCACCATCGCCTCGAGCACCTTGTTGGGGATCTGCTCTTGGACGACGTAGTTGATCAACGAGTTCGCCATCGCGAGGATCACGATGATCGCGCCCGCAAGGCTCATCGCGCTCTTCGCAACGCGTGGGATGTCCTTCTTCAAGTCGAGGTCGCGATACACGAACACCTCGATGATCAACACGTAGAGCGCTGTCACCGCCGCGCTCTCGTCGAGACCCGTGAGACCTGAGCCAAGACCACCCAGGATGATCACGGGGACAAGAAGCTCCCACTTCATCAACCAGATCGCCGCGCCCATCTCTTTGAGGCTCGGCTTCGAGGTGGGCACCTTGTATTTGATGGCCACATACGCCGCGTAGATCGCGAGCATGATGAGGATCAAAAACCCTGGGATAAGGCCCGCTTTGAATGCCTTGTTGAAGTCGATCCCGGCAACGAGCGCGTAGATCAAAATCGGAAGCGACGGAGGGAACAACAAGCCGAGCGAGCCACCCGTCGTCACCAACCCAAGCGCAAAGCTATCGGGGTAACCCTGCTTACGAAGCGCTGGGTACAGCAGACCACCGATCGCCACGATGGTAACGCCACTGCCACCCGTGAGCGTGGTGAAGAACGCCGACGCCACCAGACACACGATCGCCAAACCGCCGGGCATCCAACCGAAGAATGCTTGCGACGCACGGACAATACGATCCGGCGTCTTCGACTCGGCCATCAAGTAGCCGACGAAGGTAAACAACGGGATCGTCACCAGGATCGACGAGCCTGCAAAACGACTGTCGAGAACGTCGGGTGCGAGGTAACGCACGTAGTGGAAGTCGGGGCTCTTGTGGAAGAGCCACGCCAGCGCCGCACCGCCGCCCATCACCGAGAACAACGGCATACCGAGCAGCGCGAGAATCAGGAGCAAAAGGCCGAGTAGCGTTCCCATCAGGAGTCTCCTCCGTTCGCACCCGACTCAGCAGCCTCTTCACCGTGTGGCGCGTCAACCGTCGCAAGCACTGCAGCGACGTTGTGTCGTTCGACCGCCTCGTCATCGCGGTGGGCCGCATCAGGATCAACCTCGACGTGGCCCGAGATCGCCAACACCACACGAAGCAAGAACTTCAACCCGAGCATGAAAAAACCGAACGGGAAGAGCATGTTGAGATCTTCGACGAGCAGGCTTCGCATCGTCTTGCCCGGCATGTTGATCAGCGGGGTGATCGTCTGAGCTTCTCGCTCTGGCGGCACCAGCAACGCTTTCACCTCGTCGGCCTTCAACCAGTCTTCGTACCCGCCGGTCTTGATCTTCTCGTTCCATTCGCTGCCGAGAAGAGCCTCTGAGTAGGTCTTGCCGCCAAAGACGCGAAAGCCCACCGTCATGTCGATGCCCACTTGGCGACGCAGAATGAAGAAGTGCTCGCGTCCCTCGTGAACCGTGTGCTCGATCTTCTCGAAAGCCGAGCCGTTGAGCGGAGCACCAAACGCGCTGATCGCGATGTGATCCACGAAGCCCCACGAAGTTGCGGAACACACCACCGAAGCCGCAAGCCAGGCCGCCACCGCAGCCGGAACTCGCCCCTTCGTTGGCAAGAAACGCATGACGACGTCGATGTTGATGTGCTTGCCGCTCGACGTGGCCAGGCTTGCTCCCAACATCGCCAACCAGATCGTGAGACGAGTGCCCAGGCCACGAAGACCACCGATCAACGTCAACGTCGATGCGTCTTGGTACCAGTTGACCAAGTTCGAACCGTATTCGACGCCAATGCCCGCGGTGACACGACCAAGCACCAAGCCAACACAGATCGAAACGATGGTGGCCGTGCGACGAACATTGAGCGCGAGCTTCGACAAGCCGAACCACGCTCCGCAGCCGAGCGACACCGCGAGCAGCACACCTCGCAGCACCACGCCCGCCTTGTTCACCGTGGGTGGGGTGCTCAACCCTTTGAGGAAGATCCACGCGCAGAGCGACAGGATCTCTCCTATCAACACCGCCACGATCAGATAGACCTCGACCTCTACCCACTTCTTTTCGAAGTGAGCGAACGGGTCTCCCCATCGAGCTCCCTTTGGCTCGGGTCGTATCGGCGGTGGCGGCGTGGGGTTGTCGGGGGTCGCAACCTCGGGCTTCTCGTCGGACATGCGCCGCCGAAGCTAACGTAAATGCCCTCGAGAGCGAAGCCGCATGCGCTCGTTGTGATGTGATTTCGCAGCCTGAACTGGCTTTCACACAACTATTGACACTCTTGTGAACAGTTGCTTTGCAGGCATTGAAACGCAGCGATCAAGTGACCGTTGGTTGTGCACCCTGCCCCCTGTCCGCCGCTCAGCCAACAACTCTTGCAAGCTGGTTCGTTTCCGCAGCTCGTTGCATCGACACAACAGTTGCTCGACAAGCAGGTTGCACACGCAGGTTTTTGAACGACGAGTCCAGAATTACAAATGGGTGAGGTACAGCTATCGAGAAAGCACGAAGATGCTGCCTGATACATCGCGTTGTTCTGGCACTCCTGTGAGCTCGGGGTGCCGTAACAGGCCGCGCAGGTCTCGTTCTCGACGCACGCCGTGAACGGATCGCAACAGTTTTGCTCGAAGCACGATTGTGCGTTGGGGTTCTGAATCGGAAAGCCCGTTCCGCAAACACCACCCGTCGTATCCCATGCAACATCGGTGATCGTGATGCACTTGCCGTCGACCACTGGAGTGCTCTGTGTGCCTTGCACGGTGATCTCTTCGACCGATACGCCTTGAAGAGAGCCCTTCGATGAGCCGAGCGCTGCGGTGTCAGCCACATCGAGCACCAGCTTGCCTTCGTACTGGAAGTACAAGCGGCCGTATCCGTTGGCCGTGACATCCTCTGCCACCATCACCTCGATCGGCGAGGTCGCGAGCTGGTTGTAAGGCACCGAACCAAGGTTGTAACTGCCTGCGGGGATCGAGCTGGGCGAGCCTACGAAACGAATCAACACGTAGTCAGGGTCGGAGCCACCAAGCGCAGGTGTGAACGTCGCGTAGTACGCGGTCTTGGTCGAGCCATCCGTCGACATCAGCTTCACTCCGTTCGCGTCGACCGTCACCGTCGTCGGAACACACGACGCGCCCGCTGTCCCTCCCGATCCGGAAGCTCCGCTCGCACCTGCGGAACCCGCCGAGCCCGCCGAGCCCGAAGCACCACCGATGACCGAGCCTCCTGAGCCAGCGCTGCGCGGTGGCGCCTGCCCCTGCGCTACCCGATGCGCCTGCGGTACCAGACGCTCCGCTGCTTCCAGCGTTTGCACCCGAGCCTGCGGCACCCGCATCGCCCGCACTTCCCGATGTTCCACCAGAGCCACCTGTACCTGCCGTGCCCGCTGAGCCAGCGTTCCCGGGTGAGCTCGACGTCGTGTCGCCTCCGCAATGGATGACCGACAGCAACGACAATGCGAAGAGCGAAAGTGAGGTTCGAGACACAGAGACCCCCGATGTGGAAGAGGCGCTCAGAAAGCGACACTTTCGTGTCTACTCTCTGTGTCTACGAGGCTATCTCGAAACGCTTCGATCGCGTTGAAGATTGACTCAGCTTCGTCGTCGCGAGCCTCGACGATAGAGAGCCGCGCCGAGCAGCATCATCGCCCATGCAAGGCTTGCTTCATTCGATGACGATTCACCGACCATCGAGCAGGCACAACGAGCCAAGATGGGCGAATAAGAACGAGGTGGTGGCGGAGCAGGAGAGCTCTTTGCTGCGATCACACGAGCCTCTTCATCTGCGTGCTCACCAGGCGGAATACACCGCTTCTGTTTGATGCACTTCGCACCGGGAAACGACGAGCAATCCGAATCGCTCGAGCATACCGACTTCGCCTCTTCGAAGACGATCCGGTGACCGTTCATCGGCACAACACAAAGCGAGGTTTCGGTCGAGACCGAGGTGCCCTGACAAGACCAGCTCGGAAGCTCGGGTTGATCGACGAGACAGAAGGAGTTGTGGCTCCCCCACGAAACCCAACGTGAGCCAACAGGGCACGCCACAGCGGGCGGAGCTTCACAGTACGCCTCGTTGCCGTACACCCGCGGAAGGTACCCCGGCGGACAGTTCGACGGAGGCTCAGGGCGACACACCGACTGGTGACCTGAAACCCCTTTCGTTCCCGGTGGACACAACAGCGGTGCGGGTTGCGCGACGTCGGCAAACGCAAGCCCGACCGACAACAGCGACGCAAACACGACCGACGAGACAAGACCGACTTGCTTTGCGATTTGCATGGTTCGAGCTCGCACCGGCATGGAGAGATCGATCCATCGCCGCCCTCGAACGAACGCAATCACGAGTGGCCCCTTACATCAAGCACACGCCAACGTTTGCTCTTGGTGTCGTGTCATTCGCGCCGATCTGCGCGGCTCATTTCTTCGTCGGAGGGGGCGGGTTTCGATGGATTTTCGGAGGCTCAACCGGCCCGCCGCTCGACACACTCGGAGGGGTGCTCGACGCGCTTGCCGAGGCACTCGCAGCGGCTCGATAGGCGGCGAGAAGCGTCGTTGCTTTCGACGTGCACTCGATGTGCGTGCCCTTGCACGATTGGCCGCAGTTTTCGACGCGATCTGGCCCACCGGGGATCATCCCGCCCTCCCACACTTTGTAACAAGCGCCTTCGGGTGTGACGATCAAGAAAGGCGATGGCGGGTTGGTGGCACCAACCGGATGCGGCGAAGGGATGTCTTCCCACTTCGGCAACCCGCTCGACGACGCTGTCGATGCCGCACCAGAAGGCACGGGGTCTGGGGTCATCGGCGGGTTGCGATGAACCTCAGGCGGCGGCGGGTTGTGCGTCATGTTGGACGAGCCGTCGCTGCAGCTTGCAGCTCCAGAGACCAGGGCCGCAGCAGAGATGGTGACGAGAAAGGGCTTCTTCATCGGCTCACGGGGTCAGGTGCGCGAAGGTTACGGTCGACCGCGTGCCGGCATCAGCCGCGGAGGCGAGCAGCAGATCGCCATTTTGAAGCACCGTCAAGCCCCGCGGGATGGACTCGGGCGTCTCGTGGACTGCCACTGTGGCGCCCGTGGTTGCGTTGAAGGCAACGACGCGACGACAACCGCTATCCACGACATAGAGCTTTCCGCCGAGCTCGAGCATGGCATCGATACCGCACAGAGCCTGGCTCGCAGCGATGTTCACCGATGTATCAACCGCGCCCGTATCGAGAGCGAGCTTCTTGATCGAAGGCACGGTCGAGTCACTCGAAACGCTGAGCGAGCCGACCCATGCGACGTTCGCTTGGGCCGAAGCTGCGAGCACGAGCGGCGCATCGACCACTGCAAACGCAGCGGCGTCACACACCGAGTCGGTGTCGTTGAACGAGAGTTTTTGGATCGATGAGCCACCTGATGCGACGAAAGCGTTGGTGGTCGACGTGGCGAGAATCGAGCGTCCGCTCACCGCGCAGGTAACGCAGATGCTGTTGCCGCTGCCCGACGAGATCACACGACCTGCGCCACTGGTGCCCGAGAAGAGCGTGACGCCGCCCGCGAGTGCTTGAACCGAGGTAATACGACCTACGCCAAGCGACTGAAACGCGCTGTCCGAGACAGGGCACCCGTCGCTATCGAGCGCGTGCAGATCGATACCGTCTTGGTTGCCGATCACGATCGCATCGGCATCAGGAAGCGCGCTGATCCCTGCGACCGCTTCGAGGGGGTTTCCGTCGAGCGTGATTGATGATGAGCAAGCAGTCGCCGTGAGAGGCGGAGCAACGATGCTCGTATCGGGGGTGTTGCTATCGGTGCCCCCGTCGAGCGGGACATAGTCGCCATCGGGTGAATAGGTGCCTGCGTCGACCACGCCGAGGTAGGCGATCGGAACCGGTTTTTCACGGCAGCCGAGCGCGAGAACGAGCGGCGAGAGAGCAAGCGCGATGAACGAAGAAAGCCTTACCGGAAGCGACACGCGCGCAGACATAGCACCGGTGTGGTTGACGGCGCGGCCTTTCTCCGTATAGTGCCGCCCTCCCAAACACCCCCGGTCACGTCGAAGCTCATGTCCAGCACCGACGCCTGCGGGGGGTAACCAGTCACCATCGGGACAGGTCATTCATGTCACTTCACCAGCAGCAAACGGCAGAGATCGTAAAGAAGTTCCAGCAGAAAGAGGGCGATACGGGCTCTCCTGAGGTTCAGATTGCTCTTCTCACCGAGAAGATCACGATCCTCACCGAGCACCTCAAGACCCACATGAAAGACCACGCTTCGCGCCGCGGTCTGTTGAAGATGGTTAGCTCACGCCGCCGCTTGCTCGACTACTTGCGACGCAAGAACATCGAGCGCTACCGAGCAGTGGTCGGAGCGCTCCAGCTTCGCAAGTGAGGTCTGCACGGCCGCCATCCGAAACCGGGGGCGGCCGTTCTGCTGTTTGTCGTACGTTTTTCCTGAAGTATTCGCTCTGAGTCTTTGGTTCTGGCGACCGCACGACGGCATCTCTTCATCTTCGTTTCGAGCGCGTGACCGAGCAGCTCGCTCTCTCGAATCGAGGAAGAAGATCCCGCGGCAGGTGCCACGTTCTGGCCAACGTAGTGGCCAACGCCGGGAGGCGCTTTTCCTCATGTCGACGTTTGTCCGAGAGTCCGTAATTGTTGGTGGTAAGACGCTTACCCTCGAGACGGGGCGCCTTGCGAAGCAGGCCGCTGGTGCAGTGCTCCTCACGATGGGCGAGACCGTGGTTCTCGTGACCGTGGCGGGCGCAGAAGAGCGACCTGGCATCGATTTCTTTCCGCTGACGTGTGAGTACGTCGAGAAGTCTTACGCGGCGGGAAAGATCCCTGGTGGATTCTTCAAGCGCGAAGCGAAGCAGCGCGACGAAGAGATCTTGGTTTCGCGACTGATCGATCGCCCGCTTCGCCCGTTGTTCCCCGATGGGTACAAGCGCGACACGCAAGTCATCGCGACGGTGATGAGCGCTGACAAGATCCACGCGAGCGACACGCTTGCGGTGATTGGCGCGTCGGCAGCGATGCACATCAGCGACATCCCCTGGAACGGCCCGATCGCCGCGCTTCGCGTCGTGCGCGTGAAGGGTGAGTTCTTGGTCTTCCCGACCTTCGCTCAGCAGGCTGAAGCTGACCTCGATCTCGTCGTGTGCGCATCGAAGGATGCCATCGTGATGGTCGAAGGCGGCGCTGCCGAAGCGACCGAAGCAGACATCGTCGACGCGCTGATGTTTGCGCACCGCGAGGCACAGCCGATCATCTCGTTGATCGAGAAGATCCGAGCTGCGGTGGGCAAGCCAAAGAAGGCTTTCGAAGCGCCAGCGTTGCCGGCAGAGATCCACGAGCGCGTGAAGCAGATCGTGGATGCCGACCTTGGCCAAGCCACACGCGTCGTCGACAAGAAGGCGCGCTACGAGGGCTACGGCGTGGTGAAGAAGAAGCTCGTCGACACCTTGTCGGCTGAGCTCGGGCCCGAGACCTTCGCGAAGTACGAGAAGCTGATCAAGAACGAGCTCGAGGAGCGCAAGGCCTACGTGGTGCGCGAGTTCGTGCTTCGTGACGGCCGCCGCATCGACGGTCGCGACACCCGAACGATTCGCCCGATCTCGTGCGAGGTGGGTTTGCTTCCTCGCGTGCACGGCTCGGCTCTGTTTCAGCGTGGCGAGACGCAAGCCATCGTGGCGGCGACCTTGGGCACGTCGACCGACGAGCAGAAGATCGACGGCCTGGTGACGAGAAGTGGAAGCCGCTGGCCTCCCGCTTTACCGGCTTCCCGCCGTTCTCGACAGGTGAGGTCAAGCCGCTTCAAGCTGGCCCAGAGGACATCGTGAAGTGGGTCACCGGCACGCTCACTCGCAGAGCGAGCGCTGTCACGCGTGATCCCTGATCACGACAAGTTCCCGTACACGATTCGTGTCGTGAGCGAGACGCTCGAGTCGAACGGCTCGTCTTCGATGGCCTCGGTCTGCGGTGGAACGCTCTCGCTGATGGACGCAGGCGTACCGATCAAGGCACCCGTCGCAGGCATCGCGATGGGCTTGATCACCGACGGCAAACGCGTGGCGATCTTGAGCGACATCCTTGGTGACGAAGATCACCTCGGCGACATGGACTTCAAGGTCTGCGGAACGGCCCGTGGTGTCACGGCGATCCAGATGGACATCAAGATCGAAGGGTTGTCGCGAGACATTCTTTCGCGAGCGCTCGATCAGGCCCGCGAGGGTCGTATGCACATCCTCGGCAAGATGCTCGAGGCGTTGTCGCAGCCGCGTTCGCAGCTCTCGCCATACGCGCCGCGCATCACGACCTACAAGGTCAAGCCAGATCAGATTCGACTCATCATCGGCGCTGGCGGCAAGACCATCAAAGCGATCGTCGATCAGACGGGCGTGGCAGTCGATGTGGCTGACGACGGAACGGTCAGCCTGGCGTCTTCGGATGGTCCGTCACTCGCCCGAGCACTCGAGATCATCAAGGGTCTCACCGCGGAGCCCGAGGTCGGTGCAACCTACAAGGGCACCGTGAAACGCTTGATGGACTTCGGCGCATTCGTCGAAATTCTGCCTGGCGTCGACGGCCTCGTTCACATCTCCGAGCTTGCTCACCACCGCGTCGAGAAGGTCGAAGACGAGGTGAAAGAGGGCGACGTGATCGACGTGAAGGTGATGAGCGTCGAGCGCGACGGAAAGATTCGTCTCTCGCGCAAAGAGCTGCTGCCCGTGGGCGAAGGGGCTGCCGCTCCGCGTGCTCCTCGAGCGCCACGTGAAGATCGCCAGGGTGGCTTTGGCTCACGAGGGCCACGCGAGCCACGACCTGAGCGCAACGATGCGCGTGAAGCACGCGAGCCACGTGAAGCCCGAGAGCAACGCGAGCCTCGCGAAGCACGTGAGCCACGAGAGCCACGTGAACCACGAGCGGAGCGCCCGGCAGAGCCAGCACGTGAGGCGCGTGAGCCAAGGGCCGAGCGCCCGCAGCAAGCCGAGCGCGCACCACAGGCAGAGCGCCCGCAGGTCGAGCGACCGCAAGAGGCACGCGAGCACCGCGAGCCACGAGAAGGCCGTGAGCGTTTGCCGCGAGAGCTTCGCGAGACGGTCAACGATCTGCCTCGCTACACGGTGAGTGATGCGTTCGGTGACCCACCGGCACCACCACGTGAGCCCCGTACGCCACGAAAGCCCCGCGAGCCACGCGGCGGCAACGAAGGCTGAGCGGAGCGCACGGCTCTCGTCCGTTAGACAGTACAAACAGAGGCCGAATAGAGGCCAAGTAGAGGGGGCGGCGATGAAAGCATCCGTTTTCATCGCCGTCGTTGCGTTGCTCGTGAGCACGAGCGCGTGCGGCGGCGATTCCAAAGACAAGTCGAGCACCACAAGCCCATCGGCAACGGCGATCACAAAGGCTCCTGAAAAGACCGAGCCGACCGCCACAATACAGCGTCGGCGGTCGCACCCACGGTAACAACAGCCACAGCGTCAGCCGCGCTATGTGTACAAGGCGAGCCGTGGCCCACGTCCGTCCGTACCGTGATTGGTGCGATGCGCGCTGTAGTTCGCGGTGGATTTGGCCAACCTGGCGACGATCACCACGGCGGCCCGCAGGTCATCGCAAGCGTTCGAGAATGGGTCGTTCTCGCGTGCCCGTTGCGACGTCCGACAGGTTGCGCTCGGGCAACGTACGAAGGGTTTGATGGTGCAGGTCAACGAGCCGTCTTCGGTTGGGCTCGAAGATCGATTCCGGTACGCAGCCTTTCAGGCGCAGATGAGAGCGGGCACCGAGGTGTCCGTCAGATACGACTACATGAAAGAAGACGCCCAGGGCTACAAGCACCGCACGGTCGTCAAACACGCGGTGGCATGGCCTGCGGGAGAGGGCCCAGAGGCCCGCACGTACAACGGCTCGTCGCTCTCTTCATCCCAAGACACCTGCGGGAACGACGGGTCCGACCGCTGTACGTTGAAGCGCATGTGCGCCTCGATTGCCGAAGACCGAGAGCGCTCCGCCAAAGAAGAGAAAGAAGCCGCCGCTGCTGCCAAGGCCGCTGCTTCTACAGCAACAACCGTTGCAGGCTCGCCGAGTGCATCGTCGAGCAGCTCGACCCCCTCGCCTCGCGCGTCGGCATTGCCCGCGGGCGTCGAGATGAAGGGTGACGCCGAGCCAGATAATCCGGGGTTGAGTCTGCCCAAAGACGACGAGTGGGCACGCGCTCAAGAGGTGAGCGTGCCAGGCTCGTCAGCACTCGGATGCGAAACCAAAGCGATGAACGGATGGTTTCGGATGATCTGCAAGAGCGCCGAAGCAGTCACGGGAGCCGTCGTCGAGAAGGGCCGCAAGGCAACGCAGAGCAAGGTGACGATCGAGAACGGGACACTCACGATCATCACCCCGTACGTGCAAGGCACCGACTTCAAGATACGATTGCGAGCGGGTAAGGACTGTTCGTTCTTGCTCGCCTGGCCTGCGGGGCCTCGCCCTCAGCAAGTCGCCACGTTGTCGCTGTTGTGATCGAGCCGAACGAGACGGGGTGATGGTGACGGAGCACCTGGCGAACCTGCGCGAGAGCGATCATAGCCTCGTCGCTATGCGCAGCGGAGGATGGCTCGGTCTCGGATTGGCTCTTGTTGTCGTGATGGGTTGCAAGAGCGAGGACGCAAAGAAAAACGCGGCGACGCAAAGCGCGACAACCGCGACGCCCTCGCCCACCCCGACGCAACCGAAGGGCGAAAGCAGCACGACGAGCAGCGAAGAGCCGAGCGCCCCGTACGTGTTCAAAACGAGCTCGCGCCCCACTGCCAAAGAGTGGTGCAACGGCGATCTTTACCTGCGAGGAAGATCAAAACGATCGACGGCGAGACCCTCTATCCGTGCGTCGTCGAGGTCGTGCGGTGAATTGCCGTCGCTTGCCCCAGAAGCTCAGGCGACTGGATGCGGCCACGGCCAGAGCACCAGAGGCGACTGCGACCCCCGAGTACAGCAGAGCTGGCGCCCAGGCTCAACGAGGATATGTCGACCTCGTCACCCAACTCGAGCCAGGGTTGAGTGAAGTAGCCGACGTGGTGTTCCAGCGCACCGGAGCCTCGGGCCCCGAGGGCAGGGCGCTCACGTTCTCCGCATTCGCCTGGCCAGGCACAGCCCTCGGAGGCGAGGACGCTCAACGGCAGAGCGCTTTCCCCAAGCTGGGCTCACGAAAATCGAAGGCGATGCCGCCAAGTAAGCAGGCCACAACTGCCTCGAAATCGAGAAAGAACCGGTGTTGATACCCGTCACGCAGTAACGCCCAAACGGCGTCGCGCCGAGCAGGGCCCAACGTCGGCATTGTTCGAGAAAGCGAGCGATTTTCAGGTTCTACCTTGCGCACCTTCTCTGAACGGGCTAACACCGGCGCCGCGCTTGACGAGACCTGGCCCTCACCGTGCGCTTCGGCAGTTGTTGATATTCATCCCCATCGTCTAGTAGGCCCAGGACACGGCCCTTTCAAGGCTGTAACGCGGGTTCGAATCCCGCTGGGGACGCTGATTTGTTCGACGTTTTCATAGTTCCGAACGTCGATGTCCTTTCGTGTCCGTAAAATGTCCGTAAGACCCTTCGCCGTTACCAGGGGTCTCCCGGGAGCGTCGACGCTTAGCCAGAACTCCGGGCAATGCGGGGAACACCTACGCCGATCGCAGACCCCATCGCAGCGGCACGGTTACGTACCCCTTCGGTGGTTGTGACCTTCTCGTGGCCGCCTGGATCTTCACGTGAAAGAGCGCGTCACCTCGAGCGATTCGCCACGTGATGCCCGTGTGACGACACGAGTAGAGGTCGAATGACTTCGCCGTTGCCGTGGTCGTGAACAGCTCGGAGCGTTGGACTCCCGACCATTTGCAGGTACTTTCAAGCCTCTCGGAATGTCTTCCGCGGGTGGCATATCGACGACAGGATCATCAGGTTGCGCCCCGACTTGAGATGCTTGAGCAGTGGAAGCAACGCGGGCTCGATATCGACCTTTCGGTTTCGCTTCGTCTTGGTTGAACGCACCTCTCCGACGTCGCGATACCGATCGACAGCTCGGTTCACGTACAGCGATCGATGCTCGAGATCGACATCCTTCCACCGAAGCTCTTCGAGCTCACCATCGCGAACGTACGTGTACACCGCCAACGCGAAGAGCACCTTCCACCGCAGCGGGACGCGATCGCACGATAGGAACGAGAGCACCTCCGAGGGGTAGAGAACGTGACGCTCTCGAGCAGTGCCGCGCTCGGGTGGTTGGATCCCCTTGGCCGGGTTTTCGGGCAGAACTCGGAGCGCCTCTTTCTTCGAGTTCGCAGCATCAGCGAAGAGCTTCGTGACGACGCCCCACACGTTGCGCGCTGTCTTTCCCGCCATTGTCCCCGCTTCGATCTTGTCGTCGAGAGAGGCGACTACGGCGCGTAGATCGGCCGCGCTGACATGCGCGATCGGACGGGCCCCGAAGGTCGAGCCATCGGCAAGCGGCGTGCTGTAGATGTGGGTTCGAAGGCGTGACTTGTCGTCGTGCACGGAGGGCAAGCCGCGCCTCTCTCGCGCAGGGATCCACAACTCTTCGCAGTATCGCCGCACGGTGAATGCCTCGACCACGGGCGAGGCAACACGCGCCGTTGCGTTGACGACGGCCGATGGTGTCGAACGAGAGGCGCGCTTACGATCTCGCCGCATCGAGTTGGCGACGTCTTGCGCTGTCATCGCTGCTTGCTCGGCGCGCTCGCGTTCGTGCTCGCCGATGCCTTCGAACACGCTGTAGGGCCTGGTGTTGTCGGGCATTCGGATCCGAGCGCGCCACACTTCGCCCGTCCACTCGACTCCGATCCCTGTTGGTTTGCGCGCCATCCGCTTTCAGCCTTTCATGCTTGGCGCCGAGGGGACAGTTTTCGCCCCGGTCACATCGCGAAGGATGCTCACGGATGCCTTGATGCTGCGAAGCACGCGCATCGTGACCAGCACGTTGCGAGCGACTTCAAGGGCGTGTCGGGAGGCTTGCTCGTCGCCATCCTCGAAGAACGGATCAAGCTGAAGCTCTTTCGCGTTCTCATCGATCTCAAACAGTGCCGCGGTGGCCTCTTCGATGCGGTGCTCGATCGAGACGAGCTGTCCGGAGATCGACTCGTCGGGGCAACGGTTCAACCGTTCGAGGAGCAACGCTTCGTCGGTGCTCATGACATCACCTCACGACCGCCGTGCTGACGGGCCTCGACCTCGGCGACGCGTGATCTCCAGTCGTCACCAGGGGGAGCGGCGCCATGCTTCACAGCGAGCTCGTACACAGCTCGCTCGACCTCGTTCGCCAGTGGAGTGTTGAGCTTTCGAGCAAGCGAGCGCGAGTCGAACACGAAGTTTTCGAGCAGCTCTCGAACGTCAGCATCAGACAACGAAGCGCGCTTGCGGGGAGCCTCGGAAATGCTCGCCCAAAGCGTCGCAGAGCCGGGCACTAGCGACACGCACACGGGCGACGCTGCGACGATTTTCGACGGATGCTTCTCGAGATGCGCAAGCATGCTGAGCAACGACGTCAGCACATGGATCACGAGGAATAGGATCGAGCTCGTGAGCGATTGCTTTGGGGCATCGGCATAGACCGCGTCGCATTGCTCGACCAGAGCACGGAGCGACGCGGGCATCGCAGCGGCAACGACAGCGGCACGATCGGCCGGGTTGGGCGCGCTCATGGCTTCACCTCGTGATCGGCGAGGATGTCACCCGCGATGTGGGAGATGGCGCGAATCTCAGCGATCGCAGAGAAGGTCGAGAACAGCGCATCGACCGCGCGAGCACGACCGTCGCTCGACCCGTCGAGCTGCGACGACTCATTGATAACGTGAAGCTCGCGAAGTGAATCCCCGACCTCGACCATGGCATCGAGTGCTGCGCTGGCTCGCGCGATGATGCGACGAAGCTCGTTGCGATCTCGGTCGTGAAAGCTCGTCGCGTCGGGGTTGGCGGCAACGATGGGAGGGGCGTTCATTGCGCACCACCCTTCTTTGCTGCGCCAATGCCGAAGGGGCGAATGCGAGCCAGCGCGGGTTCGACTGCATCATTGGAGCAATCGGGCGACGGGGGGGTAGATCGCAACGACTGTACGACGTATGAAGAGATCATGCTGTTACCTCGGGAATGACGGGGTGACGGATAGGCCCTTGTCAGCGTTGGCGCGCTGGCAGGGGCCGCTTCGTTTTGGTCACTGTTTTTCGGCACTGGATCGAGCGTCCGCCCGTCGCGCTGCCTCCTCATCCAAGCGATCGGCTTCACGCTTGATGAGCATGCGAATCACGCCGGAACCATTGAGCCCGTAGTGCTTTGCAACGCGCTCGAGCCGCTCTGCCTCTTCGACGCTGAGACGCATGTTGAACATCTTTTCGCGCATGGCGTTGGCAGTTTGCATGTGGCTCATCCCTTCGTAAAGCGCCGTAAAACAGATGACAGAAACGTATATACAATCAACATCAACTTCAGTCAAACGATACGTTATTCAATCACGCTCGCTCTGCCCGGCGACGTCGTTGGGTGCCCTGTTCCCCGCGGATCCTTGGGCACTATCGTTCCGCTTTCCGTGAGCGCGGAGCACTTCGCCATGGGCGGGCGATAGACCCTCGGCGCCGAAGGGGCATAGCCTGGTGGGATGGCCCAACCGCATGCACCACGCCCCGTTGCCCCAACACAACCGATGCAAGCCTATTCACCGCAGCCGAGTGCGTACGGGCCACCGCCGAACGGGTATGTGCAAATCGCCGCGCCTCAACCAACACCAGAGAGAGCGGGCGCATCGAAGGGTATGCTCGTTGTGCTTGGCGCGGTTGGCGGTGGCTCGCTCGTTCTCGGCGCCGTCGCGCTCACTGCAATCATGATGAGTGTCTCGAACGCTTCGCGTTCACCCGAACCGGTGCTCGCATCGCAGCCCGAGGCACCTCGAACAGCGGCACCACAACCCGTTCAACAGCTCGCCCCGCCGACGACAGTAGCGACGCCAACGCCGGTCGCGACGAACGCGAGCTCGCCGGCGTCCACGAGCACCACGACCCGTTCGACCGAAGTCGAGCACAGCGACAGCTCGAGCGGCTTCGTCACTTGCTCGGATGGTTCATCTAGCAAGGGCGGGCGAGGTGCATGCTCGCATCACGGCGGCATTGCTGGCGGTGGCGGGCATCGGTCGCACCGCAAGCACTGATAAAGAGAACTCGCGTTCAGCGCCATCTCTCTAGGAATCTTCACGTAGATCGTGGTAACGGAGCTTGTGGGTGGCAACGATCCGAGTCCCAGGACCAAACCCAGTTCTTCAATGTCGTTTCTATGCGAACTCTTCAGGGGTTGAGCCGGTGAAGGAGTGGCTTTGTAATCAGATCCCCAACGATGCTCGCAAAACGATCGGCCAAGACATCCGGGCGGTGCAACTCGGATGGCCGATTGGTCGGCCACTTGTGGGGAGCCTGAAACATGGGCTTTGGGAGGTCCGCAGCACCCACCTCAAGGTCGAGTATCGCGTGTTCTTCACCATCGTGTCCTCGACCATGGTGTTGCTTCATGGGATCATCAAAAAAACGCAGGCCACTCCGCCAAGCGAACTAATTACCGCAAAAGCCCGCCAGAAGGAGGTAGAGTAAGGATGAGTAAACACATCGGCAGCACGTTCGAGTCATACCTCGAAGAGATGGGTGAGCTCGAGGAGACCGATGCGAGGGCTCGGGCAAAACTGCACGCCTTGGCGATGGATCGCGTTATCAACCACATGAGCAGCACTGCGTGGTTCGTGCGCGAGACGCAGATCCGCCCCGTTGTCAAGGTTGAACACCGGCACAAAGTCGACCTCATTATTCGCGCCATTGAAATATCCCTTGTTCGCAGGGCGGAAGCCAGTGACCCTGTCTCTGGCTCACTGAAGGATGCCCTACGAAACGCCGCGAAAAAGATTCGCTCCACGTCGGCCGCTACAGTGATCGCACCGACGCCGTTGAAGCCGACGAAGGGAGCAAAAAAGGTCAAGGCCCGGAGACAACGAGAAGAATTTGGCCCAACGGGGCCGTCTGTCGCCGTTGGGTTACCGCTAAAGTTGAGGCTGACGACGAAGACCGTTGGTCAGATTACGAATCCACGCCCATCGAGAATAGAGAGCGCCCATCCAACGGAAGATGGTGCGCCACATTTTGAGGGTTCGAGTGACGTCGGACAGCACGCCAGTTACTTTCGGCGCATTACGGGGCGATTCCGTTGGCGTCGAATCGATCCTGAAGGCGCTTGAGTTCTCGATTCAACACTTGGTTCACTCGACTCATCCGTTCGAATTTTCGAAGAAATACTTCGACGACCACGTTCAAATCCTCGCCCACCCCGGCGTGGTCATATTTGGCGAGCGGGCGCTTGCGGTAGGCGTGCACGGACCGCACGTGGCACACCACGTCACCGCAAACCGGTTTGCGGAGGCTCACCGTGAGCCACCCGGGTTTGCATCATCGGGAAACGATTCCCGGAACTGATGCCAACCGTGATGCCTCTTCAGGCCGATTTTGTCGAGACCTTGCTGGCAACAGCACCCGGCTCAACGAGCAAATCCGCTCGGTGTTGCAAAACACCGCACCATGACACGTTGTTCACACCTTGGGCCCGTATTTGGCCGGATGGCAGAAGTTGGGGGAGTATCATGTCCAGAAGCGGGCAGAGGGTGTCAGTTGCCTTAGGGCCAACCCGCGCGGGTGTCTTTATTTCGACATGCACCAGAAATTTGCACTTTTTAAGGAATCATGATCGCGGCACTAACGCGGGGAATTTGCCTGTATTAGATGTCGGCGGATGCAAAACCATAACAACTGCTATAAGTTGGCCCAACAAGCGCAAGCGACAACCAAACACACTGAGGTCCCCAAAAGTTGACAAGAGGACTGGGTTCAGAATCGCACGCCCAGAACGAGGATGTTGCAGGATAAAGAACGGAAAAGTTCCATGACGAAGACACAGATCAGGCACAAGGGGCGATCCTTTTGGTCGACGGTGGGCTTCTTTGTGGGGAGTTTGCTCGGGCTTCGCACGGTCAGGCCGAGCAACCCAAAGAAGTGCGCCCGAGCCACTGGGCCGCAGTACGCAGGGTATGTCAAAATCGTACGCGGAGCAGGGGGGC
Source organism: Polyangiaceae bacterium (assembly GCA_046351315.1). Taxonomy (GTDB): domain Bacteria; phylum Myxococcota_A; class Polyangia; order Polyangiales; family Polyangiaceae; genus JAXLYQ01. Next base: position 33,489 of record JAXLYQ010000006.1, read on the forward strand.
GTGTGTATGCCATCCCAGTCAACGCGGGGCTTGCGGGGGATTGGGCCCGCATCGGGAACGACTGGATCCCGATCGGGAAGGATCTCGGGCGCGTTGTGAGTCGTGAGGCGAAGAAGAAGTTGCTCGAGAGTGTTGATGCCTGACGAGCCGCTCAAAGACGACGAGCCTGAAGACAGCTCTGCTTCTGGTCATGGAGAAAAAGAAGGACCGGAAGTCGCGGTTCCTTCAGGCGTGCCGGCCTCGGAAAATGGCGACCGGCAAAGTGAGCCTCCTGGCAGCCTCGTCCCGCAACGCCCTGGGCAGGCCGAAGAGGGTCTTGCTCCATGGTCTGCGGATTTGCAAGCCCTGACAGCGCTCACTCAGTCTCCTTCAAATCAGGCGGTTTTCGCGTCAAAAACGTACCGTGGCCCCCTCCCGCCTGCGGCAGAATTTAAGGGATACGGGGAGGTGCTTGACACTGCACCAACTCGCATTTTGGCGTTGCTCGAAACCGAGCAAGGGCATCGGCAAACAGAGACGGCGAAGATGCTGGGCCATCTCCGCAGCGAGGAGACGGCTACGCGAAAGCACCAACAACGCCGCAATGACCGACGCGATCGCCGAGAGGATCGCGGTCAGCACATGGGGTTCGTCATTGTGATTTCCGCACTCGTTGCGGGGACCTTGGTGGCCTTGAAAGCCCCAGAGAAGGCAGTTCCGGTGGTTCTGGTGTTCTTCGGTCTCGCTGGGCTCACTGCCGGCGGACATTTTCTGCACACTCTTTGGGTAGGAAGGCGCAACTCTGTAGAACCGCAAGACAGGGAGCCAAACGAAGGGGAGGAATCACCGAAGCCTCCCCGACGAAAGCGGTAGGTGTACCCCCGTTGCTCACAGAATGTGGGTAGGTAGTCACAAATTCAACCCCAACAATTGAGTTGGTCTGTCTCGTGGATCGCCGCAACGTCTTCGGCTGTTGCGTTGTCGAAGCGGACGCTGAAGGCAGCACGGGCCACGAAATAGCCTCAAGGATATTTGCCGCACCCTACGGCAAAGCTCGCCCGCACTTGGGTGAGCTCAACGATTCATGTTCGCTCGAGCGAGGCGAGCGCCGAAGGGGTGCCGTTGGCGACGTCGGAGCGCTCGAGCGTTGAAGACAACTCGTGATGCCTCGTTGAAAACGGCTGGAAACGCTTGGAAACGGATCTTGGAAACGGCAGGGGCACGGTCGAACGAGGGTGGTGAACTCTCCCGCTCGAGCTCGGGGGCGATGTACCTCGCCGTCCGTCGTGGGATTTGCGACCCCCCGAAGCTGGCGGCTACCCTTCGGTGGTGAGCGTCGAAGCGAAACTGAAAGCCGCCTACTCCATCGGCGAGTACGCGAAGCTCACGGGGCAATCCCGTGAGTCGGTGAAAAGTCAGGCTCGCAGGGGAACGCTTACGCTCTCTCAAGCTGGCCCCGGTAGTCGACGGTACATCATGCTCAACTCGATTGGTCTCGAAGCGTTCGCGAAGTCCATGTCGCGACGTGATCGCGCCGACGAGAACGACGAGTCGAGCGAGTGACCTCGAGCACCGGGGGCCTCGAGCGGCACGCTGATCACCGAGAACGATCAAGACGACACGGGCGCTCGCTGTTACGTTCAGAGCATGCGACGGGGCCTTGCGTTGTTCGTGTGCGTGTTGCTCTCTTGCTCGAGCAACAGTTCCTTTCCAGACACCGGAGGGAGCGGAGGAACGAGCGGCGAGGGCGGGACGTCGGGCAGCTCGGGAACGTCCGGCAGCGCGGGCGCAGGGGGCACGGAGCAAGTGTGCGAACCCGGTGCGGTCGAGGCGTGCGGATGCGTCAGTGGTTCGACGTCGCAACGCGAGTGCCTTCCGAGCGGCCTCGATTGGGGCGATTGTGACTGCAGCGCAGCGGGCTCGAGCGGCGCGAGCGGAACCGGCGGAACAGCCGGTTCAGGAGGCACGGGCGGAAGCGGCGGCTCGTCGGGTTCTTCGGGCTCTTCGGGCAGCGCGGGGACTAACGGCGCGGGCGCTGGCGGGGTGTCTGGATCGAGTGGATCGAGCGGGGCCGCTGGCGCGGGGGCTACGGGCGGAACTACGTCTTGCGAGCCAAGAGAATCGCCATCGTCAACCACCGATACATGCATCGTATTCAATGCTGATCAGTCGTCGGCGGTTTGTTCGGAGCAATGCGGAGATCCGCCGAACGGATTCTTGTGCAGTAACAGCGGCGAATCACTCGCCCCTTCATCGTCATGCGTGGTTCACATGCATTCGGCAACCTCGACAATCACGTACACGTACGCCTGTTGCCCTTGACTAGTTCGCCTTGTTCGAGCTGAACGCCGAGACTTGCCCGGCCAACGTGCGCGTTGGGATGCCGTTGATATACCAACCGGTCACCGTCACGCGGCCAAGGCCAGCGAGCTCTATCTCAACGGTTTGAAAGGGCGTCGTGGCTGCAGTGATGCGCACCAAATCCCCATGTCGCGCAATCGCCCTGCCCCCTTCGCCAAGCTCAACCTTCGACGAATGCGTGACGATCTTTTCGGCCGTGATGTGCAGTTCTTCGACGCTCGCTACATCCCACACGGTCGCAACAGGGCGCCGTGAGTCGCCGTCTTCGTAGGTCACAGCGACGCGAGCACCTGGCTTCACCTTCGCACTGATGCCCGGAAGGCCGTAGCGGATCGGGACGAAGCACGGGGAAGGAACGAGCGAGGTCTCGAGCTTGACGTCGAGAGTTCCGTCGTCGTGTTGAGTCACGACTGATCCAAAGTAGGCGGCTCGAAAGCGGTCGTCTCGTGTGAACGAGCGGACGAGTCGGCGCAGCACGGCAGCGATGCCGTCGGACTCGAACAGCAGATGAGCGCGAAAACCCGACGCGCCAACGTTGTAAGCAACCTCAGAAACGCGCCGAGTGCGGAACGTTGAGCCCGGGATGAGGAACGCTGTCTCGGGAGCCACGACCATGCGCGAAAACTGTGGTTCCTCTCGGGTGATGACGAACTGCCCGGTGACTTCGGGCCACGTCTCCGAACCGATCCAAACCGTTCCGTCACGAAGCACTCGCCATGACAAGCCTAGCTTCTCGGCGATGTCTCCGATCGCTGAGCTCGCGTTCCCACTGGCGCGCGTCCACGTGGGCAATTTTTGATCGATGACTGCATCGAGGACGGTAGGCGAAAGCTTCTCGCCGCTCGCTCGAAACACATCGTCGAGCACTGCTCGCACAGTGACATCGCGATAGTGTTTCGCTTCGAGTGGAGTACCAAGACCACCCGCGCCACCGACGAGCCGCACCAAACAACGACCACCGTAGATACCGCTTGCGATGATCGAGCACGACCAGGTGGCACCCTTGTAGCTCAACGTCACGCGACCGCTTAGCTCAGCCTCGGCGTCGATCTGAACGGATGCCGTCCACGCTCCGCGGATCGGCATCACGAGCTCTGCCTCGAACACTGGGAAAGAAAGAGATGCAGAGATCAGAGAAAGGTCACTCATTGACGATTCCTTCGAGCGTTGACGTTGTCGTGGGGTTGGTTCGCAACGTCGCCCGCTGTTGAGCGTTCGTCGTTGTCGTTGCTGGCGAGCACCACCACGCGGGCGAGGGTCGCCGAGAGAGGAACGGGGGCGCCGTTTGGGCCGCTGTGTTCGACCCTGGTTTGCTTGCCGTACTCCTCAGGGTAACGGCGTTCGAGGAACCACGCGGCCGCTCGCCAGTCGCGCTTCGACGCTTCCCAGATGATCGACACCAGGGTCACGCGAGCGTCGAGAGTCGCCTTCTCGACATCGACTCGAAACGACCGAAGCGCGCTGAGCTCACCCTCGCGCTTGCCCCGTCGCATCCACCGGTGAAACGTGGTCTTCGAAATGCCAGCGAGGCGAGCCGAATCCTCGAACGTGTGACCGTCACGGATCGCCGCGCAGATCTTCGCGCTTACCTCGGGAGTGCACCGAAGGGGCGCGCCTTGGCGTTCGTCGATCACGCCGGAACCTCTTGAGCGTTGATATCCACGAACAGTTTGGACAGCTCGAGCCGAATGGCGCTCGCCGTGCTCCCAGCGTCCCCGCCCTGCGCGTTGATCGTGATCGTGTACTGCGACGAACCACCGGGCGTCGAGCCTTGCGCACCACGCGCACCTGCGCTCAGCACGCCGGCTCGAATGGCGGGGTCAACCTGTGGCTGCGCCATGTTGTTCATGGCGTCATTCACGCGCGGGGCGCCGCGGTTGATGCCCTGCTCGAAGCCCTGCGCGGTGTACGCGCCGAGCTCGAGCATGACCTTCGACGGTGAGGCAATGCCGAGAGCGGACTTGACGGCGCCCTTTACGCTACCGCCAAGCTCAGTCATGCGCGCCACGACAGCACCGGCGCCTGACTCGATGCCGTCGAGCAATCCGTTGATGATCTCCGAGCCGATCACCACCATGTCCGTTGCCCAGCTCACGATCTCGCCGAAGATCTCTTCGCCAAGTGAAACCACGCCATCAATCACAACCGAGAGACCCGCAAGGAACACACTCCAGATCGTCGCGGCAATCCCAACCATCGCAACGATGATCCCGATCACGGTAAGCAGGACGGCCGCAAGGACGCCAACAACAGTACCAACCACTTTGAACGCAGCGCTGAGGACCTTTACCCAGTTGATCGACGAAGCCCCTCCTCCGAGGGCGCTAAACAGCTTCGAGATCGGCGTCATGGCAGCGGAGAACGCCGTACCGAACGCGCTCGCGAACACCTTCGCAACGGGAACGACCGTTGACCAAAAGATGCCTGCGATGGCAGAAATCGCGGGAGTGATCGCACGAACGGCAACCGAGATCTTCGAGAAGATCGCCTCGAGGTCCGCGCCCTTCATGCCAGACGCGCCGCCAAAGAACGCGCCGAACATGCCCTCGATCGCGGCCTTCAGCTCCATCGCTGCGGGTGTCGCCAGCGCATCGTTGAGCACGTTGATCGCGTCAGCGAGCGGTTGAATGTTCACGTCCTCGAAAAGGCGCTGATACCTCGATTCGAGCGTGGAGAGAGCGCCGCCCAGTGTCTTGGATTTTTCGGCCGCTGCTTGGCCGATGACTGCGTTGGGATCGCCCTGGTAGAACGTGTTCTGGATCGCCTTGTAGAACGCAGCCTGACCCATCTCGGCGGTCACCTTCCCCGCCTCGATCATCTTCTGGACCTCGCCGGCCTTCTTGCCCGTGACCTGCTGAAGGGCTTGCACCATGTTCACAGCGCCGCCGCTGTTCTCGGTGATCATGTTGATCTCTTCCGAGCTCAGCTTGTTCTTGCCCTTCATTTTGCCGAGCGCGGCAGCCACGCCATTGACACCTTCGTTGCTCGTCGTGAGCGACAGATCCGAAAGCGCGGCCATGAGCTGCGAGGTGTCCTGCACCCCGAAGCCTGCGCCCTTCAGATTCTTGAACATGCCGACGACTTGTTTGTCATCGAAGGGCGAGATGTCGCCCATGGTCTGGATCAGCTTGTAGGACTCTTTCGCCGCTTCCTTGCTTCCCATTATGTACTTGAGAGCAAGAAGCGTATCGCCTTTGAAGCCGGCTGCGCCGATGGCGAACTTCGTCAACGAGGCTGCTCCGTTGGCGAGTGCGCCGACAGCAGCAAGCGCAGTCCCCGCGGCCGCGGCCACTCCGAGCAATGCAGCGCTTGCGGCCGAACCGTTGCTTGCTCCGCTTTGGCCCATGGATCCAAACTTCGAGCTGATGTCGCCGAAGAACGAATCGAGCGATGACGTCATGCCCTGCGTTGCGCCCCGCCAGCCACCTTGCATCTTCGAGATCGAAGACATCGCGGGAGCAACGTCGGGCATGTGCATATTCGCCGCGCCCTTCGATGCCTTGGCCACTGCGTCCAACTGCTTCAGCGAGTTCACCATCTTCGACGCAGGCCCTGTGACCTGGTCGATGAGACGAACGATGAAGTCGACGGCGCTCACGTTCGTGGCGTCTCCGCGCGCTTACTCTCCCGATGAGGCGTTACTCCGAGAAGCCTTCGAGCGTTGTCGAGATACGCACGCATCTCGCTGATCATCTGTCGGCTCGAAGAGTCGTCGGGCTGGCTTGCCCAGAAGTCGATCGATTCAGACACCAATCGCCCTTGTTGGACCACACGGCGAAGCTTTTCCGAAGGGGGTTTCTTGCATTGCTGAACTAGGCGGAGCACTTGGCTGGACACGTTGAAGAACGACCGCGCAACTTCGCGAGCTTGTGGGGTCTCGAAGAGCTTCTCGATTGCCTTGTGTGCGTCGCTCTCTTCCGAACCGCTCGACGCTGCGCTCGCACGATCGGCGATCATGGTGCGTCCCCCTGCTTTACCGGTGCGACCGCAACACCGAGTCGAACCGCCGCTGCCTCGATGGCCTTACGCTTCGCCTCGACAACCACCGCGCCGAGAGCCCAGCGCTCGACCGTTTGCGGAGAACACCCCGCTTCACCCGCCAATCGATACCGATCTCGCGTCGTCAGCATGGGTTGGTTGTATGACCATTCGCGCATGCGTGCCAATATGCCAGCACGATTGTTGATATATCAACACGGCCGTTTTCTCGAGAAACCAAGCCCGTTACACTCTGAAAAGCGACGTGACAGATCGTGCGAGCCAATGTGCTCGCGTAGGCAGGTGGCAGATCTGAAAAGAGAATCGCCGCCGTTCCTGCTCGCTTGGCCGGGCATCAAAGCGAGGTGAGTGTGAAAGACACACCCAGTCGAGCGCCGAAGGAACGATGGGGGTAACGGTGGGTTGCACCGTCAGTCGGAGCTCGCGGCGCACTCCAAGCCAAAGCGGCTTTGAGTCGGCGGGGTGGGAGCCGAAGAGGATCTCACCGGCGGGGTGACAGCCAAAATGGCTGTAGCCTCCCACACGCTATGTTAGACCCCAAGCCTCCGGTCAAAGCTACGGAGCTTCACACACGGCATGTGTGAACTCCGTCCTCAGTTGCGGTCGTGATGACCATGACTGGAACCACGGGCATTGATGTGCGCCCCACAGTGGGGCGAACGTCAAAGGCGCCGCACGGCACGGAGCCCGTGGCAGTTGTGACGATGATCGTTGCAACTGAAGACCGACCCATGTGCGCGCCACGGTGGCGCAGACGTCGAGCGCCCCAATGCGGGGCGGAGTTGGCAACCATGAAGATGATCTTCTTGGTTGGAGCCGAAGAGGCAGTTGCTTCACGGTGAAGCAAACCCCACCCCTCGCGCTCGCTGGCATTTTGCCGCACCGTGCGGCAAACCCGACCTTCGCGTATGCGGGGCCAAACCTCGGAAGTTCCGATGTTCCTCGCACCAGCCAACTGTCCAGATTGGACAGTTCGCCAGAACGCACCGGCCAACTGCGACATTGTCGCAGTTCACGAACTGTGTGAATCACACAGTTGTAGACGAGATGTCTACGACTGGAGCCCCGGCAACTTGTCGCCAGACGACAGGTCAACTGTGTCTCGAACACAGTTACAACCATCGTGGTTGCACCTGCCCCACGTGTGTGAATCACACACCTGCCCAACGAGCACCGGTCTTCATCACCGATACTGCCCACGTCGCTCGCGCATGCGGGGTCAAACCGTTGTGTCCAATTGGCCCCAACGGTGCGCTGTGCCACCTTCGCCGGCAGCGCCGGCAATGGTCACGGGGGGGAAGGATTGGCGCCGGCAGTGGCGGCGCCAATGTGTCCCCCGAAGACGAGCATCGTGGGTAGTGCCCACGATGTTGCTCCCCCCGAAGATAAACAGCGCCGGCAGTGGCGGCGCTGTTACACTTCCCCGAAGGGGCAACCATTGCACTCGGCCGATGGTCGCTTCCCCGATGGTGAACAGCGTTGCCATTGCCATCGCTGTTACCTTCCCCAACGAGCACGAGAAGAGCGCCGCCCTCCATGCCTCGAACGAGCGCCAGGACGGGCAAGGCCTTCAGAGCCGTAGCGCGTGCGTTTACGCACGGAAGCGTTCGAGGGCTCGCGCGCGTGCGCGCAAGGCTGCCAAAATGCCACCGCAGAACGCAGCCCATCTGACCGATGGCGACGAGTCACAAGATGAGGCCCTTACCCACCTCGGCGACACGACACGTGAGCTCCTGAAACGCCTTCGTGAGCTGAGCTTGAACAAGCGCCCGCTTTGACGCGACATCAAACAACAAGCGCTCGGTTCTATGCTTGGCGAGCTGAGCGCGGGTCATCGGGTTGCGAGCGTCCAAACAGTTGAGAAGCCCAACGGCTCCGTTGCTTCGGTTGAGCTCACGTTCCCATGCGGTGAGTGACTGAAATAGATCCATCGCTGGCCTCCTGTTTCGCTTCTGGCGATGCTCATTTTGTTGCGAGGAGCGCCGAGGGTAAGAACGCTTCGGCGCAATAGACGCCCACCGTTACCGCCATCCGTGCGTCGCGCTTGGCTGCTCGCTTCTCGTTCGTGTTTTCGGATCCACCTCGTCTGACTTCTGCGACCGGGCGAGGGTCGTGTCTACCGTGGCCACCTCGGCCGACCGTGGCCCGACCGTGGCCATGGCAATATGGCCGAACTGGATCGATTGGTCCGACCTGCGTCCGGCTGACTCTGCGTTTTCCAGGTCAGGATCTACGTCTGATCTCTCTCGTCGTGTTTTTCCTTGCCAGGTCGATCGCCCGGCTGACTCTGCTGACTCTGTTGCCAGCTCCGCCGCATATAGATATTTCTCCCCCACTATTTCCAGCCAAGGAGAGGATCCAGAGTCAGCAGAGTCAGGACGAACGATGAACAAAGCAAATTGGCTAGATCGTGAATCAGCCGGCTGACTCTGCGTTTTCAGAGTCAGGAACCGATACACGGTCAATCGTTCGCGGCTTCCTGCTCGCTTCGATACTGGCTCGCCTTCACGACCGCCCAGACCTGCCCGCCCTCGCCCTTGCCTCGATTGACCAGACAGAGGTCGCCAAATCACTCGCTCGCGAAAGTGCTTGAACCTGTTCCCGACACTCCGCGCGTTGAACTTGCCGCCCGTGGGCGAGCAAAGCTCCGTGAGAGCACCTCGCATCGTGGCGTACCTGGTTGGGTTCATTCCAGCTCGAGAAGCAACGACCGAGACGAGACAGCAAGACCCTTGCCCCTTGGGTCGACCTCAGACCATCCGCGCAGAAGCTCAGAGAGAGCACCGGCTTCGGTGTCCGACGACTCTTGCAAGGCCCGACGGGTCTCGCCGCAATCGGGTTGACCGACCCATGCGAGCGCGCCGCGTACGACTTTGGTCCATCCTGAGAACGAACCCCAAGGCTTGATCGCTTGCGTCGGACAGCCCGCGACGAAGTAGCCACGCAAGATCGTCAGCGCTGCGCCAAGTAGTCGAGCGCGGTTCTGTTTCACCCAGTCGATGAGCTCAGGGTGTTTGAACCCTTCGCGTTCTTCGGGCTTCTCGTCAGGAGCCATGAGCCGCGCATGAACCACGCGTCGAGAGGTATCGGCGGCGAGCATGACGTTGTTGCCCGTGGCGTACCAGGTTGCGTGCATCGGCATCGAGATCGTCGTGTTCGTCCCCAGCACGCGATCCTTCCACTCTGTGCCCGTCAACACCGAATCAATATGCTCGTTGCCGAGTGCTCCAACGATGTTGTCGATGAGTACCAGCGAGGCGCCTTCGATGGCGAGCGATGTGATGCGCTTGCGATCCTCGTCTGCCTCACCCGGTGAGGTCATGCGAGCCATCGGGCGACCGCTCACGATGACGGCGATGGTGTCGGTCAACATCGACTTACCGGCGCCTCGGGTGTTGGCATCGAACAGAAACAAGGGCGCCGGACCGTCGAACGCGAATCGAGCAAGCGGTGTGAGCAGTCCGGCAAGCCACGTCGAGCGGTGGATCCCAGACTCGAAAGGGAAGTCGCAAACGACGTCAAGAAGCTCGTCGCATGCGCGCTTTGCGTCCGCGATGGTGGGAAGCGCCGGAATCATCGGCACCTTGCCGATCGGGCGAAACCAGATCCCTGTTTCGTCGTCGTACCCTGGCTTGCTGAGCACCTCGCCGCTGGGCTTGACGATCGGCGATGTGACCACGGCTTCGAGCGGCCGGATGTGCTTCCACGCCCCGCGATTGGCAATGGCTGGCGTAACCCACGCGGGCAGGTGCGCCTGGATCTTCGAGCCGTTGCGGAAGCGCGTCCAGGCGATGTCGTTCGCAAGCATCTCACGGAGGCGCGGAAGCGGAAGCTCGACGATGCGCGGAGGTAGCTCGCCGCGTACACCCTTGCTCACATCTTCGACCACGTGAACGAGCGTGCCACCACGCTGAAAGAGGTTCTCACGACGCGCGATCACTTCGATCGCCATGTCCGCGATCTTTTCCTCGTCGGTCGAGATCATGATCTCGACAGGTACATCAGGCGCGTCGTACGCGTCCACGGGCACCGGGCCCGACGGCGGAGGAATCGGTTCTTCTGTCCATCGTGCGTTGCTCACGACGCCACCTGTTCTGCCCAGTCTTTCCCGATGGGCTTGAGCCTCGAAACGCTACGCGCTCCTTCGGCGAAGAAATCTTGTGCGAGCTTGGCGACAGCGGCTTCGCCGGCATCGTCGCCGTCGAGCCCGATCTTCACGTCGAGCCCCTTGCCGAACCGCGCCCACGAAGAGCGCCACCCCTGAACGCCCGGGATGCCCACCACCGCAGCGGGGTAACCGTTGGCTGCGAACGTCTTACGTGCCGCCAAGGTGTCGAGGGCGCCTTCGACGACGACCAACGGGGTCTCATCATCCGCGAGCTCGAGCGCATCCTCGATGCCAAAGGGCGCCGAGAAGAGACGACCCGTCGCCGCTACGTACTTCGGGCCCTTGCCGTGGTTCGATGACAGGGCGCGGCGCTGAACGTTCGTGATGAGCCCATCGACGCCAGTGCTTCGCCACGGGATGAGCAATCGTCGGTCGCTCCAAGTGAATCGAGCCGCCATTGCGTCGCCGCTGGTGAGTCCTGAGCGGCGCCAGATGTGCTCGCCAAGCTCGGAGCAAAGCGCCGAAACGAGCGCGCCTTGAAACCTTGGTTCTGGTAGGCAGCCAAGGCGCCCCACCGACACGTCGAGAAGCCCTCGCGAGCGCATGTACGCCGCCCCTTCTGCATCGTCTGCAAGAGGGCACTTCTCGAGCAGCCAGCGCCCCAACTTGTCGAAGCTTTCGTCGTCAAGCGAAGGCGGCGACTCGACGACCGGTTGGGGCTTGGATCGCTCCGCGAAGTGCGGCGCGACGTCGCCCGTGATCGCCCTGGCATGCTCGATCACAGCGCCGAAAGAAGAGCGAATGTCGAGCCCAGTAACCGAGGCAATTAGCGTGAACGCGTCGCCACTCAGATCGCAGCCGAAGCACCGCACACGGATGAGCCGATCGGGGCCTTTGGTGATGCTGAGTGAAGGGGTGCTGTCGCCGTGCACCGGGCATCGAACGAGCACGCCGTTCGGCTGGCGACTCATCGGCTTGGAGATGCCCAGCTTCGCCGCCAACTCGGCGGGGCCGATAGCAGCGAGCCCGATCGCGAGGGTATGCGTTTCGTCTCGGAGATTGCGACGCTCGCTCATGCCGCACCGCCTTGGATGAGCGCGAGGCGAGGAATCGAAACCACTGTAACGCCAGCCGAGCAGGCATACAGGATCGGAATATTCCGACCTGCCTTTGCTACTGCGTCGAGCCTCTTCTCGATCCTAACTGCGTCAAGGCCGCCAAGACGCGCGAGCTGCTTCGACTGCATGTAGTAGAACAGCCCGCTGAACGTATCGATCTCGGTCCAGCCGATACGATCGCGCGGAAGTGCTCGACGGATGATCGCTGAGTTGGCGATCGCCAGGTTGCCTGCGAGAATGTCGGCGTGCTTCTTCGGATCGCGCTGTTGACGATCGTCGCGTTGGCGATCGTGCCGTGCGTTCCAGTGAGAAGCTCAACGGCGGGAAGGCGCCTCACGACGCACCCTGCCTCTCCGCCCATGAGCACGGCTCGCAAGGGAGCTCACCACTTCGGCGGTACCGCTGGCGACAATTTCCAACACACTTCCTGCGGGTGCGCTGTCTTGTGGGTCTTCCACGGTACGGCCGGCGCACGGAACGCAGAGGATCTGGCCATCCCGGAACCGCAGTTTCTTCGGCGCCGAAGAGCAGATTTCACACACCGCGCGGTTCATTTGCGCACCCGCTTTCGAGGCGTGCCCACGAGCTCAACCAACGCGATCAACTCGTCGATGTTCAGATCGATTTCGATTTCACGACCGACGACTTCTCGCGTGATCTTTACGCCAGCGACGAGATAAGAACTGCGGTCGATGCACTTCTGGATGGTCGCACGAAGCCGTCGCGTCGAACGTTCACGAAGGGCGCGCTCATCGCTCCCCCTTTTCCGACCAGTGCAGAGCACCACCGGTCTTGGTGAAAAGAATCGTGAGCGTGTCGTGGTTGCTTCCCGATGGGCGCCCCGCCGAAACAGCGGCGTCGAGCTCGGAGAAATCGGCATGCAAACTGGTGCCTACGCTGTCCTCGAAGTCGGCGAAAGCAGACGAGAACCTTCGACGCGGCGATCGGCGAAAGCCCGAGCGAGAGCACCTCGCGATTGCGAAGGCGAGCGCCGAGGAACCGCCAACGCGTTGAGGCCAAGGTGAATGAAGATCGCCTCAACAACATCGGCGGCGCTTGGGTGTTCGGCATCAATCGCGAGCCGCACGGTTGACCAACCGTCGGAGATCAACGTTCGGCTCTTGTACGCCGAAGGCTTCGAGCGCCCTTGCCTGCCCCATAGCGGTGAAGCGCATACGAGAGAGCGCTCACCACGTTGTCGCCGTCGTAGACGGCGCGACGACGCGACTCTCCCAAGCGCGAATCAGATCTTGCGGCTCGATGCAGTGCGCGCCGTACAACGTCGACAGGTAGCCAAACGCGCGTCGAACAGAGTCGAGCTCGTTGGCGTCGACAGCAGCCGATGCGTCTCGGTTGCCGCGCTTCATGGCGACACCTCGAAGCAAACGGGAACAGCGCAGCGACCGCAGAAAAGGCCGCTCGACGTCCACACGCCAGCAACGATGTGAGTAAGGCACAACGTGCATCGCGGCGAGTGTGGAGAGTAGGCCGGATGACTCTCCGCGCTTGAGCGGATGGCTTGCTTCGGGCCCTTGGAGTGAGCGCGGGTCATCGCGAAGACCTCCGTGATGGGGAGATCGCCACGGCCACACCGGCTGCTCGGCACCTACGAGCAAACTCGTCGCCTTCGTCTTGCGCTTCTCGCTGGCGTTCGGCTTCGCTTTCGAGCCACTTGGCGAGGTCGCCAGCGTGAGCACGCCACCTCTTGTTGACCTTCACGACGCGCACGCTCTTGGCCTCACGCCAAGCACGGCAGGCATCGCCGAAGGCGCGCTCGCTCGACCATCCGGCTTGCTCGAAGCCGATCCAGTCAAGCGCACGCGTCGTCACGGTCGCGCCCGGGGCAATGCGAATGGTGATCGCATCGCCGGGAGCGAGCTCGAGAGCGCGAGGCTCGTTGCTATTGGCTGCGATTGATGCGCTTTTTCCTGGTGAAAAAGACGCAACTTGCCCAGCCGTCAAAGGACGGGTACTATTCATTTGGTTTTAGCTCCCCGAATCGCTCGCCTTGTCCGCGGGCGATTCTGCTTTTGTGGATAAGGCGGTTGGGCCTTGGGTTGCGGTTGGATCCGCTGGCGTGTTCACAGCGCGAAGACTGTCGAGGATCACGAGCACCGTGCCCTTCCTGACGGGAAGGCCAGCAAGCACTCGCACCATTGCTTCTCGGGCAATCCCAAGCATTTTGGCCGATTTGTCGACCCCGTAGGTCGTGACCAATGCTCGGATGCCCTCAAGCGCCCGATTGTCGATGTTGATTGTCATCCTAATGAGGAGGGCGCGCGGGCGTTACACTATGAGTCTGATCGCTACACTTTGAGCTTGTCGATCTTCGAAATTGACCTGTTTTTGAGGTCCGCCGCCTCGGAGTCGATCCGTTGTCGTTCACAGGTGGTTCGAGCGTGGACGGACAGAGCACCCCAGCCGCACCTCGAACACGACCCGGCTTGAGCTTTGACGCGCTCGCCAAGATCTCCGCCTCGAGCTCGCGTGACCTTGTAGGTCGGCAGGGCGTCATCGCGCCCCCTTTTCTCGGCGCACCATTGCCAGGTCGACCACGTTCGCGCGTGCGAGTCGTCGGGCCTCGAGCTCGCTGGCGAGCTTCACGACGACCGACCATTCACCGGAGCGACTTGCAGCCTCAAGCGCACCGGCAAGGGCGGCCTCGACAGGGTCAACGGCGACGCTCGGAACGGACGCCGAAGAGACAACCGGGGTCTCTGACGTCGGTTGGCGCTGCGAGCCGTTCGCGTCACCATCCGAATGCGCTTCTATCCCCTCCGAAAAGCGCCCGTTTTCTCGATGTTTTTGGGCTTTTTCGACTTGCAAGTCCCCCGCCGGTTCGAATCCCGCTGGGGACGCTGATTTTGTTCGACGTTTTCCTGGCCATTTCCGTTCCGAACGTCGATGTCCGTTCGCTGACCAAACGATATGGGTTTGCACTGGCTTCACCGCCATGTGCGCCAAACGTCGAGACCGCGCTCCTCGAAGGGCGGCGCCACCACGCGCACCTGTCCTCGATAGCGCGCCTGCCCGGCGCTGACGCAAGACGCCCGCGGACAGCTAAGACCTCGCACACCCAGTCGGGGGCAATGTCGATGTACGCTGCGTCTTCAGGCCAGGTCGCCCGCTCGATGCGCCAGCCGGCGAGATCCGGAACGAGCACGTCTGCGCCCAAGTGAAGCTCCGGCTCATCCAGGATGACCCAGCCGCCGGGATCATCAGGGCCATGCATGTCACCGAACCCGGTCAGCATGTTGCCGATGTTCGAGGCCACACGAGCGTGCGCCGAACGAGGTCTCGGGTGCGCCCACAACTGACCCCCAATGAGATGCCCCGTGACGTGGGGCGGAAGCGCCTCGATGTCCGCATACGTGGCACCCCGTAGAGCCCGGCTCATGGGGCCATGGTGACACATCGAGGCGAGCGCGGAATCTGTCTGGTGGAGCGGTTCGTCGGCTGCGCTGGGCGCGTTGGATGGGTCTTGTTTGGACTTGGATTTCGAGCTCGGCGCGCGAGGCCCGACGAGGCCCGTGAGCAGGCGGGGTCGAGGCGCGACGATGCAAGGTCGCGTTCTTGTGCCGAGCGCAGCGCGTGCGGACGATCAAGTCGAGAATATAGAGCGTGCGTCCATCCTGAAGGTCGAGGTCTCGCTGCAACACATCGACGGAGGGCTGAGCCGCTCGTGGCATCCGCCGCGGATTTTACCCTTGGCCGCTGCCTCTTCAAGCCGAGTCGCGAGCGCGTCGTTGAGCCGAAGCACGGACAGCACCTTTTCGCTGCGCCCGATCCAAGTGTGGTGGGCACTTCGTCCTGATGAGCTTTGCGAGGCTCGTGAGCCCTTTGACCAGTGCAGCAGGGGTTTCTGCCGTGCCGACGGCGTCGTCAATCAGCGGGAGCAACACCGCATGGGATCCCACCGCTTTTCGGAGTGCCCCATAGGCGTCGTCGCGAAGTGTAATTCCAGCGCGCATCGCTTCTTTGAGCGACGAGCGAAGTCGAGTCCTGACCGGCTTCCTGCGGTAGAAATATGGATGAGAGCTTCATTTTTCGCGAAGTGTCACCAGCTCCGAAACTGCGAGCGCGGCAAATGCGTCAATATCAGCCATGATGTGCCCACGGCCGGATTCATCGAGTGCAGTCCAGGTCGCGAGTGCTTTTGCGACCAACTTGGGCCCTTCGAGAAGAATATTGGCGCTATCGATTTTCACGCCCATCGCAATCAAATCGGCAGCGTCCACATGTGTGAACAAAGCCGCCCTGACCGATTCGTCTGCGGCCCCCACTCTTCCGATCAAATCATCGAGCGTCACATCCGGAAGCTCTTCTGCCGAGCTCGCCGAAACGTTCCCCTTCACCACGGCCGGAGCCGCCCCCTGCGTTTTATGTTTGGTCATACCGGGTCATACAGCAGCCACATGTACGCGCAAGTAGTTGCGACGTGCCGTAAACCCATGGAGACGACGTTTTCAAGCAGCGCGACGTCCCGAAGACCCAACACCACGACGTTTTGGTGCGAGGTGACGTGCTTATCGCCCATGGTGACGCCGCAGGGGGCCGAGGTGACGTCATTTGTCGACGGCGAGAAAGGCTTTCTACCCATGGTGACGCTGCCAACGGCCGACGCTACCTCGTTCGCGCTCGTGGTGACGAGGCGGACGGCGGTGGTCAGACGGTTGGAAGGCGTGGTGGAGAGGCTGTGAGGAACCAACACAAGCCGTCGTTGGCCATCCGTCTGTGGTGTCACGCCGCAACTGAAACCCATCAAGCATCGAGCATGAGACGTCGTGGGGTGCAGGTCGGACAACCAAGAAAAAGCGTCACATCAAGCGGCTAGAACAGCGAACGAAGGGCGGTTGCGCTCTCAAGGTACGCCAGTGGAATTGGCCTGAGACCGAAACGCGCAAAAAGGTTGTGGTTTAGGTTCCCCAGCGCCGCTTCGTGTCCTGCTCCGCCGCTAGATGGACCTCGTGACTGAGGGACAGTGACTGCACCAAATCCTTCGCAAACACGCGCACCTCAGGTTCGGCGTCTTGGAGCCAACCTCGCGCATGCTCGAGTTGTTCGGCGTAATGCTGCACAATATTGGACATCACCTTTCCCGTACTGTGAACCCGAGAAGCAATCAGGCGAGCAACGCTGCTTCGACCTCCAAAACGACACAATAGCTCTCGCAATATCGGGTGGAGCTCAGGCGCGTAAGGTCGTACCAGATCCACCGCCATTCGCCCGCGTTGCTCATTTTTGCCCACCCATCGCAGAACCTCGTCCGCCGGCCAAGCGAATGAGCTTGGGTGAAACCTGAAGGAGAGCAGAAGCCCATCTTTTTCGGGGCTTGACCCTTCAAGTACACCGCTGAGTGCTTGCCATGCCGCACCAGGATCTTTTTGAAGAAGCGTATGAAAGACGATCCAAGGCTCCTGGCTCATTCCCTCTGTGCTCAAGAGCGCATCGACGATGAGCTTCGCAACAACCGGAGTCGAGTGATCCCGCGAGAGGAGCTGCATGACCCCTTGTTCCCACTGATAGGCGTCTACTTGGCGAAAGCCTGTGGCTGACATCACCCCAAGCGCTTGCAAAAGCCAGTTGTCAAGCAACCCCGCTGATTCTGGCTTTGCTTCGACGTAGCTCAAGATCAGCTCAAGAATGATTGGGGCGTACTCGGTCTTATCGCACTCGTACAGCACGTGGAGAAAGTCGCTGAAATCCTTCTCCTCGATGCCGCTGAGCCATTGTGCATGGTGTGCGAGCTCTTGGATCGTTGCGTGTCCAAGCTTTTTCTGTGCGGCAAGAGCAACTAGCTGTTTGAATCTAGCTGTGGTCGCTCCCATCGTTGCGAGCCCCAGCGCATAGGATTCCGCGTCGGCTGCGAGAGTTGATTCGATCTCAGCCAGCGCCGCATTCTCTCCTTCTCGCCCTGCCATTCCAGCGAGATATCGGATGAGAAAATACTTCTCCTGGGTTGGGCCTGACGTGAGTCTGGCTTTCTCCTTCAACAACGGGAGCAAAGCTCGCGCTGTATCGACCAGGCCGAGCGCCCACATGAATTGACGAGAGCGAGCTGTTTTTTCTGAATAAATCCACCCTAGCTCTTCGCTTAGCAACGCCGGTTCCTGTTCTATGGCTTCGCGCGCGAGAGAGAGATCTTTGGCTTCGAGAGATTCACGGTCTTTTGCTGGCCCCCACCCACTCAATTGCTGGTGCAAACGCTCTGCAAACGACGTCGGCGTCAACGCATGCTCTAGCTGTTGGAGGACGGTTTCGTCGTCCTCGGCAGGGTGGTCGTACGATCGGATTTGCTCTAGCGCTTTCCTGGTTTGAATTCGCTCGTCCTCGGCGAACGCGTCTAGGTGAGCAAGGATAATCCTGGCAACCTCACGGCCATTTCCTCGTCGCACACTGCTGCGTAGGCTCCCGATAAGCCATTTCTTGACAGCGGCGGATACATGCTCCGATGGATCGTCGATCATCGACGCAAGGAGCTCAATGGCTTGCTGATGCGCCTGTCCTGCCTCTTGGGGCGATGTTTCCGGTCGTGGGCCATCGAGCGGATCGATGGCGATTCGCATCCCCTTCGATGCAAGAATGGCGAGGAGGCCACTCAACGCGATGAACCTCTTGTCTCCATCGGGGTCCGCGAGACGTTGCTTGAGCAGCTCGATTCGTTGGGAAATCGAGCGGTACGTAATGTTGAGCGTTATCGAATATAGACTCGCCCATGTTGCCGTGGCGTTGTTGGCGTACGACTCGTTTTCAGCGAGAGCCAGCCGGAAGAGCGATGCTTCTGCGTCTTCGAATGAGCTTTGCCGCGCGGCCAACCTCTCTAGTGAGAACACAATTGGCCTACGCTCTCTCGTTCGACGTTTCAACTCGTCTAGTGGTGTGGCCTCGATCCATGCGCGCAGCTCACGCACCGTCTCTATAGGTAGATGCTCTGCCGCAAAGCTCAGGCGAGTGTCCAAGAGTGCGTGATTGCGAATCTTGTCCCAATCGAACCGTTGCTTTCGAAAGGCATCGAGTGTTTGCGACGCAAACTGCGAGAGCAGGTCAGAGGGGAGGCCGAGCTTGTTCAAATTCTCTTGAAATGTCGGAAGAAAACGCTCGGCATGACAGGCCAGTATGCCGCCCTTGGGGTCAGGCCCGTTTTCGCTGAAGAACCAAGAGATGACCTCTCGCTCCAACACCATCGGGGTGACGTACTTGAATTTCCAGTTCGCCGATTGACGCAGGATCCCTCGTTCCACGCACTCCTGTGCTGCTTTTTGCAGTTCCGCCCAGGACCCGATTCCAACAGCGTCCAGCAGATGCCGGCGGTCGTCAGGGGACATCGATGGCCAATCGTTTCGTGTCGAAAGCGTTGCTGCCACCAATGCGCGCGCACGCCGAAACCTGAGCTCGAGTCGCTCATTGTCGGTCGTTGCTTCGTGCTTCGCGGCAAGGGCCCACATCGCAGCCTCTCGAGGGTTCGACGGCGGTCGTTTGACGGTATCGGATTCCTTCGAGATAAGGACTGCAAACCACGGGTATCCCGCGCTAAGGGTTACAATCCGTTGGATCGTTTCGGCGCGCTCGTCACCGACATGCGTTATCCGAGAGAGTGATGCTTCAACGAGTGAGTGGATGGACGCATCCGAAAGGCGCTCCAACTCCCAGAAGAGTGGAAATGCCTTGGCTTCGTTTTGGCTCACATGCCCAGGCGTGATGACGAGCACACAGGCGTCGTCTGAAATACCTTCACGGGCCAGAAAACGGCTCGCTATTGGGCTCGCTTCGAGAACGGGACAGTCGTCCACGATCAAGATGCAATTGGGGTGGCGTTGCAAAAGTCGCCCGTCTCCGATGGCGGCCATCGCCTCTTCGTGGCTGAGAGCAATCCTCGCGCGTTGCTTGGCGTTTGGAATGGCCGCTAGGGCTTCGAGCACAAGCCGGGTTTTGCCGATCCCCGGCGGTCCCACGAGCCATGCTCGTCGCTCTGCCAACCTTCCGGCAAAGAATTCTCCCAAGAGCTGATACACGCGAGTGCGCTCTGGATCTGAAACGAGGGTCGGCTTATCCCTGTCGAGGACGTGCAACCTCTCCCACTCTTCGACGCTGGTGAGCTGGTTTTGCAGCTTGAACTTCTCCAGCCAGGCGTCCATCGCTCCACCGGTTGGGTTCCTATTTCTCAGGTAGGTGAGGATGTTTGATACATCAATGATCCCTATCTGTGCGATGGGATCTGGAGCGCTAGCATCGAGCTCTTTTAGCTTTTTCCAGAATGCGTCGGCGAGGTGCCGTACTGGCAGGGCCGTTGTTCCCGGAATCGCGGCTGCACTCTTGTTTTTTTTCTTTCCTCCACGCACGACCTTCTGGTCGAGCCTCCCTGCGCGGTTGATGAGAAGTCTGAATTGCCCTCCGGCAAGAAGAACTTCGACGGAGCGACCGGGCTCTTTGCGCTTGAGAAGATCCTTGTCGATGGCAAGTGAGAGCCAATGGGCCCCAGCTTTGCAACTGTAGGCAACGCTCCCATTGTCCTCCGTCAGCGGCCTGAGGTGGAATTCTTGCTGATACTTCAAGCGAGATTTGGTTGGCTGATGCTTGATCTCAACAAGCACATCGCGCCCACCATCCTTCGTACTCACGGAGCTATCTCGCTGAATTTCAGGATCCTGATGCCGGTCGTAGGCTTCGAACGAAACGAGGTCGGCGCAGAATGCCTCCCAGTCATCTCCTTCCAGCAATTCGAGCTGCTTCTGCTCGATCGACTGCCATCCAGATCCGGTTGGGGTTGCCATCCCGACGATGCTGAAAGCTGCCTCTTGGTGGGTCAAGGCTTCCTTGAGCAGTGGTCGTCAACTCTCGAGGTTATTTTACCAACCCCCCGCAAACGCCCGCCCTCTACTGGTCGAGTAGACCGATTCCTCACTGCCGCGAGCAGCCGCTTGTTGCCGAGTTGACGGACCCTCGCCGTGGGCGACCACAGACAGGATCTCCGTGTTCTTCGGCCAACCGCGCTGCCGTATTGCGACACGCTGCTAGCGCGACGAGGTTTCGAGCAGGAGCGAGACCCTCGTGCAAACACACGCGGTCATGCACCTCAACGAGCTCTTGCGTGGTCGGAATCACCGCAGCGGCGAGTAGCTCGAACGATCGCCCCCGATCGCTTCGAAGCCTTCGAGGTCTTCACGATCGAGTCGAGCCGCTCCGTGAATCGCTTCGAGATCTTCGGGGCCGGCGCGCTCCAACCAAGCTCCGAATCGCTCCGAAAACGAAGCCGCGGCAGGCGGATCGAGATGAGCTTCGGGCGTTGGACGCGGTGGCATACGTTGGAGAATACTCGCCAACACGCCGGTGCGGCAAGTGAGGTTCAACGAACCGCCTGCTTCGAATGGCCCAACTTCACCGCCACGCGCCCGTGTACGAGAGGGACCGAACCAACCGGAAGGCAGGGTCGTTGTGATCGCGACACGGAAACCGGCGCAGGGCATATCGATGTTTGAAACCAAACCTTGGAGGCGTCGTAGAAGCGCGGATGTCTGGCTCGATTTCCTTTCGTCCGCTTCAAGACGAGCACCTTCCCTTGGCAGAGCGCTGGTTGTCTGCCCCTCATGTTCGCCGCTGGATAGGCCACGATCAGCCGATAAGCGACATCATGGACGAATATCGATCCTATGTTCGTGGCGAATCCAAGATACGCGCCTTTCTGTCTCTTCTTGACGATCGGCCTATTGGAATTTGTCTCGCGGTTCGAATGGGCGACTTTCCTGAATATCAGCGCGCCTATCGGGTAGACGACCCAGAAACCGCCAACTGTGACGTGTATATTGGTGAGCTCGACGCGCTTCACCGAGGCGTGGGCGTCGAGTTGGTGAGAGGGTTCATGCAACAAGTTATCTTTGCAGACCCTCGCGTGACGACCTGTGTGATTGATCCTGTTCCCGATAACTCGATCGCCATCCGCTGTTATGAAAAAGCAGGGTTTCGCTTTCTTCGAGCACTGGCCGATGATTGCGAAGGCAATGCCCTCTATTTGATGGTTCTCCAACGCTCCGATCTCTCATCACCACCCTCACAAGACGCCATCTTTCTGCGTCCTGCACGTTCAGGAGAGTTGCGTCTGGCAGAAGAAATTGATGACGACGCATGCTCGCTCTACACCGAGGCAGGGGTCGACGTCTTCTTCGGTGAAGACCACCCGTTTCCGCGAGAAGAGAGCGCTCGATGGGCTAGCGCCATCGACGAAGGGCGTCTCTTGTTTGCCTGCTCTCCTCAAGGCGACCCTATAGGGTTCATTGCACTCGGCCTCGTCGACCAGCGCCCCTATGTCCATCAAATCTCGGTAAGGCGAGCTTGGGGGCGCCAAGGCGTGGGGAAGCTTCTTTTTGAACGAGCGTTTCGCTGGGCCGTACGAGAAGGAGAGATCTGGCTCACCACGTGGGCACATATCCCCTGGAACGGGCCTTGGTATTCGCGTCTAGGGTTTGAGCCCATCGACACGATTGGCCCAGAAATGACTCTCATCGCTGAGCAAGAACGCCGCTGGTTGCCCCTGCCTGAGCAGCGAATTGTCATGCGAAAATCGCTTCGAGAAATCTAAACGATGGAGAGAAAAGCCTCAGTGATGGCCAGGTCGTGAGGCTTTCAGTCCAGGAACGATGAACGGAACAGGGGCATTCGCCCAGGATTGGATGTTTTTCTTCCGGTAGTTTGGGTCTATGACAGCAGCCCAAGCACTGGCTTCGAGTCGCTGTTTGATGGCGGTTTCCCCGACGCCCGCGAACTTGTCACACGCGATGTCGATCCACTCTGCCATCGGAGCATCAGCGGTATCTCTAGGCTCGTTGCACTGCCGACGAACGTAGTCGACGGCCACCGAATCATTCGAGTCGAGGCGTCCATCCGGCAGCGTGTGAGCCAAAAGCTCGGGCCCAGCAAAGGAGCACTCGCTGATACATGGGAAAATCGCCACAAACGGGCTCCGAAGAATAAAATCAATTCGCCCATCTTTGTCGGCATCCGTGAACGCCATCGGCTTGAGCGCCAATACTTCTGGAATGGCTTCGATGGCCCCAGCACGAAATCGAAATGCGGTGACGAGACTCGAACCATTCTCTGGTGATTCTTCGACCGAAGCGACCCTGCGAACCAATAGCTCCGAAACATTGTCCCCGTCCAGATCGGACAGTTTTCGAGTGAGCTCCACGGTAGAGAACCAATCCACAGAAAAATCCAAACCCGACCAGCCGGCGTTTTCGACCTCGCTCACCGTGCCATCCACACGGGCGGTATAGCGGGAAACAGCAAGCGTTCCGCTCAGTCGAACCTCGTTGGGGTCGGGCTCTGTCTTGTTCTTGGTGGGCAGTTGTACCTGCGTCATCGAGAGGCCCCAGACACCTTGGTTGTCTTTTCCGCACCACAAGAGCTGCTCATAGATTTGCGCGGGCTCTCCGATGACGCGGCAACCCCCTTGTTTGCAGAAGGTTGCGACCTTTCCCGCGTTCTTTTTGAGCGCATCCAGGTTGTGTTGTTGGCAGCGCTTCAACGCAGCGGTTTGATCGGGTGCAATCGCCGGAACCGACGGGGAAATCACAGGCGCTGCCGAAGCCACAGGCGCCTCATTTTCTTCGGGCTCGACGACCTTGGATGACCCCGAAGGCGACGGAACCGTGTCGGGTGCAGCGAGAACCGTTGAAGCATCGCGCCTACACCCTTCGTTTGCCCCGAACAGCGCGACCCCAGTGAGAAAGACGACCCCAGAAAGCATCGAGAGCGCTGAGCCGGGCACGGTACGTCGAGTGGTCACGCTGCCTCGGACGACGAATCAACCTACATGTCAGCTCGATCTCTCACGATGTCGCTCGCTCAGACGGGCCAGGTCGCGAGCAAGTGACTCGAGCTCTCCGTCGTCGATCTCGTCTGCTGCGCTCATCACGCGATACCAGATCGCACCGAGCGCCATGTCGACGAGAAGCTCGGCATAGGGGCTGCCATCGTTGTGATGGCGAAAGATCGACAAGAGGGCTGTGCGGTGAGGGCTCAGCACTTGCTCACGAAACACCGACGAAAAGGCCGGATCGAGCTGCGAATCCGCCATGAGACCCGCCATGATGGTCGCCACACCATCGTGGCCCCACAGCGAGCGAACGAAACCGCCGAGATAGGCCTCGAGGCCCTTTCGCAGCGTGGGGCCGGCCGACACGCGGGTCTTGATGCTCAACGTGAGCGCCTCGAGCACCAGCTCTCCCTTCGAGCGCCACCAACGATAAATCGTCTGCTTGCCAACCCCCGCACGCACCGCGACCTCATCCATCGTCAGCGCCGCGTACCCTCGCTCACCCAGTAGCGTCCACGTCGTGTCGAGAATCGCTCGGTGCGAGGCTTCGCTTCGTTTTCGCCCAGGCCGCTGCGGATGATCCGCCATCGGGTTGCACACTAAACGAGCCGTGTGGCGATTGCGAGACGTCCCGTCTCGTTTACCATCGCAGGGCACGCTCGATGGCGTAACGAGCAACAATGCGGCAGCGGCCACCGGTGCCCCCACCGGCTACCACTGCAATCACCCCACGATGATGTGCGCCCCAAGTAACTGATGCGCTGACGAGCTAAACGGAGCCGCTCTTCGCGCGTGTGGCTTTGCCGTTCTTGATCGACGTGACCGCTGCTGGGCGCTTGGTCGCGCGACCATTCAACGCAGCACGAGGAATCGCCTCACGAGCGGGCTCGCGAATGGCTTTCACCTTGCCGTTACCGTTCAATGGGGCAGCGACAGCCGGAGCAGGAATGTCGAGGATGCGCGCCGCCTCTGTGAGAATGGTCGAGAAGTGAGGGCGCTTGACGTTGCGAGAGCCCACTTCTTCATCGCCAAACCACACACTGACCGCGCTCGCGTCGTTGACGAGAAGCACGTAGAGACGGCAGCGCATCTCGTCGTTCATCTCGACATCACATCGATGCGCAATCAACGGAGCGTGCATCGAGATCGCAGCAAACGCTGCGTCTGCGAGCGGTCGCTCTCCGCGCTCTTGAATCGCGTGGATGATCAACCTGAGCTCTTGCTCGAGCGCATCGAGCTTGTCTTCAGGTCGCGGCCTCGTTGCATCATAGAGCGCAAAGAGATTGCGAGCGGCCTCGCGCTGCACTGCGATCAACACCTCACGCCTCGATGCCGAGATCTCTGGATCTCGACGAAGCGTCTCTGCCCAGCGAAGTCGATCGGAGCACCTTCGCGCCCAATCGGAGACGAGCTCGGCCATTGAGTCGAGCATCATCAAATCACTGGAAGTAAACGAGACTTGAGGTGCGCTCGGTGGCGCTAGGTCGTCCCTCTCGTCGCTGCCCTTACCCTTGTTCGAGCCAGCCTTTTTCGACGTCGCCATGCCCTTCTGCCTCGTTGGTAACCTGGTCGCCCACGCTACCGTTCACACACGGTGATGTCGAGCGTCGGCGGCGTCGTGACGAATGTTCTTCGCGCACGCGTCGCGGCATTGGCGCAGCATCGCTTGAGTTGCTATCGGCGCGTCATTCTCTGCGTCACGGAGAGCCCTCGACGTTGCCCGCAGACGCCGAGCAGCAGCTAAATTTCAGCATCGTTCCACCCTCTGGGCAATCACCCGACGGCTCGATGTTGCTCAACGCTGCGCCTTGTGCTGCGCACACTTCGATCAACGCAGAAATCGTCTGGCCCACGTCGAGACACGCACCTTGACCGTCGACGACCGACCAAGAGCAATCGGCAGTTGGGTCATATCCTCCGGGGTCGTTCGGGTCGGTACCTGGGTCGGGCTTTCCCGGGTCATTCGGATCGCTCGGCCCACCGGCGAGATCCACGCAGCAGCTATACTTCGCGAAGGTGCCTCCATCAGCGCAATCCTCCGAGAACGAGACCTCGCTCAGGTACTCGCCACGTGACGCGCAGAGGTTCACCAAGAAGTCGATCGTCGACCCGACCGGCAAGCATTGCCCTTGCCCATCGAGAAGATCGTACGAGCACGCCGTCGTCGACGGATCACCGTTCGGATCTTGCGGCCACTGGCCAGGGTCTCCACCCGGATCTCCGCCAGGCGCGCCCGTTGGATCAACGCAGCAACTGAACTTCGCACTCGTACCTCCATCGGGGCAATCACCCGAAAATTCGACCTCGTTTGGCCATCCACCGAGCTCGGCGCACGCCGCGAAAATTCGGTCCTTGATGTTGGTCGGATCAAGACACACTCCGCCGTCGTCGATCACGTTCCAGACGCACGCGAAACCAGGGTCATTGGGCTCGCCAGTACCTGGGTCTTTTCCAGGGTCGTTCGGGTCTCCTGGGTAGCCACCAGGGTCGCCGCCGCCGTACGATCCTGGGTCGTTCGGATCACCCGGATCGAGAGGCTTGCTTGGATCGTTCGGATCGCAGCTCGAGCCACCCGTTCCTGAGCCATCAGAGGCGGACGACGCACCGCCAGTCGCACCATTGCCTTGAGGATCATCCGCGCTCGCGTTGTCTCCACGAGAGCGACTGCCAGGGTCAACCTCGCCATTGCACGCAACGAACGAAAGAGGGGCAACGAGAGCGAGAACAACCGTGAGGGCGCGAAGGTTCATGACAAGACTCCTCTCGCGGCACGAGCAACGCTCGGCCGAGTGAATCGAGGGGCACATCGAGTCGTCGCACTCGTCACCATGACGATGTCGACGCTCTCGTGCGTCCTCGTTGCTTTCAAAAGGTCTCTTCACTCAGCGGGTGAAGAGTTTCCTGCTCACGAAATAATTTGATTGGGCAGCAGAGAATCTTTGCGATCGTCGAAAGCTCACCACCGCAATCACTGGCGGCGACGGCATCGTTGAGCTGCATCTGCATCGAGGCGCACAGATCGATGCCCTGAGAGATCAGATCGCCCTGAAACGCGCATTGATTCGGGTCACCGACGATCTGCTCGATGCACCCATCCGAACCCGTCGTGGGGTCGTTCGGATAGTTGGGGTCTTGCGGAGGAGCACACTCGCACTCCCACTTCACGACGGACGATCCACCGCTTGGGCAATCGAGCGATGGAGTGAACATCGACACGCCGTACCCCGTGCCTGCACAGGCCGAAGCAACGATGTTCATCAATGATCCGTCGTCGAGACAAGGCAGGTTGTTCAACGACCCAGAGGGGCACGACTGCGTTGGTGACGGGGGCGATCCACACACGACCTTCGCCGAGCCAAACGTGCCGTCGCCGCAAGGCTCGAGCGGCGAGAACGAAGAGACATCCGCGCCCTTCTGCTTGCACTCGGCGTACGCAACATCGCGAAGCTGGTCCACGCTCTGACACGCGTGAGACGGATCACGCGAGCCCGTTGGATCTGCTGGTTTATTGGTGGGCTGAGGCTTCGCGTTCGGCGCTCCACTCGGAGAGGGCGACGTGATTGTCGAAGGTGTCGTCGGCACAGCTCGCCCGGTCGTCGTGGTCGCTGTGGTCGCAGCGGTCGAGGGCGTATTCGCCATCACGCCCTGAGTCGTTGTACCGGTCACGATCGACCGTTCCGACGTGATCAGATTGCCCGCACCCGAGCCTGTGCGCGCTCCCGTCGAGTCGAAATGGACGACATGATCGGCTCCGACCGAAAGAACAAACGACTCGTGCGAGCTCTCGAGTCGTTGCGCCCATCGAGTAGGCGGCTTGGGGGTTGGAGCGTCTGGCGCAAGCTCTCGTCCCCGCTGAAACACAGGGGCTTCGAGCAATAGCGGGCCTCGCTTCGGAGCACGACGCGAAGGTGACGACGGGCTGGGAGGCCCAGCGTCGGTGTTCTCGACAGCCTGTGCGCTGTCGTCAGCAGATGCCGCTCCGTTGACCACTCGAACCGGCGAGCCAACGCGAGCGAGTCGAGAGCCAGGAAGGCTGCTGAGAAGGATGCCAATCACCCCGGCAGCCATGGCCACGACGAGGGCAGGTCGACCGATACGTCGCAACGCAGGCTGAGCACGACGTTCTTCTTCGTCGCGCAATTTGGCCCGTAGTTGCGTCTGCAAGAACGGCGACGGTTGAATCGCAGCGAGGCGATTGTCGACCTCGCGAAGGCGCGCGACCAGATCGCGATCGTCAGACATCGGACACCTCCCAACCTGCACCGCGAAGCAGTTCGACGGCCCGCTGAATCAGTTTGCAGACGTAGCTTTTTCCGTGGCCAAGCACTTCGCCGATCTCGTCCTGGCTCTTGCCATCGAGGTGGTACATCGAAAACGCCACACGCTCTTTGGGCGGCAATGCTTCGAGTGCCTCGAAGGCACGCTTGAGATCGTTACGCGCGTCGAGCAGCGCATCTGGCTCGATCACGGCCTGCTCGCGCTCTCCGAGTATCCATCGCACCGGGGCCAGCGACAGAAAACGCTCGCGCTTGAGTCGCTGAAAACACCGTCGTGTGGTCACGGTGTAAAGCCATGGCTCGATATGCTCGACGTCTTTGAGCACATCGATTGCCCGCATGAGCTCCAAGAACACTTCTTGGGTTACATCCTCAGCCCACGCCTTTTGCCCGCGCCCGTAGCGAAGCGCGAGTCGAAACACGAAGAGATGGTGCTGTCGATACAACGCCTCGACCAGTGCCGCCGCCGAGCGTGTTGACGCATCGGTGCCAGAACGGCCCTGGGAGGAGGCGGGGGCAAACAGCATCTCGTTGGCTTCTTCATTGAAACGCCAACGAGTTTCCTGAGTGTCGAAAAAAAGTTCGAATCGAGAAAGACACCGTCGATTCGAACCTCGCCCCTCTCGTTCCGAACGAGAGGGTAACCAACGATCACACCCAGTCGCTCTGTTGAACGACCAGCGCAAGTCGCAGCTCGTCCTCGATGGTCAGCGGGCGCCCAGGAGACGAGTGGGGCCCGGCACAGCAGGGGAAGCTCCCGTTCGGCCCCAAACAGCTATCCACCCTCATCGGCGGCGCGCACTTGATCTGTGCAGGCTTGGCTGCGGGCGTCGTCGCTTTTGCGCTTGCTGTCGAAGCAGGGGCCACAGAAGCCGACGAGGCGGATGCTGCCGCAGAAGCCGAGGCCGCAGGTTTGGGCGTTTCTGCCACTGCCGAGCTCGCAGGCCTTGTCGATGAGGTCGACGAGGACGATGAGGTCGAAGGGGCAGCAGAGGCGGTCGATGACGGCGCCGTGGCCGACGGAGCGCTCGTTGCGTTCGAGGGCGCGCTCGACACGGGGGCGTCTGCGGGTTTGACTCCGGATTCTGCGCCACAGGCCGTGACGCTTGCCACGGCCGCTACCGCAATCAGGCGCGCTCGTAGGCGAAGCGCAGCCGCAGAAAAACGCTTCTCACCGTCGGTTTCATCCATGCCGAGGATTGTCTCTTCAAAGCTCGGCCAGACCGCAACGGTTTTGTGTCTCAACGCGTGGCCGATCTCGCCTCGGCGTTCTAGGTTCGCGCCCGTGGCGCTTACCTTTCCCGAAGAACTGCCGATCTCGGCACGAGTGGTCGACATCGCCAAGGCGATTGATGCGAATCAAGTGGTCATCATCGCGGGCGAAACTGGATCGGGGAAGACAACGCAGCTCCCGAAGATCTGTCTCGCGATGGGTCGCGGCGTAGACCGTCGCATCGCGGTCACACAGCCGCGTCGAATCGCAGCAACCAGCGTCGCAACCCGCGTCGCACAAGAGCTGGGCAGCGAGCTCGGTCAGGACGTCGGATACAAGATTCGCTTCGACGATCGCCTCTCGAAGAACACCTACGTCGCGTTCATGACCGACGGTATTCTTCTCGCCGAAATTCAGGGAGATCCACTGCTCGAAGCCTACGACACGATCATCGTCGACGAGGCTCACGAGCGAAGTCTGAACATCGACTTTTTGATCGGTTACCTCAAGCGCTTGCTCCCCAAGCGACCCGATCTTCGAGTGGTGATCAGCTCGGCCACACTCGAGGTCGAACGATTTCGAAAGCTATTCGGAGACGTACCGCTGATCAGCGTGGAAGGTCGAACCTTCCCCGTCGATGTGATTTACCGACCTCGCGCAGAAGAAGAAGTGGATCTAACCGACTCGATCGCAACCACGGTCGAAGAGATCTCGAGCATCGATCCACGCGGGGATATCCTCGTCTTTTTGCCCGGCGAACGAGAGATCCGAGAAGCCGCAGACGAGCTGAGCCGTCGCTCGCTTCGTCATACGCAGATCCTTCCGTTGTACGGCAGGTTGGCTGGAGGCGATCAGTCGCGCGTGTTCGAGTCGATCCCTCAACGCAAGATCGTGCTCGCCACCAACGTCGCTGAAACTTCGCTGACGATCCCGGGCATCGTGTTCGTGATCGACGCAGGTCTCGCACGTGTGAACCGATACGTACCGCGTACGGGCGTCACTCAGCTTCAGATCGAGCCGATCTCGAAAGCCAGCGCTGACCAGCGAAAGGGCCGTTGCGGTCGAGTACGAAGCGGCGTGTGCTTTCGCTTGTGCACCGAGCAAGAGCACAACCAGCGCTCCAATCACACCGACCCAGAAATTCTGCGAACGGGTCTGGCGAGTGTGTTGTTGCGAATGAAGGCTCAGAAGCTCGGCGATATCGAGCACTTTCCCTTCCTCGATGCACCGAGCTCGAAGGCGGTCAACGAAGGTTTTCGTGTGCTCGAAGAGCTCGGCGCTCTCGACGACAAGCGCGAGCTCACGCCGATCGGAGCACAGCTCGCGAGGTTTCCGATCGACCCTCGCCTTGCGCGGATGATCCTGGCTGCCGACAAAGAAGGCTCACTTGCCGAAGTGCTCGTGATCGCCGCTGCACTGGGTATTCAAGACCCACGCGAGCGCCCTGCCACCGCACAACGAGAGGCCGACGAAGCGCAGAAGATCTTTCGCGATGAGACCTCTGACTTTCTCGGCTGGCTCAAGCTCTGGAAGTTCTTCGACGACGCTCAAGCCAAGTCGACCAAGGCGCAGCTTCGCAAGCTCTGTCGAGATCGTTTCTTGTCGTACATTCGCATGAACGAGTGGCGCGAGCTTCATCAACAGCTCTCGCGAATCGCTCGCGACGTCGGCTTGAAACCCAGCACCAAAGCCGCGGAAGCACACCAGATTCATCGCGCGCTGTTGCCCGGGTTGCTCAGCCGAATTGGCATGTGGAACAAAGAGTCGAAGAGCTACGTCGGCGCTCGTCAGACCAAGTTCGCGCTGCATCCATCCTCGGGTCTCGCCAAGAAACCACCGGCGTGGGTCATGGTGGCCGAGCTCGTTGAGACCTCGCAGCTCTTTGCGCGACACGCGGCCGTGATCTTCCTGAATGGCTCGAAGAGCTCGGCTCACACCTGGTCAAACGAAGCCACGGAGACCCATTACTGGGAGCAAAAGACCGCTCGCGTATCCGCGCGCGAGCAAGTCACGCTCTATGGTCTACCGATCTCGAAAGATCGACGTGTCGACTACGGCGCGATCGATCCCCCGAGCGCACACCGCATCTTCATCGAGCACGCATTGGTGCGCGGGGAATATCACGCACGCGGAGCCTTCCAGACCCACAACGAGAAGATCTTCGACGAGGCACGACGGCTTCGAGACAAGGCTCGACGCAGCGACATGCTCGCTGACGAAAGCACACTCACCGTGTTCTTCGAGCAGCGCGTGCCCGATCACGTCGTCGACGAAAGACCTTCGAGCAGTGGCGAACAGGTTGAAAAGACCGAGCCAAAGTTGCTCTTTCTCACCTTGGCCGATGTGCTTCTCGATGAGGCCAACGAGCTCACGCCAGAACGCTATCCATCGAAGATCACGATCGACGGCGTAGACCTACACGTCTTCGTTATCTGTTCGATCCATCCGACGATGCCGATGGCATCCGGTGGATGTTCCGCTCTCGCTTTTGCCGCGTCCCCCGAACCAGCGCTGCTCGATGCGATGGTGCCCGGCTGGATGCTCGAAAAGGTCACCGCACTTCTTCATGCGCTGCCACGAGGGACGAAACGCGACCTCGGTTCGATCCTCGATCTTGCGGCTCGAATTTATCTGCCTGTCTGTCCCCTTCGAAGAGCCGCTTGCCGAAGCGAGTCAGGTCATCGAAGACGAGATCAATGTTCGCGTGCCGCTCGATGCGTGGCGTCTCGACGAGATGGCGCCGTACCTTCGCCTGCTCTTTTTCGGATCATCGACGGCAGACGATCGCGTCGTCGCGATGGTCCGCGATCTTCGTGCGCTGCGCAAGAGTTCGCCCAGGGCGTTCGAGCTCGCGACGCCTGGCGAGAAGCAGGGGCAGCGTCGTGGAGAAAACCAACCTCAAGTCTTGGGACTTCGGAGAGCTCGCGACATATCGGTGCCGTTCAAGATGGGTAGCCGATCGATGGCGGCCTTCCCCGCGTTGGTGGATCGCGGCAACGCCGTCGTCGATCTCACCCTGATGCCTTCTCAACGTCAGGCTGAAGAGTCGACGCGCGTCTGGGTTTGCGGCGTCTGTTTGCGCTTCAGCTCAAGACCACGATCGAGACGCTCGAGGTGAAGTACCCGGAAAGTCTGGCCGCCCGTTCCGCCAGCAAAACCCAAAGCATCCGACGTGGACATCGTTCGTACACAAGCGATGTCGCGTGCTCTCGACCTCGCTTTTGCCCTCGATGATGTACCGACGTGGCCACGCAACAAGCGAGCTTCGCCGACCGTCTCGACTGGGGTCGAGGCCGTCTCGCATCCGCCTTCGAGCCCTTCGTGATCAACGCGAAAGAGGTCGTTGCAGAGACCGAGAAAACGCTCGCTGCGCTTCGAGCGGCCGAGTCGCGTCCCACCCAAAAAACCGCGCTCGAAGACATTCGCGCTCAACTCTCGATGCTGGTCACCGCGAGCACTTTTGCGTCACTCTCACTAGATCGAGCACGTCATGTTCCGAGGTATCTGAAGGCCATCCAAACGCGCCTTCAGCGATTGCCAAACGATCCGATCAAAGACGCTCAGAAGGCCACTCAAGTGAAGCCATTCTGGGACGCCTATCTCGCGAAACACGCAGCGCTTCACGCCACTCATGCCGAAGCGCTCGAAGAGTTTCGCTGGCTCATCGAAGAGCTTCGTGTGTCGGTCTTTGCGCCTGAGCTAAAGACCGCTGTGCCTGTATCGCCGAAGCGTGTCGAAGAGGTGCTGAGGAGCTTGGGATGAGCACCTTCGCTCGCTTCTCAGGCCACACGGTGATCGCTGCCGCATGGGTCGCTCCGTTGGCAGTCGTTGGGCTCGTTCATGCAGACGCACCTGCACTGCCGTCATGCCCTGCTGGGTCGTCGCCAACGGTGATGCAAGGCGAGGCGTTCTGCGCTCCGAGCAAGGTGCCATGTGTTCCAGGAGCACACTTCGAGGTCTTCGGCCCGGGGCAGGCGTTTTGTGTCGAGGATGAGCCCTGCCCTCCGAACGACGAATGCCCCGGCACACGATCGTGCTCGGATGCCCCGCACTGCGTGAAAGAGGCTCGCCCCAAGCCCGCAGATTCGTCGTTCGCGGTGACGCGCGTGATCGAAGGGTGCGGCGCGGGCTCATCGTGCCCTCAAGACTCGACGTGCAAGGTCGCGCGAATCTGCCTCGAAGACCCCGAGAAGATCGAGAACAAGCGTCGCGAAGAAGAAGCTGAACGTCGCAAAGCTGATCGAGAGCTCGTGAAGCAACGATTGATCGAGCACGAAGAAGGAAACCGCAGAGCGATCAAAGCGGGCCTCAAAGTGATCGCCTTCGTGGCTTGTTTTGCGCTCTTCATCGCCTGGCAAATCTTCAAGCCAAAGAAGAGCTGAGCGTCGTCGAGTTACATCCCGGCGAAGATGCCCAGTGGGCGAAAGACACGTGCCGCCCAGTTCGCCTCGTTGTGCTGACCGCCGTCCTCGAACCAATAGAACACGTCGACATTCTCGACATACCCAGCATCGAGCAGTGTCTGGTGCATCTGCGCGTTCTCGCAGAAGTTGTCACCTTGATCGATGTCGTCCTCGATGCCGTCGTTGTCGGTGTCTGCACAGGGGCCATTGGTGCCACCCGAATCGAGGTAGAGCGCCGTCGAGCCATGACCGTGGGCGGCGTATCGTTCGATCATCGTTTGATTGTGAACGTTCGTTCCAATACTCCCCCACCCCATCGTGCCCGACAGGCTGGCCGCGAACATGAAATCACCTGGGTCATGATCGGCGAGATGAAAGCTGATCAAACCTCCCAGTGACGACCCCATCACTCCTCGCTTCGAGGGCTCACCGTAGTGCTGCTGAATCAAAGGGCGCACGGTGCTCTTCAACAGCGCGGCGTATTGATCCCCTTTGCCACCCAACGTTTGACCGCTGATGTCGTCGGTCACGTGAGTGTACTCATCCATGCGCGCCGGAGTGTTGTCGATGCCCACCAACATCATCTTCGCGGGCACGGTGTCCTGGAGCTTCCAGCCACCCCACGGAGCATTTGGATCAAACAGGTTCTGCCCATCGTGAACATAGAGAACACGATCGGCTCCGCCCTCTGGCACCCACACACGAAGGTCACGCGGTTCGAGATTCGAATCGCCCACACCGACGAATCGATCGAGGTGCGACACTGTCGGTTTTACCAAGCTGATCTCACCAAACGAGTCGTACGTATACGAACGCGCCCACGCGTCAGCCGCGTACGTGGTGCCGTCCGTAAACTTGTACGAATCACCTGCCGAGACATCGATCACGACCCACGCGAAGGTCGTATCGATCGCCATGTCCGTGCCTGCCCAGCTATCGTGATCTCCGGCGACTTTGCTCAGCGTTAGATCGGTCGACACGAACAAGTACCCGCTCGAAAGCGGTACGGGCCAACCCGATACGCTCGAATGAGCAAGCAACGCAGCGTCTCGATTCGCGCGAAGCTCGGCAAGGATCCCGTCGAGATCGCTCGCCACAGAGCCAGCGCTCCCCGCGGCTCCGCTCGAACCGCTCGAACCGCTCGAACCCGCCGTGCCGCCAGCACCACTCGTTCCCGAGGATCCACCTGAGCCAGCCGAGCCCGAGTTGCCCCCCGAGGCGTTGGTCGTGTCGTCACTCGAGCAAGCGAACAAGCTCAAACACAAGGGAACCACAGCAAAAAGGAGCGACCGCGAAAGAATCATCGTCGCGATTGTAACCTTTTGGAGGGCCTCGACGTGGAAGGGATATGACCCACGACATTCTCGTTCTCGGCGGCGGCCTCGCCGGTCTCGCCACGGCCACATTGCTCGCACGTTCAGGGCGTCAGGTTGCGCTCGTAGAACGAAGTCACTCGTTGGGAGGTCGAGCCATCACCACCACCAAAGAGTCTTTCGCTCTCAACCTTGGGCCGCACGCCTTGTATCTCGGAGGGCCCGCAGAGCACTTTTTTCGAGAGATAGGTCTCTCGCTCGAGGGCAAAAAGCCACGCCCAACAGCCCTGTCATGTTGCTCGACGGCAAGCTCCACGGGATGCCAACCGGGCCCATCTCGCTGCTCACCACGTCGCTACTCTCGCTTGGCGCGAAGCTCGAGGTGGCCAAGCTGCTCGCATCCATCGAACGAATGACCCCTGCATCACTCGAGGGCGTCACGGCTCGAACCTGGATCAACGGCTTGGTTCACGATGAAACCGCGCGACTCTTTCTTCACTCGATGTTGCGCGTCTCGTCGTATGCGAACGCTCCCGATCACTACAGCGCAGCAACGGCGCTGTTGCAGCTACAGCGAGTGTTTCGTCATGGCGTGATGTATCTCGACGCAGGGTGGCAAACACTCGTCGACGGTTGTGTCGACGCAGCAAAGGCTTCCGGCGTCGAGCTCGTGACGGGTGCACAAGCAGCATCGATCGAGCCAGGAGATCGCGCTCACGTCGTTTCGTTCACGAGCGGGGTGCGTATGTCGGCATCGTCGATCGTGATCGCTGCAGGGCCCGCGGTGGTGTCGTCATTGCTGCCGCATAGTGCAGCCGCGCGAGAGCTCGCGGAACAGTCTCGACCTGTCAAAGCAGCGTGTCTCGATCTCGCGTTGTCATCATTGCCCAAAGCCAATCGAAGTCTCGTCTTGGGTGTCGACTCACCGCTCTACGGCTCGGTTCATACCGACTTCGCACGACTTGCCCCCGAAGGCGGTGCGGTGATTCACGCTGCCAAGTATCTACCTCTCGATGATCATGCTCCGCCGCTCGAGGTAGAGCGCGAGCTCGAAGCGATGATGGACGTATTTCAGCCTGGATGGCGAGAGCTCGTCGTACATCGCCGGTTCTTGCCTCAGCTCACGGTGATGCACGATCTACCGAGCACGCGCGCTTGGCCAGGAGTGACCTTGCCCGATGTACAAGGGGTGTATCTGGCAGGCGATTGGTTGGTGCGCGGCGAAGGGTTGTTGCTCGATGCATCGATCTCGAGCGCTCGTGAAGTGACTCGTCGTATTGTCGAAGAGGGAGCCGAGCATGGTCCGCGAACTGTCCGAGTCAGCGCGCAACGACTTGCCGTCGCATGAGCGATTTCTCTTCGGTCTTTGCTACCGAATGACGGGCAGTACAACCGACGCCCAAGACATTGTTCAAGAGACGTTCACTCGAGCGCTCGAGCACCCGCCCGAGCAAGAACACGATCTGCGTCCGTGGCTCGTTCGTGTTGCAATGAACCTTGCGCGCGACGCCTATCGACGACGAAAGAAACGCTCGTACGAAGGGCCTTGGTTGCCGGCGTTGGTCGAGACCACCGATATCATCGAGAGAGGCACGTTGCCTGTGCACGCTCGTCAGGATCACGAAGCCTCCGAGTTGCCCTCACTCACCGAGCCGAGCACCACCGAGGGGCGTTACGATCTTCTCGAAAGCGCATCCTATGCCTTCTTGGTTGCGATGGAGGCGTTGCGCCCACGAGAGCGCGCCGTGTTGCTTTTGCGCGATGTGCTCGATTACTCGGTGAGCGAAACCGCAGAAGCGCTCTCGCTGAGCGAAGCCAACGTCAAGACGACACTCCATCGCGCACGCAAGACAATGGAGGGGTACGACTCGACTCGAAACACGCACGCTCGGCTCGAAGCAGAAGAAAGAAATCGCGAGGCACTCTTTCGCTTTGTCACGTGCCTCGCTGCTCAAGACATGGCGGGGGTCGAAGCACTGTTGGCAGAAGGGGTTCGTGCGCTTACCGACGGAGGCAGCGAGTTCATGGCGGCCAAGTTGCCGGTGTTGGGACGCAGCAAAGTCGCGTTGTTCTACACGAAGCTCACTCGACAACGGAGCGACCATGGCATCCCCAAGATGCAGCTCGTTTCGCTCAACGGCTCACCTGCATTGCTCTTCGAATACCCCGTCTCTGAAGAGCGACTCGCAAGTCGAGTCGTCCTTCGTATCGAGCTCGATTCGCAGGGTAAGATCGCTGAGATCCACAGCGTTCTTGCCACCGAAAAGCTCGCTGCAATCAGTACGCGATGCTGATCAAAACACGCGAAGGCCGAGCGTAACGCCCGGCCAAAACCGAATAAAGTTGGCGCTCGAATCTGCTGAGCTCGCCCCGTAGGGGCTCAGTTTCGCGTGCGCTTTGTCGTCGGTCACGAGTGTGTTGTAGGTCGGTGCGATCGTGAGGCCCACGTGAGGCAACACCGGGAAGGTCGCCATCAACCGCAACGTGCTGACTTGGTGCTGATACTTGAAGAACGGTTCACCCGGCTCGAAGAGCGCCAACGCATCAACGTCGAGCCACAGTCGTTCGCGTCGAAACACAGTCGACCCAAAACCGATCGCAAGCACGCCACGAAAGCCACTGCCGTCACCTCGAGCGCCACCGCCGTAGAGCCAGTGCAACACCCTGCCACCGTGCTCGATCAATCCCAGCGCATGACCACTCTCGGAGGCCACCGCTTGAAGCCCCACATGGCCTTTGTACATCACGTTGATCAGGCCAATCGGGACGTCTGAATCCTCGGCAATGTTCACCACACCAATCTGCGTTCCGCGAACGTCTCCGGTCGCAACGTTGGCCAACCCCACCTGTGCACCGGTTACGTCTACCGCGACATTTGCGACACCGATCTGTGCACCACGAACCTCTCGAGCAGCTTCGACCGCTCCGATCTGAACACCGTTCAACGCACCTCTCGTGACCTGGATCAGACCGATCTGAGCGCCATGGGTATCGCCTCCAACGACGCCGACGATTCCGCCGATCTGAATGCCATCCACATCACCGGGGGTGAGGGCACCGATGCCGCCCACTTGTAGCCCGCGCATCGATCCGCCCACGACGAGATCGACGATGCCCGAGAGACGAAAGCCACACGCGCCGAACGACGTTCCGCCCGCGAGGCCGTTGAGCGCGACCCCATTCGTCGACGCCCACCACGAGCCCAACGCACCGAACGAGGCGTGCGTTCCGACGTTGAGCCCCGTAACGCTAGACGAGCCCACATACGGGACA
Source organism: Polyangiaceae bacterium (assembly GCA_046351315.1). GTDB lineage: Bacteria > Myxococcota_A > Polyangia > Polyangiales > Polyangiaceae > JAXLYQ01. Next base: position 71,342 of record JAXLYQ010000006.1, read on the forward strand.
AAATCAGCGCCGCCCGCCATCCATCTGAGCCCCTCGTGAGAGCAATCCGCCAGACGCTCTCGCTGTGTGCCACGGCCCTCGACTGCTCTTCGTTCGAGCTCAGCGTTGTCGACGGCGAGCTGACCCTCAGAAGCCGCGGGCGAAGCCGACGACCCAGGAGCAGCAGACGTAAACGCCCCTGCCAATGAGGACGACGAGGTCGACGCTACGGGTGCTGGCGCAGACGAAAGATCGCTGGAGTCGGACGAGCTTGGTGAGCGGTCGTTCGTTCGAACCGAGCCCAAGCTCGTGCCCGACGAGCTACGGGACAACGTGCTTGATGTCGAAGCTGACGGCGCCGTTGACGAACGAGACACGGTCGAGGCGGAGGCACTCGCGACCGGGCGAAACAGGTCGAGAATTGCCGCGTGTTGATCGCGCACGAGATTGCCAACGAGCAGAGCGATGTCTCGAGCCGCTTGGTCTTGATCCGAGGGCAGGTCGATCGAACGCTCGATGCTCGACCCCTTGCGACTTCGCACCACCACTCGCGCGCGCTTGCGGTCTCCACGAATCGAGACGTCAGCCCCTGACGCAGATGCATCACCACGAAGCTCGATCTCGATCGCCTCTTGCACTCGCTGCGCTGACAACCCAGCCAGCTCGATATGGAACACCGGAGGCGGCTCTGCTGAGGATCGCACTGCGAGCACAGAAAGCGAGAGACCGAGCGAAATCGCAAAGACACGCGCTCGAATCGCCGAACGCCCCGGCGTCATCGCACCACGACCTCTGGCTCGACCCATCTCACGCCCATCCTGCTGTCATGTACCACCACCCACACGTGCGCTGGGCCTCGATAGCCACGCGCCGGAATCATCTTGTTTTCAAGTGAATCCGTCGTTCTCAACCCCTCGCTATCGAACACCACCCTCGCATCATCGTCGAAGTGTCCGGCATCGGTGAAGTAGGTCGCCCAAAGTGACTCGGGCTGAGACGGAGCAAGCGTTGTGTCCAGCTCAACGCTGCTCGAGGTCACCACGGGCGCCATCTTCAATCCGGCGCAGTCGTCCTCGTTCGAAGCGTCACAAGCGGGCACGATCGGAACGCAGGTCGCGAGTTGTCCGCACGCTTCGTTCTTCGGGCAATCAGCATCCACCGAGCATGCGCGATCACTCGGGGCGACCCCGGCGATCACCAGCTTCTCGATGCTCGGATCTTGGTTCTTCTCGTTCGCGTACACGCCGATCGGGATGAACCCGGTCACGAAGTCTTCTTGGCCTAGCTGCGTTCCGTCTTGAGCGAAGCAACCCAACGCCAAACCTTGAGGAGGGTTTGCGTCGTCGATCCCCTTCAAGTGCCCTGCGCACACTGCGAAGAACAACATATCGACCCCTCGCTTGGGCGAACCGTCCACCGAGTCGCTCGCCTCCTCGAGCACCGACTCAGAAATGGATCTCGTAAACGTCGGACCCAAACCGATCGAGGTCGCCGAGGGCAACTTCGACGGATCGACGACGCCACTCGCGATCTCATTCTCGGTGAGCTTCGAGACCCATCGATTGACGCCACCCAGACAAGAAGACGGCGTACCACCAGCGGGGTTTTCGCAGCCTTCAATCCAGAGGGTTTGAACGCTTCGCTTCGGCTTGTTGATGGGGCCATCGACGGTTAGCAACGTCAGCGCAACCTGATCCCCCGGAGCGGCCAACGATGGGCTCGCGTGAACGGCCAACACACGCAACGAGTCGACCGAAGAGGGGCGATCCGCGGGGTCGTCGCAATGCATCAGCAGCGTCGATCCGAGAAGCGTGAAAGCCGCAAAGACAGGGCGAAACGAAACGACACCAACCACGGAAGAAAGGGTTCGGATCACAGCTCACCTCGCACGCCAAGAATCGGAAGGAAGGGCAACCCTGATTGGTATTCGCGCTTGCTCTGATCGTACGAGTACGCGACGCCCTCGGGGTTCTTGTGGTTGTAGACGTTGAGCACATCGACATAGGCCGAGAGCTTCCATGACTGAAACTGCCAGCCCTTCTCGACGCGAAGATCGAGCTGATGAAATGCTGGCAATCGCTCAGAAAGTGGCGCCCCGGGAACACACGCGTAGGTGCTGCTCGTGGCGTCGATCATGCCTCCGCGACACGGCGTGAAAGGCATGCCTGTCGTGTATCGAAAGCGTGCGCCGAGAGTCCAGCCTCGACCGAGAACATACGAGCCGAGCAACGCGAGCACGTGCGTTTGATCGTAGGCAAACAGACGCGTGGGTTGGTCGGGCCCGTCTTGTCGAACCGAGCGCGAGATCGAGTAGGTAAGCCACCCTGTGAAGCGCTCGATCGACTTGGTTCGAAGCATCGCTTCGGCGCCGAACACAGAGCCTGTACCGATGTTCTTCATCTGCGTTCCGCCCCCGCTCGCATTCACAGGAAGCGACAATCGATCGAACGACTTCGCATAGGTTTCGAGCGAGAGCTGAAGGTGTCGCCCCAGCTCTTGCTCGAGCCCCATCGACACTTGAGTGCCGCGCTGTGATTTGAGTTGATGCTCGGTATCGCGGAGCAAATCCAGAGGGTCGGGCGGCTGAAAATACACACCAGCGCCAGCTCGAAGCGTCGTCTTCGGATGACTCTCGTTCAGCGCGTAGGCGACCGAGAGACGCGGAGAAATGGTTGTATCCGAAAGCTCTTTCGTGTGATCGACGCGTAGACCCGCAATCACCGTCAGTGCACGGACCGGTCGCGCTTCGAGCTCGACGTACCCGGCGGGTCGCACGTACGTCTCGTCTTTTCGATAGGTAGTCCAGCCACCCGACGAGAAGGTGCGAATCGAGGTATCGCCTACGTCCGGCACATTCGGAACACGAAGGTCGAGCGTGCCAAAGGCAGCGAGCATATCGATGCCGCCGTGTACCTTGAACATCGGGTTGAGCTCGAACGACAGATCCGCTCGCGACGCGAGAATGTTGATGGTGTCGCGCACGTCGATCCGACCGAATTGAGCCACCTCGGTGTTCTGCCCCACCGAGATCATCAACGAGCTTTTCACCCCTTGGGCAGGCTCTGCTTCGTGGTTGATCTGAAGACGATGGTAGCCGTATCGAACGTCGTTACGTCCGGCGACAGCAGGGTCTGATTCGACGATCTTGTCAGATACGGTCGCGAGCGCATCGGCGCCGCCGTACACACCAATACGAAACCGAGACGTGCTCGAAGGTCGTGTCTCTGCGAACGCTTGGTAGTCGTAGTAGTAGGGCGCCGTGTTGACGTTCGAGCCGGCATCGCGAAGCACGGGGCCGATCCATGCGTCGAGCCACGAGCGACGCGCACCCGCGACGAATGACCACGAGTCTGTGAACGGAACAGGCGCTTCAGCGAACACTCGCCCGTCGAGAAGATCGACTTGAACGACGCCGTGCAGCTTCTGGTCATATCGAAGTGAACGGGTCTTGATCTCAATCACGCCGCCAACACCTCGACCGTATTTCGCTCGTAGATTTCCGGGGAAGTAGTCGATCTGCTCGACGAGCTCAGACGGGATCACACTCGTCAAACCGCCGAAGTGAAACGCGAGCGGGATCCACGATCCGTCCATGTAGATGTTCGTCCCGCGCGGTGAGCTTCCTCGAACGACGAGCGCTCCTTGAGGAGGCGCTGGAGAACGAGCCACCCCTGGTAGATTCTCGACGACGAGCAACGGGTCTGAGCGAGTGCCTGGTGTCGTTCGAATCTCGTCGCGAGCCATCGAGTGATGGGTGATCTCGGTGTTGGGCTTGACGCCTTTAACGACAATTTCTCGCGGTGCGTTGGGCATCAGCCGCGCGCTGATCTCCGAGGTGACACCAGCCTTGATCGACTCGTCGACCTCGATGTCGTCGTAACCCGAAGCGGTGATCTTGATGTGATAGGGGCCAGGCGAGAGATCGTCGATCGACCACGTTCCATCGGCGTTGCTGCTCACCTCACGCACTTGCACACGACGAACGGGGTCGGTGTTTTGAAAGACCTTCACAATCGCCTGAGCAATCGACGCACGAGTGTTCTCGTCCGTGAGTCGGCCGCGCAGTGACCCTGTGGTGTTGCTTTCGACGGGTACAGGTTTCGGAGCGGCTTCAGGAGCAAGCTTGAATGCGTATGAATAGCGAATTTTCGATGCCACCGGTCGCCCATCACGAAGGGCTGGCTCGAAGCGGAATTGCTTGGCTGCTGCGATCGCCGCGCTGTCGAAGTCAGCGTCGTCGGGGTGCACAGCGCGTGCGTCGGTGACCTTTCCCTCGGTGTCGATCTCGAGCTCGAGAAGCACCACCGCTTCTCGTCGCTCACGCATCGCAGCGGCGGGGTACTCGGCCGCGTGATCCGAGATCAAACGCGGTGGAACAAGCGACGGAGAAGACGACGGAGCTGGTGCAGGAGGGGCGGGCGGAGCAGGAGGATCGGCCGAAAGTGCCGAACGCGAGACGAGCGACACCAAGAGCGCAGCGATAGCGCTGCACCGAAAAGAAGGGCGCATGATGAACCTCAGAGAAGGACGAGATCAGCGACGAAAGCGGATAACGAACGGCGGCGTGCTCGAAGACGTGGCCGCACCAGACGAGTCGAGCGCGGGCTGATACCGCTGCGACATCGCACACGAGATCGCGGCTGCAGCGAAGCCATGGCCAGGGTCTTGAAGAATGGTGACTCGTTCTGCTGAGCCATCCCCTCGCACTCGAACCACCACGCGAACCGCAGCTTCGTCAGGCACATCGAACCCTGCGGGAAACAGGTGCGAGCATGAAAACGACGACCCTTGTGGCGAAGCACCTCTTGAGCGATCGATCGCTGGTGCCGAAGGCGCTGAGGATGCAGCAGCGGCTCCCGCGTTGGGTGAGCTCGCTCCACGCTCGACCGCACCTTGTACCGAGGTCGTCGAGGTACCATCTCGAGCCGTCACACCACCGGCGTAGGTTCCTTCGCCTTGGAGCATCGTGAAGTCAGCCGGAGCGTCTGTTCCTTCAGCGGTCAGGGTCTTTCCGGCTTGTGCGGGCGCAGGAGCAACCTTGCTCACACTCGAAGAAATCTTGGCTTGTGTACGCGAGGGCGCGCTTGGGTGAGGAGTCTCGTGCGGCGTGGGAGCAGGCTCGTCGGGCACCGGAGCATCGAGATGTGGAGGCTCTATCGGAGCTGGTGACGGAGGCGTCACCAACGACACCTCGACGGGTGGACGAAAAGGTTTTGTCGAGGGGGCGACCTTCATCATGAACCACGGCAAGTGCGTGGCGGCGCTGACGGCGATCGCGATCCAGGCCTCGCGAGGCACGAGCATCATAGCGTCGCTCCGGTCGGCGTAGCCGGTGTGGGCTCCACAGCGAAGGCGAGTCGAGAGATCCCTTCGAGACGAAGAAGATCCATCACGTGAACCACACGTGAGTGAGGCACCGCGCCGTCTGCTTGAAGGACGGTACGCGGTTCGGCGTCACGAGCGCGAGCGTGTCGAGCAGCAGCACGAAGCGCATCGTCATTCTCGATCACATGACCATCGACGCGAATGGCACCGCTTGAATCGATCGACACCGCCAGAATCGTCTGAAGCTCGTTGCCTGTTGATGCCTTGGGCAGATCCACAGGAACCGCGTTCGAAGAGATCAACTTTGCCGTGACGAGAAACACCACGAGAAGCACCATCATGATGTCGACCATCGGGGTGACGTTGATCCCGCTGAACATCCCGTCGTTGCTGTCGTTCGAGATGGCCATCACGACACCTGTCGAAGTGAGGGAGAACGCGACGAACGTGCACGAACGGAGTCTGGGCTTTGTAGGTGTGCGATCACCTCGAGCGCCAGTACTTGCGCATCGTCGAGTGACGCTTTGACGACTTTCTGAAACGCGTTGAAAGCAAGTATCGCGGGGATAGCCACACCCAACCCGACAGCCGTGGCCACCAGCGATTCTGCAATCGCTGACATCACGGTTTGCGGAGCCATCGCGGCCGAGGCTTGAGCAGCCGTCGACCCCAGCGCATCGAACGCTTTGAGGATGCCAATCACGGTGCCGAACAACCCGATGAAGGGAGCGTTTGCACCGAGGGATGCGAGCACGGCAAAACGCTGCTCGAGTCGACGTCGTTGAACGATGATCTCGGCGTTCATTCTGCCCTCGGCTTGCTCGGCGTTGGTTTCGTTCTCAGCGCGTTCGAGACCTCGAAGAGCCACTTGCGCTGCGGGGTGCAGAAAGCTCGACAACACCTCGCGAGCTTTCGCGGTGCCACCCGAACGCAGTGCCTCGACGAGCAGCGCGCGAAGCTCGGAGCCATCGATGCGAAGTGACCTCAATACGAGCAATCGCTCGACGATGACGGCCACCGAGAGAATGCTCGCAGCAACGAGCAACCAGAGCACCCATTCTGCTCCGAGGGCGACGAGAAGATTCTTTGCGCGTTCGATGAAGTTCATGGCGGTCTCCAGGCAAAAGAGGCCCTGCGCTCGAACCAAACGCATCGAGCCAAAACAGCGCGACGACGCTTTCAAGCGAGAATGAAACCGAAGGCGTCGCTGCTCAGAGAGAGCTCGATCGCCTCGGGGCCGTGTTTCGAGTGCTTCCTGCCCCCAGGTCGTTCAAACGTTCACGAAGCTCATCGATTTTTTTCAGAAACGACGAACCGCAGATTTTTGAAACGGCGTGAACGTTTTCGAGAGCAGCGGGCAGAAGGGCCTGGTTGACAGATGCTGAGCCTTCGCCAAAGCCTCGCGCTCGTTATGTCTGAAGCGCGCCCACCTCTTGTTGCTCTCAATGGCGGCTCATCGCCAAACGAGCTCAACGAGGATGCGACGTCGCTTCGAGAGTCGAGGGCACTCACTCGACTTGCAGCGGGCGACGTCAACGCCCTCGGAGACCTCTACGACCTTCACCACGGGGCGGTTCGAGCACTCGCGCGACGATTGCTCGGAGACACGGCTGCGGCAGAGGATCTCGTACACGACACCTTTCTCGAGCTACCCGAGGTAGCGGGTAAGTTGCGAGGCACGGGCTCGATTCGCAACTACGTGCTGGGTATCGCAGCCAATCTTTCACGTCATCATGTGCGCTCCGCCAAACGACGCCGCGATGCGATGGAACGAATGGGTCACGAGCCCCCAAGCTCATCGCGCTCCCCAGAGGCCGATCTTGCTCGAGAGCAGCTCGCTCGTACGTTGCAAAACGCCCTCGACGAGCTGAGTCACGAGCACCGCATCACCTTCGTGCTGAGCGAGATCGAAGAGCGTTCGGGGCCTGAGGTTGCGGCGATTTTGGGCATCCCTGAGGCGACGGTGCGCACACGGATCTTTCACGCGAAAAAACGGCTTCGCGAGATTTTGGAGGCCTCACGATGAGCGACCCACTCGACGAGATGATCCGCGCCTCACGCGGCCCCGTCACGCGACCGAGCGACGACGAGCTAGCCGAGCGAACACGCACGCGATTGATGGCCACAGCGCGAGCGAGGTCACGGCGTCGCTCTCGATGGACCACGGTATTGCTGCCGATCGCAGCGACGTTCCTTGCGACGGTGGCGTGGGCAGCCGCAACGGGTCGCCTACCGCTTCCTGCTGTCTTCAGCGGCTCGACAGACGAAGTACCTCCCGCCCCACAACCAGCCTCATCTGCCACCTCTGCACGCTCGCCCTTCGCTGTCCCCACGGCGAGCGTCGAGCTCACTCCAGCGCCGTCCGCAGATGCACCAACCACCCCCACCGAACCGACGACGCTAACGACGCCAGACGACGCGCCAAGCACCTCGGTGGCTCAACCCGCGACCCCTCCAACAGCGCCCACACCGTCAGCGTCTCCATCGAGCAGCGCCTCGAAAGAAGACCCTGCCGAGGCGTTGTACCGAGAAGCCCACGCGATCCATTTCGGAGGCGGTTCACCCTCGCTTGCCGTGGCAGCCTGGGATCGATACATCGCAGCGGCTCCGCGAGGGCGATTCGTGCTCGAGGCTCAATACAACCGCGCGCTCGCGTTGATTCGAGCAGGGCGACGAGCAGAAGGCTTGGCCGCGTTGAGAGGGTTCGCATCGGGAACGTACGGCGGCTACCGACGCGAAGAGGCGAAGCAGATCCTCGACGCAGCCGAACGCGTCGGAGAAAAATGACCGCGGCTACGGCAAGGTGATCTGCAACTTGTACGGGAACTCGATCACCGAATCGAAACCGAAGACCACGACGTAGTAGGAACCTGCGCTGGGTAGGTTGACCGTGACCTTCGAGCAACGGTTGATGTTCGGTGAGATGTCGTCGTTCTCTGCGAGCTGATTGCCGTTGGCTGAGACCACATAGATGTACGTGTCGATGTGCTTCGGCGAAGGGTCAGCAACGAGACACGCAGCATCGTACAGAGGCTGAATTTCAGCCGTAAACGAGCCTGCTGAAGGCGACGTAAAGAAGAAGAAATCGACGTCGGTGCCAGGGATAATCGTGGCGCGCATCGTCGACGTGATGGTGTTCGGCTGAGAGAAATCGTCGTTCGGTTCGGTCTCGTCGACTTCGTACTTGCAGCTCGAGTTACATCCGTCGCCGTTCGTCGAGTTGTTGTCGTCGCACTCTTCACCGATCTCTTGAACACCGTTCGGGCACACCGGTTTCTCGGCGCACACACCAATCGCCGCCGAGAATGCGTTCACGCACGTTTCACCCGAGCCGCAGGTGTCGGTGGTGCCGACCGCGCAGTTCTCGTGACAGATCAACGGATACTGCCCGCCCGAGAGCAGACACGAGCCTTGCAACACGTTGCCCTGCAAACCGCACGGCGTCTTGTTCTGCGAGGTCTCTGAGCACGAGCTCCCGACGGGTGCTCCGTCTTGATTGAACTGGGGGATGCATGTCCCCGTGCGCTCACACGCGGTACCGTTGGGGCAATCTGCTGACGTACTACCAACGGTGTACGAGCAGCTCGCCGCACAGGTTGTGTCGATACATACACGCCCCACTGCAGTGTCGTAGGTGAGCCAATCAAGGATGCAGAACTCGTTGGCACCGAGCACCGTCGCGCATCGCTTCCCGACGGCGCCGCCTGTGACATCGCTCAGATCAACGCAGTCAGAGTCAGAAGCGTAGGCCTTGCAATCCGCCTTCGAGTTGCAGACAGGCACCGCACAAGCAGGCGGGTTCTTCGCCACACAGGCATCAGGAAAGCACAGGTAACTTTGGCTATCCGCTGCAGCGACGGGCACTTCGTTGTCGAAACACTGCGTGCTGTCTGTACCCGCGCTGAACACACAGATCTTGCCCACGGTCGCATCGCCCGAGTCGGCGCACAGAGGGCTTTCAGCACCGCAGTCGTTGTTCGAATCACAACGTTTCGCAGAGCACGACAGACCGCCACCCGTGCCACCCGTGCCCGAAGCACCGCCTGTTCCGCCCGTGCCGGCGCTGCCGCCCGTTGCACCCGTACCGCCGGTGCCTGACGTGCCTGAAGAGCCCGAAGCACCACTCGAGCCCGCGGCCCCCGCTGACGACGCAACCGAATAGTCGTTGATGCCGCTGATCGCATTGCAGCCGAGCCACAGCGACGAAGCAGCAGCGAGGGATGCACAAATCAGAGAAGCGCGACGCATCTCAAAAGCCTCCTGAGAGCCACATCGAGCCCGGGCCAACGTTCACCGAGACAGCAGACCCTCGCGCAGATGACGAGCTCGAAGCTACAGGAGAGCCCCCTCGAAAGAGATCATACAGGCCCACACCCACCCCCACGCCGCCTACGATGAACGCAACCGTCGACACGTTGCCGAGAAGCTTCGCGCGATCGATCCCGTCTTGTTTCGACGGAGGGCACACCTGGTCACGACAATCTGATTTGAGGTTTCCGACCTCGGCCAACGAGAGTGCGCCGGTGATTCCGCCCACGAGGATGCCCGCTGCGCCCACGGAAAAACCAGCAATCGCGAGCGAGTGTGAAGGCTTCGCTGCTGGTGTTGGCGTCGGCGTTTCTTTCGGCTTCGCTTCGAGCGTTACGGAGACCTCGAAAGGTTGGTCGTTCTTCAACGTGAACGCGCCGTCGTACGGGAGGTGATCCACTGCCTCGATGTGGATGCGGTGCTCTCCGATCGCCTGCGGTGGGATGGCAGCGACGTCGTTCACACGTTGGCCGTCCACGAGCAGCGCGACGATTTGCGGAGTGCCCTTGGGTGAGCGAACGACCAGCGATACTTTCGCAAGCTTGGGTTGCTCGGGTTGCACGGTCGACGGCGCAGCGGCCTTCAACACGGTTTCGAGTGTTTGCGAGCCACCTTCGCGAAGCGTGACCTCACCGGAATACGGCTCGAAGCCCTTCGCCTCGACGGTCACGACGTGTTTGCCGGGGCGTTGAACTTCGCGGGCACTCCGACGAGCACGCTCGCCAACGCATTACCGTCAACTTTGACGGTAGGTTGAGTCACGTCCGCCGGAACCTTGATCGTGAGGGTTCCGAGGCGCTCGTAGATCTTGGCGGCGTCATCGCCCGCATCCTTACGAGCCTTCGCGTAGTGCGGAGGGTCGCCAGCATTCGGCGGCTCGCGCGAGACAGCCATCAGCAGCTCGTAGGCTTCGAGCAGTTGACCCAACCCCTCGCGAGCCTTCGCGATGCGAACTTTGACGGTCGGGGCAGGCACCAACGAGTCTGCTCGTGAGAGCAAATCGAGCGCGGTCTTGTAATCTTTCTCGTCGAGCTTCTTTTGCCCTTCTTCAGCCAGAGAGCGAGCCGAGGCGCGATCTTGCGCGGAGGGCTCGGCCCATGCGTTTGACACTCGTGCCGAGCTCGCCGCAATCAACGCAGAGCACAGCGCAACACGAGCCAAGGAAGCCCATCGACCTGATCGCTGCAGAGAGAGCGCAGGCTCAATAAATCGGAGTGACATGCGAAGTGGGGCGCGGCGCAGGCTTGGAGGTCGTCACCGGACGAGCTGTGGAAGGAGAAGCAGAAGGGGCGCTGCTCGCGGAAGGTGAACCCCCCGCAGACGCGGGAACAGACACGGACGCCGAAGCAGCAACGTCGGGCAACTCACGCGAGGCGACCTCGACCGCAGTGGGTTTGCTCGTCGAGCTGACCGTTGCGGGCGAAGAGGCAGGCAGGGGCTCACCGCCACGAGACAGCGACATCTGCGTGAAGACGATTCCGGCCCCGAGCAAACCAGCTCCAAGCATCGCCAACACGATGGGCACCGCCTTTTGAATCGACGATTTCGCAGGCTTGGCGGCGATCTGCTTGGGGTCGCTCGGCAGACTGAGACCGGGGTTCGTCACCGCTTGCACCTGCTCGTCGACGGCAATCGAACGAGCAGAAGCATCTGGCATCGATGGCCTCGACACCCGCACCGCAGCACCGGGCGCAGAGCCACTGATCGGAGCGCTCGTGGGAGCAAACGCGTCGTGATCCGCAGACTTCACGGTGGGCTCTGCAAGCGGCCCGGGCTCACGTCCGGGCTCACGAGCAAGGGTCTCGATGTTGTCGGTGCTCGGCAATGTACGCAGGTTGCCGTGCGCATCGGGCAGCGAGATCTTGATCGGCGAGTTGGTGGGATCGATCGCGTAGTGCCCACCCGTGAGTGTCGAATTCGTCGCGAGCTTCAGCCCTGACGACATCTCTTTGGCGGTCTGAAATCGATCTTCTGGCTTCTTCGCGAGCGCCTTGAGAAACCACTGATCGACGCCGAGCGAGATGCCACTCACACGCGATGAAACGAGCGCGAACGGCTCGTTCACGATCGCGACGATCAGCTCACCAAGACCCTGACGAACAAACGGAACCTCTCCGGTGAGCGCGCGATACGCCACCACCGCGAGCGAGTAGAGATCGGTTCGCGAGTCGATACCGCCGCGACCAAGCGCTTGCTCGGGGCTCATGAACAACGGCGTACCGAGCAGCGTACCCGTCCGAGTTTTCTCCTGTACGAGACCGACCGGTGTCTCTGATTTGGCGATGCCAAAATCGAGCACCTTGGCGACGAAGCCTTCGTCATCAGGACAAAGAAAAATGTTCTCGGGCTTGATATCTCGATGAACGACGTTGGCTGCGTGCGCCTTGCTGAGCGCCTTGGCCACGTCACTCACGAGCTTCACGACCTCGGCAATCGGCATCGTGCCTCTTCGATCGAGATGGGCTTGAAGGGATTCCCCTTCGAGAAGCTCCATCGCGATGTAAGGGCGACCCAAATCGTCGACGCCATGGTCGAGCACCTGAACCACATGCGGACTCCGGATCTTTGCTGCAGCGCTTGCTTCCGTTGCAAAACGCTGAAGAAGACCGGTCTCCTCCATCAGTGACGGTTCAATGAATTTCACCGCCACGGGGATGTGCAGTGTTTCGTGCCAAGCCCGCCATACCGAACCCATTCCGCCTCGACCCAGCATCGAGTCGAGTCGGAACCTTCCTGCGACCACTTGGCCTGGGGCAAGTGCAGGACGCCCCGAGCTCTCTACCTGCGACATCGCGACCACGATAGCGAATGGTCTGCAGATTGGGAAATATCATTCGGTGGACATCGCCAACATCGTCGTTAGGTTCGCGCGCCCATGCTGAACCAGTCTTTGACCCACGAATCCAAGGCGAATCACCCCGAGCTGACCCATTTGAGGTATGCGCCTCGAGGTTGGCTCTCTCGTCTTGGGGCCCTGTTGATGCTGGCCTCTTCGAGCCTACCGAGCGCGGGCACAGCGTTGGTTTTCCCTCTAGCGGGCGTTGCGATCGCGAGCTCAGCCAGCGGTTGTCAGACCTACGACATGCTGATCGAGAAAGATGCTCGCGCAGGGCAAAAATGGGCTGATTACGAAGCCCAGCTTCAGCGCCGTTATGACTTGATCCCCAACCTGGTCGAAACGGTCAAAGCGGCCGCGAAAAGCGAGCAGCAGATCCTCACGCAAGTCACCGAGGCACGTGCAGCAGCAGCGAGCATCAAGCTCTCGGCAGATGATCTGACGAACCCCGAGAAGATGGCGGCCTTCCAGAAAGCGCAAGACAACCTCAAGGGCTCACTGAGTCGTTTGATGGTCGTCCAAGAGCAGTATCCAGACCTCAAGTCGAACGCGAACTTCAGGAACTTGCAGGTCGAAATCTCGGGTACCGAGAACCGCATCTTGCGAGCGCGCGAGGAGTACAACAAGGCCGCGACCGAATACAATGTCGAGCTCGGCAAGATCCGCGGAACCGCCGTGAACAAGGTCACGGGGCAGCCCTTCAAACCGCGCGTGTTGTTCTCTGCATCGAGTGAGGCACAAGCCGCCCCGAAGGTATCGTTCTGATGTCGATCGCAGCGCTACATCGCTCGTCGTTGGCCGCGCGAATGCGGGCGCTGCTCGCATCGTTCGTGCTCACGCTCACCCTTTTGCTCGGCACGTTTTCCTACGCGCCATCCATCGCGTGGGCGTTCGACCCACCCGCCATTCAGGGCTTCGTCACCGACACCTCGGGCAAGCTGACCGACAACGATCGCAAGGTGATCAACGCGAGGTTGTCGGCTTACAAAAAAGTCTCGGGCAATCGTATCGCCGTGTTCATGGTGGGCTCACTCGAAGGAGAGCCCATCGCCGACGTTGCTTATCGAACGTTCAACACCTGGAAGATCGGCACTGCTGGCGAAGACAACGGCGTGCTGCTTGTCATCGCGCCCAATGAGTCAAAGGGCTGGATCGAAACCGGCAAGGGCGTGGGCGGAGCGATCACGGACATTCAGGCTGACGAGATCCTTCGCAACGTCGTCGCGCCCCATGTGCAAGCAGGTCGCTGGCGAGATGCTGCGATCGACGGCTCGGACGCCATCGCGCACCTGCTCGACAAGGATCGCCCGCCGTCGAGCACGACCCCTGGCGCCACCCCCAGCACTCGCCCCTCACGTCATCATCGGCCTTCGATCTTGGGCACAATCCTCAAGGCGGGCCTCGTCGGGATCATCATCCTCGGCGTCGTCGGCTTGCTCTTTATCTACGTGCTCTATCGCATCGTACGGCGTGTGTTGCGCGGCGCGGTCGGGGGTGAGCCCCCTCGCGGATCCGTCGGAAATTACCCTGGATCGTATGGTGGATACAGCGGCTACGGCAGCTCGTACGAACCGCCACGACCCGGTGGTTTTATCATCATGGGGGGCGGGCACTCCCACCGCCGAGACGACGATGACGATGACAACGGCTCTGGCGGCTACGACCCCGACGACACGCCAGCCGGAGGAGGCGAGTCGGGAGGCGGTGGAGCCGGCGAGGATTTCTGAGCGATTCTCGCACGAATTGCGTTATTTGTGGCGGGATGACTCTGAAGCACGTTGGCCTTGGGCTGACCGACGTCGGTTGTAAACGTGATCACAACGAGGACTTCCACCTCTCCGACGACGCTCTGGGTCTCTACATCGTCGCTGACGGAATGGGTGGCCACTCGGCCGGAGAAATCGCCTCATCTCTCGCTGCGAACACGGTGCAGCGCGTGCTCGAAGCCAACAAGCACGTGCTGATCGATCTGCGAGACGATCCTTCTCACCAAAACAAGTTGGCGGGTGAGAAGCTACTCGAACGAGCGATTCAGCAAGCTTCTGCCGAGGTAAACGCAGCAGCTCGAGAAGACCGTTCGAAGCGAGGCATGGGCACCACACTCGACTGTGTCGTGGTCGCAGGCAATCGGGCTTTGGTGGGCCACGTGGGCGACAGTCGAACCTTCTTGATTCGACACGGTAAGGTCCATCGACTCACCGAAGATCACACGATGACCGCGGTGGCGTTGAAGGCTGGCCTCATGTCGAAAGAAGAGGCTGTCGCTGCTGAGCAAAGCAATTCGTTGACGCGTGCGGTGGGCACACACCCCTCGGTGCAAGTCGACACGCTGTTGGTCGAGTGTCAGCCCGGTGACTGCTTCTTGCTCGTGACCGATGGCTTCTACTCGTACATGAGCGAGGGCGAGGTAAACGGGCTGTTTCCGCAGCTTGCAACAGGCGCCCCGTTGCAGAGTCTGATCGAGCTCGCGAAGAGCCGCGGAGGTCGCGACAACATCACTGCGTTGCTCGTGTCGATCACGGGCGACATGGCGCGAACCGTGAAGCTCGCGCCCGTCGATACGCGGATGATGGCATTGCAGCAGATCCCGCTGTTTGCTCATCTCTCGTACAAAGAGCGCTCGGCGGTTCTTGCCGTGTCGTCGCAACGAACCTTCCCGGCCGATCACCCGATCGTTCTCGAAGGCGCGGAAGGCGACGATATGTACGTGATCGTCAGTGGTCGCGTCGTGGTCGAGAAAGAAAAACAACGCATCGGAGAGCTCGGCCCAGGTGGGCATTTTGGCGAAATGGTGCTCGTCGATCGCGCTCCTCGATCGGCAACCGTGCGCACACTCGAACCCTCGGACGTCATGGTCATCAACCGCAACGACATGATGACCCTGATGCGCAAAGAGACGATGATCTCGGTGAAGCTGTTGTGGAGCTTCGTTCAAACGATGAGCGAGCGTCTTCGCACGGCCAGCACGGGCATGGTCGCCGCTCGCCAAGAGCTCGTAGAGCAAAAGAGCGAGCCACCCAGCGGGCCTGAAGCGCCGTTCAACTCGACAACCGAGGGGTGAGGTCGTTTTCTCCGAACCGGCCTCGTGTTACCCCGGTGCTTCGTGATCAAGTACATCGGCTCGAAGCGCACCTTGCTGCCCAAGATCGTCAGCACGATTCAGGCACTCGGCGACGATGTACACACGGTGCTCGATCTGTTCTCGGGCACCTCACGTGTCGGGCACGCGCTCAAACAAGCGGGCTACCGGGTCATCAGCAACGATCACAACACCTACGCACACACGCTCGCGACTTGTTACGTGCAAGCCGACCTCGAGGATGTTCTCGAGCCCGCGACGAAGCTCATCGCCGAGCTCAATCAGCTCACGGGTAGCGCGGGTTACTTCACCGAAACGTACTGCGTGAAGTCCCGGTATTTTCAGCCAAAAAACGGCGAGAAAATCGACGCCATCCGCGAAGAGATCGAGAGGAAGTCACTCGACCCAGAGTTGCGCGCGGTGGTGCTCGTGTCGTTGATGGAGGCCGCCGATCGGGTCGACTCAACCACCGGCGTGCAGATGGCGTATTTGAAGCAGTGGTCGGCTCGCTCTCACAACGACCTCGAGATGCGAATGCCGGCAGTGCTTCCGCGCTCACGGCACGGCAAAAGTATCGCCGTGCTCTCGGAAGCGCTCGACGCTGCGCTCGCTCACGAAGCCGACGTTGCCTACCTCGACCCGCCGTACAATCAGCATTCGTATCTGGGAAACTACCACGTGTGGGAATCGCTCGTGCTCTGGGACAAACCCGAGGTCTACGGCATTGCGTGCAAACGCATCGATGTGAAAGAACGACGCAGCTCGTTCAACAAGAAGCGCACGTTCGACGAGGCTCTGCGCAAGACGATTTCGTCACTTCGATCTCGTCGCATCGTCGTGTCGTTCAATAACGAGGGCTACATCGATCGCGAAGAGATGGAAGCACTTCTCTCGACTCGCGGAGACGTCTCGACGATCGAAACCGACTACAAGCGATACGTCGGTGCACAGATCGGGATTCACAATCTGAAGGGCGAGAAAGTCGGCGAGGTCAGCCACCTTCGGAACAAGGAATACCTGTATGTGGTGTCTCCGCAGAGATCGTGATCGTTCAAGATTACCAGCATTTCTGCGTTGAATCACCGCACCTATCTCGCCATCGTTCGCGCATGCAGCGATCTACATCGATGACGAGCATGCTCGTTTTGGGAACGATGTTCACTGTCGCTGCGTGTGCACAGAGCACACCCACGGCGGGAACAACACCGTCAACAGCTCAAACAACACCTCCAACCTCTGCTTCGGTTTCTGTTCCGAGCACAGCGTCGACAGCGCCTGCGACTCAAGGCAAAGCGAGCTCTCCTCAAGCGTCACAAGCGGGCATCGTCGATCTCGAGCTCCTACGACAGCAGTCTCCGTTGATGCAGGTCGAGGTGAAGCGATTGAAGAAGAAGTTCCAAGAGATTTCGGGGCGTCTTCACGACGAGCAAGAGAAGCTCTCCGCTGAGCAGCAACGACTCGAGGCGATGAAGAACCCGCCGCCTGAGCAGGTCGACAAGCTCAAAGAGAACATCGCGAATCTCGAAAAGAATTACCTTCGATCGCAAGACGAACTCTCAGCGATGGAAGCCAAGCTGCGTGCCGACGTCGACGCGCAACTCAAAGTCGTCGCCGCGCAAGTGGCTGCAAAAGAAGGGCTCGACGCTCTCTTCGCCAAAGACACGAACGAGCTCTGGTGGGCCGCTTCTGGCAAAGAACGATCTGCCCTGTCACTCGCGACGGTAGGCAAGCGGGACATCACCGAAGAGGTTCTGCTCGCGATGAAGAAGTGATGTGGGCCGTCGCGATCGAGAGGGGCCGCTGCCCCTCTCGATCGTTCGACGGGTGAATCAGAGCGGGATGTTGCCGTGCTTGCGCTTGGGGTTGGTATCGCGCTTATCGCGCAACACTTCGAGCGATTGAACGAGACGACGTCGAAGCGTACGGGGGAAGATCACCTCGTCGACAAAGCCAAGCTCGGCGGCCTTGTATGGGTTCGCGAACTTCTGCTTGTACTCCTCGACAAACTTCGCTCGCGCGGCTGCTGGGTCAGCGGCTTTCTCGATCTCGTGACGGTAGATGATGTTGACCGCACCATCGGGGCCCATCACCGCGATCTCTGCCGTGGGGAAGGCGAAGTTCACGTCGGCACGAATGTGCTTCGACGCCATGACGTCGTAGGCACCGCCGTAGGCTTTACGTGTGATCACCGTGACCTTCGGAACGGTCGCCTCGGCGAATGCGTAGAGTAGCTTCGCGCCGTGCGTGATGATTCCGCCGTGCTCTTGGTTCACACCGGGCAAGAAGCCGGGCACGTCAACGAAGGTGACGAGCGGGATGTTGAAGCAATCGCAGAATCGAACGAAACGCGCGCCCTTCAAGCTGGCGTGAATGTCGAGGCAACCCGCGAGGTACATCGGCTGGTTCGCTACGACACCCACCGTGCGACCGCCCACGCGAGCAAACCCACACACGATGTTCTGCGCGTATCGCTCATGCACCTCGAACAAGTGACCTTCATCGACCACGAGCTTGATGACGTCGCGAATGTCGTAGGGCTTGTTCGAGTCGAGCGGGATCAACGTATCGAGCTCGGGCACGTCACGATCGATCGAGTCGTTGGTCGCACGCACCGGCGGGTCTTCTGCGTTGTTCTGCGGAAGGTACGAAAGCATCTCGCGGATCTGCGCAATGCACGTCGCATCGTCGGGTGCCGTGAGGTGACAGACACCACTCTTCGCAGCGTGAGCCGAAGCACCGCCGAGCTCTTCTTTCGAGACCTCTTCGTGCGTGACGGTTTTGATCACGTCGGGGCCCGTGATGAACATGTAGCTCGAGCCCTCGACCATCAGAATGAAGTCGGTGATGGCCGGCGAGTACACGGCGCCACCTGCACATGGGCCCATGATGGCGCTGATCTGCGGCACGACACCGCTGGCGAGCGTGTTGCGCAAGAAGATGTCGGCATACCCAGCAAGGCTCGCGACACCCTCTTGAATGCGCGCGCCACCCGAGTCGTTGAGGCCGATGACGGGCGCTCCGATCTTCATCGCGAGGTCCATCACTTTGCAGATCTTTTGTGCGTACGCGGCCGAGAGTGAGCCACCAAAGACCGTGAAGTCTTGAGCGAACACACAGACTTTACGGCCTTCGACCGTGCCCCAACCCGTCACGACGCCGTCGCCGAGAACCTTTTGTTTCTCCATGCCGAAGTCGGCGCAGTCGTGAACAACGAACTTACCCATCTCGACGAAAGAACCTGGGTCGAGAAGCAGGTCGATTCGCTCGCGAGCAGTCAGCTTGCCGGCGGCGTGTTGCTTGGCGATGCGATCAGGACCTCCCCCTTCGGAGGCCTTTTGGTTCATCTGCTCGAGGCGTTCGATGGGGGATGCAGGCGGGGTCGTGGACGCGGTCATCGTGGGCGCCCACGTACCACGACCAGGGCCCCGCGAGGAAGGTCATCAACGGCCTTCGTGCGCGTCGGCTTCGTTCACGTCAGCGGTCGCAAGTACTGATACCGCTCGGTTCGAAGCTCACTGTAAGTCAACGCATACGCTTCGTGCCCAGGACGCACGAATACGGCATCTGATTTCACCGTGGCGAAGTTGATGTAGCCAATGCCGTTCAGCAGCGTCGAGATGGTTTGGCGTGTCCAGAACGCGCTCTGCGGCATCGTCGTGATCCGACGGATCGCCGCATCAGAGTTGCTTCCGTCTTGCACCAAGAACAGGGCCATCGCGATGCCGTAGCGATTCTCTCCGGCGTCGCGATACGGGTCGTGCTGGTTCGAGCCCGCGACCGCACCTTGCGAAACCGACGCGGCCGTGTCGGCTTCGGTACCTCGCAGCCACTCTTCGTACTCTTCTTCAGCGCCACTGCCTTCGCTGAACTCCCACACACCAAACTCGAAGCGAGACGCAGCCGAGAGCAGAAGGCGGCAATAATCGCGGTAAAATTCCCACTTCTGCGTGTAGTTTTGATTCACCGGGCTCTGGCGAATCAACTGCTGCATCTGTTGTGTGGGGTTGCCCGGGTAGAGCTGAAACGCGACCTCGACAGCAAAGAAGTTGAACACGCGATCAGCCTCCCCATGAGCCAGATGAGCGCCCGAACGACCCACTTCGACTGAAGGTCGACCCGACCACTCGACCCGTACCTCGATTCACGATCACCATCGTTTGACCGAAGGTCGAAGGTCGCTGCTTCGGAGCACCAGCGGTGTTGAACATCGTCGTTCGCGCGACAGGTGCTGTGTACGAAGACGCAGGCGAAAGCCCTCCAGGTCGAGCCCCACGAGTCGGTCGCGGAGAACGCCCCCAGCCGTAGTCTGACCAGAAGAAGTAGTGCGAGTCGTACGAGCCGCCGTAGTAGTAATAGTCGTCGCTCGAGCTTGTCGAAGTCGGCACTCCGGCATCGGGTTTGCCCGGCGATGCGGGGCTTGCTGGACCAGGCGGAGGCGCTCCCAAATTGAAGTCGCTCACCGCGATGGTTCGCATCTCGAGACCCGCTGCCGCGTACGCGACGAAGTCTGCGTTCAGGTCGTCGGCTTCGGGGTTGGTACCGACGTAGAGAACGTGCTTGCCACCAAGAGCTTTGATGTTCTCGGCAGGTGGTACTCGCGCCATGTATCGATTGTCGAATCGATCGGTTTCGTCCGAGTACGAGGCGAGTCGATTGCGATCGAGAACGAAGACCGCCGGAGCGTTTGGCTTGCGCTTCGACACCGCTTTTTTGAACAAGGGCGCGTAGTACGCGAGCGCTGCCAAGGTGAGGTGACTCGGCACCACACCACGCGGGTGTGGCCAGTTGTCGAAGAGCAGTACAGGCTCGGCCATCTCAGCAAGCCCTGCTGCAAACGCGACCGCTTCTGGGCCTGGCAAATCGACGATGAGCACACGACCTGGCGGAGCACCTTCGAGCAGCGTCGACATGCCCTTGCCCTGGCCAAATGCGACCGACATCCCGGGCGTCGAGATCGGCTTGAGCGCATCACGAAGAGGGCCCACTGGCTCGACGGGACCATCGGGCGAGGAGGGCTTGGCCGACACCGCCTGGATCAACGTCTGGATGTAATACGGCTGCAGAGGTTTCTGCGTTGGCATCAGATCCGACGCCATGTTGTCGAGTGAAGAGCGATCGAACGCCGAGTAGCTCTCTCCATCGAACGTGAGCGGCTCAGTCGTCGTGCCGAACGACCAGCCCTGCTCACGCTGAACCTCGATCGAAGGGCGAGTCTTCACCTCTTCGTCGCTACTCAGATTCGAGTCATCGCTCGAGAAGCTCGAAGAGTTGGTCACCACCCCGCAGAAGGCACCGATCGCGATGACGCCGCCCACCGCCCCCAAGGCGATCAAGAGCTCACGACGAGCGACAGGGTTCGCGGCAGTAGCAAGACTCTCTTGCCACCAACGCGCCCCGACCAAGTACTGGTCGTTGCGAAAACTTACACGTGCAAACGGAGGCAAATTTGGGTCTGTGCTCATAACGACCTCGACTCTTCTACAACAGTGGCCTCGCTCGTCGCGGTAGGCTCTTTTGCTTGCGCAGGTGCCGGATCGATCAGCCCCGCCGTGCTCTCGGCGTACCCGTCGGTAGGCCCTTTTTGAGCCCGCACGTACAGCCCGCTCGCCTCACCCGCGATCAGGTACACACCGTGGTTCACTGACTCTCCGGATTCACTCTCGATGGGCTGAAAATACTGCTGCGCCACCCATCGACCGCGACTCGCAAGCTTCAGCGATTCATCCCAGATCTCTTGGGTCGTGTACTTGCCCACTACCACCTCGGCGCCTTCACACCCGTAGTCAGACTTCAGCACCCAGAGCTCGCGCTCAGCAGAGAGTTGCGCAGCGTGTGTCGCTTCGAGGCGAACCGTATACGGAACATACTCTCGAACAATCTGCTGCACCTCGGGCGAGAGATCGTCGATGCGTTCCCACATCAGGGCCATCGCTCGTTTGTTCTGCGGAACCACCGCCCCAAGTGGGTTCAACACCACACAACGCCGCTCGACCATCGCGTTGATCAACAACGCGAGCTGCGCCGTCAGCGGCTCATCATCGGGGTACGGTTCTTCGTCGTCCCACACAGGCCAACGCTCACCCCACCAGTCGGTTTTGTAGTGACGAAGCAACACCGAGCATGATGTCCCCATCAGTGCGGGTCGCCCTTCTTCGCCCTGCGTCAGATTGAACGGCGAGCCCAGCGCCACCTTCCAACCCCGTGACTCGAACCACTGACGGTACAGCTTCACCAGCGGGAGATCCTCGGGCATCTCGGTGGGGTAAATCACTCCGATCGTACGCGGAAACCCTGGTTCGAGCGCGGCGAGCGCTGTCGCTTCGATCATCGCGCAGAAGCGTTCTTCGAAGCCCTCCATCGGATCGATCATCCGTGGCTGATCGTCGATCGCGACTCGCCCCACCGCGATCGCCTCGGCCTCACCCGTCGGGGTGTCGCTGTTGATCTCGCAGATCTTCAGCCCCTCGGCGGTACGAAACACGTCAGCTCGAGCCACCCCGTGCCAGTGCGGGCAAGTCGAAGCCCACATCAACTTTTGGTAGGGCGTGAGGTTCAAGAAGTCATCAAGGAGCTCGGGCTGCTTCATACAGAGAAGGCAGACCTCGTTGTACGCAGCCGCGACGCTCTCGGCGGCCCGGTACATGTCGCTCACCTCTCGCGGAGTGAACACGAGCGGCGTCTCACGAAAACGCGGATGCCCCTCGACCCATGGATCCGGGATCACTCCGGTCGCAACGAGTCGCTCTGCGAATTGCTCGTACGCCATGGCTGCTCAGAGGTGCGAGAGCAGAAGCCCCGTGCCCAAATACGTCACGGCTTCGATCGCCCCCACAGCAACGTTACGACTGCGAATCGCGTCGCACAGTGCGCCTCCTCGCAACGTTGGCGCTGCGCCGAGCAGCACTCCTTGTACGACGAGCTGGCGAATCGGAAACAGGATCAAGCAGTACACGAGCGCGGAGCCATAACCTCGCAGCGAGGTGATCCAGCCCATGAAGTCACCTTCGACAGCGCGGCCAATGATGAGCGCTAGACCGATGGTCATGCCGCCGTACGAGAGCGCGGCAGCAAGGTTTTCTCCCATGATCTCTTCGTCGTCGTCGTACGAGGTGAGCGCACGAAACATCACGACGAACACATGAAGCGTGACTTGCGACAGGCCGAAGAAGGCAGCAGCCAACCCAAGCTCACGCAGCGTCGAGCCGCCCAACACGGACGAGATCAACAACGCCGTCGCGACGTAGTGAGACGCAGCCGCAACACCAGCAGCCACGTTGCCGCGAGCGATTTCTGCAGCCAGTTTCGCCCGCAACAAGGCACGCACACCCAGCGCACCGGTCACGGCCAACAGAAGCGCCCCCGCGAGCGAGAAGATCGCGACCCACATCGCGTCCTTCATCGGGTCTTTGCCCTCGAGCGCACCCGACACCGCGTGTGGAATCACAATGAACAACCCGAGGACATGACCCGCGTGCAGTAGCGCGCGAGCCGAATTTCCCTTCTTGAGCTCGGCCGGCAGCGATGTCTCTGAAAAGACGAGGCGCTGCGTGAGCTGGTAGAGACCGAGAATGACTAGCGTTGCTGTCGCGAGAAACGCGAATGAGTAGAGGGAGCCCCGCTCCATGATGAGTGCGAAGCTACATCACCAAGGCGCTGCGACATAGTCCTTCAAGAAGGCGCCCGTAATTGCTGGCCCTCCTCGCAGTACCGAGAACACCGGATCGAGCACGCGAGCAGCACCATCCTCTTCGTCGAGCGGAGGTTGAAACCCGTGCCCCGCCATGGCTTCGCTGATCGGAAACGGGTTCTCGTTGGTGATCCAGCCCGTGTCGACAGCGTTGATCAGCACACCGTCTTCGATGAGATCTTCGGCGACGGTGCGCGCCATCATGTTCAACCCCGCCTTCGCCATGTTCGTATGCGGGTGAAACGGGCTCTTGTACACACGGTGAAACTGCGCCTCGACCGCAGAGACATTCACCACGAACGCATGCGCTGGCGTTGACGCACGCGCGGTCTTCACGAGCAGCGGACGAAGCGCTCCGGTCAGCACGAACGGCGCCAACGACGACACGGCATGCACCGAGACGAGCTCTGAGGTCGACACTTGCCCCATGCGTAGTCGCCAACTGTTCATGTTGCGCAAATCGAGCGGCTGTCCGTGACCGTCATCGCTGCCCACCGGGAACATCCTCTGCTCTTCGCTCGGCACCTCTCGCCTCATCGCGAGCCCAGGTGATGCGAGCATCAACGCTGCGCTGTCGTCACGCGAGACATCGAGCAACACGCCGCCCCGAACGAGCTTGTGACCTGCGATGGCAGCCTGTTCTTCTGCCTCGATGAGCTGCGAGAAGAAGCCTGCCGGGCGGTGAATCGTCTGCGCGGCGTTGTGAATCAGCGCATCGAGCCTCGGCAGCTCATTCACCATGCGCTGACCGAAGCGTTCGACCTCGGACAAGAAGCGCAGGTCGATGCCATGGATCTCGAGACGGTCCATCCAGGCGCTCGCATCTGGCTCACTCTCGTACCGACGTGCTGCATCGAACGGGAACCTCGTCGTCACGATCACACGAGCCCCTGCTCTCAACAGCTTGAGTGCGATCCGGAAGCCGATCTTGATCCGGCCGCCCGTGAGCAACACCACTCGCCCGTGCATATCAGCGGTCTGCTCACGCTTCTCGCGGTTGAGCACGGCACACGTTGGACAAAGCTGATCGTAGAATGGGTCGAGCTGCGTATACGACCGTTTGCAGACGTAACAGTTGCGCGGTCGTTCGAGCACTTTCGGGCTGGTCGTCGAATCGGTACTGGTCGTCTCGGAAATCTCGACGGAGGGTCGCTCGGGCACAGCAAACGCCGGAGCGGGGAGCTCGACATGCGGCGGAACGATCCGCGCTGCACGACCTCGTCGAATCCCGGTTCGAGAGACGTACCCAAGGTCGCGCGCCGCAGCAAAGGCACGAGCCTTCGCCCGTCGCCCCCACTCGGTTTTCCGTGTCACACGCGCGACGTCGTGGCTGAGCGCGACGAGATCCACCAGCTCGATACGTTTGACCGAGCTCGCCCCCATCTCGCGAAGCGTCTTGAGCACACGTGCACACGTTTCGATGTCCGCGGCCGACGGCGAACGAATCTCTGCATCACGTGGCGGTTGGGCGTTGTCATCGCCAGAGCCTGTTGAGCTGGTGGTGCTGGTGGCCGTTCGATAGACGCTTTTGATCCGAGCAATATCGGCTCGCCAATCATCGCTCACATTGGCTCGTCGACGGTTCGCGTTGCGACACAACACGCTCGTCAGCTTCGACGCAACCGCCTGAGGCAGCTTCACCCCAACGGACAACGACACGAGACGCGACTCAGGAGAAAGCGCATCCACGAGGGCCCGCGCACCATCGAGCGACACGCCGCTCCCCGAGACATCGAGCGTCGTCAGTGTTTTCGAGGTCGACACGAGCTCAGCAAACGCGCGGGCGCCTTCGTCACCAAACGTGTTGGCCGACGCGCCGATCACATCGGTCGATTTCAGAAAGCCGATCTCGAGTGATTCGAGCGCTGGATGGTTCGACACCGCATGCGCGATCGCGCGAGCACCGACGGCGCCGATGCCATTGCTCGACAAGCCGATCACCTCGAGCGAAGGCGTTCGAGCGAGCGCGTCTGCGATGACCAACGCACCTTCGTCGTTGAGGTGATTTCCGCCCAAATAGAGGGCCCTTAGACCGGTATGAGGCAGATACCTCGAGACGATCTTGGCGCCTTCGACACCGAGGCTGTTCCCGCAAAGATACAAGAGCTGAACGCCGCCACGACCCGCAGCATGGGCCTGCGCCAGCGACGAGAAGATCGCTTCGACGCCTTCGAGACCGATGGGGTTGCTCACCAGATCGATCGACCGAAGCGTGTTGTTTTCGAGCAGCATCGAAGCGAGCGCTTTGGCCCCTTCGACACCGACCTGGTTGCGCTTGATCCAGAGACCTCGAACCGACGTGCTCGATCGGAGCGCACTCGCGAGCGCTTTGGCTCCGTCGTCACCGATCGCGTTGCACCCCATGTAGACCGTTCGAAGCTCGGGTCGCTCGGCGATCACTCCGGCGACCTCGGAAGCGCCGGCCACCCCGAGGTGATCGGCGCCTAGCAACACATCACGAACGTGTCGGCTATGACGAAGGGCTGCACGAAGCGCTGCAGCACCGTGAGGGCCGACCCCCTGTTTGCACAGATCGAGTCGACCATCGGGCAACAACACCCCTCTCGAAAACGCAAGCCGTTCCGTCGCTCCACCCCCCGCCCGCAAGTGCTCGAGCAGAGGCTCGAGCGGAGCAAGGTCGTCCATCATCGGGTGGATGGCGCACGTACGACCCTCTTGCGAGACGGGCAGATCATCGACGTCATCGATCGGCATGCCGCGACGCTACAACAGAACCATCCGTTCGCATCGAACGCGCGCTGAGATAGTTCGACAAGACGCTGGCTTCGTTCCTATCAAACAGGCTCCAGCTATGTTGCGCAGTAGCCGCAGTCGCAGAAAGTGCCGAGTGGTTCGAACGCACAAATG
>JAXLYQ010000007.1:0-67500 GCA_046351315.1 Polyangiaceae bacterium
CTCTCCACCGCATCAGGAGCACGAGACAGCGTGGCCTCCCCACCCGACGAAAAAATCGTGGTGAGGTGCTCAACCGCGCGCCTGCGATCCTCCAGACAACCCATTCTGCGATCGAGTAGTGCTTCTGACTGTACTCCGTGAATTCGGGTGGCCTCGCAAGCTTCGCGCGCCCCGCGAATCAACGAATCCCGATACGAGTCCAATGCCCGATCAATAATTCCAAATCTTTCGCTATCTTCACCGGGAAACGTACGCTGAAATGCTTGCAGCACATTCGTCTTGCTCGACCCGTTCCACACGTTCGCCAACGATGCTCCGCTCGCATCGCACGACAGAGGGTATTTCTGCGTGAACCATACCAACGCGGGCACAGCAACGAAGAGCGAGGCGAACAGAGCCACCCAGGGCCTCTGTCGACGACGCTTGCGTCGCAGCTCGATCGCTCCAAGCATCGCCAGCATGGTCGGCCAACGTTCCTCGGGTTGCTCGCGAAGGCCACGCGTCAAGATGGGGCGAATCCATGAAGGCGAACGACCGAGGTAGTCACCAATCTTGTCTCTTGTCGGGCGCTCTCCACACAGCGCTTCGAGCATCATCAAACAATAAGAATATTGGTCCGACGCCGCCGTTGCACCGCCAGTGAGCTGTTCCGGTGACATATAGGCAGGCGTCCCCACCAACGCCCCCGTTCTGGTGAGCACAGACTCGACGCCGCTGACACCGGGTGTCTTTTCGAACGACAGCACAGCGTCCTGACGGCCCGTGTGGGCGAGCATAGGCTCCGGCCCATCACCGGCATCGTCCGAATCCGTGGCAAGCTCAGTCTGATTCCACAGCTTGCGAGCGAGACCAAAGTCGCTGACACGAATTCGCCCATCCACCCCGATGAGCACATTATCTGGCTTCAGATCTCGATGAACAATGCCAACCTGATGTGCCGCGATCACGCCGTCTGCAATTTGTTTGAACACATCGAGCGTTTGCTCGAGTGAACGCGGTGACGTTGTCAACCACGTCGCTAGCGTGCCACCCGAGACGTACTCCATCGCGATAAACACACCACCATCGAACGTACCGACGTCGTATACCGTCACGACATTGGGGTGATTCAAACGAGCGAGTGTACGAGCCTCTCGAACGAGCCTTGCTTCGAAATGCGAACGCTTTCCGAGCTCGTCGAAACGCAATAGCTTGAGCGCAACATCTCGGGATAGCTCTGGATCATTCGCCAGAAAAACCATCCCCATCGCGCCAGCCCCAAGCAGCTTTCCCAGACGATATCGGCCGATCAGTTGTCCTGTGGAGGGCAACGTTCGAACACCGCGGGGCTTGTTTTGGCCAAAGGAAGACGATGCAGGATTCTCAGGGTCGACCTGCGATGACAACAGAAGCGCAAACGTCGAGGAGCAAGAGTCACAACGAGCCAAATGCGCGAGCGCCAACGCACGACTTTGTGGATCGATTCGGCCGTCTACGAGCGCTGCCAAGGTGTCATCGTCGACACAGGCATCTCTTGTTTCTGGCAACGCTGTCATGCGATTTCAAATACACTCGACAGACTTGGGTCGAGCACACTCTTGACGAAGCGCAAAACGCTCTCGAGCTCATGTTGGTTTTCAATCGAAAGATTCTCACCGACGTGCCGGAGCGTGCTCTCGAGAACCTTGTCCCGTGCGGCGCTAACCCATCGAGAAATGGTGGATTTATGCACCCCATAGGATGCTCCGAGACGATCGAGCGACACCCCATCGACATACACCAGTCTCAACAAGATTCGCTCTTTCGGCTCGAGTGCCTTGAGTGACTCTTTCAGACTCTCTTCGAAGAGTTTGCCGTATCGCTGACGGGCCAAATGCATTTCTGGAGAAATCTCCGTCAGCGCCGCGGGCATGGGCTCGTTGTCATCGGCTGCGTGCTCTTTTGCCCGAACCCGACCTTGCTCACGCATCAGTGTGGTGTGAGCCCGCAACGCCACCACGCGAAACCAGCTCACCAACGAGCCTCTCCCAGAATACTCGGCGATCCGAGGGAGATGTTCGCCCTCGCCCACCAGCACGCGAACGCGAACCCGTTGAACCACTTCGTCGATCACCACGGGGTCTTTCTCTACCTTCGACAATATCGACGCGATATTCGAAATATAGGTTCGCTCGACCACGCGTAGCGCGACCAAATCACCTTCGGCGCATGCCCACGCAAGCACGATCTCGCAGATCTGTTCGACGTTAAGCTCGCGAGAAATGGTTGGATCGAGCGTTGACCAGCGTTGCTCGAGCACCGACACGTCGATGCCGATCCCGGGCCACTTGGCTCGAGCAAGCTCGAGAAATCGAGAGCCATCCCCCTGTTCCACAAGAGCACCCTATCACAATCAGAAGCGCCGACCGAGCAACGCTGCGACCCAAGGCTCTCACGCTCTCACCACCCGCGGACATCGTCGTGCAGCCTCAGGATGATGCCGGTCACCGGGCGTCTCGCAGATTCCACGAACGAGATCGAGCGTTCCCAACGTGAGAAATCCGAGCCCGTATCAAGCCTCAAAGCGGTGCAATGTGCGTGATTTCGCCGCCGAATTTCGCGCTCGGAACCTGGCACGGTTCGTCCATCGTACGGTCTCCTGTGAACCGGCTCTCTTTTCATCACCTACCCCAACCCGCCGACGCACCTCAACTGGCCGTGGTGTGGCCAGCCGGTGACGTGACCTCGTTTCGCAATGGAATATCCACCTGGTTTCCGTCGGTGGCCTCGTTCGCAGCCCGATTCGGCTGGACAGAAGACGCCTTGCTTCGACGCCCCGATGATCGCCCGACCGTCCCTGCGGCACCTGGCGAGCCGAACAACCTTTTAGAACAATCTCGGAGTTGCTCCGCAGATTGGTGCCTTAGACGGAACACCGTGTTTCGGTCCTCAACCCTACCGTTGAGGCATGTTGGCGGTCAGGTTCGGTCGACCTTCCAAGAGGAACCAAACCATGTTGACCCGATTCGGATTCGTCGTAGCCGCCGCAGCATTGACCCTGTCCATCGGATGCGGCGAGAGCGCCACGAAGGACAAGCCCGTCGCACGCGGCTCCGAAGCCGTGACAGCCAGCAGCGCAGCCGCACCAGCAGCAGGCGCTACCTCGTACACCTTCTCGAACGCAGGCTCGAAAATCGAGTTCGTAGGCGCCAAGGTCACAGGCAAACACGATGGCTCATTCGGCGTGTTTTCGGGCACGATCTCGACGCCCGCTGACCCGACCAAGGGCACGGTGTCGGTGAAGATCGACATGTCGTCGATGACCACCGATAGCGAGAAGCTCACGGGACACCTGAAGAGCGCCGAGTTCTTCGACGTCGCAAAAATCCCTGAGGCGAAGTTCACCTCGACCGCCATCAAAGCAGGCGGCGACAAGGGTGCGAGCCACACCGTTACCGGCAATCTCGATCTTCACGGCGTGTCGAAGTCGATCTCGTTCCCGGCGAACATCAAGGTCACCGACAGCGGGGTTGAAGTCTCGGCTGAGTTCGGCATCAACCGAAAAGACTTCAACATCACCTACCCCGGCAAGCCCGACGACCTCATTAAGGACGAGGTCTTGTTGAAGCTGAACATCAAGGCCTCGAAGGGCTGATCAGCTTCCGTACTTCTCGACGACCCCGCGGGCGTATTCGACGAATTTCGCCATGTGAAATCGCTCGAAGTCGCCCCACGTCGAGAGCGTCGATGTGTCTTTCACACGATCCACGAAGATCTTTCCGTGAAGATGGTCGACCTCGTGTTGATAGGTGCCCGCCGAGATGCCTCGAGCAACGAAATCGAGCGACGTGCCGTTGCGATCGAGCGCCTGTACACGAACCACCGCGTTGCGGTGCACGACGCCGCGCAGGTTGGGCACCGACAAGCACCCTTCGTAGTTCTCGAAGGTCTCGTCGCTCAACGCTGTGATGACCGGGTTCACGAGCACCGTGAGCGGGATCTGCGGCTTGTATGGGTAACGAGGGTTTTTGTTCACCTCGATCGAGCAGATCTGGATCGGCTCGTACACCTGGGTAGCTGCGAGCCCAGCGCCATTTGCATCTCGCATCGTCTCGATCAGATCGTCGATAAAACGCTGAATCTCTGGGCTCACAAGCTCTTCGAGTGACAGCGCTCGCGCTTCGGTACGCAGGATCGGGTGCCCGATGGTGGCGATCTTTCGGATGGTCATGGCGATGGCTTACGCGAACGACGCCCTGCGCGCGAGGCGGCGATCAACGCCAACGCTCCGAAAGCGACGGCTGCACCGGCGCCCTCGGATGTACGGCCCTCGGACATCGAGCACGACGAGCTCGAGCTGCTCGTGGGCGTGCCGACTTGGCTGCCTCCAGCGCCCGATCCCGACGCGCCCGAGCTGCCCGCGCTGCCATCGACGCAAAGCCCGTTCGAGCAGCTCGCTCCGCCAGAGCAATCCTCATCGGTCGAGCATGCGGTTCGACACGCGACCGCAACCGTCGAGCACACGTACGGCGCGCACGAAGACGACCCTTGCGGGACACACGAGCCTGAACCGTCGCAGAACGAGCCGTTCAGCAAAACATCACCCGTACACGAGCCCACTTCGCACTGGGTGTACGGGTACACGCACGCATCGGTTGAGAATCCGTTACACGTGCCTCCGCAGGTGGTCCCGCTCCCCGCGCATGGCGCGTGACCCGGGTACGGATCACCCGTGACCGGAGTACACACGCCAAGTGACGTGGGAATCGCGCACGATTCGCACTGCCCCGAGCAGGCTCGATCACAGCAATAGCCGTCCGAGCAGACACCACTCGAGCACGACGCCGCAGAGGTGCACGGTTCTCCGTTCGCAGCACCGCCGGACGCTCCAGCACTACCCGACGAGCCGGCGCTGCCGCTCGATCCACCTGCTCCGCCCGATCCTCCAGCGCCCGACGAGCCGCCCGTTGCTCCGGTGCCCGCGGTGCCACCCGCGCCCGATGCGCCTCCTGCTCCGCCTGAGCCGCCCGTCGCAGAAGCGCCAGCCGTTCCGCCCGTGCCAGACGTGCCCGCAGAACCCGCAGTTCCTCCGCTTGCGGCAGCGCCGCCCGTACCTGCTGTTCCGCCCGTTGCCGAGCTTCCCGCAGTGCCTCCCACACCACTCGAGCCACTCGAACCGCTCGTGCCTCCGGTGCCCGCAGTGCCACCAGTCCCTGCCGCTCCGCCCGTGCCGGCGTTACCCCCAGGAGGAGGCGGCGCAGGCAACGATGAAGCGCCCGCTTCCCCCACTCGGGACGACTCGCTCGAGCCGTGTGAGCCCGACAACTTCGAGCAAGCGAGAAGAGAGCCAGCGAGCAAAAAAACCAATCGAGAGCGGGTAAGCATGGCCGTGATCCTACAGGTCAACGCGTGCTTCGCGAGCTGAATTGATCGGCCCATCGAACAATCGCATCGTGCACCATGGGCCGAGTCTCACGCAGGTGAGCACGTTCACGTCGAGGGTGTACTCGGTTGGTCAACAACACCGCGACGAGCTGCGCATCGGGGTCGACCCAGAGACTTGTCCCCGTGAACCCAAGATGCCCAAACGAACGCGGGCCAAAGTGCGCACCCGCCGACGATCCCCTCTCGCTCTTGCCATCGAACCCTGCTCGCAATGTCCCGCCGTGACGAGGGCGAGTGAGCACGTCGAGCTCGTCGCGCGTCAACCAATCGTCGTGTTCGCCGAGCGTGGTTTCCGCAAGCAAAATCCCGAGCGCGAGCACATCCGACGCCGTTCCAAACAACCCTGCATGCCCGCATACCCCGACGCCGCCGATGGCCCACGCGTTCTCGTCGTGAACCGCACCTTGGATGACCCCTCCGCGCCACGACACCTCTTCGGTAGCAGCAACCGAACGTCGAAGATCTTCAGTGATGTGCGACGCCCCCACAGGGCACCGCCCCGCCCACGGCATGACCTGCTCGTCGATGAGCGTTCCGAGCGATTCGCCCGACGCTGATTCGATCGCAGCACCGAGCAGCAGGTACCCAAGGTCACTGTACTCAGGCGAAAACCCGTCGGGAGGAATGTCCCCCGCGCAGTCGCTTCGTCGCGCCATCGCTGCCTCTCGCAACGCAGCAGAACGATCCACTTTCAGCCCTTCGGTCAGCGGTCGATAGAGCGGACGGTGACCATCGAGGCCCGAGCGATGTGCGAGCAATAGCTCGAGACGAGCACTCACGCAAGACAGGGCGCACTTTCGCCTCTCAGAAAGCCAGAGCGAAAGCGGATCCTCCTAACCCAGGCCCAACCGCGCCTCCCTCGTCAAACGATCGAAGCGAGCGGCAACCAGCGCCACGTAAGGCTTGGTCACCGACGCCAAATCGAACATCGTCGCGGGTTGAACGGCTGCCCCGCCATGCGATCCGCACCGTCGAAGCGGAGCCCGGCAACCCAGCCGCTATAGCACGGACAGCGGCGGAAACCACGACGCCGGGCGTCACTCCTGACGCGGCCACAGAGCGAGCCACGTCCATCAACAAGGGATCAATCGGCGGCTCGATAGGCTCTCGACAAGACACGGGCGCGGTTCTTGATATGTTCGCGCCCACTCCGCCAATGAAGACACCAGCCCACGCCTTTCGAGAGTACGACATTCGATCGATCGCCGACCGCGATCTCACCTCGCCCCTCGTGCAAGCGATCGGTCTCGCCTTCGGGACCATCCTTCGTGACGAAGGCGTCAGCAAGCCACGCATCGCCGTGGCGCGAGATTGTCGCCTGTCGAGCAACCGGATCCGCGATGCACTCGTCGAGGGTCTTCTCTCGGCCGGATGCGACGTGGTCGACGTGGGCGTTGGGCCCACGCCGATGCTGTATTTCGCCGCGCACTCACTCGGCACCGACGGCGCCATCATGGTCACCGGCAGCCACAACCCACCCGACGAGAACGGCCTCAAAATCATGCGAGGCAAGTCGTCGTTTTTTGGCGAGGATATCCAGAAGCTCCGCCAGCGCGTCGAAGCCGATCCCGCTCCTGCATCCACACGCGGGACGCTTTCGCACTCGTCCGTTGAGGATGCGTACGTCGACGCCTTGGTCACCCGATCGCGCCGTCCTGGGGATGCACCGCGGTCGAAGGTGAAGGTGGTGTTGGACGCAGGCAACGGAAGCGGTGGACCGCTTGGATTGCGTGCGATGCAAGCTGCCGGGCTCGACGTTGAGCCGCTGTTTTGCGAGATGGATGGCAGCTTCCCGAACCACCACCCTGACCCGACGCAGCCGAAGAATCTGGTTACGCTCATCGAGCGCGTGAAGGCAACAGGCGCCACCGTGGGTCTCGCCTATGACGGCGACGCAGATCGCCTCGGTGCGGTAGATGCGAACGGCGACATCATCTGGGGTGATCGTCTCCTGCTGTTGTTCGCTCGCGATATCCTCGTTGACCACCCCGGTGCCGGCGTGATTGGCGAGGTGAAGTGCTCACAAACCACCTATGACGACATCGCGGCGCACGGCGGGAAAGCCATTCTATGGAAGACCGGCCACTCGCTGATCAAAGCCAAGATG
The DNA here is from genome assembly GCA_046351315.1 of Polyangiaceae bacterium. Lineage (GTDB taxonomy): Bacteria > Myxococcota_A > Polyangia > Polyangiales > Polyangiaceae > JAXLYQ01. The sequence continues at coordinate 7,511 of JAXLYQ010000007.1, forward strand.
AAGGAGGAGCACGCGCTTCTTGCCGGCGAGATGAGCGGTCACTTGTTCCTTGCCGATCGATGGTTTGGGTTCGACGACGCGCTCTACGCTGGCCTTCGCTTGGTCGACCTGCTCGAGCGTGCTGGCAAGACGATCGGCGAGCTCACGAGTGATGTTCCTCGCACGTCGATCACTCCCGAGCTTCGTGTCGATTGCCCCGACGATCAGAAGTTCGCGCTCGTCTCGGCGATCCGTGATCGCTACCGCAAATCGTACGAGGTGATCGACGTCGACGGAGCGCGCATTCTCTTTGGTGACACTGCGTGGGGGTTGGTTCGTGCATCGAATACCCAACCCGTCCTCGTGCTCCGTTTTGAGGCTCGCAACGACGCACGACGCGACGCACTCCGAGCCGAGGTCGAGGCAGCGATCGAAGAAGAGCGCCACCGTTTGTTCGGCTGATCGGAGTGTGACGTTCAGGGCATGCGTCGCCCGCTGACCACACGCTCGTGGCCAGCGTAGTCATTCGTGATCCGGATCGACGTGAGCCCTGCTGTTTCGAACATCTTTGCGACGTCTCGCGCTTGGCCACTCATGACCTCGAGCGCGAGCACGCCACCAGCCGTCAAAAACGACGGGGCCTGCTCGACGATCTTTCGCGTGATCAGGTAGCCATCCGCGCCGCCATCAAGAGCCAGACGTGGCTCGTGATCACGCACATCGGGGTCGAGTGTATCGACCTCGGTCGAGGGGATATACGGTGGGTTGGCCGTGATGAGCTCGTAGCGATCGTGATGCGACGACAACGCTGCGAACAGGTCGCTTTGGAGCCAGCGCACGTTCCAGATCGCACCGAGTCGATGAGCGTTCTCACGAGCCAACGAAAGCGCGCCGTCTGAGATATCGGTGCCATCGACACGCCACGTTTTTCGTTCGCGAGCGAACGTGATCGCCACGCAGCCTGAGCCGGTGCACAGGTCGAGCATACGCCCCCACAGCGAGATGGGTTGTGTTCGCTCGAGCGCAACCTCGACGAGACACTCGGTGTCCGGTCTCGGGATCAACACACGCGCGTCGACCTTGAAATTCCGACCAAAAAACTCGCGCTCACCTCGAAGGTACGCCACCGGCTCGTGGGCGCGTCGCCGCAAGATCAACGCCTTGTATTTGGCGAGCTCTTCGGGCTGCAGAGGTCGCTCGCCATCGGTGAGAATTTTGATGCGATCGATCTTCAGCACTTGCCCCAGCAACAGCTCGGCATCGAGACGAGCGGTTTGCATTCCGCGCGCCTTGAAGTCGTCTGTGGCCCACGCCACCACGCGACGAATCGTCCAAGGCTCTGCGTGCGGTTTGCCAGCGTCCATGCGCCCGCTGCTAGCACAACCCCGTCGGCTGATACACGAGAAGCGATGCTTAGACGCATCACTGCCGGCTCAGTGCCACACACCGATTCCGATAGAAAAATTGTTGTATCGGGGCGCCACATCCGCAGCGACGCCAACTTTGAACGGATACGGAAAGAACCCGAGGATGTTCCAGTGAACGAGCTTCACATCGATGCCCGCCGTGAAGTGCTGACGTGACCCCGACACCAACGAACCCGTGAGCGGAACGTTGTATCGAGTGGGCTCGAGATAGGTACCAACGCGAGCTTGCACTCGATTCGGCAACGGCTCGCCCTCCATACCGAGGCGAGGCTGGGTGGTCACACGAGCTCCAGAGGGCACATCCTCTTGGCGCAAGAATGACTGCAATCCAATCGCATTCTCGGTACGCCCGGTGACGAGGATATCGGCGGTCACCAAGATGTACTCACGAGGCCAATTCAAGAACCGCGAGCGGCGTTCTTCGCGAAGCTCTCGTCGAGAACGCGCAAGCGATCGTTCTTCGTCCGCGCGAATTTCTCGCTCGGCGATCGCCAGCTCGTTTTCTCGTTCTGCGCGCGTCGTCGGGTTGTCGTATGAGGCGAGCTCCGCATCGCGCGCACGAGCACGATCCGCGCGGGCTTTTTCGACCAACGCAAACGCCTCCGCCTCGTGCTCGTTCTGATCGATATACCCAGGGTTGAGTGGCTTCGGGCCAGCGCCAGCGCAACCCCCAGCTCGACCTCCACGGCCAGCTCACTGCATCCGGAATCGCCAACCCGCCCGCGCGTTTTACTCCGCTCGAGTCCAACCTGGATCACAGCGTCTGCACTCGCGTCAGCTTGCACGGCGAAGCGATAGGTTCCGCCCACTCGAAACGGCATGAAGTCAGGCTTCACCAGAACCAAACTCGGGCGCTGCACCTGACATCGTCAATACGTTGTTGCTGATGACCTGTTTCAGTAGCCCGCGACCGGCACGTATTCACCAACACGCGCACACCACGAAGCCCGCCGCCGAACGTGAGCCTGGTTGTGAAAGAACGAAGTAGGACGCGATGCGTGCGAATGATCGTGACTTCGGACGGCGCGATCTCAGCCGCGGAGGATTTCAACGTGAAGCGTTGAAAGTCAGCAATCCGCCGATGCCGAAGGCGCCCGCTTGAACGAGACCTCCGCCGTCGCGAAAATGTTGGTGCCGCTGCTCGGGAGAGTTCCGCTTCCACGCGATTGTCGAAACCGCTGCTTCCGTACGGGCAATGAGATTCCGAGCGACACATCCTGATCGAACCAGTCCATGCTCTGCAGTACGCGCGAACGCCCGTCGCAGCAGCGTTTTGACCCAGCCCGTCGACCGCGTCCGCGATCGCAGCGTACGCGCCTGCAAGGCCGGTGGCGCGCAGTGGGGCGAGCACGGGCCCCTGGTACACATCGATTTTGAAATCGTTTCGGCAGAGTGCGGGCTGGCCCGTGATGGTCGGTGCACACGCTCGAGCATCGCGAAGCGAAGCAAACGCGGCGATGCTCGCCGCCGACATAGCGGCGAGGAGCAGCGCAGGTTTTCGCATCCATGACGCGAGCGCGGTCGCCACGTCGACTCGCTTACCACTCAGCGGTCGGGTTTGTTGATGGAGTACGAGGCAAGCGGCTCGGCATCGACCTTAGCGTTGGAGATCAATCCTTCTAGCAGCGTCTTGCCGAGTCTTGCGATGTCGAGAAGCGATTGAATCCGCTTGGCGAAACGCCGCGCGCTCTCTTTCGACGGGTGAAGCGGCTCGCTTCCAGAGATCGCAACGCGCTTTCGAAGGACTCGATCGCGTTGGCAATTTCGGCACGCTCACGCTCGGCCAACACTCGCGAGATCATTCTCCACAGTTGCACCTCGGCGACGATGATCTCGACGGTCACCCTGTACCCACACTTTCTTGACCACGCCCCAACGAGTCAGCTCGGCCAGGGTCATGCTGATCGCTCCTGCGGACAGACAGAGTCGATCCCGCAGATCGGGTGCGGTGAGCGGCGCTTCGTTGAGATACAGCACCGCCCACACCCGACCCATGTTCCGCTTGAAGCCCCAGAACTCGATCAGTCGACCCACAACGTCGCTGACCAAGACTTCACTTGGCCAGAGACCCTGCGTACCGCTTGGCTCTTCGTCGAGGCTCTCGCGCTCAGTGTCGTCGGAGTGTTGAGGCAGCGTCATGAAGCGCGTGAGGTGAGCTCGACCGCAACGCGATCGAGAAGCGTGTGAGAGGGAGAAGCGGGCAGGCTCGACAAGTGTGTGCACGCGCGGATGCCGTCGCCTCGGATGCGCGACGTCGAACCTCGGCATGCCCCCGATGCGCGAACCACTTCCGAGTGAGCGCGCGGCGTCGGCGTCCCCTTCGCGCACAGCGTGAACCGAGCTGATCAGCGACGAGTCTTTCTCGACAGCGAGCAGCAACGGCAGCGTGACCTTACCTTCGGCCAGATCGGCGAGCAGCGATTTACCCGTCACCGATGGATCACCTTCGTAATCGAGGACGTCATCGACAAGCTGAAACGCCGTGCCGAGGTGCTCACCGAACGCCGCGCAGCGATCTTGTGCATCGGTCGACCCACCACCGACTTTTGCGCCCGAGCGTGCAGCCCACCCGAAAAGCGACGCGGTCTTGCCTGCGACGATGCGGTGATAGGTTGCGGGCGAAAGATCGAGCTCGCGACGACCGCGAAGCTGAATGATTTCGCCATCCACGAGCCTTCGAAGGGTCACGAGAAGATCCGAGAGGGTCTCAGGGGCAGCCTGCGCCGTTCGATCGAGCGCGTGCGTGAGCAAGAGATCTCCCGCGAGAATGCTCACCGCGTTGCCGTAGATGGTTCGCGCGGTCGACAACCCCCGACGAGTGTCGCTATCGTCGATTACGTCGTCGTGAAGCAGCGTCGCTGCGTGAACCATCTCGGCGACGAGTGCGAGCTGGCGGGCGCTTTGGGGCACCGGCCCGAAACACGACGCGCACAAGAGCACGGCGAGAGCCCGAACCCGCTTACCCCCCGAAGCGACGAGATGCGATGCCGCGAGCGAGCCTGGGGTTGCGCCGTCGCGTGCAGCATCACGCAACGCTTCGTCAACGAAAGAAAGGTCGTGAGAAAAAAGAGAGCGTGCTTCGAGGAGGCTCGAGGTCGCGGCATCGAGCTGTTGGGCGACATGGGAAAGCATCGCCAAACCGTTTTCAGAGGACATCAGCTCAGCTCGCATCGGGGGTTCGTTCGCAAGTTTCAAAACAATTTGAACGGTGTGGGGTGTTGGTCGAGGCGTCAAGCCTCGTTTCACGCTTTGACGCCCGCCCCCGAGAACGTTAGCCTGCAGGTCCTCGGGTCGTTCGCCTCCGAGCCCCTCCCCTAACAGGTCTCCACAGGTTGACGTGGCGCGATACCGGTTGAGATTCCTTCTCCAAGAGTTTGACCTCCCCCCTGGCGAGACATTGCTTGGGCGTAGCCCTGAGTGTCACGTCACCATCGAAGATCCGTTGGTCTCGCGCCGGCACGCGAAGATCACGATCCGGGGAGACAAAGCGATCGTTCACGATCTCGGCAGCCGAAACGGGCTGCGGGTGAATGGGCAACCCCTGCCAACCGGCCAAGCCATCCTGAAAGATGGCGACCGACTTCGTGTGGGAACGCAAGAGCTGGTCTTCTGCGTGGTGGCCCCCGCTCCCGAAGACCGTTCGAAGCAGACGGGTTTCTTGCGGCACTGTGCACGCTGCAAAACGCCCTACCCCGAAGAGATGCTTGCGTGCCCGAGCTGTGGCGCCAACGAGTTTGCCGATGACGAAACGCTCACGGGCGCGATCGGAAACGTCAAACGAAACTGGACACTCCAGCTTCTCGTCGAAGTGCTCGAACGTGCCCAGAGCATGGGCCGCGACGATGAAGCTGAACGCATCCTTCGACGAGCGTCAGCACACCTCGACGAGGTGCTTCAAACGACCGATGCGCCTGAGCAGCGACAGATTGACGCCATCGCTGAGTGCGCGGCGAAGCTCGCTGTGTCAGCCCATTCCTCGCAGTGGGCACAGTGGCTATTGATGATCTACGCCAAGCTCAAGATGGCTCCACCCGTCACCGTAATTGATCGCCTTCGGACGCTCGAGGCCACACAACGCGCCAAGCTCCAAGGGTTCGTGGTGGATCTCCTCCAGGCGATTCGTGGGCAACAACCACCCGTCAACGCCGAGTCGATCAGTCGCCTCGAAACATTGCTCCGCGAGCTGGAGGCCTAAGAGAGCATGCGCTTTAGGCTGCGTTACCAGCAGCACGACCTCGAGCTTCCTCCGGGCCACTTCATCATCGGCCGAAGCAGCGAGTGTCAATTGTCCGTCGATGATCCGCTGGTCTCTCGACGTCACGCCAAGCTCGTTGTCACCGACGACACCGTGACCATCGAAGACCTCGGAAGTCGCAACGGCGTGCTCGTCGATGGCGGTCGCATCGAGGGTAAAAAACGTATTCGTCACGCGCAGAAAATTACGATCGGCAGCCAAGAAATGGTCTTGCTCGACGCCACCGAACGAGCGTCTGCCGAACGTAATCAAACTGCCGTCGACGCAACCTACGCGTACCCTTCGGCGCTGACGATGACCGCGGTACCTGTGGCCAAGCCACCTGCGAGTGCTTCGAGCGGAGAGACCGTCCCCGAAGAAAGCGAACGCTCGAAGAAGGCCGATGCATTTAGGGTGCTCGGTGGCGTTGCTGACAAAGCGTTGGCGCTAGGTCGCGCCGAAGAAGCCGAACGTATTTTGCGTTCGCTTCTCGATCAGGTGATTCAAGGCAGTCGTTCGTCCCGACGCAACTCACCTGAGGTCGTCGATCAAGCTGCGCGTTATGCGGCTCGGCTCGCTGGTGCGACGGGCAAAGGCACCTGGTTCGATTACGTGATCGAGCTCTACGACCTCGAGCGGCGGATCATGCCAGCCGCCATCGTGGACGAGCTCTACGTCGTGCTTCGAAAAGTCGATAACGTCAGCCTCGCCGCGATCCGGACTTACCTGGATGATCTTCGTGATCTCTCGGGAGCGTACGGCCCGGCGGATCGATTCGTTCTCCAGCGAATCGAGGGGCTATCGCAGCTCGTTGCGCTGAAATGACTTCGTGAGCGTTCTGCCACATCAAGTTGTGCGCTGCGGCGTTTGCGATCGCGTTGCGCACGTCGTCATCGTCGACCCCAGAAAGCGCGAGCGCAACCTCTTCGGGTAGCGTCTGGGTCGGCACGACTTCGGGCATCGACGCTTGATACGAAGGCGGTCGTGCCTCGGGCGCGAGAGCACCCACGCGAAAACGAATCTCGCGGACCTCAACCCCAGCCCTTCGCATTCGCGCGAGTAGGTCCGACGTCAAAAAAGAGAGCTCCTGCGCCCATGCCGACGTCGCCACTCGAATCCAGAGAGTGCCCTCTTTGAGCGAGTCGGGTCGGGTGCGCTCAGCGATACTCGATCCCACGATTTTTCTCCACGAAACCTCATCGAACACAGGCTTCGGAGGCTGTCGTTTTCGTGGACCACGCAGTGCGTCGGTCGCACCGATCACGGAGGCCAAAGATTGAAACCCGTGATTCACCCGTCGCTGCATCGCATGCGACCGTACCACGTGTGCAGTAGGATGGCGCCAACATGACCGAGACCAACAAGCTGCCGCTCGAGTTCTTTCAGCGGCTGCCGAAGACCGACCTTCACGTCCATCTCGATGGATCGCTCCGCCTTCAAACCATTTTCGAGCTCGCAGAAGAACAAGGCGTCGAGCTGCCTGCCAAAGACCCAGAGAAGCTTCGTCAGTTCATGCACCTCGGTGAGAACTGCGGCTCGCTCGTCGAGTACCTCAAAGCCTTCGACGTGACCCTGAGGGTCATGCAAACCGAAGCAGCTCTTCACCGCATCGCGTACGAGCTCGCCGAGGATGCTGCTCGCGAAAACGTTCGCTACATGGAGGTTCGCTACGCACCGATGCTTCACACCCGACAAGGGTTGAAGATGGTGGCGATCGTCGAGTCGGTGCTCGCTGGGTTGCGCGCGGCTCAACGCGACTTCGGTATCGAGTCGAACGTGATCATCTGCGGCATCCGAAATATCTCGAACGAGAGCTCGCTCGAGATGGCCGAGCTCGCTGTGGCTTACAAGAACCGCGGCGTGGTCGCCTTCGATCTCGCGGGTGCTGAGTACGATCACCCCGCCAAGCATCACAAGGCCGCGTTCCAGCTCGTACGCGACAACAACATCAACGTCACCATCCACGCTGGCGAAGCGTTCGGGCCTGAGTCGATCGCCCAAGCGATCCACGTCTGCGGAGCCCACCGCATCGGCCATGGTTGCCGACTTCGCGAGAACGGCGACCTGCTTCACTACCTCAACGACCACCGTGTTCCGCTCGAGTGCTGCCCCTCGTCGAACGTACAAACGGGTGCGGTTCGCGATCTCGCATCACACCCTCTCAAGCTGTACTTCGACCTCGGTCTTCGCGTGACGATCAACACAGACAATCGCCTCGTCACCGACACGACCGTTTCGAAAGAGCTCTGGCTCTGCCACACGCGTTTGGGCATGTCATTGCGCGACATCAAGACCATGATTGTCGCGGGTTTCAAGAGCAGCTTCTTGCCCTTCCACGTAAAGCAAAACCACCTGCGAAAGGTCAGCGAAGAGCTTCAGCGATTCAACGACGACGGCACCGTTCGACCCGGTGTGCCGCCCTCACGCAGCTCGACCGGCCCCGCTCTCGAAGTGACGCACGAGCTGCGTCATGAGACCCCGACCTCCTGAGCCGTCGATCACGACGTGACCCACCTCGAGCCCACTGCGCCACCACCGTCGATTCTCGTCGTCGAGGATGACGCCCCCATTGCCGACGCCGTTCTCTACGCTCTTCGCCGCGACGGAATGCAAGCGAAGTGGGTCACGACACTCGCAGCAGCGGCACCCATCATCGGAGAGGTCGATCTTGCTGTGCTCGATCTGACCCTCCCCGATGGCAGTGGCTTCTCTCTGCTCGACGCGATCCGACGTCTCGGAAAAGGCCCGCGCGTGATCGTGTTGACGGCTCGCGACGAGGACGTCGATTGTGTTGCTGCACTCGAAGCGGGGGCCGACGATTACGTCACCAAACCGTTCTCTCCAAGAGCACTGGTCGCACGTATTCGCGCCGTGCTTCGACGCGGCAACAGCCCCTCCGCCACCGGCCCCGCAGCATCACCTTCGCCGGTCATCGTCGTCGATGCTGAGCGTCGTATCGCCCACTACGCCGGCACGGCACTCGCGCTCACTCGTATCGAATTCGATCTGCTCGCCGCGCTTGCTGAAACTCCGGGTCGCGTACGTTCCCGAGCTCAGCTCGTCGATCAAGTGTGGGGGCAGGCGTACGCACTGACCGAGAGAACCGTCGACTCACACTTCAAAGCGCTGCGTCGAAAGCTCGAAGACGCAGGCGCTGACCCGTCAATGATCGAGACCGTGCGCGGCGTCGGGTTCAAGCTCCGCGAATCGACGTGACCGTCGCGCTGGTAGTCGCCGCTGTCGTCGACGTGGTGCTTTTGCTCGTCGTTGGCGAACGTCTTCGTCGTGCACGCCGCGAGGGTTATTCGCTTCGTCTCGTCTTGTTCGGCGCGCTATCAGTCGCTGCCCTCGCAGGCGCATTTGTCACCGGGGTGTACGTCGTGAGCGAAGAAGCTGCTCGAGCTGGCTTGGTTCCGCTCGGAGATCTTCTCGCTCGCATCGCCCCCAAAGCTTTCTTGGTGGGCTCGGTGCTGCTCGCGCTCGCAGCAGCGGTCGCGGCAGAGGTGGGACGTCGCCTCGCTCGCTCGATCGAGGAGCTCACCGAGGCGGCGTCGCGTATCGCGGGTGGCGAGCCCGTCTTGCGGTTGCCGGGTGGCTGGAGTCGCGAAGGTCGTCAGCTCGCTCGCGCACTCGCTGCACTACGACGCGAGCTCGAAGGTCGTCCGTACGCCGCAGCTTTTTTGCGCGACGCTTGGCATGATCTGAAGACGCCGGCAGCGGCATTGAAGGCCACCATCGAAATCCTCGAGGACGAAGCGATCGATGATCCCGTCGCCGCTAGAAAGTTCGTCGCCAATCTTCGTCGCTCGTCCGAGCAACTCGAGCGCACACTCGACGACCTCGTTACGCTCGCACGATTTGAAACGGCCGCCCTTGCTCCCGACCGCGCGACGCCCGTGATCGAGATTCTCGTCGAGGCGTTCGATGCCGTACAACCTCTTGCCGAAGCCCGAGGCGTTCGATTTGCGCTGCACCCATCCTTCGAAGAGAGTGAGTCGCTCGGCTCGCTGCGGTGTGATCCTTCTGCGCTCGTACGAGCGCTGACGAACTTGATCGAGAACGCGATCTTGGCCGTGCCTGCCGCTGGAGGGCCGATCGAGAGCGAGGTGACCGTGTCCGCGTGGCTCGACCCTCGCGCGATCTTGATCTCGATTTCGAACTCGCCTGCCGAGATCCCTACAGCCATGCGAGCGAAGCTGTTCGAGCGCGCTGCAACCTCGCGTAAGGGCTCCGGCTCGGGCTTGGGCCTCGCCATCGCGCGAGCAGCGATCGAAGCTCACGGGGGTCGGATCACGTTCACCGAGTTCGGCCCTCCGCAAGTCAGCGTTCGTGTCGAGCTGCCACGCTGAAATGCGTTGACGCTCTACGCGCTCCACACCGCGATCAGATAGAGCACGAGCCCGAGACCCGCGACAAGCAACGGTACCTGCACCACTTCGATTCGCTTCTCTTTTGGTGCAGCTTCAACACGCGATGCCGCGACAAACGCTCCGATGATCGTCGTGATCAATCCACCCGCCAGCGCGATCAGCCAAGGCGAGCTGACTCTCCGGTGCCAGCTCAGTTTGAACGGGTTTGGGTTGCTGGACCGGTGTGCTTCCGTCTTTCGGAGGAGGCGGCGCACTGAGCCTGGCGATCGCGAGATCAGCAGCGGTGATCTCTGCCCCGTGGGGTTGAACCAACCATCGTGTTTCAAGTGCGCACGCACGCACCGCTCTCCATGCATCGAGAGCCGTCGCAGGATCATTCTGGGCTTCAGAGACGCGCGCGATGTGCTCGAGTCGTCGATAGGCACCACCCACATGAGGTGCCCCGGGGACATACCAAAGCGCGGCCGCTCGCGACTCAGCGATCGCCGCCGCCATGTCCTTTTTTCGGATCGCCGCGTCGGCCCGATCGAGGAACGCTTCGCCCTCGAGCACCGCTCGTGCGGTAGCGATCGCTGAGGCCGAAGCAATCAACGCGATCGCGAGCAGCGCGCCTCGCCAGATCTTCGACTCGACCGATGGAGCCGCGTCGCGACTCACAGGAAGTCTCGACGACGAAACACGAGACACGACACGGTGAGCAACCCTACCGCCCACGCCAAGCTCTGCGCCGCTGAGAGCCCGAGATAAGGGGCGAGCGACACAGCATCGGACTCACCCGTCAACAGAGGGCGTGGAGGAACATACACTTGAAGATTCGGCACCACATGAGACAGCACCTCGCCCATTGCTTTGATCTGCGGGCCAAAGGTTTTGGCGGGTAGTTTCGCGAGCGTGTCTGCACTGCGACCAATCAAGAACACTCCGGTCGTGAGCACGGCACTCAAAAATGGTGTCGAGAAGCTCGAGAACAACGTCGCTATCCCTGCCACGATCGCCACCTCGCACACCGAGAGCAATGCCATCCCTGCCACCACACGCTGCTCGTCTGGCGATGGCGAAGCCAAGAAGAACGCAACCGCCATCGAGATCAAACCCACCACCGCAGTGATCTTCGTTGCGCTTCGCGGCCACACAAACGGCGCCGCTGCGACGATCGCTGCAACAGCCACCCCAACACCAACAGTGAGGACGGGGGATCGCCCTGCCATCGTCGCCACGATCAACAACACCGAAGCGGCATCGAGCGAGATAAACACGATCAACGTGAGCAGGATGCCCAGGTACTTCCCGACGACGTACTCTTCTCGCCGAATGGGCCTCGCAAGAATCGGAAAGATCGTCTTCAGCTCAAGCTCTCGATGCACGGTCGTGCCGCCGATCACGACAGCGACGATGATGGCGTAGAGCGATATCGAGGCAGCGCCCAAATCAGCCACGACCCGAGGCGCATTGGTGAGCGTAAACGCCCCGATCGCGATCGAATAAAGGGCTGTGCCCAACGCAAGCGCGCCCAGACCCAGCAGGATTCGCGCGCGGACGCACTCTCGATAGGTGTTCGATGCCACGGTAATGACGCGATTGAACATCGTGATGCTACATAGCCCGCGTGACCCAGACAGATCCACTGGAGGCGACGCGCGCCTACTACGATGAGTTCTCCGAGCGGTACGAAGCCGCTCGACGGCCTAACGACCCGTACGGCTATCACGCGCTGATCGACGACCTAGAAATCGAGTACGCCACGCGGTTTTGCGCGGGGAAAGACGTCCTCGAAGCCGGCTGCGGCACCGGGCTCGTTCTCGAAAAGCTGGCGCGGGTGGCACGCAACGCCGAGGGTTTCGATCTCTCGCCAGGTATGCTTTCGAAAGCGCGCGAGCGAGGCCTTACCGTCAAAGAGGGCTCGCTGACCGAGATCCCTTACGAGGACGCAACCTTCGACGTGTGTTGCTCGTTCAAGGTGCTCGCTCACGTCCCCGAAATTGAAAAAGCGCTGCGTGAGATGGCACGCGTCGTTCGCCCTGGCGGATACGTGCTCGCCGAGTTTTACAATCCGTACAGCCTACGTGCGCTCGCCAAGAAATTTGGGCCGGCCGGCGCCATCAGCGATCGCACCTACGAGAGCGCTGTCTACACTCGATTCGACTCTCCTTCGCGCGTCCGCGAGATTGTCCCAGCCGGATGTAGCCTCGTTGGCTCGCGCGGCGTTCGCATCGTCACCCCCGCCGCCAAAGTGATGAAGCACCCCAAGGCTCGTTACTTCTTCACCACCGTCGAACGAGCGCTTGCAGACTCGAAGCTCAGCCGGTTTGGTGGGTTCTGGATCGCCGCGATTCGCCGCGATCGCTGACGCTCAAAACGAGCCGCCGAGCGCCATTCCACCACCGCCGGGCAAGCCCATCGGGCCGATAGACCACGACAGCTCTGGCGGCAACGGGCGATACCTCACCTCTCGTGTCTGCGGCACGAAGGTGAGCTGCGCATGAGCAACGCCCACCACACCGAGCCCAACAAGCGTTGCGAACGAAATGCGATTCACCAACGCTGCCCGGTCGGCGTTGGTCTGCGCACAGTTGTAGTCGGTGACGCCAGGCTCGTATCTCGCGACGATCGATTGCTGGATGATTCCCGACACGATCGACGTTACTCCCGCCGCCACCTCGGTCGACAAGAACACCCAGCCCAGCACCGGCTGCTCGTTTTGAAACTGCCCGACGCCGAACGGAATCGTCGCAATCCATCGTGAATTGCGATGGACGATCTCTTCGCGCATCGCCAGCATTCGCAAACGCTCGAGACGTTCCGCTGCAGCCTTCCGGTCTCGATCGCGCTGCTGTCGCTCGAGCTCTTCGGCTTCGAGCCTGCGCTTCTCGAGCGCTTCGATCTCGGGCTTGAGCTTGCCTTGCATCTCGGTGAATCGATCGAGCACTCGCGTCGGAAAGATCGCCGCGTCTGGGCGGAAACGCGGGTTGTCGAGAATCAGCGTGCGTAGTTGCGTGTCTGCATCGGCCGTGTTGCCCACCGCGATCAAACACGCGACGTAATACATACGCGCGCGCGGCTTGTTCGCGACCTCCTGCAAGAACATGCTCGACCCCGGGGTGAGCATCTCGCGAAAGCGATCCACGCACTCCGAGTAACGACCACTGTCGTACGAGTTCACCCCGAGATTGATCGTGCTCTCGTCATCAGCACGCGCGGCTGTCGTGATCGATCCGATCACACACACCGTCGACACATACGCCACGCACGCACGCACCCAACGCGAGCGACGGTTCAATGCGGGGTCGGAGAAGTAGGAGTCGTCCACGTGACCGAGGTTTCTTTCCCGGCGTACAGAAGGATGCTCTGCGTGGCAAGAACCTGTCCACCTTCAGTAAGCGAGCAGGTCTGGCGATCCTCGAGGGTGTTCATCGAAACCTCGTAAGATCCGCGCGAGGAGCCCGAAACTTTGAAGCCTGGGCAACTGAGCTGCGACCCTGCGGGACCCTGACTCACGAGCCTCGCTGCATTGAACTGCAACGATAGCGAGACGACTTGCGGTTGATTCTCGGCACCGCGCGGAGGCGCTTCGACGACGAAGGTTCGACCGCCTTTTTTACAGCAGGGGCTGTTCGGCACGAACGCATCGATCGTGTGTTGCTCTCCGATGTGAAACGTTCGGTGCACACCGTCGAAGCCCGACTCTTCAGGCGCACCTCCATCGATGGACACCCTGGCCGTTTTCGGGATGGTCAGGATGTTCACCGCTCGAGTCGTCGCCGTAGGTGCAGTGCTCGTTGTGATCGCCGTCACCGCACTCGACGGAGCAACCGTCGACGCGCTCGATGGAATCAACACCACAGACGCAGGTGGCGTTACCACGATCGGCGCCGCAGATTTCACAGTGTCGGACGGGGTCTCGATCATCGCGAGCAAGGGAGTTGCCTGCCGTGGCTCACTTCGAGTGAGGCGCACCACGGCCCACGCAGACACCCCCACAAACAAGGTGATCCCGAGTGCAGCAATCGATCGGATCACGTTCGCGCGACGTGATTGCCGGCGCGAAAGGCGCGAGATCAGCGCGAGGATCGTGGGATCTCCGGGCTTCAACGTGAGCGCTCGATTGAAGTGCGCCGCAGCCGCAAGAACATCGCCCTTGAGCTGCGCGCGCTCACCCAGCTCGAGCAACTTCGGCACGAGTCGTTCGCCTTGCGTGTCTTCGTAACGACGCGGGTCGGCGAAGTATCGAGCGACCTCACTCGCAGGCTCAATCACTCCGACAGAAACGAGCTCGGCCCGGATCAGCGTGATCAGCTCACGCATCGAAGCCGGTCGCTTCGCGGCATCATGCGCGAGCATTCGATCGATGATCGTGCTCCATCGTGCGCCTATCGCAGCGCGCTCGTGTTCAGCCTTGTTGTATCGCCCGTCGAGCACGCGCCGGAGCACCTGCGCAGGGTTCTTTCCGTCGAATGGCAGCGCCCCCACGGCTGCTTCGTAGAACAACACACCCAACGAGTAGATGTCCGCCCGGGCGTCGACGTCGCCACACTCGATTTGCTCGGGTGACATATAAGCCGGTGACCCGAGCACTTGACCTGTCGACGTGACCCCCTGTTGATCGAGAAGCTTCGCGATACCGAAGTCGGTGATCTTGATCTCAACCGGAGTGGGCTCATCCACGGGGCCACTCACCGGAGGGCCTTCACCGATCAACACGTTCTCGGGCTTGATGTCTCGATGAACAATGCCGTTGATGTGCGCGTGATCGAGTGCTTCAGCGATCTCAAGCACCACACACGCCACGGCCTCGACGGGCATGGGCTTGTGATCGGTGAGCCACTTTCGAAAGCTCCTGCCTCGCACGAGCTCAGCCACCAAAAATCGGTTCTGCTCGTCGTCATCTGAGACGTCGTAGATCTCGACGATTCCCTGATGACGAAGCTTCGCGACCGCGCGAGCTTCATCGGTAAAGCGCCGCCCAACCTCGCTGCTCTCTCGGAGATGTCGATGAATAATTTTGACCGCAACCTCGCGGCCAAGACGAGTGTCGAGCGCGCGATACACCGTCGCCATTCCGCCGTGCCCGATCTCTTCGAGCACTTCGTACTTGTTCAGCGTGGGTAGCGGCTCGACAGCAAGACTCATCCGACCACACGTACGCGGATCGTATTGGTCGACCCGCGCACCCCGAGAGGAGCTCCGAACACCACCACGAATCGATCTCCCGGCGATGCCAACCCTCGAGCAAGCAGGTGCCCGTTGGCGCGATCCACCAACGCGTCTGCGTCGGTGATCGGCTCGATCGAATTCGAGACGACACCCCACAGTAGCGCGAGCTGTCGAAGGGTGCGCTCACTCGACGCGAACGCAACGATGGGCATCTTTGGTCGAGCTTTCGAGACCAAACGTGCCGTATCGCCGCTCTCGGTAAACGCGACGATGCAACGTGCGCCGAGCTCGTTCGCGATGTCGACGGCGTTGCGAGCGATGACGTCGGCCACACTCGCGCCCGGTGCGATCTCGGCCTGAAGTGGGTGATAAAACGCGCTCGACTCGGCCTCGACAACGATACGCGCCATCATGCTCGCCGAGAGAATCGGGTGCTCACCCGAAGCCGTCTCACCCGACAACATCACGCAGTCTGTTCCGTCGTACACCGCGTTCGCCACGTCACTCGCCTCGGCTCGCGTAGGACGCGTAGAGTGCACCATCGAATGCAACATCTCGGTGGCAACGATGACCGGGCAACGATGCTTGCGCGCAATCGAGATGATTTGCTTCTGAATAATCGGCACACGCTCGGGCGGAAACTCCACACCCAAGTCACCTCGCGCCACCATCACTCCATCGGCGACAGTGACGATCGACTCGATGTTGTCGACCGCATCGGGCGTCTCGATCTTCGCGATCACCGGCACCGGCAGACCCCAGGCCTCGCAGATCTCGCGAACCAATCGAATGTCATCGGCCTGACGAACGAACGACAGCGCAACGTAGTCAACGCCGAGCGACAACCCGAACGAGAGATCGACTCGGTCTTTCTCGGTCAGCGCGCTCAATCGAACACGTCGCGAAGGCAGGTGAACGCCGCCCATATTTCGAATGGCGCCTCCCTGTTCGACTCGCGCTCGAACTCGACCGTCCTGGATGTCGGTCACTCGCAGCACGATACGACCGTCGTCGATCAGAATGACGTCGGTGGGGCGCACATCTTCGGCGAGACCTTCGTACTGGATTGGAATCACACCCGCTTCGGACGACTCGACACCCTCTTCGAGCGTGACCTCTGAGCCGTTGTCGATGCGCAATGCGCCCAGGGGAAATCGACCCGTTCGAATCTTCGGGCCACAGAGATCTTGAAGGATGGCGACGGGGCGCCCCACGCGCTCTGCTGCCGCTCGGATCGCTCGATACCGACGCTGGTGTTCTTCGTGTGTGCCGTGACTGAAGTTGAGGCGGGCGACGTCCATACCCGCACGGATCAATTCTTCGAGCTTGTCATCACTGTCACAAGCTGGACCAATGGTGCAGACGATCTTCGCGCGTCGCTGAGTCATTCGCGGCGAGCATACTCTCAAGCCTCGCCGTTTGACATCCCGCGAGCGCTGAGCGAGAGACGCCGCCCGTGCCTCTTTTCGACGCCCCTCTCGCGATGCTGCACCCGTGGCTCGATGAGCTGCTCGCTCAGGCCCCCACCGTCGAGTCTGCTGTCCCGAAAATCGCAGGAATTCTAGCGACTTTGGTGGGTGCTGCGATCTTCGTTCGACTGCTCGGTAAGTCGAGTGATCGACTCGAGTCGAGACTGAAACAACGCGGTGTGCCGAAGGGCGTCAATGAAGCAGAGCGCAATGCTCGCATCGAGACCGCGCTCAAGGTCGGCGTCGATGTTTTGAGGTTCGGCGTTTGGCTCTTCGCGATCATGAGCGCGTTCAGTCAAGCAGGCGTCTCGGTTCAACCTCTTGTCGCTGGCGCAAGCCTCATCGGCGCTGCCGTCGCCTTCGGTGCGCAGGCCATCGTCAAGGATTTCGTCGCCGGATTTTTCATCCTGATCGAAGGCCATTTCGAGCTCGGCGATCACGTCACCATCGGCGCACTCACCGGCACTGTCGAGAAGATGACGTTGCGCGTCACCGTGCTTCGCGACACCGATGGCGCGGTGCATGTGATTCCCAACGGAACGATCGCCACCGTGAGCAACCGCACGCATGAGTGGTCGGGTGCGCTGATCACCTTCGTGATCCCGTTTGCCGTTGATATCGACAAGGCTCGGGCTTGCCTCACGAGCATCGCGAAGCTGGTCGAGGCTCGTGACGGAATTTCGGACCGACTCACCACCCCGATGGAAGTCCGCGGCCCACTTGCCTGGCGCGAAAAGGGCACCGAATGGGCAATCTTTGCACACACGCGACCTGTGGTTGAAGACGTCACGGTGTTGCGCGCAGCGATCATTGAAGAGGCCACCCGGCAGATGAAAAAAGACGAGATCCCCTTCGCGTGATCTCGTCGCTCACCACGACCTATCCAGCGCTTGATCGGAAGAACATGAGTCCTGTCCCCACCCTCGTTCGTGATGCCCAAGGTCGAGCTGTGCTCGGAGGTGTATTGCTCGAAGATGTGCTCCGTGCACGGGGCGTCACGACCCCCGCGTACGTGTACGATGTCGATGCGATCGTGGCCGAAGCGCGCGCGCTGAAAGCTGGCTACGGCGATCACGACCATCTCGTGTGTTACGCCGTGAAAGCGAACACCGCGGGCAGGATCATTCGCCGCCTCGCCGAGGCAGGCGTCGGCGCAGACGTGGTGTCGGGTGGAGAGCTCGAGGTCGCAGTGGGTGCCGGGGTGTCGCCCGATCGCATCGTGTGGAGTGGCGTCGCAAAGACCGATCGCGAGCTCGATCGCGCGATCACGATCGGAGAGCGCGGCATCTACGCCATTCAAGCGGAGAGCATCGAAGAGCTCGACCGCATCGGCGCACGAGCAAAAGCGCTCGGGCGAACTGCGCGCGTATCGGTTCGAATCAACCCGGGAATCGAAGCAGATACCCACGCCCACATCGCAACGGGTCACGATGAGGCGAAGTTTGGAATTCCGATCGCCGACGCATCGATCGCGTTCGATCGACTTCGTTCACTGGCCGGGCTTCAACTCGTCGGTGCGTCGTGCCACGTGGGCTCGCAGCTCACGGATACGCGCGACTACGCGGCTGGTGCAGAGGTGCTTGCGCGTCTCGCAGTCGACTGGCGAGAGCGTGGTGCGAAGCTCGAGTACATCGATTTCGGCGGCGGCTTCGGCATCGACTACGGCAACGGCTGTGAGGTTCAACCCTCTGACTTTGCAAGGTTGTCGCGTGACGTTGCACTGAAGATGGGGCTCGGAGATCTCCGCTTGTTGAGCGAGCCTGGTCGGTCGTTGGTCGCCGCGCACGGAGCGCTGGTCGCATCGGTGATCCAGAGCAAGCGCGCGCATCTCGGATCACGCGACGCACGATGGTTGATGATCGACGCGGGCATGAACGATCTGCTTCGACCAGCACTGTACCAAGCGCGTCATCGTATCGAGCCACTGACCCTGAGCAACGCTTCGCAAACGACCTGGCGAGTCGCTGGGCCAATCTGCGAGAGCAGCGACGACTTCGGCGACTACGAGCTTCCGATCGATGCCCCTTCGCACGTCGTGATTCGAGATACGGGCGCGTATGGGTTCACGATGGCCAGCGAGTACAACGGTCGAGGGATGCCTTGTGAGGTGTTTCTCGAGGCGGGCGAGATCTCGTCGGTCAGCGCAGGGCACGACGTATACCGTTGGGTTCGTGCTCGCCTATCGACCTGAATATTTCAGGCAAGCGAGCGCGATCTTCGAAGCGCGGTGTGTTGCGCAAAGTCGAGGATGCTGGCGTGAGTTGGCGAGCGCACGAACGACGACGTTGTGTTACCTTCGTCGCCCCGTGAGCTCGGTCTTTCTCCCCAATCTGTTGCAAGGCAAAGTCGCTCTCGTCACCGGCGGGGGCAGCGGTATCGGCGCAGGCATTGCGAAGTTGTTCGCTTCACAAGGCGCGAAGGTGGCGTTGATGGGTCGGCGACTCGAGAAGCTCGAAGCCGTCGCGAAGGAGATCCAAGAAGCAGGCGGCACCGCGCTTTGTTTGCCGTGTGATGTACGCGCGTTCGCGTCGGTAGAAGAAGCGATTCAACGCATCATCACCGAGCTCGGCCGACTCGACATCGTGGTGAATGGCGCAGCGGGAAACTTCCCTATCCCGGCGGCGGCACTATCGAGCAATGGCTTTCGAGCCGTGATCGACATTGATCTGGTCGGCACGTTTCACGTCTCGCGAGCAGCGTTCGAAGCACTGACCAAACAAGGCGGTTGTATCGTGAATATCACCGCAACACAGGCATGGGTGCCGACGGCGCTTCAGGCTCACGTGGGTGCAGCCAAAGCGGGGATCGAAAAGCTCACACGCGACCTCGCGCTCGAGTGGGGCCCGTCGGGGATTCGCGTGATGTCCGTGGCTCCGGGCCCAGTCGATGGCACCGAGGGCATGGCTCGATTGGCGCCCGGTGATTTGAAGAAACAACTTGAATCGAAAGTGCCTCTTCAGCGCTACGCGAGCATCGAAGAAATCGCCAATGCGGTGCTGTTTCTCGTGTCGCCTGCCGGCGCATATATGACGGGCTCGACGTTGGTGATCGACGGCGGGATGGCCTTGGTCGGTGGTCGTTTTCTCGAAGGATGAACGTGAACGCTCCCTCTCTGACTCTGCATCGCTCGAATCGAAACGACCCCACTCTGCGATACGACGTTCATCGCCCCTCGGGAGAGATCCGTGGCGCAGTATTTTTGACCCACGGATACGCCGAGCACAGCGGTCGCTATGGTGAGGTGATTGATGCGCTGAACGCTCGAGGGCTGATCGTTGCGCGGTGGGACTTGCGCGGACACGGTCACTCGGATGGTGCTCGCGGACACGTGCTCTCGTTCGATGACTACTTGCGCGACGCAGACGAGCTACGGGTTGAGCTAGCGAAGGACACCACGTGGCGAAACGCAGGGCCGCCCGTGATGATCGGACACAGCCTCGGCGGGTTGATCACGTTCCATGCAGCCGCACGTGACCCTGGCTCGGTGCGCGGAGTGATTCTGTCGTCGCCGTTTTTTGGCATCAAGGTCGCCGTGCCCGCGGTCAAACGCGCGGCGGGCAAGGTGATGTCGAAGGTCTTCCCGGGCTTCGGGTTGCCCACCGGGCTGAAAGGCACCGACGTCACGCGCAACACCGAGCTCGCGCTCAACTACGACAAGGATCCGCTGCACTTCCCGAATGCAACGGCGCGATGGTTCACCGAGGCGACGCGAGCGCACGAGCTGGCGCTCGATCAAGCGCGAGACTTCCATTTGCCGATTTTGATCATGGCCGGTGGCGACGACAAAATCGCCTCTCTCGAAGCAACCAAGAAGGTGTTCGAGCGCATCGGATCCACGAACAAAGAGCTTCGCGTTCTCGACAGCATGTACCACGAGATTTTCAACGAGCCTGAGCGCGCACGCTGGATCGCAGACGCCGCTGACGCGGCCACAAAGTTCATCGGGTGAGCATGGGTCGCTCTGCCAAAGTCGAACGCCACACAAGCGAAACTCAAATTGACGTCACCATCGATCTCGACGGAACCGGTCACGGAGACATTCGCACTCCGCTGCCCTTCCTGACGCACATGGTGACGCAGATCTCTCGTCACGGGCTCTTTGATCTCAGCGTCAACGCTCGCGGAGACATCGAAATCGACGGCCATCATACGACCGAAGATCTCGGGATTGTGCTCGGTGATGCGGTTGCCAAAGCCCTCGGAGACCGCCGTGGTCTCGTGCGTTATGGGCACGCCACATTGCCGATGGATGAAGCGCTGGTGACGAGTGCGATTGATCTGAGCGGGCGGTCGTTCTTTGTGTGGCGAGTGCCCTTGCCCAAAGCGAAGGTGGGCGACTTCGATGTCGAGCTCGCGCCGGTGTTCTTCGAAGCCTTTGCTCGAAGCGCAGGTGCGAATCTGCATATGAAAATGCACGAGGGTGAAAACCTGCATCACATCATCGAGATCTGCTTCAAGTCGTTTGCACGCGCGCTTTGTATGGCCACGCGTATCGACCCTCGTGTCGCAGGAATCCCTCGACGAAAGGCTCGCTCGGATGAGCTCGACGAGTGTCGTGGTGGTCGATCTCGGGATGGGTAATGTTCGCTCGGTCATTCGGTCTCTGCGCGAGAGTGTCGGCGGAGACGTCGACGTTGAGCTCTCGTCGAACCCCGACGTGATCCGAGCCGCATCGCGGATTGTCGTTCCGGGTCAGGGAGCCTTCCGAGATGCAAGCACTGCTCTACAGGGATCCATCGGAGACGTGTTGCGTGAACGCATCACGGCAAGGGTGCCGTACCTGGGGATCTGCCTCGGTCTTCAAGTGCTGTTCGAGGGCAGCGACGAAGCGCCTGGAGCACCGGGGCTTGGCGTGATCCCGGGCAAGGTCGCCCTGCTCGCAGCAACCGAAGGTCGACCGGCGGAAGAGAAGCTCAAGCTGCCACACATGGGTTGGAATCAGGTCGATGCCCACGGCCCGAGCGAGCTCGCAGCGTCGCTTCACGGGCAGCCCTGGTTCTACTTCGTTCACTCGTTCCACGCGGTGCCGGACGATCGCTCGGTCGTGGCGGGGACGTGTACACACGGAGCGGCCGAGGTGGTGGCAGCCGTGGCCACAGCGAACATCTGGGCGACGCAGTTCCACCCCGAGAAGAGCGATCGAGCGGGCCTTGAGCTGCTTCGACGATTTCTCACTCAGAATGTCGTGCGTTGAAACCTACCCGTGCGATAAGCCTCGCCCCAACGAGCCCCGCGATGATCCGTCGATTCTTCCTCGCTCCAGCCCTTTTGATTTCTCTGTCGTGCCTCAGCGGATGCGGCTTCATCAAGAAGACGCAGGAGTGCAAGGCCGTCGTCGACACCATCAACGCAGGTGTCGTGAAGCTAAAGGCCTCCGACGAGCCGGGCGGGGGCGATCCGAAAAAAGAAGCTGCTTCACTAAAGAAGCGAGCAGATACGTTCGACGCAATC
The DNA here is from genome assembly GCA_046351315.1 of Polyangiaceae bacterium. Classification (GTDB taxonomy): domain Bacteria; phylum Myxococcota_A; class Polyangia; order Polyangiales; family Polyangiaceae; genus JAXLYQ01. Next base: position 29,592 of record JAXLYQ010000007.1, read on the forward strand.
GTGGCCGACGTGAAGAAGGTTCCGGTGTCGGTCGACGAGCTCAAGACGTTGACGGACGAGTACGTGAAGCTGCTGCAAGACGCGTCGAAAGCTGCACGTGAGATCGCCGCGGCGTACGAGAAGAGCGACCTTGCCAAGACGCGCGCGGGCATCGAGTCGTTCAACAAAGTGGTGCACGACGAGGAAGCCGTCGTCGCCAAGATCAACAAGGTTTGCTCGGGGCAGTGAGAGCTCGACGATGCACATTTGGCCAGCCATTGACTTGCTCGGAGGCGCGGCCGTGCGTCTTCACCAGGGTCGGTACGACGAAGTAACGGTCTTCGATCGCGACCCGACCGCAGTAGCAACGCGCTGGTCAGGCAAGACGCCACGCTTGCATGTGGTCGATCTAGAAGGCGCTCGCGAAGGGCGACCGATTCAGACTGAGGCGATTCGCTCTCTGGTCGAGTCGTTCAAGGGAGAGATCGAAGTCGGTGGCGGCATTCGAACACTCGACAGCGCACTCGAGCTCTTCGATCTTGGCGTGTCGCGTGTGGTGCTCGGCACGGCAGCGGTTCGCGATCCGAATCTCGTTAGCTCACTCGCGAGTCGCTTTCCGAAACGGGTGGTGTTGGCCCTCGATGCGCGTGACGGAAAGGTCGCGACCGACGGCTGGACCGAGGTGTCAACGCGGGATGCAGTTGACGTCGCTCAAGAGTTTTCGAGCTTCCCGCTCGCAGCGATTCTCTACACGGACATCGCGCGTGATGGCACTCGAGTGGGCCCCAATCTCGAGGCAATTTCCCGGATTTCGTCGGCAACAAGCACACCTGTGCTGGCGAGCGGAGGGGTCGGATCACTCGACGACCTTCGGGCGCTTTCGGTGATCTCAAATGTCGTCGGCGCGATCGTCGGACGCGCTCTGTATGACGGTGTTTTCTCGGTCGAGGACGCGCGGCGAGCGGCTGGAGATCTGTAACGAGCCGTCAAAAACGGTGACGTTATCCCCACAACAAATTTGTTGTAACGAAACAGTTACACTGCATTGATACCGTAATTTTGCTTCGGAATTGGGGACGAATCTCTTACGATTCGCGACATGTCGAACCGTCGTGTTTCGTTCGTCAGGTCGCATTCCGCCTGGCTTCTCATTCTTGCTTGTACAACCGGTGCCGTCGCCGCTGCATGTGGAGGTGGTAGCGACGCTGCATCGGGGGATGGTTCTGGAACGTTCGTTCCAGCAGGCGGAAAGCGCGGGTTCAGGTGGAGCGAGCGGAGCTTCAGGGTCGTCTACCGGAGGGGTGAGCGGTGGTGGCTCGGCGGGGTCAATCGGCAACGTCGGCGGAGGCGGCTCACACACGGCAAGCGATATCGCGTCGCTCGTGCTCGACCCACCATCGGCCACCATCGAGGTCAACGACGGAGCATCGACACCGGTGCAGTTCTCGGTGCGCCCAGTGTACACCGACGGCACGACAGGCTCTCCGATCAACGACGCGGTTTGGCAGGTCAACCCAGGCGGTGACATCGCGAGCACGACAGCCGCGGGAGTGGTGAGTGCGACCGGTACGCGTGGAGGCGTCGCCACGCTCAACGTTACGTCGAGCGGCGTATCCGCTACCGCCGACGTCACCGTGAACGTTCACATAAACAAGATCGATCCGGCGATTACCACCGACGACCAAACCGCGTTGACTGGCGCGAGCCAAACCGATGGCGCAACGGCGTGGCTCTACCCTTACGACAATACCGTCTTCCCGCGTGGGTTGCTTGCACCCGAGTTGATGTGGAACGGCAGCGTTGCGGGCGACAAGATGCAGGTGACGCTCACCGGTGAGCACACCTCCGTGAACATCTTCTTCATCGCGGACGGCACAGGCCAATACGCGATGGACCAGAACCTCTGGGTTGCTCTTACCGAGTCGGGAACCGGCGGCCCTGTCACGGTTCGTGTTGCGCGAATCGACAGTGCGAATAACCCCTCCGTCGTCGCCAACGAGCATTGGTCGATCGCAAGTGGAAGCCTTCGAGGCACGGTGTACTTCTGGGCGATCTCTCCGGGACGCGTGCTTCGTATCAAGCCGGGCGCCACCGCTCCAGAAGACTTCATGGCGAGCGACCCGTACGGGGGAACGGGATGCACCACCTGCCACACGGTCTCTGCCAACGGCAAGACACTCGTGATGGGCAACGGCGACGATCCCTCCGATTCGGACTCCAACGTCTTCGATCTCATCAACAACGTCACCACCGCCTCAGATCGAGGGCGCAAGTGGGCGATGCCTGCGCTTAGTCCAGACGGGAAATACGCAGTGTTGAGCGGTCGTCCGACGTTCACTGGAGACCCAAACTACAGCGGCTTCTTCGATGTCGCGACGGGTCAGGAAATCCCAGGCACCGGTCTCGACGATCTCACTCTCGACATGCCTGCGTTCGCGCCGAACGGCTCGCGTATCGCGTACATCGATCACACCACACGTGCGCTGTCGGCAGTGGAAGTCAATCTGAGCGGGCCGACTCCACAAGCCACCAACCCGCACGAGCTGATCCCGTTTGACGGCGATGGGACACACGACATGAACTTCCCCAGTGTGTCGCCCGACGGGAAGTGGGCCGTGTACCACCGCGGATACCAGGACACGCGTAGCGGCTTGGGACGGCTCTATATGGCAAGTCTCGAAACGCCCGGGCTCGAGCTTCCGTTGTCATTCGCGAACGGAGAGGTTTCACCTTCGCCGTTCGTTGATCCGAACCGTGACGTTGGGCACACCTACGAGCCCAACTTCGCGCCGATCCCAGCGGGCGGATACTACTGGGTGATCTTCACCTCGCAGCGCACCTACGGCAATCGATTGACTGCGCCAGCGATTGTGTACGATGCCGCGAACAACCCGAACTCGGGCGTGAAGCAACTCTGGGTGGTCGCGATCAAGCAGAACCCACAGCAAGGCGAAGACCCAAGCCACGCACCATTCTGGTTGCCCGGTCAGGCGCTCAACAACCTCAACATGCGCGCATTTTGGGCGCTCGACCCATGCCGCGAAGACGGCAACACATGCGAGACCGCCTCGCAGTGTTGCTCGGGATCGTGCCTCAGCGACGGCACATGCGGAGTGCCACCGGGGCAAACGTGCACGCCCGTGGGCGCAGCATGCACAACCTCGGCGGACTGCTGCGGAGCAGCCGACGGATACACATGCGTGAACGGCGTGTGCACCGAGCCCGCGATCACCGAGCCCGGCTGATCACGGTCAGCGCGACTTGACGGTGACGTTCTCGACCGACTTCACCGACGGGTTCACGCACTTCGAGTAGTCGTGAAACTCAGTGGTGGCGATCTGGTGTTTCGTCACCGTTGAGCCGTCGATATTGACGCACGTGTTAGCAGACGAATTCACGCCATTCGTACATGCGAGCTTGATATCCCAACATGCTCGCACGTTGCCGAAGCCGCTGACTTGCTTGGCGTCGCAGTTCACCTGTGAGCCAGCAGGCTTGCAGCTCACCTCGACCTTCGAACCGCCACCACCAAGGCAACACGCAGACAATCCAAGCACGCTCACGACGAGTGCGAGTCGCGCAAATTTTCGTGACAGCGACATCCGAACGCCCCTTTCAAAGTTGGCCTGTTGAGGCCCTGAAAAAACGCTACCCCAGAGAGTGTTTCGGCGTCTATCGCAACCACGATCGAGGGCGCCGATAGCCCCTAGTTTTGCGCGTTTACGCTGACGTTCGAACCATTCGCCGATGCCGGCGGGGGCAACGTGTGTACGGCAGCCGGTGGCGTGAGCGATGAGGAGGTCACCGCGCAGGCAACGACCCTGTCACCGCAACGGCAGAGGTTACCACCGCTGTTGATCAGCTTCGATGCAAGCGGCTCACCGCTGTACCCGAACATACCGTCGACCAAGGTCTCGTCGTCGAGGTTGATACCGTTGCACCCGAACCAAACATCGTGGATCGACGCGCGCGCCCCGAACGCCGAGATCGCCACGCGAGCTGCTCCGTCGATCGAGCAACCATCGATGGAAAGATCCGCATCGTTCACCGCCAAGATCGCGTCGCCGTAAGAGCCAGAGGTCTCGTCCTTGTCGACCTCGCGAAGGGTACACGCCGACATCGTGATGTCTGCCATCGCAGCCATCACGCCGAACGAGTGAAGCGACGTCAGTGTCGTATTCGAAAGGGTCGCTGACGCTCTCGAGCTCGTCGTGCCTTGCACCGAAATACCGCCCCCGTGACTGCCATCTGAGCCTGCTGGGAAGGTCTTGGCAATGTACGAGCTGTCAACAGTGAGCTCGCCGCCCAACGTGACCATCCCAACGTCAACGTTGCTCTCGAAGATCGATGACTCAACCGTGGCTCGCGCCACGCTCTGCTCTTGAGAGAGAACGAGACCGTGACCGCCATCACCACTTTCGACGGCTCTGGTACCGCAACGCTGCTCGATGACATCGAGAGCGACGAATCAACGATCGTGGCTCAGTCTTCGTTGTTCAGAGAGCAACGACTAAGTGTGACCTCTGCGCCTGTGAAGGGGTCGGATGGCCATCGAATCGCAACGAGACCATGACCGTTTCGCTTGCCTGCATCCGATGGCGTTGTGCCAAGCACCTCGACCTCGACATCGTCAACCGTGAGCCACCAACCCACACGCCGACTTCGCGATTGTCTGTGATCGTGCAGTCTTCGATCGTGACCCCGGCAGGTTGCACCTCGTACGACACGTTCACTCCGCGACCACCCAACATCGAGGTTGGCATCGTCGATCGGATCATCGTGTTGCTCACCGTCGCGTTCGAACCACGAACGAAGAGGCCCACGGATTGATTTTAGATCGATCAGTGAATGCGACAACGTGAGCTGTGCGGGCGTCCCATTCGGCGCAGGCATCATCTCGACACCACGACCAAAATCATTCGTCGCGAGATCGGGAAGCCCCTCCAGGATCGCAACCCGCAACGCAGTGACTTCACCACCGCGATCCCCAGGCCAGCCGTGTGATTCTGCCGAATCACTGCGTCCTCGATCGTGAGCGTCGCTGTTGCATCGGCAGAGGCCTCCGAGACGAGCACGCCCCACCCCGCCGTACCATCCGACGGTCGCGTTTGGGTGTGCTCGATGCGCGCGTGTTTGATCGTCGCATCGGCACCGTCGACGTACACCCCCACCGTCGTATTGTTCTCAACCCAAGCGCCGTTGATGCTGAGCGCACCTCGCGGGCCATCTGGGGTGGAGGTGATCTGAATGCCAATACCGTCTGCGCCCCTCGCCTACCCCAGCGTGGGTGTCTTTCACGATCGAGTCTGAGATCGCGACGTTCGCACCTTGAGCAGCGATCCCGTTCGACGTCGAGCCCGAAACTACCGAGTGCTCGACGAGCAGTGTCGGCGCTGCGTTGATGTCGACGGAATCGATTTCGATTCCTTTGCCTCCACCAAGCGTGGTTGGGTTCGGCTGGGTGTCGCGGATCGTCGTGTTCGACACGGTGCCCGACGAATCGAACAACACCAGCGCCGCTTCGGTGTTGTGATCCAGCACCGACGAATCGATCGACACGGTGCTGGCAAGCCCCTGCTCGTCCACCGCAGCGAGTACACCGAAGCCGCCGAAACCAGCGGGCTCGAAGACCAGATTGTCGCGAATCAACGATCGAGAATTTGCGCAGACGAGCCGTGAACCCCAACCCCTGCGGTGTGATTGCTGTCGATCAGCGAATCCACAGCACCAACGTGCTCGCACCGTAAGCGGGTTGTGAATCGAGCTCGATCCCGAAGCCCGCTGACGTCGACGAGCCACCCGAAACGGTATTTCGAATGACCGAACGAGACACCGTCGCAGCGGCAGACAGCACGAGGACTCCAGCGTCGTGAGCACCGTCGATCAACGAGTCTTGAATGATCGCGCTTGCTCCCAGCACACCGGGGCCTTCAACCGAGACTCCGTGGTGGGCCGTGCTGTCGATACGAACACCATCCACCAACACTTGTTTCGCTGAGATCACAACGATCGCAGCGCCGTCAGAATCACCCGTGACGCGGAAACCATGAAGCTCGGTGTTGTTGGTGTGTGTGATGAGCACGGTGCCCTGCACACCCGCTTGCCCATAGATCTCCACGGCGTCCGAGCATCGACCCCACAGTTTCAAGGGGTGAGCTGTGATCTCGATATTTTCCTTGTATGAGCCGTCTGCCACGACAATGTTCACGCCCCACGTCGATGCGTCGATTGCCGCTTGAATCGTCGTGAACGGATGCACTGATGTGCCATCGCTCGCGCCACCCACAACGGGGTCGTAGTTGCGATCAACAAAGAGCGTCGAGGGGTCAGCGAGGATCGAGACCGCGAGATTGCCGTAAGGCGCTTCGCCGCAGTCCGACACCGGGTGGCACTCCGAGTCGCCGGGCAACGCCAGCGTGGTTGGCTCGCATGGTTGCGCGGGGAGAATGGCGATGCATCCGTTGCCGCCATCGCTCGCAAAGCCATCGGCGCAATCCGCTGGAGTAACACCCCACGAGCCGCTCTCTACACTCGGCTCGGTCCAGGTTGGCAACACACCCACGCGCTCACACTCTGTGCTTCCGAGTGAAGGCATCGAGCCTTTCTCACACGAGCTCGAGAGCACCGGTTCGCACCCCCCGCGATCGTCAGCCATGAACCCCAGAGCGCAATCGATGACGGGGGGCGAAATGGGATGACACCTGTCATCTGATCCAAGCTCCTCACCCGCAGAGCATGTCTGACTCGACGCAGACGCATCCGTTGCGGGGTCATTCGAGCATCCAATCGCGGCCGCCATCAAGGTGCCCGCGAGCAAACCAACCCCGAATCGATTTAGGTACATCCGCACACGGTATCGCGGGTACCTGTTTGATGACCAGAGCTCTCGCACCGACAGAATGCGGCGCGGCACACGGCGAGCGCCGACAGAGAACAACGGAATTCAGTCTTCGATCGCGAGCTCGCCGAGCTTTCGATAGATCGTGCGGGCCGAGATCCCCAAGAGTTGCGCCGCGAGGGTTTTGTCACCCTTCGTGTGGCGAAGAGTCTCGCGAATGAGACGAAGCTCGACCTCTTCGAGTGGTGTGCCCACCGAGAACGTGAGTGTCTCAGGAGCGGCAACACTCGAGGACATAATCACCTCGGGCAAACACTCTTCGGTGATCGTTGAGCCACGTGACAGAACGACTGCGCGCTCGATGGTGTTCTCGAGCTCACGAACGTTTCCGGGCCACGGGTACTCATGAAGCCGCGACATCACCGAAGCGGCGATCTCGAGCCTCGGGCGACCATTTTTGGCGCAGTAGATCCCGAGGAAGTGATCGCACAAGAGTGGGATATCCTCGCGACGTACCCGCAACGGAGGAGCGGTGATCGCAATCACGTTCAGGCGATAAAACAGGTCTTCGCGAAAGCGCCCCTTTTCGATCTCGACACGCAGGTCTCGATTGGTGGCAGCCACGATGCGTACGTCGGCACGAGTGGGGTTACCGCCCAACGGCTCGTACTCACCCTCTTGCAGAACTCGAAGCAATTTCACCTGGATCTGTGGCGCGAGCTCACCGATCTCATCGAGAAACAGCGTGCCTCCGGAAGCTCGGGCGAAACGACCTTCGCGACGCGCGACCGCACCGGTGAATGCCCCTCGCTCGAAGCCAAACAACTCGGCTTCGAGAATGGTCTCGGGGATAGCCGCACAGTTCACCGCGACGAACGGAGCACGAGCTCGGGTGCTTCGATCGTGAATCGTGCGGGCCAGGAGCTCTTTGCCAGTACCGCTCTCGCCCAGGATCAACACCGTGGCGGAGGACGGCGCGGCTTGCGTTGCGATGTCAATGACTCTGCGCAACGCGGGGGACTGTCCGACGATGTCACGACGAGAGAGCCGACGTAGCTCTTGCTTGAGTGTGCGATTCTCGGCGATGAGCGCGTTGCGCTCGGCGGCCTTGCGGACACTCTTCACGATGACGGCACGCTTCAGGGGCTTTTCGACGAAATCGTAGGCGCCTTCGCGGATGGCCTGCACTGCGGTTTCGATGGTCGCGTAGGCCGTCATCACGACCACCTCGGTGTCGGGAGCGACCTCTTTCACGGCGCGAAGAAGCTCGAGCCCACTCGTGCCAGGCATCATCAGATCCGTGAGCACGACTTCGACGCGATGACGACGCAACAACTCGATCGCGACCTTCGCGCTCGGTGCGGTGAGCACACGCATCGACTCGCGAACGAAGATGCGCTCGAGCGAGGCAAGGTTCGATGGCTCATCATCGACGACAAGCAACGTGAGCGCATCGGCCGCAGCGGGAATGGCCGAGTCTGACCCGGGCGGAACGCTCGGTGGAGCAGGAGTGTTTTCGTCAGTCGAGCCAGAACCGTTCAAGCGATCACCTCACGGCCTTCGATACCGCACGGAATGGATCGGTGCCTGCACGAACGAGCCAGTCGAAAGCAACGGTCTCAGAGGTCGTTCGAAGCGCACCGGCTCGCTCACAAAGCCGAAGCCCGACTTCACGGTGATCGTCGCGGCGACTGGCAACCCCATCGAACGGAACGTGTACCTCGATGCCCGCCGCCGCGAGATCACGAGCGGTTTGGAACACGCAGATATGGGTCTCCATTCCGACCACGATCACTTGCTTCGGAGACAGCGCAAACAGGGCTTTCGAGAACGCTGGAGCATCAACGGCAGAGAACGTGGTCTTCTCGACGGGCACGATCGACATCGACGAGAATTCTTTTCGGCGATCGGCGCGATGGTCTTACCCAGGCCGTTTGGATACTGCTCGGTCGCAAGCACCGGCACGCCCAATACTCGCGCGGCCTCGAGCAACACAGAAACCGAGCGACTGACCTCGCTCATCTGCGAAGCGGGGATCTGCTGGAACCAGGCGTTCTTGAATATCGATGATCACGAGAACAGAGCGAGAGGCGTCGAGTCGGTTCATGGCGCGCGCAGTGTGGATCCCATGGGTGAACCTCTTCAATGGCCGCACGTTGACGCGACATGACAACTTCGTAAGCGTCGCGAAACGGTCGCGTTTCATCCGAGAAAAATCGTCGGAGCGGCTTGCGGGGTTACCGAGGATAGATACCCTCGGCGCTTCACTCGAAGCCGCGTCGAGATGGACGCACGGCCGGAGTGACAGAGAAACACAACATGCCGAACGCCCGTTTTTTGGTTCCCGCCTTCGCTTTTTTCGCTGTTCTTCCGATCGCGTGTGCCGCGGGAAACACGCTACCTGATACCGGCAACGGCTCCGATGGAACGGGCGGAAGCGGCGGCTCTGCGGGTTCGAGCGCAGGCGCAAGCGGAAGCGCGTCGGGTAGCGCAGGAAGCAACGGTTCGTCAGGCAGCGCGGGCGAGAGCGGCACGAGCGGCAGCGCTGGTACGGGCGGCACGTCAGGCTCGAGCGGCTCGTCTGGAACCTCCGGCACTGGAGGTACTGGTGGCGTGGGCGGTACCTCTGGTGCGGGAGGAACGGCTGGCACCGGGGGAACAAGCGGTGCATCGGGCGCCAGCGGAACCAGCGGAACAAGCGGCGCATCTGGGAGCTCGGGAACGTCGGGAACGTCGGGCTCTGCAGGCACCGCTGGAGCGGGCGGAACGAGCGGATCAAGTGGCGCGAGTGGCACAAGCGGAGCTTCGGGGACCGCTGGCTCAACGAGCTGTTCGGGCGTCGCGGCGTCGGTGTTTTTCGGCGAGTACGTCCTTGGCACTGGCAACGACAAAGCCGTGACGCTCTACAACGCGGGCACAGCGAGCGCGTCTTTGTCGGCTTGCAGTGTGAAGCTCTACGCAAACGGCGCGACCACAGCGACGTCTACCGTTTCGCTCGCCGGCGTTACTGCGATCGCACCCGGTGGAACCAAGTCGATTTGTAACAACCAATCGACCTTCGCCGCGAGCTGTTCGGTGACGAGCGGCTCACTTACCTTCAACGGCAATGACGCCGTCGCACTTGAGTGCAATGGCACCATCCAAGACGTGATTGGCCAGATCGGAGTCGACCCTGGCACCGCATGGACGGCGAACGGCGTGAGCACGAAGGGGCAAGCGATTCGGCGCTTGTGCTCGATCGCCACCGGTGACGCGAACGGCTGTGACGTGTTCGATCCTTCGGCGGAGTACGAGACGCTAGCGGCCGTCGATGCAGGCGGCGATTGCTGGTCACTGTGCAAGCAGTGGAACGGGTGGGTCCGCAGGAAGCGCTGGCTCAGCGGGGTCGGGCGGAACCTCGGGAACGTTGTCCCGGGCACCGCGGGTACTTCGGGAAGCGCTGGCACCTCGGGTTCGGCGGTACTGGCGGCGCAAGTGGAACGAGCGGAGCAGGCGGTGCGAAAGGCGGAACAGGCGGAACGGGTGGTGTTCCGTCAGGATGGAGCTACAACGCGAGTTACTACGCGGCAGGCGACGGCTGTGACTGTGATTGCGGTGTGTACGATCAGACTGCGACAACGCGCTCGACGTGTATTGCAACGCTTTGATCGACACGACCGGCAAGACTTGTGATCGAACACCGCGACGTGTGTCGGTGGCTCGTCGTGCGCCTCACCTCGTCATCAACGAAGTGTAACCGCAGGCTCGAGCGCGAGCGATGAGTTCGTCGAGATCTACTATCCGCCGACGTGCTCGACGACGGTTTCGTTGTCGGGTTGGGTGTTGAAGTACAGCTCGGCAGGTGGAAGCGCACCGGCAACCTACTGGACGGGCGGTGCGTCCGATTCGATCGCACCGGGCGGTTATTTCGTGATTGGCGGCAGTGGCTTTACCGGTACGAAACAGGGCGCGCTCACGAACGGAATGAGCGCCACCGGAGGCGCAGTCGGGTTGTTCCAGTCAGGTGGAACGACCAAGGAAGACTCGATAGCGTGGTCCACAGCAACGTCCACGAACCCGCTCGCCGAAGGCACTCCGACCGCGAATATTCCCGCGAGCCAATCGGCTGCACGCACGCCGAACGGAACCGACACGAACAACAACTCGGCCGACTTCGTGATCGCGACCACGCGAACACCAGGCGCCGCGAACTGAGCGGCAGGCCCGAGTAACCAGCGGATCAGCCGCGATCGATCTCTTCTTTCGACAGCACCAACGAGGGCGGAAACACCCCGCTCTCGAGGCCATCGAGAATCGCGGGAACGTCGGCCTCGGTCACCCGGCCGAGAAACACGTGATCGGGCTCGACCAAGATGGTGACGCCCGACAAGCAGACATCGAGGCAGCTCGACAAACATGCGCGCGCTTCGAGCCGCGCAAGACCGCGAGCGTTGAGCCCTGACTTGAGCGCAGCGTGAACTGCCTCCGACCCTCGAGCTGCACAAGAGCCTCGCGGAGCGTCGTCGGGACGTCGGTTTTGGCAAACGAAGAGGTAGCGCTTTCGGAGCATGTCGTTGCGCGATGTAGCACGCGAGTGGCCCACGCTTGCTCGTGGATCTCGCTCGGCTCCCGGACTATGCCGTCGCAACCGCTGTCACGGAGAACGATATGAGAGCCATCGCCATCGAGGGCGCCTTCGGGCTGGAGCATCTTCGTTTGCACGATCGACCCGACCCAACACCCGGGCCCGGGCAAGTCGTAGTCCGCGTTCGCTCGACCTCGCTGAATGCTCGCGATTTGATGATGGTGCGAGGCACGTACAATCCGCGCCAACCCTTGCCGTTGATTCCGTTGTCCGATGGCGTCGGAACGATCGAGGCCGTGGGTGAAGGCGTGACGAGAGTCAACGTCGGCGATCGCGTGGCGAGCTTGTTCGCACAAGGTTGGCTTTCTGGAGCTCCATCGAAAGCAAAGTTCTCGACGACGCTCGGCAGCCCACGCGATGGAATGCTCACCGAGCTTGCGCTGCTCGACGCCGAGGGCGTGGTGCGTGTCCCGGAGTATTTGTCCGACGACGAGGGCGCCACCTTGCCGTGCGCGGCGTTGACGGCATGGAGCGCGCTCATCACACAGGGACAACTCGTCGCGGGCCAAACGGTGCTTGTTCAGGGAACAGGCGGGGTCTCGATCTTTGCGCTGCAGATCGCGAAGCTTGTCGGGGCACGAGTGATTGTGACGTCGAGCAGTGACGAGAAGCTCGAGCGAGCCACCGCGCTCGGAGCAGACGCAACGATCAACTACAAGACAAATCCGGACTGGGAAAAACGCGCTCGAGACCTCACGGGCGACGGCGTTGATCACATCGTCGAGGTGGGCGGAGCAGGCACGCTCACGAAGTCACTGAAGGCGGTGAAAGTGGGCGGAACGATCAGCATCATCGGCGTGCTCGCCGGCGCATCGACTGAGCTGAGCGTGGTGCCGGTGTTGATGCAGAACCTGAGGTTGCAGGGTGTATTCGTCGGCCACCGAGAGAGCTTCGAAGCGATGAATCGCGCGTTCGCTTTGGCCAAGATCAAGCCTGTGATCGATCGGGTATTTCAGCTCGAAGACGCACGCGCAGCGTTCGAGCATATGGCCAGTGGAACTCACTTCGGAAAGATATGCGTTCGAGTAGGAGGGTGATGCGATGAAACTGCCGCCGAGTGTTGCTCCGATCGTCGAGAAGGCTCGAAAGATCATCGACCAAGACGTGATTCCGCTCGAGAAAGAGATGCTCGCGCGACCCTTTCGAGAGATGGTGCCTGCGCTGGGAGCGCTGCGCGCCAAGGTGCGAGATCAAGGGTTGTGGGCGCCTCCGATGCCAACGTCGTACGGCGGCATGGGGATGTCCCTTCTCTACTTCGCACACCTCAGCGAAGTGCTGGGTCGATCGCCGTTGGGGCATTACGTGTTCAACTGCCAGGCTCCTGACATCGGCAATATGGGTACTTTAAAAGCCGGCTCAGAAGAGCAAAAAAAGCAATGGCTCGGGCCGCTCACGCGCGGCGAGATTCGAAGCTGCTTTACTGCTGACCGAGCCCGAGCACACCAGCTCGAACCCCGTGATAGCGCGACTGCAGCGCTCGACGGAGACCACTATGTCGTCAACGGACACAAGTGGTTCACCTCGTCGGCAGACGGTGCTGCCTTTGCGATCGCGATGGTGATCACGCATCCGTCGGCACCGAGCCCGTACTTGCGCGAGCCATCGTGCCGACGAGCACGCCCGGGTTTCGCATCGTGCGAAACATCCCGGTCATGGGCGAAGCGGGAAGCGACTACGCGAGCCACGCCGAGGTGATGTTCGAAAACTGTCGAGTGCCGGTGACGAACCGCATCGGTGGTGAGCGCGAGTTCGTGCTCGCGCAAGAGTACGGTCCGGGTCATTCACCACTGTATGCGCTGGACATCGAGCGTTCGAGCTGATATTGTGAGCGTGCGGTAAAGCGAGAGATCGCACCGGGAAAACCACTCGGCACACGACAAAACCGTTCAAGAATGGATCGCGGAGAGTCGCGCTGAGATCAACGCCTCGCGCATGCTGGTGCTCGATGCTGCACAAGCCGTCGACGAGAGGGGCTCGCCTGGCGCACGCGAGGAGATCGATCATCAGTTCTACGTCGCCAACACACTACAACGAGTGCTCGACCGCGCGATTCAAGTGCACGGCGCGCTGGGTCTTACCGACGACCTCCGCTTGCGTATTGGTTTCCGTCATGAACGCGCCACGCGTGTACGACGGCCCCAGATGAAGTTCACAAAGGCATGGTCGCGAAGCTGACCTTGCAGCAGTTCCGGAAAGCACTTAATCGAAGATCACGATCGCTGCTGGAGAAGACCCGATCGAGGCCATCAGCTCGTCGGATGGCGGATGGAGGCGCAAGCCAACGGTCACGTCGAAGCCGTCGAGATCAAAGTGGCCGGAGGAGCCGACCCCACTCATTACTTCGCGGTCGATGGACACTCGTTCGCTCAACGGGCCATCGAATGGGCCATTTACCGCCGTTGTCACGAGCCACCGACACGGGTCTCGAGCTCGTGGGTGGCGTCGTGGTGCGAGCGCGTTCCGCAGGCGTTTCAGCTTGGGTTCAAGGTGCGGGCGGCGGTGCAACACCGCGACAACCACGACCACCACGACGTCCTCGACCACACGCGCGACGGCTGAAAGCAACGCTGAGCGGCGCACGGTCACCGCGGCAGACAAGTCGTCGCCAGCACCAGCGCATCCCCGTCAGGTGCGCAGGTGCAGTTGCGCAAGCGAGCAGGCCAGCTGAGGTTGAGGCGGCGCTCATTATTTGACGAAAGAGCCCGCACCGAGGTGACCTCGTCGATGCTTCGCCTTCGGGTTGTGTGAGGTCGTCATGTGGAGGCGACGGTTGAAAATCCGCGATGTACGGGGCCCAGGCGTATTCCAGGAGATCGTTCCCGATGTTGACCATCAAAGGGCCCACCCGACACGACTCGGAAAGCGCCTATTTCGCCTATTGAAGCGGGCAACAGGTCGCCCGACCTTGACCCCCGTCGCACAAACGGCGCTCCGCTTCTCCCGGGCGCTAACAGCACGACGTGATCGTGCGGCCTGAGCGTTGTCCGGAGGATCCCATGCCCAAAATGAAGTCGAACCGCGCCGCGAAGAAGCGGTTCAGCATTTCAGGCCGGGTTCGTCGCTCGAAGTGCGGCGGCAACCACTGCCTGAGCAACAAGAACCGCAAGCGCCTCCGCCGCCTGCGCAACAACGACATGGTCGACGCAGCAACCGAAAAGCGCGTCAAAGATCGTATCCCGGCTGAGCCACCGAGGACGAAACATGCCCCGCGCCAAACGTGGTTTTAAAGCTCGCCGTCGTCGTAACCGCATTCTCAAGCACGCTGAGGTTTCTACAGCGCGCGTAGCCAGATTCGGCGCTGCCGTCGAGGTGATTCGCAACGCATGGTACGCATACATCGGGCGCAAGCTCCGTAAGCGTGACTTCCGCCAGCTCTGGATCACCGCATCAACGCAGGTGCTCGCACCAACGGCACGACCGCTCGCGTCTCATCGCGGGCCTGAAGAAGAGCTTCAGTCGGCCTTGATCGCAGATCCTCATAAATCGCCATCGTCGATCCGTCGGCGTTCCAGGCAGTTGCAAAGCTCGCGACGGCGTTATTCAAAGCACGGTCGTAGCGGTGAAACCCTGCTTCTTTTGAAGCGGGGTTTTGCATTTGTACACCTCTCGATAACCCATCTCCGACGAAGACACGCGCAAGTTAGAGTTTGGGTGCAATACTCGCCGCCCCACTTACTCGGAGGTCTCATGGAAGTACGCGCTGCTGTCGCTCACAAAGCTGGTGCACCGCTGTCCGTCGAAACCGTTCACCTCGAAGGGCCACGCGCTGGCGAGGTGCTCGTCGAAATCAAAGCGACGGGGGTTTGCCACACCGATGCGTTCACTCTGTCTGGCGACGATCCGGAGGGGCTGTTTCCGGCGATTTTGGGCCACGAAGGGGCGGGGGTCGTCGTCGAGGTGGGCGCTGGCGTGACGTCGGTCGCGCCGGGCGATCATGTGATTCCGCTCTACACGCCCGAGTGTCGTCACTGCGACTACTGTCTTCATCCGAAGACGAACCTCTGCCAGGCGATTCGCGCAACACAGGGCAAGGGCTTGATGCCTGATGGCACGAGCCGCTTTTCGATCGGCAAAGAGAAGGTGCTCCACTACATGGGCACGTCGACCTTCTCTAACTTCACCGTGCTGCCTGAGATCGCGGTCGCGAAGGTGCGCAAAGACGCTCCGTTCGACAAGATTTGCTACATCGGTTGCGGCGTCACCACGGGGATCGGGGCCGTCATCTGGACAGCGAAAGTCGAACCGGGCTCCACCGTCGTCGTCTTTGGTCTCGGCGGTATCGGGCTCAATGTCGTGCAGGGCGCGAAGATGGTCGGCGCCTCGAAGATCATCGGCGTGGATCTCAACCCTGGACGCCGCGAGCTCGCCGAGAAATTCGGGATGACTCACTTCGTGAACCCCACCGAGGTCGGCGATGAGCTCGTGCCGTATCTCGTCAACCTCACCGGCGGCGGTGCGGATTACTCGTTCGAGTGCATCGGCAACACCAAGGTGATGCGTCAAGCGCTCGAGTGCTGTCACAAGGGTTGGGGCACCTCGGTGATCATCGGCGTCGCAGGCGCGGGACAAGAGATCTCGACGCGACCCTTCCAGCTCGTCACCGGCAGGGTCTGGAAGGGCTCGGCCTTCGGCGGCGCACGAGGACGCACCGATGTCCCGAAGATCGTCGACTGGTACATGGACGGCAAGATCCGGATCGACGAGATGATCACGCACACGTTGCCGCTCGATCGCATCAACGAGTCGCTCGATCTGATGCACGAAGGAAAGTCGATCCGAACGGTGATCACCTTCTGATCTCACCCCGCTCACGAGGTGACGAGAGCCGAGAGCTGCCCTCGTCATCGTGAGTCGTTTTCCATCAGACACGAGGCGAATTCATGTCGTTCGAGCCACTCCGAGAGCACCGCTGCTTCGAAGGAACCCAAGGCATTTATCGACACCACTCGGCGGTATGCAACGCCGATATGGAGGTTGCGATCTACCTGCCTGATGTCGCGCGACAGCGTCCTGTGCCCGTCGTGACGTGGCTCTCGGGGCTCACGTGCACGTGGGAAAATTTCACGATCAAATCCGGGGCCCAACGCATCGCTTCGAGACTTGGGTTGGCACTGATCATTCCGGACACGAGCCCACGCGTCGAGCTTCCCGGTGACCGCGATCGGTGGGATTTCGGAATCGGCGCGAGTTACTACGTCGATGCGACCGAATCACCTTGGTCAGCGCACTACCGGATGTTTAGCTACATCACGGAGGAGCTACCCCAAGCTGTGGGAAAGGGTTTCAGCGTCGACCTTGGACGCCATGGGATCATGGGGCACTCGATGGGCGGGCACGGAGCGTTGATCAGCGCGCTTCGTCGCCCCGATGTGTTCAAGTCGGTCTCAGCGCTTGCTCCGATCTCGTCTCTCTCGACGACGAGCAAAGGTGAGTTTGCGCTCGAGCGATATCTCGGAATCGATCGCTCAACGTGGGCTGACTACGACGCTGCGCTGCTGTGTGAGAAAGGTTACGCCGGTAAGATCCTCGTAGATCAAGGCACCAACGACGGCTTTCTCGACGAGCTGTTGCAGCCCGAGAAACTCCGCGAAGCGTGCGCCAAAGGCAGGGTCGACCTCGACCTGCGGATGCAGCGAGGGTTCGACCACAGCTACTACTTCGTCGCGTCATTCCTCGAAGATCACCTCAACCACCATGCGTCGATTCTTTGATCGACAGTGAGCCTCTTCTCTCGACGTGCATGAATTGGGTAGGCTCGTCGTGTGGGATACAACCTCGCGGTGTTCGCGTGGCGCGACGAGCTGAGCTCGCACGCCGCTCGAAAGAAGGCCGGCATCACGTTCGATGATGTCTTCGATGCGATCTGCAACACGGGCTCGCACCACGCGCTTGCGGACGCTGACTTCACCTCGTTCGAAACACTTCTCACTGAGCGACTCGGATCTGGCGACGATGCGCCTTACACACTCGAGCGTTATCCGCGCGCTCGCGTAGTGAGGATCGCGTACAGCGATGTGCCTCGTCTCGTTGCAGAGATCGGTACGCTCGCTCGTAAAGCGGGTCTCACCGCCGCAGGAGAGCGTTGATGCGCTCACGTGTCGCCACCGTAGGCGTGGCGTTGGCAGCATCGTCGCTGATGCTGTTCGGCTGCAATCGACGCAAGAGTGCGCCGCCCCCACCAGGCCCTGTCGAGTGGATTGCAGACCCGCTTCCGGGCGCGCCTGACACGATTCGCATCGCCGGTATCGCCGGGCCCAGTGCGAATGACATGTGGGCCGTGGGCTGGGGTATTTTTCACTTCGACGGGAAAGCGTGGTCCGAGATGACGCCGCCCGAACTCAAGGGGGTTGGCACTGCACTCACCTCGATGAGTTACGTGTCTCCGACGAATATCTGGGCCGCTGGCGTGAACGGTCACGTCGCTCACTACGACGGCAAAGCCTGGAAGGGCGAGCAGATCGAATCAGCGCGAGTGAGCACGAGCCCATCAGTGAAAGGGTACTTCGATCTGCTCGCAGTCACCGCGTGGGAGAACGAGGTCTGGGTAGCTGATTCGCGAGCGGGCTATCACCGCTTCGACGGCAAGTCGTGGACGTTCGTCTCTGTGCCAACGATCACGGGCCGCACGATACAAACCTTGTGGGGAAGCTCACCCGCGGATGTGTGGTCGCCGCTCTCTCTGCTGCACTACGCGAACGGAACCTGGTCGACCTTCGCCACGCCGCTCAGCTCATACGAACACGCCCGCGGCCTCGCGCCTAACGACGTTTGGTTCGCAGGATGGCGCGGCTCTTCGAAAGACAGTCAGGGAGCCATCGGTCGCTTCGATGGAACCAGCATCCGTGATGTGCCCGTGCCGGCGGGCACACCTATGCTGTGGGATGTGTTCCCGCGGTCATCAGACGAGGTGTACGCAGTCGGCGTCGATGGCTGGTCGTTGGTGTGGGACGGCTCGTCGTGGAAGCCACTCGCGACGGGCGTCACAGGAGTGCTTCAGACCGTGTTTTCACCGGCGAAGGGCGTGGCCTTCGCAGGTGGAACGATCGGCCCCGTGATTCTCAGGCGTCGATGAACACGGGCGTTCGCTTTGCTCGAGTGATGTAGCCCGCCATCTCGTGACGTTTGACGAGTGAGCTCATCGACGCCCCCACCGTCGGCAGCGATTTTGAACCCTTGAGCGGACCCACGAGATCCGTCACGCCAAACGACAACGCTACCTGTGCGATCTCGACGCCGAAGTCACCGAAGTCGAGGCAGATGCGCGCGCCCGACGGCGCCGACAAACGAGTAAGCGCGATGAAGCGAAGTAGCGTCGTGGCGTTCTCGCGCTCAGCCCCGGCAACGTTGACGACGCAGCACGATCATCATCGACGACTCGGCAGGCGACACGGAGTGCACCCGAACCTCATCGCCGACTTGCGCTACGCAGGCTTTCATCGGCTGCAGCGCCGAGAGCAGGCAGATCAGCCTCACGAGCAAGCGCCGGAGTCGGTGAACGCCACGTCGTTACCAGCGATGCGACGAGCGACGAGATCAGCAAGCCTGCACGTTCAATGGCAGCTTGAGCAAGAGTCATGGGGTCGACGAGGTCCTTCGAGCTCGAGTCATTCGAGCCCCAACGATGAATCAGTGACGAATCGAAACCGAGGTGATCGAGCACGCGCAACGACGGTATCGACCATGTCGTTGACGGTTTCTCGCTTCCCGTAAAACGAAGGCATCGCAGGCAACACAAGGCCCCTGCCTTCGCAAGCGTGGCGCATATTTTCGAGGTGAATCACCGAGAGCGGCGTCTCCGGGCGCGAAGATCAGCTTCAGCGGCTTTCACGATCATCCGCGTCGGCAGCGCGCGTGAGAAGCGACTCGCTCATCCCGTGAGCCACCCGCCCCAATGTGCCCATCGAACATGGGATGATCACCATCGCATCCCAACCCGCGCTGCCACTCGCGAAGGGCGCGCGATAATCGCGACCGGACCAGACCTTGATACCAAGATCGTCGATGCGACCACCCACCTCGAGGGCCCACACTTGGGGCGCTGTCGATGACAAAACGATACCGAGCTCGACATCGCCAGACGTTGCGAACGGAGCCAAAATTTCGAGCAATCGACGAGCGTATGGCGCACGGACGCGCCGGTGATGCCCACGACGATCTTACGAGCTCGTGCTCGGCTCACCGAGGGTTTCTCCTCGAACGATCGCGGCTACGCCACCCATCAAGTTGGTGCCCCGCACGCACACGAAACCGGCGAGACCCATCTCACGCTCGTACTCGGGCCGCGACATGAACCCACGCATCGACTTCGCGAGATACTCGTACGACGAGCGATCTCCTGCGACCAAACGACCCATGTTCGGGATCACCACATTCGCGTAGAGACCGTGAAATAGCTTCGTAAATGAAGTTTCGGGTCGGAAGAGCTCAAGCACCACCGCGATGCCACCGGGCTTCAACACACGACGTAGCTCACGCAGCGCCTTGCCTTGATCCGCAATGTTTCGCACACCGAACGAACAGAGCGCGCCCGCGAAGGTCGCATCGGGAAGAGGGAGGTTCATCGCATCACCCACCACCGTGGTGGTGCGCTTCGTGATGCCACGCTTCTTCCCCGCTTCGAGCATCGCAGACGAGAAATCGACCGCCGTCACATCTCGCTCAGGGAAGCTCTTTTCAAGCGTCACCGGGAACATCGAGTGCCTGCGCACAGATCGAGCAGTGGCCCGTCAGGCACATGAGCGAGCTGCTTGACGGCGACGTTTCGCCACCACACGTCAACGCCCGCCGACATCAGCGTGTTCAACAAGTCGTATCGAGCCGCCACACGGTCGAACATCTCTCGCGTCGCCTCGGCGTGATCGCTCTCGTGCCCCACGCGGCTCGAGAGGTTGGGCATCGGACGAACGTTTCGGTCTGAGGAGGAATCGAGCTGTGTCATGGGTGCACCGATGCGATGCCGCTCGGCCCTTCGCCGCTTCGGCGCCCGGGATGTAAGGGAGCATCGTGATCGGGTCAACCGTTGTTGTGGCGGTTTACGACGCGATACGTCAAAGAGCGC
Source organism: Polyangiaceae bacterium (assembly GCA_046351315.1). Classification (GTDB taxonomy): domain Bacteria; phylum Myxococcota_A; class Polyangia; order Polyangiales; family Polyangiaceae; genus JAXLYQ01. Next base: position 50,091 of record JAXLYQ010000007.1, read on the forward strand.
AGATGCGGATCGCGCACTTCTCGGATCTCCACCTCATGGGCGAAGGCCCCGTGCCCGCACATCGCTACTTGAACAAGCGGCTCACGGGTCTGGTGAATCTGCGTTTTCGCCGACACGCCGTGCACAAGCCCGATGTAGCGAAGCGACTTGCGGATGACACGGATCGGCACGGCATCGAGCATGTGGTGATCACCGGAGACTTCACGAACCTTGCGCTCGAACGTGAGTTTGCCGCTGCCCGTCGCTACCTCGATGCCTTCGAGCTCACGCCCGAGAAGGTGAGCATCGTTCCGGGCAATCACGATATGTACACGGCCGGTAGCGCCCGCTCGAAACGGTTTTACAAGACCTTCGAGCCGTATCTCACGAGTGACCTACCCTCGTGTTCGACAGACCACGCTGCAGGGCCGTTCCCGTATGTTCATCTGCGCGGGCCCGTCGCACTGATCGGTCTGGCGAGCGCGCTACCTCGCCCCGTGTTGATTGCATCAGGCAACATCGGAAAGGCCCAGCTCGAAGCGCTCGATCGAATCTTGTCACTGCCCCAGGTGCGTTCGCGGTTGCCCGTGATTTTGCTCCATCACCCGCCGTACAACGGCAAGCTCGTGCGAACGGTAACGAACGGGCTGTACGACGCTCCTGAGTTGCGCGAGGTGATCTCGCGCGTACCTCACGCCGTGGTGCTTCACGGTCACTTGCACGAACGCGTACTGCGACGATTCGTGACCGGAGCCGCCATTCTCGAGAGCATCGGAGCAACCTCAGCATCGCTCGTCGACGAGCTCGATCACAAGGCCGCGGGGTTCAATCTGTACGAGGTGAGCGACGCGGGAGTGTGGTCTCCACCGTCAGCCGCGGTGCTCGATTTCGCGCGCGATGCGATCGGTGGCCGAGCCATCCTCGAGACGCGTTGAGCTCACGGCGTAAGTGTTTTTTCGAAGTGATATTCGACGGTGAAACTGAGGTCGTGTAGCTCGCGCGTTTCGGCGAGCTTCGTGTAGCCGCACCGCTCGTACACGCCGTGCGCCGTCGTGAAACGCGTGTCGGACCACAGATGAATCCGACACAGCCCTCGTGCTCGTGTCTCTTGCTCGACAAGCTCGATTAGACGACGGCCGAGACCACGCCCGCGGAGTGACGACAACAAGTAGAGCTTCTTCAGCTCGACGAGTGATGGGTCGTCGTGATCTTCGGCCATCCCAATGCAACCCGAGATCGATCCATCGAGCTCGACCACCCAAAGCCTGCCATGCATCTCGGCAAACGAGGTCGCAGGTCGCTCAAGCTCAGGCATCTCGGACGGCTCGTACACGCAGCCTTCGTACTCGGCGAACACCGCCTTCAAAACAGCCAAGATGCCTTCGCTGTCAGCATCGATCGCGTCGCGAATGATCACTTCCATATGAACCCTCGCGGACGCATCGGCGTGGCGATCGCGTACAAGGTTGTCTGCTCACCACGAGCCACTTGGCCTCCACCAACACCGGCTCGCTGAACGAAGCCGTCTTGATGAGAACCACGGTCGAGCGCCGCCGCCGACGTACAACCTGCTTCAATCAACGCGGTCGCATTCGCACGATCACTCTCCGAGCTCGACGACGCGATGATCACCCTACCGTCGCTTGTCATACACGCCGCAGCTCGGGGGCGAGATGCGCCTCGCTCATCGGCCGACAACGTGACCTTGCTCGCGGTCACCACCAGCGGAAGCTCGACAGCAACGGGTGCATTCGCGGGCGGTTGAGCTTCGGTAATTTTGAGTGCACCGGTTTCGTCCGCCCAGAGATATCCGCTCTGCCCACGGAAGGGTACGAGCTGTTTTCCGTCGAGTCGAAAGCCCAACCCGCGACCACCGCGAGCTGAGCCAACACCAACAGCGAGCAGCACTTTCTTTGCATCCTCAGCGTCGAGATCGAGCGAGCCTTCGACGCCATCTGACCGAGCGGGTTTCACACGGAAGAGTGCACGCTCAGGCTCAAACGCGATGAGCTGTACGCCCACGCCATCGTGCGTGAACGACGATTCGAAAACCCCCGGAAGCCACACAGGGGCGGGCTGTGCGCCTTTGTCGACTGTCCACTTAAGCTTGCTCGACGGGCGCGCCACCGCGGCCTCGCGAAGCATCACGTAGAAGAAGTCTTTCGGTGACCACTCGATGTAGCGCTCGGGTTGGATCTCCATCCCGTCGCTGAGCAGCTTCGCGTCGTACTGCTTCTTGTGTACGTCGCGAATGTCGGTGAACACGAAGCCGGTGTGCTTCGGATTCATGTCGAGGTGCATGCCGTACTGACAACCGGCTTGAACCATCGCTTTGCCGAGCGTTGAGCCCGAGACATCGTCGCCCCAGAGATAAAAGAAGTGGCCAGCTTTGGTGACGCAGATACCCGAGCGCTCGGTCATCACGCTGGTGCCCGCGAGCTGAAAGCCCCACTGCGTTCGATTGCGTGGGTTGAACATTCCGTCTTCGACGAGCGGATCAAGGTTCTGTCGGAACGACACGATCTCTTTCGGGATGTCGTCCTCGGACCGTCGCCACGAGCCCATGCCGACCTTGTGGTCTTCGGTGACCACCACCGTCGCAGCTTCTTGTTTCGGAGGCAGCAAGAGGCGCTTGTTCGCCATCATGCCGTACGCACCATGCGTGGTCTTGAACGCGCCGTTGAACGCGCCAACCACGCGTGAAAGGATCTCGGGCTCACGCGGAATTCGCCCGAGCCCACGCCCACCGGTGAGTGGCTTCGGATCTTCGACGCCGCCCTCCATGTTCACCTCGAGCTGGCGAGTATCCATCGCCACCACGAGCACCTTGGCGTACGGGCGTTGCGCGTCTGCCTTGATGTACGTGCGATAAAAATACGCAGGTACTTGCGACGTCGCGCCAGGCAATTTCTTGAGGAACGGATAGGTCACCGGTTCCCAGGTGCCCTCGCTCTGATCCGGGTTCTTCCAGATGCTTGGCAAGCGCGACGGCGGCCAATACCCACCATCTTCACCTGCCGCAGACGCGTCGAGCGGTGGCGACGGCGGAGGCGCATCAGCAGAGGCCGCAACGACCGCTGTGTTCGCTTCACCAAACGCTGCGTGCGTGGTCTGTCGAACCTTGTCGCGCGCTCCGAAAAACGTGTCCTCCATCCATGCGATCGGCCCTGGGCCGACCACCGCGCGAACACTGTCGACGGCCCACAACACCGCGTTCTTTCGTAGGTGCGGCAAACGATGGATCGAGATGATCCCGAGCTCGCTATCACCCGACCCTTCGACCGGAATACGCTGAGCTTGCGAGCCTGACGGAGACACCACGAGCGCACCGGGCTCGAACTGAAACGCCACCGATGCGGGCGACGGCATGAAGCTCAGCTCGGCGCGACCGATGCCTTCCCATGAACCTGTCTCTTGAAGATTCGTGAGATGGCCCAGGAACGTTTCGAAAGCGTTCTGGGCGCCTACCACGCCACCATCGCCCGCGGTGTCGAGCAACGTGATCGATGTAACCGTGCCGTAACTGCGCGAGGCGAAAGCAGCATATCGACCGATGGTGGGGCCATCACCCGTGAGCCCTGCATCGTCGCCGAGGGGGGTCGACGTGAGATTAAAAATCGGGCCGACAACACCGATGGGTCGACCTTCGAACGACACCCGAACACGAGCGCGATACAGGTCACGCGATTGCCCTTCCGAGGCAGAGGCGAGGAACAACACACGCCGCCCAAGAAGGTTATCGACGAGCACGCCATCACTCGCCTCCCAGCGAAATTCACCTGCGCGAACCACTCCACCAACCGACTGACCCAACATCGTCGCAACACCTTCGACGGTCGGCGCTGGCGGGGCTGGCTCGCAAGCTCTTGCCGCAATCGCGACAACGGCAGCAACGCCGATGACACGAGCGCGAAGAGCGAACGGATGTGTGACCCACGAAGACACCGGCGGGGGTCTAACACAACCACGGCGAATGGCTCAGGAAGCGGAAGACTTCTTACGAACCGCTTTGGGTGCCTTCGCCGCAGCCGCTGGAACGGCCGAAGAAGACGCGGCATCAGGAGCCGCCCCACTCGAGTCGGAGACCACCACGAACTTCGCTCGTTCGCTGTCGGAGGCAAGCCAGCGCGTGGGAACACGACGACCCGCCACGATCGACCGACGCTTCGCCCGACAACGTGTCGAGCGACGGGAACACCACATCGGCACCAGATGCGAGGTCAGCAAACGCAGCGAGCCCATCGGCGTCGACGAGCAAGACCACCACACCATGCCCGCGAGCGCGCCCGCAAGCGTCGATGGAGCATGTGCTGTCACCACTCGCGGCAACGCTGTACCGAGCACAACCGCCTCGAACAGCGCCGAGAGCTGCCGAAGATCGCGAGCCACCACGAACGAGTCACCACACGAGCGCAACGGGCTAAGACGCAGAGACAACGGGGCCGCCCAGCGCACGGGCTTTGGCCAAGGAGTCGCAACGATCTCGACCGATGCTGCGGCTACACGACGTGACTCTTTGAGGATCAACACGTCGTCCGTGGGCAGCACACGCGGAACCGTGACGCGCACCGGTCGTGTGAACGAACGAGGGTCTCCGATTTCTCCGGTCGCAACCGCCAAGCTCACCGTCTCAGTGGACGCAACCACGAACGGCGCGTGAGGCGTAGGATCGCAGGTACGAAGCGAGAGTCGCCCTTCGCCGGGTGGGTACAAGTCACCTGACAAGAAGCGACGATCGGGCTCGATGATGCGTGCGCCCGTGGCGATCAAATCGGCGAGCGCACTCGATTGAGCGAGCACCTCGAGAGATTGGCGAGATGCTGGCGCGATCATGAAGTCGAGCGTCGGGGGCACGCGCTTCGACTTGAGCAACCCCGCTGCGACGAGCAGATCGCGAAGGCTTGCACCACCATCGCCGCCGAGCACCGCCTGATGCACGGGACGCCCTGCAAGATCGCGAATGAGCTTCACCGAGCCGTCCGTGTCGAGAAGCAACGGGTCAACCGTCGCCAAGTCGAGCGACATCACGTGATCGGAGGGCGAGCCCTGATCTGCGAACAACGCGCGATGAGCTTTGCTGCGGCGCTGATCGCGAAGGAAGGTCTCGGTCTTTTCGTCGCTGACGAAGAGCGCGGCCTGAGCACCAACAAGAGGCGCGATGGCAGCGATTTGAGAACGCTCGTGTACGTTCAACAACCGCGCGCCGCTGCCCGCAAATTCGAGCACCACGGGAGCACCGTGTTGCGCATCGATCTTGCGAACGATCTCTTCGAGCCCACGACGCATCAGCTCGAGCCCCACGTCACGCGCCGCAACGAACGCGCTAAGACGACCAGAGAGCAATACCTGAACGACCCGGGGCGCACTCAGCTCGACCACTCCACGAACAAGCGCTTGCGCGAGTTGATGCGGAGACACCGGGACAACGAGCATCCCCACCCCACCGAGCATCGCGAGCCGCGGGTCATCGGTAACTGCGAGTCGAGCAGGCGCACCAAAACGCTCGAGATGCACGCTGGGGGCAAACCCCAAACCCGAGCGGGCGACCTGAAACCCGAGCGACGCGAGTTGGAGCAATCGCGCTTCGCTAAGCGGCGTTGTGCCAGCGCCTGACGAAACACATACGCCATCGTATGCGACCGCCGTTTCGACGCTGGACGCGCGCATACCGAGCGACGTCGCTTCGTCGATCACGCCAGCCGGTCTAGCGGCCAGGACAACCTGATCGACTTTCACCACGAGGGTTTCTGCGATGGCGCTACTGCCCTGACCAGCGGCGGATTCAACCGCTCTACCGGCCAGTATTTTTTGCGCCATCGTGCGGGGCGGATCGCCGGCTCTAGCTCGCATGGGTCACGGAACCGGCCGGGGAAGTTAGACCCTGAGGCTTCGGCGCGTCAAGCAGACACTTCGCACGCGTTTCTTCCCAACTTCAAAGGAAGTCGGTACCGTAGAGCGCATGTTCAAAGAAATCCTGCAGACGGTTGTCGATGGCACCGAAGGCGCGATGGCCGGGTTGGTCATGGATTTTCAAGGTTGCGCCGTCGACACGTACACGAAGGACGACGCCTCGCTCGAGATGATGGAGCGTGTGGGAGCTGAGTTCAGCGTGGTCGTGAAATCGATTCAGCGCGCGGCCGAGTCGCTCGAGGCGGGCGGCGCGAGCGAGGTAGCGATCATGGCCGACAAGATCACCACGGTGATCCGTGTCGTGAACCAAGACTACTTCATGGCCGTGGCACTTGGGCCGACGGGCAACGTGGGCAAGGCTCGCTACCTGCTTCGCACCAGCTCGCATAAAGTTCTCTCGTTGCTCTGATGCCTCGCATTCGCGTGCTCTCGGGGCCGAATCTGCAGCTTCTCGGCCGGCGAGAGCCCGAGATCTACGGCAGCACAACGCTCGAAGAAATTCACGCGAAGCTCGCGCAGATCGCTCACGATCGCGGAAGCTCTATCGAGGCTCGTCAATCCAATCACGAAGGCGATCTCGTGACGTGGTTGGGCGAGGCGAAGCTCGATGGATTCGATGGCGTGATGATCAATCCTGGTGCCTTCACGCACACGAGTATCGCGTTGCTCGATGCGGCGAAAGCGTGCTCACTGCCCGTGATCGAAGTGCATCTGTCGAACCCCGATGCACGCGAAGGGTTCCGTCGACGATCATGGATTGCGCGAGTATGCGTGGGTCGCGTGGCTGGATTCGGTGCGAAATCGTACGAGCTCGCGTTGGTCGGACTTCTCGATTATTTCGAGAATATTTCGAAGCGATAGCGTGACCACAACGACTCGCTGACCGCGCGCGTCAACACATTCGAGCGCGTTTCTCGGTGTGTGGTCGAACGACCCGACGCGTAAGCGCGACACGGCATCTATATGTGAATCCAAATACGCACCGGTGCGTGAGAAGCTCGCCTTGAGGATGACGGGTTCGGCGCGTAGCATCCGCGCCTCTCATGTCGAAAGAGCCACGTGTTGTCCCGTCTATGCAGATCGATCGAAAGTCGCTTCGTCAGCTTCTTCGCCTTCTCGAGCGCAGTGAGGTCACCGAGTTCGAGTATGAGGACGAGAAGGTTCGACTGCACATCGGTCGAGGTAAGCCGCAGATTACAACCTTCGCTGCTCCGGCTGCACACCCGGCACACGTGGTCGCACCGATGCCCGCGGCTGCACCTGCAGCAGGCGGAGCGCCCTCGGCCCCGGCAGCGACTGCGGACGAATCCGACATCGCGTACGTGACCTCGCCGTTCGTGGGGACGTTCTATCGATCGCCCGCACCCGACGCGCCGCCGTTCTCTGACGTGGGCTCGGTGATCAAACCGGGGCAGACGTTGTGCATCGTCGAAGCGATGAAGTTGATGAACGAGATCGAAGCTGACTTCGCGGGCACGGTGATCGAGATCCTCGCCGAGAACGGAAAGCCCGTCGAGTTCGGTCAGAAGCTATTCAAGGTACGAAGGGCCTGAGCGATGAAGCTCGCGTTGTTGTTTCCTGGGCAAGGCTCACAAGTCGTGGGCATGGGTCGAGACGTCGCTGAGGCATCGGCGGCCGCACGCGAGGTGTACGCGCGTGCGGACGCAGCGCTGGGCGTGTCGATCTCGACGATGTGCTTCGAGGGGCCCGATTCCTCACTCGTGCTCACCGCGAACACACAGCCCGCGCTCGTCGCAACGAGCAGCGCGATCTGGGCAGCGCTCAACGAACGCGTGAAGTTGCCGGCGCCGTTCTGCGCAGCGGGTCACAGCCTGGGTGAGTACAGCGCGCTCGTCGCAGCAGGCGCGCTCACGGTAGACGACGCCGTGAAGCTCGTCCGCGTTCGAGGCGAAGCGATGCAACGAGCGGTGCCACCGGGACACGGCGCGATGGCAGCGATCATGGGTCTGGCGCCCGAGGTCGTTGTCGAGGTGTGTGAAGCCGCCGCACGCGAAGGCGAGCCCGTGTCACCTGCGAACTTCAACGGAACGCAGATCGTGATCGCTGGTGCAGCCGCAGCCGTGAAGCGAGCGAGTGACGACGCGGATGCACGCAAAGGCAAAGTGATCCCACTCAACGTGTCGGCGCCGTTTCATTGCGCGCTGATGCGACCCGCAGCGAACGAGCTTGCGCCACATCTCGAGCGTGTCGTCGTGGGTGAGATGAGCTTCCCGGTTGTCGCCAATTTCGACGCTGTACCGAACCAAGACCCGACACGTGTACGGGGTCTTTTGCTGAAGCAAATCGACGGTGTCGTGCGATGGGAGCAGACCGTGCGATGGATGGCCGACAACGGCGTCACGCACGCGCTCGAGGTGGGCCCGGGCAAGGTGCTTGCAGGGCTCGTTCGACGAATCGCCAAAGGGCTCGTTGTGTTGCCTTGCGCCGATATCGCCTCGATCGACGAAGCAGCAGCAACTCTAGCGAAAGCCTGAATCAGCACGGGCTCTGCGAACGAAAGAACGAACGGATTTTCAGATGCTTTTTGATCTCTCAGGCAAGGTGTTCCTCGTCACCGGTGCGTCGCGCGGAATCGGTCGCGCGACGGCTGAGTTGCTCGCGGAGCAAGGGGCCGCGGTAGGCGTTCACTACGGCTCGAATGCAACGCAAGCCGACGAGGTGGTGAAGGGAATCATCGATCGCGGCGGTAAGGCGGAAGCGATCGGTTTCGATGTGACCAACACGCCGGCGGTCGATGCGGCGATCACCGATTTTGCCAAGCGACAAGGCAGGCTCGACGGGTTGGTAGCCAACGCTGGAATGGCTGAAAACGGCCTTCTCGTGACGATGAAGGATGACCTTCTTGATCGCGTGCTTTCGGTGAATCTGAAGGGAGCTCTCGCGTGTGCTCGCGCGTCGATCAAGGTGATGATGCGCGCGAAAAAAGGCCGCGTTGTCTTCGTATCGAGCGTGGTGGGTGAGATGGGCAACGCGGGGCAGACCGCCTACGCAGCGTCGAAGGCTGCTCTGCTCGGTGCGACCAAAACGCTTGCTCGCGAATACGCAGCGCGAAACGTGACGGTCAACGCGGTTACGCCAGGGCTCGTTGAGACCGACATGACGCGTGAGCTCACGAACGAGCAACGCGCAGCGATGGTCGGAAACACCCCGCTCGGTCGTGGAGCAACTCCGCGAGAGATCGGTGCACCCATCGCGTTTTTGCTTTCGGATGAAGCGTCGTACGTCACGGGCGCAGTGCTGCGCGTCAATGGCGGAATGCTCATGTGATCGACCTGTGGTTCCGCGCGAACTTCTTCGTGCGTAACCCGATCGAATCAGCTAAGGGGCGGCACCTACGTAGTTGGGAGGTTTCGGAAGAACATGGCGGACACGAAGGACATCACGGCCGAAGTTAAGCGCATCATCAAGGAGCAGCTCGACGTAGACGAGTCGCAAATCCGTCCGGAGGCGACCTTCGTCGACGACCTTGGCGCTGACTCGCTCGGCCTGGTCGAGTTGGTGCTCTCCTTCGAGGAGGCGTTCAAGATCGACATCCCGGACGAAGACACCGAGAAGATCCTCACGGTGCAAGACGCGATCGATTACATCGAGAAGCACGTCAAGCGATGAAGTGAACGAGGGGCGACGATATAGGTCGCCCCTCTCGTGTTTTCTGCGCTTAGAAATCACGCACTGCGACACAGATTCATACAGCGATCTCTGTCGTCATCATTCCAACTCAAGCTCGGATTTACACATGGAACGTGTCGTCATCACGGGGATGGGCGCGGTGACGCCTGTCGGTCTCGATTTGGCGTCCACCTGGGCGTCTTTGGTGGAAGGTCGCAGCGGAGCAGCGCCGATCACGCTCTTCGATGCCACCGACTATGCGGTGCACTTCGCGTGCGAAGTGAAGAACTGGGAGCCGACGAAATTCATCGAGCGAAAGAAGCTCAAAGAGATGGATCGGTTCATCGAGTTCGCGTGTGGGGCGGCCGCGATGGCTGCACAGGATGCGGGCCTCGAGCTCACGGACGAAGAGCGCGACGAAGCAGGTTGCTTCATCGGCGTCGGCCTGGGCGGGCTTGCGACCCTCGAGAAGACCAAAGAGACGATCTTGAACAAGGGCCCATCGAAGGTGAGCCCCTACTCGATCCCCGCGATTATCGCGAACCTCGCCGCTGGCCAGGTCTCGATGGCGATGAAGCTTCGCGGCCCAAGCTACGCAGTGACAAGCGCATGCTCGTCAGGCGCGCACAGCATCGGCGAAGCGGTCGAGTGGATTCGTCGCGGTCGCGCAAAGGTGATGGTTGCCGGCGGCGCAGAGTCGACGATTTCACCCGTCGGCATCGGTGGCTTTCAGGCGATGTATGCGTTGTCTCGACGCAACGATGAGCCGACGCGTGCGAGCCGCCCGTTCGACAAGGGTCGCGACGGGTTCGTGTGCGGCGAAGGCGCAGGGGTGTTGATCCTCGAGTCGTTGTCACGCGCACTGGCACGAGGCGCGCGCATCTACGCCGAGGTCACGGGTTACGGTGCTTCATCGGATGCGCACCATCTCACGCAGCCTGCGCCCGAAGGCGAAGGCGCCCAGCGAGCGATGCAGATGGCACTGCGTGATGCGCGATTGGCCGGTGAGGCGATCGGGTATGTGAACGCACACGGCACATCGACACCCGTCGGCGACAAGAACGAGTGCATCGCCATCCGAAAGGTGCTCGGCGATCGCATCGGCGGACCGAACCCGCTCGCCGTGAGCTCGACGAAAAGCATGACGGGTCACTTGCTCGGCGCTGCAGGGGCGATCGAAGCGGTGTTCTCAGCCATGACGTTGCACACAGGAGTGATCCCGCCGACGATCAATGTCGACGATCAAGACCCCGAGTGTGCTGTCGACGTCGTGCCGAATCAGGCGCGTCAAGCGAAAGTCGATCACGTGATGTCGAACTCGTTCGGCTTCGGCGGGACGAACGCTTCGTTGGTGCTCTCGCGCTTCGTTCGCTGAACGGGCTTGTACGCGCGCCAACGAGCGCTACGCCTGCAGTCTCGACATGCCCTCCCCCGACCGGGATGCACGCTTCATGGACCTCGCCGTGGCCGAGGGCCGCAAAGGGCGTCCTTCCCCCAATCCACGAGTAGGCGCCATCGTTGTACGTGACGATCAGGTCATCGCGACCGGGTTTCACGAACGCATCGGCCTCGATCACGCAGAGGTGGCAGCGCTGCAAGCTGCGGGCGAAAACGCCCGCGGCGCGACGCTGTACGTGACGCTCGAGCCCTGCAATCACATGGGCCGTACGCCGCCGTGCACCGATGCGATTTTGCGATCCGGCGTGGCACGAGTGGTGGTCGGCGCCGCTGACCCCAACCCACATGTGCAAGGCGGCGGGATCGCAAAGCTACGCCGCGAAGGCATCGACGTGCTGCTGCTGAAAGAGCACCGCAACGCTGCCGAGCTCCTTGCACCGTGGGCGAAGTTCATCACCACGGGCCTACCCTTCGTCTCGTTGAAGCTCGCCCTGTCGCTAGACGGCCGTATTGCAACACGAACAGGAGCGTCGCGATGGGTCACCGGAGAAGAAGCGCGCGCCAAGGTACACGAGCTTCGAGCCGGTGTTGATGCTGTCGCGGTGGGCATCGGAACAGCACAAGCGGACGACCCGCGTCTGACCGTTCGTGATGTCCCCGGGATAAGCCCGATCCGAGTGGTGTTCGACACGCAGCTTCGTCTTCCGCTGAACAGCAAGTTGGTGTCCACGGCGCGTGAAATTCCCACGTGGGTTTTCTCTTGCGACGACGCATCGATTGAGAACGAACGGGCGCTCACCGATGCAGGCGTCGAGGTGTTCCGCACAGGTGCCTCGGCCGAAGGACGCGTCGACGTCACCGTAGCCCTTCGCATGCTCGCCGAGCGAGGCATCGTGTCTGTGCTCGTTGAAGGCGGCGCAGAGCTTGCGGGAAGCATTCTCGCCACGCGGCAGGCCGACGAGCTGCACGCGTTCATCGCACCCATCTTGCTCGGCCCTCGTGGGCGCCCTGGTGCGGTCGACTGGTGCGGGCCCGATCTTCCTGGGGAAGCGCCGCGCATACGACGCCCTCGCTGGGAGCTCTGCGGCGACGATGCGTATGTACATGGGCCGCTCGATTACCCAAGCGCTCGCTTAGCCGTCACCGAGCTCTACTCATGGTCGCTCGGGTTGTTGATGCATCGAGCGCCATACAACTCACGGAAAGCACGAGACGCGCGTAGTTCCCTTGCGTCAACCCACGATCGCGCTTCATGGTTGCGACCAGCGCACCATGGCTATTCGCACGATTCTCCACTACCCCGACCCCCGCCTTCGCGAGAAAGCTCTCCCCGTCGAAGTCGTCAACGACGAGGTCATCAAGCTGCTCGATGACATGGCCGAGACGATGTATGCAGCGCCAGGCGTCGGCCTTGCCGCAACCCAGATCGGAGTGAACCTTCGTGTGTTCATCATCGACACGGCCACGCAGGATGAGCCGAGTCGGCTCACCGAGTTCATCAACCCCGAGATCGTAAAGCTCGAAGGAAGCTGCACGTGGGAGGAAGGCTGCCTGTCGTTCCCCAACCTCCACGAGGAAATCAAACGCGCTGAGAAGGTCGTGGTGCGAGCCGTGGATCGTCACGGCAAGACCTTCGAGCTCGAGGCGGAGGGTTTGCTCGCGGTCGCAGTGCAACACGATAACGATCACCTCAACGGCGATCTGATGATCGACAAGCTAGGGCCACTTCGAAAGCGAATGGCTCACCGCAAAATGATCAAACAGAGCGAGACAACAACGGCCCGACCGTTATCCGTTCGAGATTTCGCGTGGGAGTATTCGGCTCGTGTGCGCTCGCTCAGACGACGCCCAGCGCAGACAAGAGCTGCCCCACGCGAAACGGTTTTTGGACAAACACGCCGAGGCCGTCGTCGATATCCGACAGCATCGAGCCCGACACGAGCACACGTCTGGCATCGGGGCAGCGAGCACGCGCAAGAGCGAGCACATCAACGCCACTCGGATGGCCGTGCCCGAGATTCCATCCCGTCACGACGGCATCGAGCGATTGCCCCTCGTTCAATAGCTTTTCGGCCTCTTCATACCCAGTCGCGGCGTCAACCGTGATCCCTTGAAGCCTAAGCTGTCTTGCGAGGGTCAATGCCATATGCTCGTCACTGTCGACCACCAAGATCCTCATCGCTAGCGCTCCCAATCGCTATGGGGACATTGATCGAAGGTACCGCCTCGAAACTCTCCGACCCCTTTCCCAGTAAAACTTCTAGGCCCCAAAATCACAACGTTACTCACCGTTGTGAGAGAGCTTACCGGCGGATACTTCGAAGAACAAGTCCTGGGGATCTGGTCTTGCTTTTTATCAAGGCAAACAGCTCTGCCTACTGTCGAATTCGTGAGCTATTTCGTATCGAGAAGTCGCCGAATACGAGTGGTGAGCGTGTGCAGGTCGAAGGGTTTTGCGAGAAAGTGCAGCTCGTCGATTCCGTGTCGCTCGAGGACGTCAGCGGTGTATCCAGAAACAAAGAGCACTTTGGCTTTTGGACAGAGCGGAAGCACACGATCGACCAGCTCTTTTCCGTTGATCCCGGGCATGACGACATCGGTGAGAATCACGTCGATTCGCGCACCGTGTTTTTCGCATACCAACAGCGCTTCGCCTGGATTTGCTGCAGTGAAAACCTTGTAGCCGGTGGTGGTGAGCACACGAGCGACAAGACTTTTGAGAGCGATTTCGTCTTCGACGACCAAAATCGTCTCATGACCGCGCGAAGACTCGAGGGAAGAGGGGCTCTCTCGGTCTTCGACAGGGCTCTCGACACGAAGGGGTAGAAATACCGAAAACGTCGCCCCACGGCCCACTTCACTCGTGACCCGAATTGCGCCGCCGCTTTGTCGAACAATGCCATAGACCATCGACAACCCGAGACCGGTACCCTTACCGACCTCTTTGGTTGTAAAAAAAGGTTCAAATATCTTGGCAAGAACGGCAGAGTCCATTCCGCACCCCGTGTCGCTGACCGAAAGGCACACATATTCTCCAGGGGGTGAATCCAACACACGCGCTTGCTCGGCATCCAACCGGACTCGCTCGAGCCAGATACGTACGCGACCGCCATCAGGCATTGCGTCGCGGGCATTCACCAGCAGATTCATGATGACCTGCTCGATTTGTCCGCGATCCGCTTGAACCGGAAATGCCTGCGCAGGAATATCCATCGCGAGCTCAATATCCTCGCCTATCAAGCGCCGTAGCATTTTGCCAAGCGACAGAACTGTTTGAGAGAGATCCAATAGCTCGGGTCGCAACATTTGACGCCGACTGAAAGCGAGCAACTGGCGAGTGAGCGATTCAGCTCGCTTGGCGGCCTGAATCACCTCCTCAAGGTCGGCGCGAAGCAGGTCTTCGTGATGCAATTCCATCACGGCAAGCTCGGTATAGGAAAGGATAACACTCAATAGATTATTGAAATCGTGCGCAACTCCGCCAGCGAGGCGACCCACGGCCTCCATTTTTTGGGCGGCTCTGAGCTGTTCCTCGGTATCGCGTTGGGCAGTCAAATCGACCAAAACGCCCATCATTCCAATAAACCGAGCATCCACGATCAGCGGGCGAAACGTCGCGCGAACGCTTCGAACTTTGGCCGAGTCGTCCACCAAGCGGAACTCAATTGGCTGCAATGCTCCTGAGGCGATTTGAGCCTCGCGAGAGGACTGTACTGCTTGAATGTCATCGGCAAATACGAGATCGAGCCAGCGCTTCCCCACGAGTGAGCTCGGCGAATAGCCGTAGCGGCCGACGGCTTGGCTAGCGAAGGTGATATAGCCATCTAGATCGATCGACAAGATGACGACTTCCAAATTGTCGACCAGCGCTCGATAGCGTTCTTCACTCGTTTTCAGAGCATCTTGGGCGACTTTTTGCTCACTAATGTCGCGGCTCGTCGCGACGGCGACATAGCCACGTTTCGGCCCTTCAGAAGAGTATAGGGTTTCGATCCGGCAAGAGATCCACCGAACCGAACCATCGCGCCGCACGACGCGATGCTCGATCGCTGCCCTGGATTTCTCACCCGAGGCACCAGTTACCCGAGAAAGCCGGTCGAACACAGCACGGTGAGCCTCGAGATCGAGCGGGTGACAACGCATCTGGAACACGCTCAAGGGGACAACAGCATCATCCAAGTCGAAATGAGCACAAGCGCGTTCATCCAGCGTGACCAGTCCAGTCACGAAATCCGTCGTCCAGGTGCCAAGCTCGGCGGCATCGAGAGCGATCTGAAGTCGTTCTCGCGCATCATGGGATGCAGCTTCGGCTTTTTTTCGCTCTGTAATCCCTTCGATGAGCGCGATGAAGTGCTGGTGATTCGCATAATACAAAGAGACGCTGAACCAACGATCGGCGTCGGGAATATAGAACTCGAAACTCTCGGCAGTTCTCTCCTGCATCACCCGTTCGAGCGAGGTGACCAATCGCTGATTTTGCGCGAAGGCTCCTGGGGCAAGCTCGGAAAATCGTTTTCCAACAGCAGCGGGGAGCGCAGAGAGCCGAAAAAACGCATCATTTACGTTAACGTACTCCCAATCAACAATGCGCTCACCCTCGTACACCACTTTACACAAGCAAAAGCCATTCAACATATGATCAAAAAGCCAACGGTACATCTCTTCACTTTTCGCGAGCGCCTGCTCTGCGGCCACGCGATCCGTGATATCCATCACAAACCCGTCCCAATGGGTCGACCCGTCGGGTGTCGATTGAGGCACGCCCCAGGCCTCGTGTACCCGCGTGCCCAGCGAAGGGTGGTGGTATGGGAATCGAGCATGCCAACGGGTGTGCTCCCCGGCCGAACGGCGTAGCGCGATGATGTTTTCCTGAAGCGATTCGACAGGCACCCGAGCGCCCCACTCTTCCGCTCGTTCGTTCAGCGTTTGCAACGTCAATCCTGTCATCGATTCAATCGCCGGAGTGGCAAAGGGCATAGAAAACACCCCCTCTGGCGACATTGAATACGTCACAATCGCGCCAGGAACACTTTGCGCTATCCGTGAAAAACGCTCTCGCAGCGCTGTATGCTCAACCTTCAAACGCTCGGCTTGATCCTCCAAAGACTGGAGTTGTGCAGCTCGGAGAATAACTTCCGAGAGTGCGCGAGAAATATCCTTTTCAAGCTCCTCGATCTCGCGCAAGAATTCTTCTGACAGCGCCCCGAGGGACGTGGTCGCGCACGCCACCCACCACAAAGATGACGGCGACGAAGCCGACGATCCCGGGGCAAAGCTCATCAAAACCCCCAGCGTGTCTTCGTGTGACGCAGAGACGTGAATCTGCCGAGAAAGCTCAGACGAATGAATCGTTCGAGGGAGCGCGTTCGGCGCCCTATATTGGATCAAATATTGTTCGATTTTCAAAAATATAGTATTTTTCACACGTTTTTCGCGCCTGTCTACACACACACGCTGTGCCGAGGGCATTCGAACAATCGAAAACCCATCGAAGACAGAGTCGAACAAGAATGCTTGTGCCAATGACACAAGAATCTCCTCTGGATTATTACCAGAGGAAACCGTGCGATTGAGCGCGCGAAGTACCTCGAGACTTGGCGGTCGGTCACTGTTCATGTCGGTACCAACAACGCCGAGCTCTTCGGTCGAGTACGCTCGAGCCCCCTAGTCGTGATGGATGTGCAACGCCCCGTTTCATGCCCCAGCCGGCGTGCTAGCGAGACAGTGTTCCGACGTCAATCGCTCGAGCGTGCAATCGTCCTGAGCATGGGTTGGAGCGTGGACAAAAAGCAAAAAAAAGCCCCGTACTGGGTTTGAGACCAGTACGGGGCTTGAAGAGGATCCCGGCGGCGACCTACTCTCCCACACAGCTTCCTGTGCAGTACCATCGGCTCCGAGAAGCTTGACTTCCGAGTTCGGGATGGGATCGGGTAGTGCCTTCTCGATATCACCACCGGAAAATGGCGGGGATGTCTGACGTTCGAAGAACGGAACAACACGAGGCGTCTTATTTCCTCTTGTTGCTCTAGTGACCCAAAGTTTGCTTCTTCACTCTCTGTCTACCCATTCCTGGGTTTCTGTTGAGTGCGTCCGCAGGGGGGTCGTAACCCCAACCCTGCGAGGAAAAGTCTAGATTCGACGAAGATTGTCTTCGTGATTGGCCAAGCCACACGACCGATTAGTACTGATCAGCTCCACACGTTGCCGTGCTTCCACTTTCAGCCTATCAACCTCGTAGTCTACAAGGGGTCTTTAGAGGTCTTGCGACCTGGGACACCTGGTCTTGAGGCCGGCTTCCCGCTTAGATGCTTTCAGCGGTTATCCGTTCCGCACATGGCTACCCGGCTATGCTCTTGGCAGAACAACCGGCACACCAGAGGTCCGTCCATCCAGGTCCTCTCGTACTATGGATAGCTCCTCTCAAGTCTCCTACGCCCACGGCAGATAGGGACCAAACTGTCTCACGACGTTTTAAACCCAGCTCGCGTACCGC
>JAXLYQ010000007.1:72500-96633 GCA_046351315.1 Polyangiaceae bacterium
GACTCTCGTCGTTTCGAGGGGCCGGATTCTACTTCGTCGCTCCGGCTTGTCAAGCACTTTTTTTCAGAACCTTGCGGACCGTTTTGCTGCTCGCGGACCACACCCAGAACGGGCCTTGTTCGCAGAAACCTGCGCTTTCGACTCGTAAGCCTCATTACTTGCAGGCTCTCTCTGGCTCTGAAACCCACAACACCGACTTGCGTCGGGTCGCTCCGGGCTTCGTTCGAGGGCCGGGATACTACCTCCGACCGACTCGCTGTCAACCTCTTTTTTTTCAACTCCCGGTCGGTCGTTGTTGCTGACCGAGTAAGGAAACTCCCACTCCGCCTTTGAGGAGACACCGTGCTGCTGTCTCACTCATTCGCAGGCATTTCTACACTGCGTTAGGCCGTCGTTGGGGGGCCGGAAGGTGACTCGGAACTCAGAGTTGTCAACCGACTTTTTCAACTTCTTGTTTTCATCGGGGACTCGCACAAAAAAACGACCTTGGGCGGCGCCACCGCAACGCTCCGAGAAGCGTGAGGGCGCGCTGTATGCTCGATGATTCCGGATTGGTCAAGGAACCGCCCCCCAAAAATCGGACGTCCTCGCCCCGGACGGCGCTTCACACTCGCTCGCCGCGTTTTCTGACACTAAGAAAGGGCGCCCATGGACTTCTCTCTGACGCCCACCCAGTCGCTCGTTCAACAGACAGCTCGCGACTTCGCCCAGCGAAAGCTGCGTCCGGTTGCAGCCCAACTCGACCGAGAAGGCCGCTTCCCCGCCGAAATTATCCGTGAGATGGCTGGGCTTGGGCTGATGGGTGTGAACATCCCCACCTCGCTCGGTGGCTCGGAGGCAGGCGTCGTCTCGTACGCCCTCGCCATGATGGAGATCGCTTCGGCGTGCGCTTCCACCGCCGTCACCATGGCCGTCACGAATATGGTGGGTGAGGTCATCGCGTTCTTCGGCACCGATGCACAGCGCGAGAAACACGTCACCAAGCTCACTTCTGGTGAATACCTCGCGGGCTCGTTTGCTTTGAGTGAGCCCGGTGCTGGCAGCGACCCAGGCGGGATGCGAACCACCGCAACCCGCGTCGAAGGCGGTTGGCTCATTAATGGTGAGAAACAGTGGATCACCTCTGGAGCTCAAGCGGGCGTGCTTGTAGTCTGGGCCCGCACTGGCGAAGGCGAGGGCACGAAGGGCATCTCGTGCTTCCTGGTCGAAGGTGGCAACAAGGGGATGAAAGCCGGCAAGCCCGAGGAGAAGATGGGGCAGCACGCCTCTAGTACCGTGCCACTCACCTTTGAAAACTGCTTCGTCGCCGATGACGCGCTGCTGGGTCAGCCCGGCGGAGGGTTCAAAATCGCGATGATGGCGCTCGATGGAGGGCGCATCGGGATCTCGGCGCAGGCATGTGGCATCGCATCGGGGGCGCTCGACGCTTCGGTTACCTACTCGAAAGACCGCCAGCAGTTCGGCAAGCCCATCGGCGATTTTCAGGGCATCCAGTGGCTTCTCGCCGACTCGCGAACCGAGCTTGATGCAGCCAAGTTGCTCTGTTTGCGCGCAGCACAGCTCAAAGAGAGCAAGAAGCCGTTCTCTCGCGAGGCCGCTATGGCCAAGCTCTATGCATCCGAAGCCGCCAACCGCATCTGCAACCGTGCCGTTCAAGTGCACGGAGGCTACGGCTACACACGCGAGTTTCCGGTAGAGCGCAATCTTCGCGATGTCCGCGTCACCATGATCTACGAAGGCACCTCAGAGATCCAGCGCACGGTCATTGCCCGGTCGCTACTTCGGGACATCTGACCGTCATGTCTTTTTTCAAATACGCCGGAGTGATCCTTCGCGAGGCAACTCGCCATATCCTGCACCGTCCCGTGGTCGGAGCGCTTGCTGTGGCCAGAACCCCCGACGGCCGAGTGCTGCTCATTCGACGCGGAGACTCCGGCAAATGGGCGCTCCCAGGGGGCACGCTGGAGTGGAACGAAACCCTTCAAAAGGGCTTGGCGCGCGAGATTGAAGAAGAGACGGGCGCGACGCTTGTGAGGCTCGGCAAGGTAAGGGCGATCTATTCGCGTCCTGACCGGGATTGGCGTTTTCACGCGGTGACGATTGTGGTGTTGGCCGAGGTCGCCGAGCCCGTGAGGGGGCCTCATAACCCGCTTGAAATCCGCGAGGCCAAGCTGTTCAGCCTCGACGCTCTGCCGAAAGACCTCGATTTCGACGGGAAGGCCGTTCTCGATCAAGCCTTGTCGGACGACGACGTGTTGCTCGAGTAGTCGAGTGTCTTCATTTCGGCTCGGGCGAGCGAGTCCGAGTCGCGGTACACTTGGGCCGATGCCACGCAGCTAAAGGCCGGACGACCTCAGAGAGTTTCTCTGCGGTTCCTTGCGAGCGTCGCATACAGAACGATCTGCAGAAAAAACGCCTTCGCTCGAAGGCTTTCTGGTCGGAGAAGGGCTAACCCGACGTCGAAACGCAGCCCGTGCGGCGTTTGAGCCCGCGTCGCGTGTAACAGCAAAAACGCTTGTCGCAGAAGGCGGGGCTCTGAAGGCGGAGGGCGACGAGCAACGTCGACTTGTGCACGCAGCGATTCAGCAGACTCGCCTCGAGAAGCCGGAACCGATCGAAACAGCGAGTCGATCGAGCAATCGAGCAAAGAAGCACAAGGCTCGAAGAACGAACCAAGCAAGCACGTTGCGAGTTACGTCGCTCAACCCGCTCGATAACGTTGACGAGCTGGACGAAGCCGCTTGGAGGCCCACGCCGCTCTTGCGAGTTCGTGTCAATCCGATGGCTTGGGCTGCATCGATGGCGCTGCACCTGCTGGCGTTCGGAGTGGGTGGCTGGTTGATGACAAGGTCGGTGGTTCTGACTGCGCCCGTTGCGAGCGCGCAAGCATCCTTGCAGCGACTCGCGTTGACGGAAGACGGCGAGCTACCCGTGATGCTCGAAGCCTCCCCTTCGCAACGCACGTCACTAGAACGCTCGATGGACGTGCTTGCGATGGCCGCTGGCGGAGAAGAAACGGCTCGGCCCGACACCGAGAGAGCAGGCCACGGCGGAGAGCGCGAAGTGAGTCAACTCGCGCGATTTCTCGCCCAGCGCGACGACGACATCACCCTCGACAAGGACACGCTTTCTCACCTCGATCGAAGCCAAGTGGCTCGGATCAAAGTGTCGGAAGATCGAGCATCGGGAGAAGACCGACGAGCGTTGAGTGAACCGATGGATCTCACCTTCGTCGCTGTGGGCCCCGGTTTGCTCAAGGAGCGTCGAGAGCACGGCGAAACGAATCCGTCGAAAGGAGACGCCTCGCGACGAGACGCGGCAAGCGAGGGTGGCGCTCGCGGTGCTTTGGTTATCCCCGAAGGAATCGGAGAGAAACCTCGTGAAGCTGGCTCAGACAAGCTCGGTTCGCACGCAACCCCAGGGGCGGGCTTGTTGTCGTCGAAGCCGGGGCAAGAGCATCGTTCGACAGCAGACACGGCCACGGCGATGCCCGAGGCATCGACCGGAAAGGACGCGACCCTGGCCGACACGAAAGGCGCGGCACGGGACAACAAGACAAGCGAGCAAGAGGTCTCATCACGCGAGCAAGCGCTCTCGCACGCGAGCACTGCAGGGGGTGAGCTGGGAGTCGGCAAGGGCGGAGAGAACGGCGGAAAGGCGCCAGGCTCCGGCGGCACGAACGGGCCGGGCTCTGTCTCACCGGGTGCTGGCCGTGGCGGGGGCGCAGTGATGGATCCGGCAGAAGACCCTCGTCGGATCGACTACATCCGTCGGCTTCGAGCCAGGTTGTTTCCGCTTTGGGCAAACGCGTTTCCGAGATGGGCGGCGCTCGAAGGTCGCGGTGGACACGTGATCTTTACGCTCACGATCGGCAGTGACGGCTCGCTTCAAGGGCTTGCCTTGGTGCGCTCGAGCTCGATCGCAGAGTTCGACGAGAACGTACGCAAAGCAGTGCTTCGAGGCGCGCCGTTTGATCCGCTGCCAGCGGTGCTCGGGGTATCGCAGTTGGCAGTCACCATGAGCTTCGACGCCGTCAATCCAGCGGTGCGGTAGCAATCCGCGCTCATTCGACGCGAAGCCGCACGAAAGAGCGGTTCACACTGGATCGCCGACGAGACTCGGCGTAAACGCGGGCGCATGCGTCGGTTTTCGGTGTTGCTTGTGTTGCTTGGGAGCCTGGTAATTGCCTGCGGGGCACCGCCGCCAAACGCTGCGGACAACGGAGCGAAAGGCCCCAAGCCTGACTCGACGGGCAAGCCCTCGACCAACGACAGCAACCCCAACGACAACCCGGCTCCGCGACCGCTGTGCGAGGACAGTGCGTGCTTCACGTGTGGCGAAGGGATTTGCCCTGTCGGGTTCTACTGCGAGCGGTCGAAAAAGGGCGCTCCGTTGGCATGTGCATCAAGCCCTAAATGCGCAGAAAAGCCCACCTGCGCCTGCCTCAAGCCCTTCATCTCGGGCTGTTCGTGCGAGGACAAAACAGGTGGGCCGTTGGTGCAATGCGAGTGAGTCGATAAGCGCCGCGGAATCGGAGCATCGCCTTCGGGACGAAGGGCGATCACCCGTGTCGCAATAGGCGTCGACGCTCCCGGGATTTCTCGGACGAAGATGACGTCGCCTTCTCGAATCCGTTCGACCTTCCAGGTCACGTCATATTCAGAGCTACCTTGACCAGCCGAGCGAACAGACTCGGTACGTCCGATCAGCTCACCTCTCGTGACGATGTGACCTTTGCCCGAAGGGTCGACCATCATCGCCCGAGCGGCGGTTCCACCCGATACGATCGCGACGAGTTTCAGCTCATCGAGCGAGAAGTTATCCGCGACGATTTTTTGCTGGATGTTGCTCTTCGTGCGTGCGCTCGATGCCGCGAACAACTCCGGGTAGCCGCGGAATGGATCCCGATTACGGTCCGACACCGTGAAGTCAGACTCGTTGTACACCACGGGCGTGACGGACGCAGAAGCTGAGGCTGATGCACTGGCGAGCAGGACAGGATTGCGACCTGGTGGCGGAGGTGGGGGCGGAGGATCTTCACAGCCGATGATCACCGCGGGGACAAGCACAGCCGCCAACACAACGACGGCGGGTAGTCGAGCAGAGCGGGACATCACTTACCTCCCTTCGGAGCGGACGCTGGCGGCGCAGGCGCTGGCGGAACAGCCGGTTGGCCAGATTGGCCCGGCTTGGCAGCTCCACCGCGAGTTCCCGTGTGGAATGCGGTCGCGAGACATTCGGTGTCGATCATCACATCATCACCGGTGCCATTTCCGTTCGTGCTTTTCCCAAGCGCGACCGTGATGTTTTCGATGTTGATGATTCGGTCGAGCTGGCTGATCCCGTAGAAGAACTTCGCGACTTGATGAAAACGCCCGGACAGCTTCAACTTCATCGGGACTTTGGTAAAGAACTGCTGGGGCACCTCATCCATCGGATCCCACGAGTTCAACTGAACTCCCGAGGCATTTGCCACACTCTGGATCGCCGACAAGAAGGCTGGTGACTCAGCAGATTCAGGAAGGGTCTTGTTCAGATCGCGAGCTTTTTGCTGCTTCTCGGTGAGCTCCGCGAGATCTCGTTGATACAGGGCTTCGATCTCTCGTGCTTTGTTCAACTCGTCGTGGAGGCGAACCTCACTTTGGCGCTCGCGCTCGAGAGCATCGACGACATCCGAGTAGATGACGAGATAGAACCCACCAGCAAGCACCACCATCACAAAGATCGCGAGCGCAACCTTGATCGGCGTGGAGATTTGAGTGGGAGATGCTGCGGCTCCAGCAGGTTTCGCGGCGGCCATGACTCAGTACTTCGCCTTTGCTTGAAGCTGGAATTTCACCATCTCGACCTTGGCTGCTCCGCTGCCTTGCGCCTCACGCGAGGCTGGCAGCAGCTTGACATCGCTGAAGTAGGTCGAGAGACTCAAACGTCGCGCCAGCTCGGAGACATCTTCGCCGTCACGAGCGAGCCCTTCGATCATCACGACACGATCCCCCTCCTTGAAGCCTACCAACCAGAGGCGTCGTGCATCCCAGCTCGGATTCGGGACTGCCAGAGGATTGTCGCGGTTGAGCTGAGCAAGCACTGCAGCATCGACAGTTGGCCCTCGACCTTGCGTAAGCACATGCGCCAACTCGAGCAGAACAGAGGTGGGCCCCGAGCGAGCCCGTTGAAGCTTATTGATGGCGTCTTCACGCTGCTTGAACACGGCGAGTTGCTTCTTCACCTCCTCGTGATTTTTCACGGTCTCGGTGATCTTCGCGATGTTCCGTTGAAGCTCGCCATTCGTCTGCTTTTGACGAGTCAGCGCAGCGTCTTTCGACTGCCAAAGCAGAACGCATACGATGCCCTCAGCGAGCATCGCTGCGAACAGAATGACAAGCCAGGTCTGGCTTCCCTCCGAGGTCGCCTCAACGCGCCGTTGGGTGAGAAGGTTGACGCGGATCATGTGCGCTTTTCCTTGTCTTTACGAAGTGCAAGCCCAAGTGCGACGGACATTTGAGCAGCTCGGAGCGAGACCATTTTCGGGTCGACCTCCTTCGGCTCGATCGTGAGCTTTTCGGTCGGCAAAAACACTTCAACCCCTACGCCAGAGCGACGTTCGAGAGACGAGCAAAGTTGTGGAAGGTTCGCGCTTCCACCCGTCACGAAAATCTTCGAGAGCTCGATGTCCCCGTTCGTAGCGAGAAAGAAGTCGATGGATCGCTGTATCTCGCCTGCGACTCCATCGGCGGCATCGCGAATGATGCTCACCGCGCTCTTGGAAAGCAGGCCAGTCTCATCTGTCGCCGACTTGTAGGCCTCGGCTTGCTCGATCGGGATGCCTAGCTGCTTCTGGAGCTGCTCGGTGATGGCGTTTCCGCCTGTGGGAACATCTCGGGGGAAAATCGTCGCCCCGTTCGAGACGATGTTGAGCGACGAGATGCTCGCCCCGATGTTGATGAGCGCGATGGTTTGATCCGTCGGCAAACCCCGCACGTTTTCGAACATGTTCTGCACCGTGAACGCGTCGATATCGACAACCACGGGTTTCAACTTTGCCTCTCGGGCAAGGTTCGCGTGATCGTTGATCTCCTCTTTTTTCGCAGCCACGAGGAGCACATCCATCTGCCCAGTTTCAGGGCGGCGGCGCAGAACCTCGTAGTCGAGCTGCATCTCTTTCAAGTCGAAGGGAATGTGCTGCTTCGACTCCCAAGGGATGTGCTCATCGAGCTCTGCCGCGTTCATGATCGGCAACGAGATGCGACGGATGATCACGGATTGCGTGCTCACGCTCATCGCTACGTCACGTTGCTTGATCTTGTTGTCGTGGAAGACCTTTGCGAGCGTCTCGACCACGACCCCAGAGTTCATCACGTGGCCGTCCACGACCGTCTGCGGAGGCAGAGGCGCGTAGGCCATCTTTGCCAGCGAAAAACCCTTCCGGGTTTCTTTGAGCTGGCAGACCTTGATCGAGCTTGACCCGATATCTACGCCCACGAGGTTCTTGCCTTCGGCCATTCGAGGGCGGAGTGTGACATTCGCCTTGGCGAAGGGTCAAAAAAGCGCTTTACTCCGCCGCCCTCGGCGTCTGCTGCCGCGGGAAATCCTCGTCATGCACAGTCTCCGTTCTCTTCGCTCCTCCGTGCTTGCCGCGTTGTTCTGCAGCGTCGCAACGCTCGTCTCCATGTCTGCCGAAGCCAAGCCTCACGCGCGGGCCAAAGCAGCCGCTGAAAACGACGGAGAGAAGACGCACACCGTCGCGAAGGGCCAGACTCTCCGAACGATCGCCAAGCGCTACCGTATCAGTATCGATGAGCTTCGCGAAGCGAACGACATCAAGCCCGGTCAGCGCCTCGCCATCGGAACGAAGCTCACGATTCCAGCTCCGGAACCGAAAGCCTCGAAGAAGGACAAGGACCGCGACGAAGACCGCGATACCAAGAAGAAGCACGGTAAGAACAAGGACAAAGACCGCGACGACGACTCGGATGCCGACCGCGATGACGATCGTGACCGCGACGACGCCGACGAAGATCGCGAGGTAGAAAAGCCCAGCAAGAAGTCGAAGGGCAAAAAAGATCGCGATGCCGATCGTGACGATGAGAAGCCGTCCAAGAAGGGCAAAGGCAAAAAAGCCTCGAAAGACTCGAAGGACGACGACGAAGATCGCTCACCCAAAGACAAGCCCGCCAAGAAGGACACCCACAAGAAGGACAAGGGTAAGTCGAAGGACAAGGAGCGCGACGACTCGGCCGAGAACGAAGATTCAACCGGCCCAGGAAGCATCCGCCTCGTTCACCTTGGCGAGGTTTGGCAAGGCAAAGTTCAAGACCGCAAAGGCAAGGTTGCCCCCGAGGCATTGAACGGCTTCGCGAAGCTTCTGAAGTTCACCCCCAACGGCGCGAAGCACACGATCGAACCACGATTGGTGCGACTGGTTGGGCAAGTAAGCCAACACTTCGATGGGCGCACGATCGAGGTCGTCAGCGGCTTTCGCCCCTACTCACCCAAGCAGTACACGCCCCACTCCAAACACAACCTGGGCGCAGCCCTCGACTTCCGGGTGCGTGGGGTTCGTAACGAAGAGCTTCGCGATTTCTGTAAAAGCCTGAAATCGGTTGGCGTCGGCTACTACCCCAACAGCAGCTTCGTTCACCTCGATGTACGCCCAGCTTCGACCTACTGGGCTGATTACTCGCATCCAGGCGAGGCGCCCCGTTACCACCGAAACGCTCCAGCTCCCAACGGCGACGCGAGATCACGATGCACCCATCGAGGGCGATACCGAAGCAAACTCTGGCGGGAATGGGTCAGACTCGACCCATTCACCGTCTGAGGTAACTCACGACGGCTCAACGGGAATTTCTCAGACGTTGGTTTCGAAGAAGCTCTGAGCGCTGCGGTACAGGTCGCGAGTGACCTTCTGTCGGTCACTCGCGGCGATTGCCGCCAGCGATCTCGTTCTTCGTTGCTGAGCGTCAGGCGGTAACGCAAAACGAGTTGCGTTTTTGCTCCGGCTGCGAGCTCGAGTGTCCACCGCAAACCACCGCGGACAGGCGCCCCTCGTTCGGCTTGGTCGTACCGCTCTGCCTCAGGTCTCGTTTCGATCAACTTGATCTCCAAGTTTCGATCGTCCGTGACCGGCACCCGCTCGACCACGGTGACCTTCGCGGGGTAACCGAGCGATGAGGTCAGCTCGATCGTGACGGTGTGGGTCACCTCGGACGTGCCACCCAGCAGCCCAGTGGTGCCTTCTTCAACACGAACGTTGCGCACGACGCGAATTCTGCTCCTCGACACCGAGCCCAAGCTCTGCGCTCCCCCGCGGTCAATCGTCTCGATGCTCGACGTCACCAAGAACGATCCGTCGACATACACATCGACTGGCCCCGCGAGCAGTGGCGTCGCGAAAGGATTGGTCACGGTGACTTCGCGAAACACTTCGGGTGTCGCTCGCGGTTGTGTGGTCCATCCCAACGACGGAGCCCCCGCCGAGGTGGCCAACACGATGCGATGCGTGCCAGGCCCGGAGGGTATATCGACTCGCCCCTCAGCTTCATGTCGGTGATCGAATAGCCCCCGAGCATCCCGAGGATCTCGCACCGAGGCAGGCGGAACAGCGCTTTCTACCCCCGCAACGGCCTCGTTCATCACCCGTACAACCGCTACGGGAACAGCGGCCCGCGATAGTGTTCCCCGCGTGGGAGCAGGCGGCGACTGAAGCTCGAGCGAATCGAAATCGAGCCAGTTGGCAGCAGGAACAAGCTCGACTCGGCTCGGTGCATACGGAAGCGCCGATTCACTCGAGGAGAGCGCATCCGCGAGCATCGCGACTGCAGCCACAGGTGCACCCAAGAACGCGCCCACCGCGCTCCCGCCTCGAGCAGCCGCAGGAGGCGCCATCGGCACCGCTGCGTACTGCGGCATCGGAGGCGCTGCTTGACGAGCTCGTAGCTCTTCGAATTTCGCGAGAGACTTTCGAGACACCGTACCCGCTCGTGTGCGCATCTCGGGGGCCTCTTCCTCTTCCTCCTCTTCCTCTTCTTCGTACTGAGTCTCGCCGCTGCTCAGCGCCCCACCCAGGGCTTGAAAGGCGCCGGTCGTTTCACTTGTCAGCCGACCTGAGAGCGTCGCAGTGGTGCTCGGAGCAGAGAATCGATCGTACCCAGCGAACAGCCTCTCGAGACCCGGTGGAGCCGGACGGTAGCATTTTTTCGGCGTTGGCTGCGCGCGACCCAAACGCAACGACGGGAGCTCGGGGAGCGAAGCGTCGCGAGCGAGATCGGCCGTTGACAACGAAAGAGCGACCCCGGTCCAGTCTTCGCCAGAGCGCTGAGCAACCAACGCTTCGAGCCACCACATCGCGCGTCGCCCGCCCTCCGATAGCCTGAGCGAGTAAAGCGGCCACCATCGCGCCGCCGCGACGACGTACGAGATATTGAGCGTTTCGATCAACCCTGCGCCCTCGATGGCAACCGTTACCCGATACGTAGGGTGACCCTCGCCCATCTTGCTGACCGAGGACGCAGCATCGACCTCGAGCGTTGCCGACGACAGCGCACGGCGCTTGAGAAGCAGGTCTCGACCCAGCGCGATCTCTCGTTCGTCGAGCTCGGCCACCAACGAATCGAGCAACGCCGAGACCGACAGGGCGGTGTCGAAACGACCTCGAATGGCTTGAGCATCATGCGCCCCGCGGATTTTCGCCGACGGCATCGCCGCACCGACTCGCGCCCGCACCTCACGAAGCGTCGCAAGCTCGGCGTTCAGTCGTTGCACCTCCGCTTGAAGCGCGCGCGCCTTCGCGACGACAGGGCCAACGAGCGACCCCGAGGAGGGCACGTCCAGAAACATCGAAAGCGCGCCCACCGAACGTTCACTCGAGCCAAGAGATGCCCGAAGCGAGCCTGGTTCAGCCAGCGGGGTGATGCCCTCGACCTCGACGAGTGCCCGACCCGGTGAGTTCGACGACGAGCTCGCAAGAGCCACTCGCCTCGTCACGATCGCGCCTCGGGCAAACACCGTGACAGCCGAGATTCGGCTTTCGCAACGAACGCCCCCCACGTCGTCTTTCACAGACACCGCCCCACTCTACCAGCGACTCGCCTGATCTGCGTAGAGAACTTGCCCGTTCTCGCCCCGTTGCGCATGGTCAACCCGATGCACCGAGGTCGCTATCTTCCCCTTGTCGCGATTCTTTCCACGGCGTGTGCTGCGTCAAGCAACCAGCCCGCTCAAGAGCCGACCAAGGTCGCCGCTCCTGTTTCGACAGGTGTCGTTGCCAAACGCGTCGTGCCGGAGGGACACCTGCGGCGCGAAGACGTCATGGCCGCGATTTCAGATGGACCTCCGGCTGTATTTCAGCGCGTTGAGGTGGATCCCGTACTCAGCACCAAAGGCAAATTCGAAGGCTGGCGCGTGCTGTCGATCAACGACGCTGAGTGGGCAACCGGAGACGTTCGGCAAAACGACATCATCACTCGAGTGAACGGTGCCGAAGTCCGAGATCCCAACGAGTTCTTCGACGTATTTCAATCGCTCGTGTTCGCCCCCGCGCTCGTGTTCTCGATTCGCCGCAACGGGCAAGAGATCGAGGTTCGCTATCCGATTGACGACGACCCATCGGCGGCGCCGCTCCTGCCCGACCATGAACGCGAGTGCGACCAAAGCGACGCAAGCTCCGAACCGAACGCCGGCGACCGCAACCTCACCCGCTACAAACGCCCCTGAATCCGAAGACGCGCCGAGCGAGCCCGCCTCGGATGTGTCCGCAACAGGCCGACCCGCATCAAAGCGACCTGCAAGCAAGAAGCTGAGTGGTAAGTAGCGCGCCTCTCATGTCCGCCCGTACTTCGTTGGTCGTTGTTTTCCCCGCGGTGATGATCGCCTCGGTGCCTGCGCTGGCTCTTCTCCACCGCCTTCACCCAGTGAATCGAGTGCGATGGTGAAAGGGTCGTCGAGCCCACCTGTGTCCTCAGCCACGACCGCGCCTTCAGCGACACCCACGGTGACCGCAAGCAACACGGCATCGCCGAGCACCTCCGCTGTTGCGAGCGCGGCTCCGGCGACGAGCGCAAGTAGCGCCGCCCTGCGGCAAGCAGCGAGGCTCCGCTGCCGAACATCAAGGTCACCAACATCGGCATGCACATCGGTGGCGGCAAAAACGACGCTGGAGAAAAAGAGCCAATCCGTCGAAGTGTCGAGCCTCACTTCGACCTGTTCAAACGCTGTTTTGCGATGGTCGAAGACCCGAAGCTTCCCCTCGACGTGAGCACCGATCTCTTCATCGAGCGCACCGGCGGCAAAGCCAAGGTCAAGAAGATGAGCACGGCTGCGAAGAGCAAACCGTTTCAAGAGTGCGTGGCGCAAGCATTCGAATCGATCGACTTCCTCAAGCCAGCGACCGGCACCACGAACGTCAGCTATTCGCTTCGATTCTCGCGCTGAGCATCGTTCGAGCTCGCGGGGCTAACCTCACCCGCCTTGGGTCGTCTCAATGGTCGACGAGCGATCTCGATGCGCGTGACCATTCCCTCTCGCAACACCTGAAGCACGACAACCGAGCCGACGGGGCCTCGCATGGCGTGATGGATTTCGTCCACCGACATGTC
The DNA here is from genome assembly GCA_046351315.1 of Polyangiaceae bacterium. Classification (GTDB taxonomy): domain Bacteria; phylum Myxococcota_A; class Polyangia; order Polyangiales; family Polyangiaceae; genus JAXLYQ01. The sequence continues at coordinate 85,094 of JAXLYQ010000007.1, forward strand.
GCGCACGTCTTGGCCGTCCACCGTCAGGATCTCGTCGCCATCGTGCAGCTCGGCAGGGCGACCATCGGCGTGAGGCTCGACCTGCTCTACACGCACACGCCCGGTTGACCCTTGCTGCGAAAGACGAGCCCCGATCGAACCCACTTTGGGGCTCGTAAACCCGCAACCGATCCAGGTCGCCAACACCGCAGCGACCATGGGCAACCCAACTGCACTGCAACGAAGCGAGCGCGGCACTCACAAGACCGTACTCGGCTCTGCGAACCCTTGGTAGCGTAGAGATCTGCCGAGGCAGCTCTCGGCATACCTCGACATGACGCTCGCTCTCGACGCAGGCTTCTTCGTGCACGCCCTCGAGACAGAGCGCGTCTCGGGAGATCTCGCTCACATCAGTGAGCTACCGCGGCCCGCGCGATACGTTTTGATCGACGGGCTCGGTCACGGCGAGTCGGCTTTTTCAGCAGCGCGGGCGTGTCTGCAAGGCTTCGAGAGCGCGCGCTCGCTCTCTATCGATCAAGCCTTCGAGAGCGCGCATCGTGCCTGTCGCCAAGGCAGAGGCGTGGCTGCATCGATGGTCGAGCTCGACCTCGAAGCACAGCGGGCTCGAGTCGCTGGAGTCGGTAACGTCGCAGTCTGGATCTTTCACCGAGAAGGCACCGGAAGCACCTCACGCTCCGTTCCGATCTTGATGCCTGGCGTGCTGGGTAGCGCGTTCAGAAAAGTTCGAGTCACCGAGGTGTCGTTTCACCCTGGTGACTCGTTGCTCATGCACTCGGACGGCGTGCGAACCACCTTCGATCGAGTCGAGCTTGCCGGTCTTCGGGCTCGTGATTCGGCAGAGCGAATCGTGCGTCAACACGGCAAATCGACGGACGACGCTTCGTGTCTCATCGCGCAGTGGGTCGACTTCGACGAGCCTCAACCGAGCGCTGTCGCCGAGAGCTCGACGAAGAGCGCACCGAACGACGTCGTGATGTTGAAGCAGATTCGAATCGCGGTTGAATCCGACGCGCAAATCGCTGCGTTCGAGACGCGTTCGTTGGCGGGCATGGTCGGCATGTCAAACCGAGCACAGTGGGAGCTCAGCATCGCCGTGGCTGAGCTTGCAAACAATGCTGTTCGACATGGAGCAGGCGGCCTTCTCTCGGTCTCGCATGACCTCACGAGCGACGAGATCGTTATCGAGATCGCAGACGCTCAGCGCTCACTCGATGCACCGCACCGACCCGGTCTAGGCGTCGGGCTCGAAGCGTCGCGTCGTATGCTCGACTCGCTCGAATTCATTCGTGATCCAGGCAGAGGCACGCGCGTGGTGGCGAGAAAACGCGTGGTGTGAGCCGCAAGAGACTCAAGAGTTGAAGAGCACGTCGAGCCTTTCGATCCCGATGTCGAAAACGCTCTCTGGCGTGAGCAAGCTGATCACCACGGTGCACACCGAGGGCGGGTAGTCATAGAAGTGCCCAGGCTGAATGAGCACCCCGTGCTCGAGCGCATCGAGAGTCCATGCGTCATCCGAGCGAGTCGCTGGCACCTGCAACGTCGCGTAGACGCCTGCGCGAACAGGCCACAAGCGCGCGAGATTCGGAACACGAAAACGTTCACTCAGCTTCGCCAGATTCCGCGCCGCTCGCTCTCGAATCGCAGTCACTACACCGCGCGATCCATCGAGCAACTTCGGTAGAGCATGCTGAACGGGTGTTGCCACCGACAAGAACGTATCGGCGATCAGCGCGAGTCGTTCCATCGCTCGTTCGACGAGCGCGGGCGGGCCGTTGGCGATGATCCAACCAAGCTTCATATGAGGCAACGCTGCTGCCTTCGACAGCCCATCGAGCGCGAAGGTCAGACAGCCATCGAACGCTGCAATCGACGGCGAGTGCTCCTCGGTACCGAAGACGTATCCAGAAAAAACCTCGTCCTGGATCACCGCAAGCCCATGTCGTTCCGCGATCCCAACCAGGCGCGCGAGGTCGTCCTGATCGAGATACGAACCCGTCGGGTTGTTGGGCGAGACCGAAACAATGGCCTTCGTACGCGACGAGATCAGCGACTCGATCGAGCTGTCGGGGCGCCAATCGTCATGCCGGGACAGCGAGTACGGAACCAGCTTGAGCACCGACAAATCTGCCAGAAATGAGAGCAATGGATAGCTCGGTGCAGGGATCAGAATTTCGTCACCGGGGTCGGCCAGCAGCGCAAACAAAAATGCATATGACTCGCTCGAGCTGGCCGTGATCATCACGCGCGAGGCATCGACCGAAACACCACGTTGACGGTATCGTTCAGCCACGGTTTCTCGAGCAGAAGCAATACCGAGAGGGTCAGGCTGGTAGATCAGCGCACGCGAGTCGGTGAGTGGCTCGAGTACCGATGCAGCATCGTACGGAAGCTCTGCCGTCGTTGGGTTCGAAGCCGTAAGGTCGAGCACCTCGAGACCTTGAGCGCGTCGTTTCGCGACAGCGCTCGACAGTGCGTTCTCTTCGGAGGGCCAAGCGCTTCGACGCGAGAAGGTAGGAGTCATTCGATCCGAAAAATCCTAATCGTGAGAACCGCGTATCCAGAAGAAATCGCGAGAACGCCTGTGATAGCGTCGGATCTACATGGCGGAGGAACCGCGCAAATCTATCGATGCGCTGGCCGAAACAGCGTTGGGCTCGATGCAAGAGGCTCAATCGGATGTCGAGCCACGTCCAGTCTCGGCGACCGACCCGATGGGCGCCACGATCGCGCAAAGCGCTCCGAGACGACCTTCCTCGACGATCGATCCGAACAGCACAGAAGCGTTGCTTGCCGAGAGCGATTCGCTCGCAGCGACCTCGACGGATCCGACAACGAGCCCGCCATCGGGTGAGCGCGCGGGCACATCTTCGGGTCAGTCAGCGTCAGGCTCTCGACCTTCGAAATCACAGCCGGCTACCTCTGACCGCCATCCGTCGTTGCTCGAGGCACCGTCGCCCGATGCCATTCCTGGAGCACGTGCCGACGCAGACACACTCGAACCGTTCGGCCCGTTTTCGCGCGTAGAGTTGCTTGCTGCACAAGGAGCGATGGGCCTTGTCGCTCGCGGATACAACGAGGCATTCGATCGCTGGGAGCTCCTCAAATTCCTTCGCCCAGAGCTCGCAAATGAAGCCGAGCTCCTTCGCCAATTTCAGCGGGAAGGGCGAGTGCTTGCGAGGCTCTCTCATCCCAACGTCGTACAGGTGTTCGCGACCTATCAGGTCAACGGGCAACCCTGCTTGGCGATGGAGTTTTTGGCAGGAGAATCACTCGGAGGGTTGATCGAAAAGAACCCCCAAGGGATCCCGATCAACCAGTGGTACGAGCTATTCGTCGAGGCAGCACGCGGCATGGCAGCAGCCCACGACCTCGGCCTGCTTCATCGCGACATCAAGCCCGACAACCTCTTCGTGATCCCCGAACGGAAGGGCAGCACGCGAGGTTTGAAGCTGATCGACTTTGGTCTCGCAACTGCAGATCGCTCGAAGATCGATCTCCAGAGCAGCGACCGTTCGCTACTCGCGCAAACACGTGGCGGAACCCCGCTCTACATGGCCCCCGAGCTGTGGCGCGGAGAAGACGCAAGCCCGCGCACCGACATCTTCGCGATGGGGATGACCTTCTACAACGCCGCGACCGGAGGGTTCCCGTTCCAGATTTCGACGATGCCGATGGTGGTGATGACGATGAGCTCACCCGAGCCCTTCGCATCGGTTCGTGAAGCTCGACGAGAGCTACCGCCTGCGTTCGCGAGCATTGTCGATCGAGCGTTGGCAAAGCGAAAAGAAGAGCGATTCGCAAGCGCCGACGAGCTGGTCGCAGCGTTGGTTGCAGCCGCAAGCGCAGCCCGCCCAAGGAAGGTTCCGGGCTCGGGCCCTTATCGTGGTCTCGAGCGCTTCTCGGCTGCAGAACGAGACGTGTTTTTCGGACGCGACGAAGAGATCGCCGAGGTGCTCGAACGCCTTCGCAATCAACCCGGTGTGTTGCTCGTGGGCCCAAGCGGCGCGGGCAAAAGCTCGCTCGCTCATGCGGGTGTGGTTCCTGCGGTCGAAGAGGGGGCCTTGGGAGGCGGTCTCGTATTCAAGTCAGCGGCGATCGAGCCTCGCGCGCACCCTTGTGCATCGCTTGCCGCAGGGCTTGCGCACGGCACCGGCGTGCCCGAAAAAGATCTGCTCACCTTCTTGCGAACGACCCCCGAGAAAACAGGTGAGTCTCTTCGGCAAGCGCTGCCCCAAGCGACCGGCCTCGTGCTGATCGTGGATCAACTCGAAGAGCTCGCGACGATCGCAACCGACAGCAAAGAGATCCGAGATTTTTGCGTGGCGATTGCATCGATGTTCGAAGTGCTTTCACCTCAGCTTCGGGTGCTTGCGACCGTGCGCGCAGACCTGATGGATCGTCTGTTTGCGCTCGAGCCATTGCGAGCGTTTTTGACCCGCGGTTTTTACCCTGTGAGACCGATGGGTGAAGCTGCACTTCGCCGTGCTCTCGAAGAGCCTGCGAAGGCGGCTGGGTTCACGCTCGAAGACCCGAAGATCGCAGAGGCGATCGTCGCCGATGTATCTCGAACGTCAGCAGGTTTGCCACTGATGTCGTTCGCGATGGCGTCGTGGTGGAAGTCACGAGACGAAGCTCGCAAGATCCTGCCCACATCGGCGTGGCAATCGCTGGGTGGTCTGGGCGGGGCGCTCGCCAAACACGGAGACTCTGTGCTCGAAAGTATGAGCACAGAAGAACGAGCAAGCGCGGCGGTGATCTTGCCCCGTTTGGTATCGCCAGAGGGCACTCGCGCACGTGCCTCGCGCACGATGTTGGTCGACCCTGCGGCGGCGGGTCAGGGGGCGGCTCGAGCGCTCGAGTTGTTGCTGCAATCGAAGCTGTTGCTCGAGAGCGGCGGAGAGGTCGAGCTCGCACACGAGGCGTTGATCTCGCGATGGCCTCGCCTTCGAACGATGCTCGACATCGCTGGCGACGATCGAGTGTTTCGTGAGCGAGTGGCCTCGGCTGCACGCGACTGGGATATGCAAGGCCGCCCTGACGGCGCGCTCTGGACAGACGCGCAAGCCGCGCGCTTGCTGGTTTGGTTCACGAAGACGCAGGCTGCGCTCAGTCAACAAGAGCTCGCGTTTGTCGAAGCGGTACGACGAGCCGGAGCGTGGCGAAAGCTGCTTGGGCGCTCGCTGGTTGCGTCGGGTTTGCTCGTCGCGATCACGCTCGCGTTGCTTGCATCTCGTAGCGAACGAAAGCTCGCCACGAGTCTCGACGAAGCACGTCATCAAGCGACCGAAACCGAAAAGAAATTCAAGCACGCCGAGAGCGAACGGCTGCGCATGAACGCGCAGCTCTTGCTTCGGCAAGACCCAGCAGCAGCCCTGCGAACGGTGCTTCAAGGCCACTCGCTCGTCGCAGATCCATCGACAGACCCGATCGCGTGGGAGGCCCGAGCGCTCGGAGTAGCATCGCCGCTTCCGTTGCATGCTGGCGGCGCAGGGGCGGTACGGATCTCGCCGTCGTCCACATGGATCGCCACGTCAGGCGCCGACGGAACGATTCATCTTCTCTCTACGACATCGTCAGAGCACACGATCATCCGACCAGGGAAAAACGGCTCGATTCCACGTTCGATCGCGTTTGCTCCCGAGGGAGAGAAGCTCGCTTCGGGGGGGACAGGCGGGGATCTTGCCATCGCTGAAACGCCGCGATTTTCACCGGTGGTTCTCGCGAATCTCGAGGGGCCCATCCAAGGGCTTACCTGGCTCAACGCAAACACATTGTTGCTTCGTTACGAGCCCGTCGCTGCGAGCACCGCAGAGTCGATCATCGCCACGTACGACACGATCGCTCGCAAGCTGAGCCCCGTGTACAAAGGAGCGATCAGCGCATGGACACGACCGCACGATCAAACAACGGTGATCGTCGTTTCGCCTGATGGTGTGCTTCATTCGATCGACGCGCTCTCGGGCAAGTCTACCGATACCAAGATCGAAACACTGGGTACGGCGACATCACACATCGCAAAAGTCACCGCCATCGCATTGAGCAACGATGGCTCAACGGTGGTGATGGGCGATGCACACGGCGCGTTGGTCACCGCTGCGCTGAAGGACGGGAAAGCCTCTCAAGCACGAGCGCTGAGCCCGCACGAAGGCGCCATCACCGTGCTTACTTTCGGGCCTGACAACGTGCTCTTGAGTGTTGCCGATCGAGGGCCAGCACGTCTTTGGGACGCAGCGTTGGAACATCCCGTGTCACTCGACGATGCGCTTCCGGCGATGACGTGGATCTCGAGTCGACAGGCACTCGCGCTCGCTGCTGCGAACGGTGAGCTCTTGCTCGTTTCACTCACGTCGCGAACGGTTGTGGCGCGACTCGCCGGCACCACGAGCACGATCTCATCACTCGCCGTATCGAAAGACGGCGCGTGGCTACTCGCCGCTTCGCTCGATGGCGCCACACGAGCGTACTCGATGGATGAAGCGCTACCGCGAGTGATGCGCATCGAAGCCCCAACGCCAACTGCCCCCAAGAACGGTGCTGCCAGCCCAAGCACGCCGCCCGCAACATCTGCATCGAGTGTGAAAGCAGCGGCGACAGCAGGCTCGTCGAGTGCGCGCACGGCCACGCTCAGCGCTCCAGAAAGCCCAGCGTGCGTGGTCTCGGTCGACGGAACGACAGCGGGCTGTATCGAGGGAGATTCGCTTCGCATCGAACCGATCGAAGGCTCATCCGTTCGCGATCTCAAACCACGACGAGTCAAGCTCGGAGGCTCGATCAGTCAGCTTGCACTTGGCCCCAAAGGAAGCCCCGCAGTGTGGGCCAACAGAGGCGGTGTCGCGCACGTGGAGCAGGCCTCCGTCGGCCCCGTGCTCACATCACCGGTGGTCGCAGTATCGACAACCAAAGGCCATGCAGCGATCGCCGGTATCGCCGATGGCAAGCCCGTGTTGTTGGCGACGCTCGCGAACGGAACGACTCCGACGCTGCCCACGCCGTCGGGCAAAGTCCTCGCACTCGCCTTTTCACACGACGATGCGAGCTTGTTCGTTGCAACCGACGACGGAGCGATCACCGAGATCGAGCTCACGTCAGGCGAAGCACACCCTGCGTCGCGCCCCACCTTGCTAGGCAAAGCTCACATCGCGGCACTTGCTGCAGCTGACGACGGAAGCTCGCTTGCAATCGCAGACAGCACGGGCCGAGTGATCGTGTTGCCTGTCGTGGCGTCGAAAAAAGCGAAGGAGCGAGTGCTCACCACATATGCGCCGCCAATCGCGTGCCTCGTGTATTCGCAAGGGGCGCGAGCGTTGATCGTGGCAGGTCGCTCTCAACCGATCTCGGTGATGGATCTCGACAGTCGAGGGCATTTCGAGGCGGTCGATCCCGTCGCGCCAATCACCTCGTGTGCACGCAGCTCCATTGATGATCGCGTCTCGTTCGTGACGGCAGAGCGAACAGTGTGGCTTCGCTCGCTCGACCTTTCACCTGCAACCATGTCTCGCCCGCCCGAGGATGCGCTCGACCCGAGAACGATGCCCGTCGAGCTCTGGGCAGGGCTTCCGAAGAAGGCGCAATGACGCTGATTGCTCGGTATTCAAAGGAGAATCTCACCCGCCCTGAACCGGGGTTGATGGGCGTCACAACGACACTGCATCACTTCTCGATCGTGACCTACGCGATCGAACCAGATCGGTTGCGTCCGTTCGTGTCTCCTCGATTGGATCTCGAGCTCGTCAACATCGACGGACACCCTCGCGCGCTGATCTCGGCAGTCTCGTTTCTCGACACGCGTTTTCGAGCCGCGAGGTTCTGGACGCCTAGCCAGACGTTCTGCCAGACGAACTATCGGGCGTACGTGATTGATCGTGAGACCAAAGAACGAGCCGTTTGGTTCTTTGGCACACGTTGGGCTCGTACTCTGGTGTTGGTGCCGCGATTCGTTTGGCGATTGCCCTGGCATCACGCGACGACGACATTCGAGTGTGAGCGCGACGAGAGCACGGGGGTCTATCGACGCTATGCGATGCGCACCGAGAGCAAGTGGGCCCCCGTAGATCTCGAGCTCGAGGGCGAGAACGAAGACCTTCGTGGGGTTGAAGGGTTCGACGATGACGAAACGGGTCAGGTCGTGCTCACGCACCCATTGCGGGGCTACTACTATCGACGTGACGGAGTCGTCGGTACCTACTCGATCTGGCACGATCGACTTCGGCTGAAGCGAGCTCGAGTGAAGCGATCGAGATGGGGATTGTTTGAACGACTTGGGCTCGTGAATGAAGCCGAGCGAGACCGGCCACACAGCGCGCTCATTCAAGCCACGAGTGACTTCACGATCTATCTGCCCCCGCAGATAGCTTGATTTGCAACGCTCGCCTCAGACGCCGATGAACAGGCGATACGCGAAGTTCTTCTCGAGACGCATCTTGTGAACCTTCTCGGCTGCGGTCTCGATGTCGTACTCGATTCGCTTGAACTCGAATCGCTTCTTCGCAGAGTCGTAAACCGTGTAGCTCGCGCGATTGTCGTAGTCGCGAGGCTGACCCACAGAGCCAACGCTAATGATGTACTTGGCTTCGTCATCAAGCGTGAGATCGACGTCGGGGAGCTCTTCGACGCTGTCGGGCGTCAGCCTGAACACCTTGCACAGGTGCGAATGGCCAATGACGGTAAGGTGGCCGAGCTGGTCGTAAATGCTCAAACACTCGGCGGCTTGCTCGGGAGCAAAGATGTACTCGAACTCTTCGAGTCGCACCGGCGAGCCATGGCAAAGGTCGATGCCAAACTCAGGGTGTTTCTCGGTGTACGGCAACCCTCGCAACCACTTCATGTTGTCGACGGTCAACACACTTGCGTGAGTATCAAGCGCGTTGCGGGCAGCCTCGTAGTAGTACGAGTAGTCCATCCGCCCAGCGACCGCGGCGTCGTGATTCCCGAGAATTGTGCTGTTGGCGATCTCGCGCACCAAGTCTGCACATTCGTTCGGCGAGCCACCGTAGCCAACGGTGTCTCCGAGGCAGTAACGAACGTCGATGCGTTCGGACTTGTACGCCTCCAGAACCGCTGAAAGAGCCTCGTAATTCGCGTGGATGTCGCTGAAGATGGCGAGCCGCATTGCGTCGATCGTTCCAGTCTATCACGCAAATCCCTCGTCGATACGGATTTGCTAACGTCGCGTGCATGTCGATCACTTCGCCGCCCGACAGGGGTTCATCTGACCCCCCATCAGAGCCGCCACAGGCCACGGGCAACAAGGCGCGTATCAACGGTCACGAAACCACCTCTACTACGAATATCACTGGAGAGGTGGAGTCAATCCGAATCACCCCCTCTGAAGCCCTATCGAACGCCATCGTCAGCGATGAAAGCGACGATAGCGCCCCCGACTTGATGCGCGAGAGACTCTGCCGGTTGCCCTCGCACCTGATTGGGCACCACCTGAACCACCAACGTTCATCGCCGACCTCGCACAATCGTGCGCAGGGTTTATCGAGCGAGCCATTGGCGTTCGCCCGGATTTCACCAGCGACACACTCTCTCTACTTGACCACTACCTTAGGCTGCAGGCTCGAACACCGAGCAAAACCTTCGGCACAGGCGCTCGTTGCACACTCTGCAGCGGCGTACTTTGGCGAGGTTGCGCGACGCCGTTTTCAAGCGTGGTGGTACGCCCCGAACGATGACCCGTCGACGTGGGAGCTTCGCTTTCACGACGTGTATCTTGCGTTCTCTCCGCTGGCCATCGTGTACGCCGCGATGATCACGCCATCGAAGAACGACAAATCGTTCAGCGCGTTTCAAATCGACGAGGCTGACCAAGAAGAAGTCTCTTCGTACCTTGCTGCACTGCCAGAAGTACCCGAGGACGAATTCTACTTGCCTTCGACTCGCTACGACACGCTCGAAACCATCGTCGAGCTTCTGCGTGGCCTCACGCAACAGCGAGGACACACGGACGTATTTTTCGATGATGACGACTACGACGACGAGTAAAACGCTCGATGAACGCGTCGTGCAACGCGGCGAGCGATAAGCCGCGTTGCCCTTCGTCGAGCAACCTCATGGCCTCGAGCAACAACGCCTCGGGGCTATCTTGAATCACACGTGTTGAGGCCTTGAAGGTCGGGTTCAATGCGAAGTCGCCATCGTTGATCGCGACCATCGCATAGAACGCTTCTTCGCCACGAAGACGACCCCACAACGCGTTGTAGATTTGCCCATCGACGAAGTGAATCTCGCCAGCGTCGTTGCCGCTGCGGATCTTGAGCGAGCCGGTTTTGCGACCATGCCAGAGCACCTGAACGATGTCGGGCAAGCTCATCTCGCTGAGGCTTCCGCTGACACCACGCGGCCCCGATTTCATCGCGCGCTGGTCGATGATCTGTCGCAGCTTGGCAATGAAGATATCGACGTTGGCAGGCTTTGAGACGTAGTCGATCACACCAAGCTCGAAGCCTTTCTGAGCCTCGGATCGCCCTTGTCGACGCGTCAGAAGCACCCACGGCATGTCTTTGCCCCAGGGCTTTGATCGCGCTTCGGTAAGCAACGCAAAACCATCTGTCGGTTGAAGATCGAGCTCACTCACGACGAGATCAATCTCGGCGGGCTCGAGTGCTTTCACCGCTTGCTCAGCCGTTCGAGCAATCTTCACCAAGAAGCCTTGCTGCAACAACCTGAGCTCGAGAACCGTGGTCTCTTCGGGGTCTGGATCAACCAACAACACCGTTCGTCGATCGCCGAGAAGCCTGCCGCGGATATCATCGCCCGTCACCGTGAGCTTGAAGAGATCGACGAGATTCGGATCGAAGATTCGCTCTTTGAACTTGGTGAGGATGTCGCAAGCTTCGAGAGGCCTGAGCGTTTTTCTAAACGGATTTCTAGGGTTCTGCGTGAGGTCGGCATACGTGTCGACCAACGCAAGAAGTCGACCTCCAAGCGGGATCTCCTTGCCTTGAAGCTGCCCCGGAACGCCCTTGCCATCGAAGCGTTCGTACATCGTTTCGATCGCTTGAAGCGTGGTGGGCGCGAGCGCGCAGGTCTCCATCAAACGTCGAGGCGTGTGATAGCTCTTCTCGGCCGCGACCGTGTGCCCCTCGTATTCGGATACGTTGAACGCGGTGAGGTGATACGTGCCCATCTTGCCGAGGTCGTGCAGATAGGCAGCGGCAATCAGCGCATTCGCGTCGGCTGGGCCGAGCTGCACGCGATCACACATCTTCGACATCAACCTCGCCACGTGCCCCGAATGGCCTCGCAGATCGGGGCGGTTGTTTTCGAGCAGACTCACCAACACGTTGAGCGTTTCGAGATACGCCTCACCCGTGGGTGCCCCCGCCACTGCCCCACCCTTCGCTTTTGAGTTTGCGACTGAGGTGAGATCGGTTTCGCGAAGCGTTCGTTCACGCTCACGCATACCCGTCTCAGCAATCGCCGACGACATCGACTGATCGCTGATCAGGTTGCGCTCATACACATCGAGCATCGACGTGAACTGCGCGTGAGCGGTTCGATCCAGCAACGCAAACGCGTGAATATCGCCGTTGTAC
>JAXLYQ010000008.1:0-94823 GCA_046351315.1 Polyangiaceae bacterium
CCGGTGATGTTGAACTTGCCATCCGCACGACGCTCGGCGCGCGTGCGTGCTGAGCCGACGTCGCTGCCTGCGTGAGGCTCGGTCAGACACATCGTTCCGCCCCACTTGCCGCTGTACATGTTGGGCAAGAAGCGCTGCTTCTGGTCTTCGGTCGCACAGGTGTGAATGACCTCGGCCGCGCCGTAGCTCAGACCAGGGTACATGTTGAACGCCGTGTTCGAGCCCGAGAGCAGCTCTTCGGCGAACACGTACACAGACATCGGTGCGCCTTGGCCGCCAAACTCAGTTGGGGCCGAGATGCTCTTCCAGCCAGCTTCGTAGAGCTTCTCCCAAGCCCCTTTGAAGCCTTCTGGGGTCAACACGCGACCGTCGACGACGCGACAGCCTTGGGCGTCTCCCTGTGCGTTGAGCGGCCCGGTGACCTCACAGGCGAACTTGTAACACTCAGACAGCACCATCTTGATGTCGTCTTCAGCCCAACTCGAGAACGGCTCTTGGCCCAACAGGCTGCCGAGGTTGAACTGCTCGAAGAGCAAGAACGAGAAATCGCGAAGGTCGGCTTTGTAGCGATTGATGAGCTGCGACGACATTGGGCCTCCGGCGCACGCAGAATGAACGGGGTAGGGCGTGATGCGTACGGCCACCAGTACCACGGGTCTCGAGCTGCCAATTCGGCCCGAGTGGAGCACTGGTATTTCGCACGCGAAGTATCGAGCGAACCATGGGTCAACCCCGCGTGTCGGTCAAGCAACGCGTCGCGTCGGTCGCAACTCTTTTTGGGTATCTGAGAGGCGATGATTTTGTGCCCTTGTGTGACGATCGTGTCTCGAACTGCTCCGCACGGGCAGCGATCCTTGACAGCGAGCGCACAAGGATGGTTGAAAAGAGTGGCTTTCTCCGAGCAAAATCATGCGAAAACCACTCTTCTTTCTTGCCCTGCTGACCCTTGCCTCGACCCCCGCGTGCGAGCTTGTTGCATCGGTCGATCGAAGCCAAATCCAGGCCGACTCGACGGGTGGCACTGGCGGAACCTCGGGCACCAGCGGAACAAGCGGAACCGCAGGCTCGGGCGGAACCTCAGGCTCATCGGGCACTGCAGGTAGCTCAGGAACGGGCGGAACGAGCGGATCTGCCGGAACGGGTGGCACCGCTGGGTCTGCTGGCAGCGCTGGCACGGGCGGCACAGCCGGAAGCGCAGGAACGAGCGGCTCGGCTGGCACTGGCGGAACAAGCGGTTCGTCTGGCTCTGCTGGCACCGGTGGCACTGCGGGCACGGGCGGTACGAGTGGTAGCGCAGGCTCCGCCGGAACAAGCGGCACGTCGGGCTCCGCCGGAACAGGCGGCACCGCGGGTTCGAGCGGCTCGGCGGGTACGAGGGATCAAGCGGCAGCGGCGGTACCTCTGGCAGCTCAGGAACGGGCGGCACGGGTGGTTCTGCGGGCACCGGCGGAACGAGCGGCTCGTCGGGCTCGAGTGGTTCGGCAGGGCCTCAGGAACGGGCGGAACGGGCGGAACGAGCGGTTCGGCCGGCACGGGTGGTACAGGCGGTTCGTCTGGCTCTGCCGGAACCGGCGGAACAGCCGGCACTGGTGGTACTGCGGGAACGGGTGGAACGGGCGGAACTGGCGGTACGCCCTGAGCGCTCGTTGTGCTGTTTTGCTGATCACTTGTCGGTGAGTGGCTGACGACGCGAGAACAGCTACCGTCACGGGCTGCCCTTTTGGAAAGCCCGATGACAACGACGCTCTGGAAATTCAGCACCGCAGTCTCATCGAGCGTTGCACTGGCGCTTGCCTTCAAAATCGCGCTTGCCCCATCGCCCTCGAAGACACCAACACGAGGTCATGAAGAGGCCCGCGAGCTTTCAACTGCATCCCATCAGCGTGATGCCGCGGCGCCCTCGAATGAGCGCAACAGTGCGCACCAGATCGAGGATCTATCTCGCTCGGTGGGTGTCTCTTCGCCCTGTCAGCTCATGTCTGCGCTCGCTCGCGTGGGAGGCCCTGAGGCTGTCGATGCGGTGGGTGAAGCGTTGCAAAAGCGTCGACACGAGCGCGTCCGCCTTTGCGCCATTGATGCCCTCGAAAAAATGCCGAGTCTGAGGGCGACGGCGTACTTGGCTGAGGCCGCCCGCGAGCCGAGCAACACGATCCGAGTGGCTGCGATCGAGGCGATGGTGAAGAGCCCCGACCCGTCAGGTCGCATCACCCTGCTCGAGATCTCTCGCGGCGACGACCCTGTGCGTGCCCTCGAAGCGTTGCTGGCACTTGCTGACGCGCACGTGAGCGATGCTGTCCCTGGGTTGATCGGTGTGCTTCCGAGGCTCTCGTCTACCGAGCTTGTGGGGGCACTGACCTCACTCGGCAATAGTGCTGACTCAACGGCCGCCCCTGCGATTGCCGACTACACGACTCACCCTTCCGTCGGGGTTCGGCAGGCTGCGTACGAAGCCTTGGGCAACTTGGGCGGAGAAACCGCCGCGACCTTGCTTCGAGGCGTACTCGATCACGCTCGCACCGATGACCTTACTGCTGCGACTCGCGCCCTTGGCCTATGCGGGGATGAGCATTCCCGTAAAGCTCTGTTCGACGCCGTAGAGAGCCCTCGTGTGGCGGTCGCACAAGCCGCGCTTCGGGCGTTGAGCGAGGTTGACGGAGACGACGTCGCGCAACTGATGGCGAAGCTCATCTCGCGAGAGCCAAACATGTCCACAATCGCGTTCGAGTACTATCGCTCGCACCCGATTCCGAAAGACCAAGTCGGAGTATTCATCGCCGCTGTCACCCAGAATGGCTTGCCGAGCGGCAACGCCCTCGAAGCGTTGTCTCTGCAAGGTGGTGAAGCAGGTCGCGAAGCCATCGTCGACCTGGCTCGGAAGAACGGCCCTGCGCGGGTGGCTGCGCTCGGCATCGTCGAGAGCTTGCCCCTTCCGCGAGAAGAGAAGCGCAGGCTCTACATCGATGCGATGCGCGAGGGCGGACAAGTTGCTGAAACGGTGCTCACGCATCTCGGTGAAGACCCCAGCGACGAAGCCCGCTTGGCACTTCAGCAAGCAGTGCAGCTCGGTGGCTCTTCAGCGCATGTGGCGCTCAGTATGCTCGGCAGCCGTTCCGATGCTGAGTCCGAGAAATTTTTGCTCGATCTCGTTCGCTCGAAAGAGCACCCCGAGCTTCAACACCAAGCACTCGAAGCGCTCGCGAGCATCGGATCCGAAGGGGGTCGAAAGACTCTTCTCGAGCTGGCCTCCAGTGACGACCCTGTGGGTCGTTCGAACGCGCTTCGGCTGCTGACCCAAACCGGAGGGCAAGAGAGCGAGCGCGCGATCGCTCACGTGCTCGAAAAGGGTGATGCGGCACAGCGTGCAGAGGCCGCCGAGCTGATGTCCTCGATGCGCGGTCCGAAGGTGGTGAGCGATCTCGAGAAGCTTTCGCGTGATGCGGATCGCAACGTGAAGAGCTCTGCGATGTCATCGCTCGTCGAGACCTCTCCCGATAGGGCGAGTGCTCGTGCCCGCGAGCTTCTTGCTTCGAACGAGCCGTCGGATCGTGTGGTCGCGTTGAACGCGATGGCGAGCCTCCCGGGTATGTTCGATGAGCGAGCGTTGTCGAACGCTCTGTTCGATGCCGATATCGAGGTGAATCAGGCGGCGCTCAGCACACTCGAACAAAACGGTTCACTCGAAGCTCAAGAATTGCTCGCGTCGATCCTGCATCGCGAGCGCGCTTCTGAGTCGGTGAAACAGGGCGCTGCAGCGACACTGGCTCGTTTGGGGGGCTCGGTCGCACTGCGCGAGAAAGACCTGATCGAGCAACTCAAAGCTCCGTCCGAGCCAGTCGGCGAGGGGCAAGACCCAGCGCAAGGAGCGGTCGCCGCGCAACCAACCGAAGACGAGCATGACCTCCCGAATGACAACGCCCCGTCTGATGACGAAGGCGAGTGAGTGTCACGGGATATAGAACGAAGCGACCGCGTTCTCGACCTCGGTGGTTGCTGGGTCGAATGTCTCTTTGTCTCCACCTGCCTCGACCACGAACACGCGAGAATCGGCCACGAAGACCGTGAGCCAGTAGCGGTACTCACGCCCTTGTTGCGTGCGTGAGTAGCGCATCTGTTTGCCGACCAACCCTGATTTGGCCTGCACGTCGCGAATGGTGGTGTCGCCGTCGTAGCCCTGCTCACGCATCCGTTGGTCGATGCTCTCGGCCCAGAAATCAGCGTTGCCTTTGAGGTCGTTGTCTTGCGTGCGAACCGCAACGACCACGCCCTTCGCGTTGGCAGCTTTGAACGAGCAGGTCTTTGACGACGGCATCTTGGCGTAGCTCGCAGGCACATCGAGCTTGCCTGTCGGAGCGCATCCCATGGCGCTGAGCCCAACCACCGCTGCGAACACGAATGAAGAGAGAAGAGAGTGTTTCATGGCGAATCCGTGCAGTTCGAGAAGAAGAAGGGGCTCAGCGCAGCTTGAGAAGACCGTCGACACCGAGATTGGTGATCCAACCCGCAGGCAGATCGAGAATCTTGCGCGGCATCTTCACCTCAGCGGGTTTGGGCGCAGGCTCTGCGATCGGTTGAGGTGCGGGCTTGGGCGTAACGGTCAACGTGATCTGCGAATAGGCCGCTCGCTCACGTAGAAATCGCATGCGTCCTTCGAGTCGATCGATCTCTTGTGCAACGCGCTCGAGCTCGCGCTCTACGGTCAATGCATCGTTGATGTTCGCGGCCTTTGCCAAGAACTCTTGCAAGCGCTGACGGGTCGCTTTCAGGTTCTGCAATCGAACCTCGCCGTCGTGATACTCCTCGGTGACGTCTTCGGTTGAGATCGCTTCTTTGGTGACCGTACCGAGCTTGCCGATCTCGGTCATCGCATCTCGAAAGCTCGCTGATGGCACCTTGATCACGACCGTGTTGTCGACACGCGAGGCAACGTGGCCACCTAGCTTCTCGGCAAGGTCGATCGTCTTGTCGAGCGTCTTTGGCCCTTGATCGTGCTCGACCACGAGCCCCATCTGCCCCGTGAAAACAAGCATCGCGCGAATGCTCGTGTTGTTCTCGGCAGCCGCTGTCTTCGCCTTGCTCTCGTTCGGTGCGGCTGGTGTTGTCCCCTTCACCGGAGCGGCTGGTGCATCGCCTGGTCGTGCTGCTTGGGCTCCAGGGGCAACCGGTGCAGGAGGCGCGGCGGGTGATGGAGACGTCATGCCCGCTGATGAGGTGCGTGACGCCGGAGCTGCACCAGGCGCGGCCGCGGGGGCTGCCATTTTTTCCTCCGAGCCGCTGTGAGCATCTGCGCTTCGAGGTGCGCGCGATGCGACAGAGGGCGGAGCGTGTGGCGAGGCAGAAGCTCCACAGGCATTCATCATCAGCAAAGCGAGCAGCACTGAACAACGGGCAAGTGAGGTTGAGCGAGGCGTCTGGATCATCGTAAATCTCCCTGGCGTTTCGTGCGCCGGCGCCACTGGAACGCCCTTGCTTGGAGCGACCTTACAGACCCTCGAAAACAAATCTTGGCGACCCCTCGTTGATGCGCTGCTTCTGTGGAGTTGCCTTCGATGCGGGCTTGGCCCTCGATGCGTGTGGCGCTATCAACGGCCCGTGAGCGCATCTGTCGAAAAACCAAGTCGCGAGCTCCTCGATCAACTCAAGGCTCAGCACATCGCGTTTCTCCGTCAGCGGTTGACCTCGGATGCTGCTCGCGACGAGTGGAAGGCCAACGTTCCGAAAGTTGTGCCTGCGCTGCTTGATCTGAAGATCGCCGACGTGCTCGATGCCGACGCGTTGATCGTGGCTGTCGATGCCTCTCTCACCTCAGAGGTGTTGAAAAAGACGGTTCAGCCGATCGTACGCGATGCTCAACGGCGCGCGATCGAAGAGCTTCGCGCCGATAAAGGCGTCGTGGGTCGGTTCGTTCCGGCCGAAGCGCGCACCAAGATCGACAAGCTGCTTTCTCAAAAGGGGTTGATCCCAGAGAAGCTTTTGCGAGAGCTGATCGAGCACGATGCCCTCGAAGAGGTGATGCGCGATGTGCTCTTCGACGCGCTCAAGCAGTTCTCCGAGAACGTAAACCCCGTCTTCGCAGAGTGGGGTTTGCCCGCGTTGTTGAAGAAGGTGATCCCGCTCGGGGCCAGCGCTGTCATGAAGAGCCTCGAGTCTGCGAGGGCTGATTGGGATAAGCGACTCGAGCCCGAGATTCGAAAGTTCCTTCTTGGCTTCTCGCGTATGTCGCTTCGGCGCGCGTCCGACTTCACCGTGTCGAAAATCGATGAGCCCAAGTTCGTCGCACTTCGTCAGCGCATCGTTGCCTGGGTGCTCGAACAGTCGGTTCGCGACTTGATGGCCAACGTGGACGCATCCAGCACCGAGTTGTTTCACGAGATTGGCTATCTGTGCTCGGCCCACGCCATCACGCTCGATGAGCTTCGCAAGAAGCGTCACGAGGTGATTCGAGCCTTCGTCAACGAGCACAAAGATCGAACTCTTCGCGAGGCGCTTTCGTCGATCGGTGCTGAGCTCGTCATCGATCACGATGCGCTCGCGAATGCGACCTGGCCCATGGTCAAAGGCGCTCTGGGCGCTCCGCCAGTGCAAGCCTGGCTCGAGACACTCGTCGCTGAGTTCTACGACAGCGTCGAGAGCGCATAGTGCTCAACGAACGAGTCTCATTGTAGAACGAACGTTCTTGAACATTCTCGAGCGCGGTGCCCCCTCGACACCGCGTTCGTTGTTGTTCGATCAGCCCAAGAGCTTCTTGGCGTGAGCGACGACGGCGGCAGAGGTGATACCGGCTCTTCCATCACCGTGGGCCAGGAGCGCTTGCGCCGAAGCGATCGATACCGAGGCAATTGTCGTGGTTGAGGGTGTAGCGATCCCAACCCAGTGTGACACCTGCTTCGAGCGAGATGCGCTTGGTGCACGACGCGGGAAGCACTGACTCGCGGTAGGCGGCGTCTTGTCGATCGAATCGGAAGAAGCTCGGCACCGACACCACTCGAACGCCCGGTCCGAGCTCAGCGGCCGCGGCGACCATGTGTTGAACCTCGCTGCCGCTCGCGAGCAGGATGAGCTGCAACGGCGCGGTCTCCTTGATGAGAACGTAGGCACCGCGCGCTGCGCCTTCGCGACGGGTTGCGGCGTCGACCTGATTCAACATCGGTAGCGCTTGGCGAGACAACGCAAGCACCGTGGGGCCGTCCGTGCGAAGTGTCGCGGCTGCCCACGAGCCAGCGGTTTCTTCGGGGTCGGCTGGGCGCTGAACGTCGAGGTTGGGGATGACTCGCAAGCCCATCACGGTCTCGACGGGTTGGTGCGTCGGGCCGTCTTCTCCGACGCCGATCGAGTCGTGCGTAAAGATGTAGATCACGGGCAAGTGCGCGAGCGCAGCGATACGGATGCTCGGTCGCAAGTAGTCAGCGAACACCAAGAAGGTCGAGCCACTCGGGCGGAAGATCCCGTGGTAGGCGACGCCGTTCAAGATCGCTCCCATCGCGTGCTCGCGAATACCGAAGCGGATGTTGCGGCCGGCGCGGTGCTCAGGGTCCCAGTCGGTGCTCGAGGCGATGTAGTTGAACGTCGAGCCGTACAGGTCTGCGCTGCCGCCGATCAGGCTGGGCACCTCGGCTGCGACGGCTTGCAGTGCCGCTTCACCCGCTTTGCGCGTGGCTAGCTTGGAGTCGGCCGCGAACGCTGGGATCTTCGCCGACAAGTCAGCAGGAATCGCCTTCTTCGTCGCGTTGTCGAGCTCGGCCGCGAGTGCTGGGTTGGCTGCGCGCCATGCGTCGTAGGTCTTCTTCCAGGCGGCGTGCTTCTCGCCGAGCGCTGCCTTGTGTGCTGCGAAGTAGCTCTTTACCTCGTCGCTGACGAAGAAGTGCTCAGCCGGCAAACCAAGCGCTTTGCGGGCTGCATCGATGAACTTGGCGCCACCTTCGCCGTGCGCCTTTGCGGTGCCTGCGACTTCGGGAATTCCCTTGCCAATCAAGGTGCGAGCGACGACGAACTTCGGCTTCCCGCTGGTCGATGCGCGAGCCTTGCTGAGCACGGCATGGATCTCTTCGAGATCGTTGCCCTTCTCGATGTGCAGCACTTCCCAGCCATATGCCTCGAAGCGCTTCGCGGTGTCTTCGCTCTGGCTCTTGTTGGCCATCGCATCGAGCGTCACGTCGTTCGAGTCGTAGATCAGAACGAGGTTGTCGAGCTTGAAGTGACCCGCGAACGAAGCTGCTTCAGCCGCGATACCCTCTTGAAGACACCCATCACCCGCGAGCGCCCAGATGTAGTGATCGAAGATCGCATGCTCGGCGGTATTGAAACGTGCGGCCGCCATCTTGGCCGAAAGCGCGTGACCGACAGCGTTGCCCACACCTTGGCCGAGAGGGCCCGTGGTGGCTTCGACGCCTGGCGTTTCGTGGAACTCTGGGTGACCCGGCGTGATCGCGCCCCATTGTCGGAAGCGCTTCACCTCGTCGAGCGAAATCGCATAACCCGACAGGTGCAGCCACGCGTACAAGAACATGCTGCCGTGCCCTGCCGAGAGCACGAAGCGATCTCGATTCAGCCAGGTTGGGTCAGCAGGGTCAACACTGAGCAAGTCACCGAACAGAACCGCGCCAATCTCAGCGGCTCCGAGTGGCAATCCGAGGTGTCCCGAGGCCGAGGTGTGCACGGCATCCATGGCGAGCCCCCGGGCGATGGTGCTGGCAGCTGCAAGCTTGGCAAAATCGGGCATGCGATTCTCCTGAGAGTGTGTGAGTACGCCAGCGAGTTAGTCGCGTCGCACCCCGACGTCGAGTGAAACTGCGTCCTGCTCATGCGCCTTCTGCACACCTCCGATTGGCATCTCGGTCATACGCTTCACGACTGGGCTCGGGATGAAGAGCACGCAGCGTTTTTTGTATGGCTCCAGCACACGATTCGCGAGCAACGGGTCGATGCCTTGATTGTCGCGGGTGACATCTTCGATACCGCGAACCCTTCGGCCCAAGCGCTTCGTTCTTGGTACGAGTTGTTGGCGCAGCTTCGAATGCAATCGCCCGAGCTCGAGATCGTCGTGATCGGCGGCAATCATGATTCGCCGGCTCGTCTCGATGCTGCAAACCCGTTGTTGTCTGCGCTTCGGATTCACGTGGTCGGCGGCATGCCCCACCGGCCCGTGGGCGGTGTGTTTTCGATCGCCCCACACACGCTCGAACGACTCGTCGTGCCGCTTCGTCGACAGGGCGAAATCGCTGCGTGGGTTGCGGCTGTTCCGTTTCTACGCCCGGTCGATTTGCCCCACCTTCAAGCCGAAGATCCGCTCATCGAAGGCGTTCGGCGTGTCTACGACGAGGTCATCTCGTTTGCGCGAGCCCGTCGTGACCCCAGTCACGCGATCGTCGCCACTGGGCACTTGTACATGACCGGTACGAGTCTCTCCGAGAGCAGCGAACGGAAGATCTTGGGCGGCAATCTTCACGCGCTCCCTGCTGATATTTTCCCCGAAGACGTCGCGTACGCGGCGCTGGGTCATTTGCATCGCCCGCAGATGGTCGCCAAGCGACAAAACGTGCGTTATTCGGGCTCGCCGATACCGCTCGACGCCTCCGAGGCCGAGTACCCGCATCAAGTGCAGATCGTCGATCTCGAAGGCCCCGAGACGCGCGAGATCCTCTCGCTAAAAACACCGCGAAGCGTCGAGATCTGGAGGGTGCCTTCGGGTGGTTCGTTGCCCGTGGAAGACCTTCTGTTGGCTCTTCGGGCGCTCGATGATCGAGCCATCGCAGAATCGCCGTCGAGACACCCATTTCTCGAGGTGGTGGCGCGACTCACCAAGCCCGAGCCGTCGCTTCATCGCAAGGTCGAAGAGGCACTCGAAGGCAAGAAGGTAAGGCTCGTTAAGATCACACGAGAGCTGACGGGTACGAGCTTGCCGCTCGCAGAGACGACCACCTCGCGAACGCTTCGAGACCTCCGACCCGAAGATGTGTTCGTCGAGCGCTATCGCCGCGATCACGAGGGCGCAGGGCCACCCGAAGAGCTGCTCGCGGCCTTTCGCGAATTGCTCGAATAATCACGAGATTTTTGAGGTAAACGAGAAAATAAGATGACCGAGGGGAGATTAGAAACCTTCGTTCGTAGGACGGCCGCTCCGAAATTTTCTGCTCGCTACGGAACCACCGGCAGGTCCTCATGAAGCTCACTCTCAAGACACTTTCATGGCTGTTTCTCGGCTCACTCGCGATCGTCGCCTGCAAGTCGACCTCGTCCGACGATGGGTTGCCGACCTCGGTGAAGGGGGCGTGCGAGCAGTCATGCAGCATCCAGAAAAACTCGTGTCCTGACGATCCATCCAACGCCACTTGCCTGCAGACCTGTTCGACCGTGGCGTCGTCCAACGCGGGCTCGGTGTGTAAGTCAGAGCTCGTTGCGGCCTACAACTGCGTCAACGCAGCCGTGGATTTGCAGTGCAACTCGAGCAATCAGGCGTTGATCCCGGACAACTGTACGACGAAGTTCGCTGACGCTCAGACGTGCGTCCAAAACGCCGGAGCCGCAGGCTCGGCGGGCTCGGGCGGCGCAGGCGGTGCGAGCGGTTCTGCTGGCTCAGCCGGCACGCTTTCGCCCGGAACCGGCGGTTCGGCAGGCGATGCTGGCAGCGCGGGTGTTAGCGGGTCGTCGGGCTCCTCAGGAAGCTCGGGTTCTGCTGGCTCAGCGGGCTCGGCCGGTAGCGCCGGGGCAAGTGGCTCTTCGGGTTCTTCGGGCGCGTCCGGATCCGCCGGCTCTGCGGGTGCTTCGGGTAGTGCGGGAACGGGCGGCTCGGGTGGTGTTCCCGGCGGCTGGACATGCGACACGGGCTACTACGGAGACTCCTACTGCGACTGCAATTGCGGCGCGTGGGATACCGACTGCAACAGCTCGACCGCAAATAGCCCGAACACTCAGGTGTACGGATGCTCCTCGGGCGAGATTTGCGTGAACGTCAACGGCGTACCCACGTGCGATACCGGTGGCGGTACAGGCGGTGCTGCCGGAAGCTCTGGAGCAGGTGGATCCGCTGGATCGGGCGGGGCTCCGTCGGGGTGGTCTTGCGATACGACCTGGTACGGCGACGGAACGTACTGCGATTGCGACTGTACGATGTACGACAGCGATTGCGACCTTGCGAACGCGACCGTGTCGGGCTGCGGAACAGGTCAGTCTTGCGTCGACAACAACGGCTACGCGTCTTGCCAGTGACGTGCTGAACGCAAGTCGATTACGCTGGTCGAGTGACATCACGCGTATTCTTCGGTGCGATGCTGGTCGGCGCGTTGAGCTCGCTTGGAGGTTGTTCGAATCAACCTGCACCACGCGAGCTCGAAGCCGCAGGGCCAGTGCTTGCTTCGGTTCGTCACGCGGCTTCCTCCGAGCGTGTTCCCGAGGCGTTGATGTTGGCGATTGGTCACATCGAAGGGGGCCTCAAGCTTCGTGCGATTCGTGTCGTTCACGAAGATGACGAGGTGCCCGTCGCAGGTGCGCTCGAGCTTCGTCATGGAGGCTACGATTCGCTCCGTGCTGCGGCTCGGTTGATGGAGTGTGACGAGAGCTCGCTCGTTCGTGACCACGATCTCGCCACGCGTGCCGGGGCCAAAGTGATTGCCGAGCTTGCGTCGATGTACGACGCTCGCGAGGGCGATCTCGCTTCGTTTTCAACCGTGGTTGAGGTGCTCTCGGGTCATCGTGATCCGCAGGATCGCGCCGACTATCGCGCCCGCGTATTTCGCTTGCTTCGTGACGGTGGTGAGCTGCGTGCTCGCGACGGTGAGGTCATTCACCTCGCGCCGCATCCAGAGCTTCCTGTTTCGTTGACGATGTCGCCTCCTGGCTCACGTATGCAGGGCACGCCCGAGTTCCCCGGGGCGATTTGGTTCGATACGCCACAAGACAACAAGTGGACTCCTGGTCGCACCGAGTCGGTGACGATGATCGCGATTCACGACACCGAGGGCGGCTGGGATGCAAGCGTCTCGACGCTGCAAAACGACGGTGGCAAATCGGTGCATTACATCGTCGACGCCGATGGCTCTCGCGTGGGGCAGTTCATCTCTGAGGAACGACACTGCGTGGCACGCTGGTAACTGGTTCTACAACCAGCGCATGGTCGGGATCGAGCACGTGGGGTACTGGTCCGACGATAACTATCAAACCCCATGTACGAGAAGAGCGCCGAGCTCGTTCGTGCGATCGCAAGTCGATGGGGCATGGGCCCACAAGGCGATGGCACTCATCTCGATCGCTCGGTGCTGGTGGGTCATCAAGAGATCCCGAACGGAAACCTCATCGCCGAGTCATCTCCGCCGTGCCCTGACTCGCCATCGTCGTGCGTCGCCGACGACAACTACGGCGGGGCCGGAAATCACCGCGACCCGGGCGTGTATTGGGAGTGGTGCCAGTACATGCACATCATCGGGCAGAACGCGTCGTGTAAGTGCGACGACGCGTACTCACTCTACAACTGTGTTCACGACGGCTCGGCCATGGTGCGGTGCTCGGACGGCTCGACGATCGACTACGTCGAGTGCTCGGGCGGCTGCACGGTTCAACCCGTGGGTGTGAACGACGAATGTGTTGGTGTGGCAACGGGTGGCGCGTCCGGTGCTGGCGGTGTCGGTGGTGCCTCGGGAAGCGCCGGTGTCAGCGGCTCGAGTGGCTCCTCCGGCAATGCAGGCGCGTCGGGCAGCTCGTCTGCAGGAGCATCAGGCGCGTCGGGCTCAGCGGGGGCATCGGGAACATCCGGAACCGCTGCCACAGGCGGCGCGACGGCATGTGAGAGCAACTGTGTGACGATTGTCGATGCGGGCAATCACGACGATCAATCCGGAGGCTGCGCGCTGGCTGGCACCCGTTCGTCACAGGGTCGCGCGCTCTCTTGGATCTCGCTCTCTGCGCTGGTTTCGCTCGCAGCGAGAATCTCTCGTCGACGGCGTAGGGCTTGACATCGCCGGTGGTCCGGGCACCCTCCGGCCCGCATGGCGACCAAGGCATCCAAGTCGAGCAACACGAGCAAAGCGAGCGCGGGTAAAGCAACGAAGACGGCCAAGAGCACGAGCCGTACTCGCTCTACGAAACCTGCTCGCGCGACAAAGGCGTCATCAGGGGCCGCGAAAACCTCGAAGTCGGCCAAGTCCACGATAGCCACGAAAGCCACGAAGACGAAGGGTCGCTCGCGCGCTGATCTGCGTGGTGCGTTCACTCAAGCGCGTGATGTTCGCCCCGCAGGTCTTACGGGCAAAGAGCGACCGGCTGATGTGCTCGCGAACGCGTTCCCGGCGTATGTGGGTCGCCAAGTTCGCATCGCCTACGACTTGATGAAGGCGTGTGTTCGCGATCAACACGCGGTGTTCTTGACGTTGAGTGGCGCGATGACGCCAGCGGGGTTGCATCAGTCGTGTCTGATTCCGTTGCTCGAACGCGGGATCATCGACTGCATCACCACCACCGGTGCGAACCTCTACCACGACGCTCACCGTGTCATCGGTCATCGCATCAAGGAGATCGATCCGAACACCGGTGACGTTCGTCTGCGTCTGGCGCGCATCATTCGCATCTACGATCTCGGCTTCGACGAGGATGTTCTGCTCGAGACCGATCGCTTGTTCAGCGCGCTTCTCCAGAAGCCCGCGTTCCAGCGCAGGATGACCACGCCCGAGCTGCACTACCTGCTTGGCAAAGAGATCTACGCAATCGAACGAGCGCTCGGTGTGAAGCAGCCGTCGTTGCTCTCGACAGCCTACAAGATGGGTGTGCCGATCTTCGTCGGCGCAGTGCAAGACGGCTCGATCTTCTTGAACATCGTCAAGCTCAAGCGATTGCTTGGTGACTCGTTCAAGCTCGAGATCGATGTGAACGACGACGTCTTCGCGATGGGCGCGATGCAGTATCACTGCTTCGGTACGCTCAAGCGTCGCATGGGGATCTGGATCCTCGGCGGTGGAGTTCCCAAGAACTACACGCTCCAAGGCGAGCCCCTGCTCGATCAGATTCTCAACGTGCCGACGCATGGCTTCGACATCGACGTGCAGTTCTGCGTCGACCCTGTCGACAATGGAGCTCTCTCGTCATGCCCAGCAGGCGAGGGTCACACGTGGGGCAAGGTCTCGGCTGAGAGCGTCGAACGAGGAAGCATGTACGTGCACTGCGACGTGACGGCGGTCTTCCCGTGGTTG
The DNA here is from genome assembly GCA_046351315.1 of Polyangiaceae bacterium. Lineage (GTDB taxonomy): Bacteria > Myxococcota_A > Polyangia > Polyangiales > Polyangiaceae > JAXLYQ01. The sequence continues at coordinate 14,172 of JAXLYQ010000008.1, forward strand.
ACCTATTCGCTGCTCAACGAGGGCATGAAAAAAGAACCGAGCCGCTTGATCACGCAGCTCGATTCGGCGGTGAACGAGCTTCAGCGGCAGGTCGATCGTCGACGACAATCGCTCGCTCCGACCATCACGTACCCACTGCCCAACAAATCAGCGTCGTTTCGCAAAGCCTCCCGTTCGAAGAAGTGAGGTTGCGTAAATCTCCGTGCATTCTTGCGTGACGGGACGTTGTACGATGTTCCGCTCACGCAGATGCACCGGAGGCGAACCTCGATGGAGACCAAAGTTGTCACGGCGCACGGGACAGGCGACGCAGCGCAAGCAACCGAGCAGGTGATCGCGACGATCCGCGCGAGTTGCTCGACCTCTGGGCCCACCTTGATTCTGCTGTTTGCGTCGACGCAGCAATCGCTCGGCGAAGTCGCAACAAAAACGCAGCAGGCGTTTCCGTCAGCGACGGTGTTGGGTGCGTCGACGGCAGGTGAGTTCACCGAGAAAGGTGACGCCAAAGGGTCTCTTGCCGCCGTTGCGATCGAAGGTGACTTCAAGGTCGCAGCAGGCATCGCCGAGGGGCTTCGTGCGAACGCCGAGAGCGCGGTGGTTCGCGCTCTCGCGGACATTCCGAGTGAGATGCCCGGCTACCCCTATCGCACGGCCCTGCTGCTCGTGGATCCACTCGCGGGAAACGGCGAAGAAGCAACACTCATTGCCGCGGCGATTTTGGGCGAAGGCGTGAAGCTCGCGGGCGGTGCGGCTGGCGACGATTTGAAGATGGAGCGCACGGAGATCTCTCTTGGTGCGACGGTACACTCCGATGCGTTTGCGCTCGCTGTGCTGTTCACGCAATCCCCCTTGGGGATCGGCGTCTGTCATGGCCACAAACCTCTCTCTGGGCCGCTTCGAATCACTCGCGCCGCGGGCGCAGTGGTGCACGAGATCGATGGCCGACCCGCGTGGGATGTTTGGCGTGAGCAAACCTCGGAGCACGCGACCTCTCACGGCTTTGCCGAGCTCGATGCCGATCGTGAGGGCGCATACTTCCTGACCTACGAAGCTGCGCTCACCACGGGCGACGAGCTCAAGATCCGAGCGCCTCTTTCACGCGATGCTCAAGGAGCGATCAGCTTCGCTTGCGGCATCCCGGAAGGCGCGGTGATTCGCATCACTGAGAGCACCTCGAAGCGACAGGTCGAGAGTGCGCGTGAAGCTGCCCGTCGTGCGAGCGCGCAACTGGGTGGGCAACCCGTTGCGGGGGCTATCGTCTTCGACTGCATCTGTCGTAATTTGATCCTTGGAGAAGACTTCGGTGCTGCCGTTCGAGCGATGTCCGCTGAGCTGGGTGGCGCTCCGCTTGCAGGGTTTGAAACCTACGGAGAGATCGCGCTCGACGTTGGTGACATGAGTGGATTTCACAACACCACGAGTGTCGTGCTGGCCTTCCCGCGATGTTGAACGAACGTGACCACACTGACCGGACGCATTCCACTCGATGAGGTGATCTCGCTGCTCTCCCCGACGTTGGGCCAGGAGGTCGCGACGTCGATGATCGGTGGGGCTGCGAGAAGCCTTGGGGTGGTGGGCCCCTTCGTGAATTACGCCGATGCGTTTCGGCTACTCGATCAAATCGCTCAGAAAGGCGGCGTGATCGGTGCTGCGTGTCGCTTCGCAAAGCAGCGATTGCAGGCCTCTGCGGGCAGAGCGACGAGCGCGTCGATCTCGAGCACTCGAGAGTCGGCTCCGGCTGCCCGTTCGTCATCTGGCTCTGCGCCTTCGTCAGCGTCGAGCTCTGAGCCTGCACCTGCTTCTTCTGCGCCTGCCGAGGCTGCGCAAGAGGGCGTGAGTCGTGAAGAGATTGCGGCAATCTTTGCGCCGACGTTGGGCGAAGAAAAAGCGCGAGACCTCATCGCTCGCTTTGCTGAGAAGCAGCACTTCGGTGCGAGAGGCTCTGTGGATCAAGCCCTCGGCATTCTCGAAGCATTGGCCCTCGAGCCTGGCATCGTGGGGGTGACCGCTCGTTTCGGAAAAGCAAGGTTGATCCTTCGCCGCTGAGCTCGCGACATCAGCCTCGCAGGCGTCACAAAACGAACCGGACAACGCAGAAATCCACCGCCATTTTTGCCGAGCGCACTAGCCTCTGCGTCTATGTCCGCCGCGTTCGAGCTCACCCTCAATGGCAAGGTCTTGCGAGTCAGTGGGGTTCCTCCTCACACCACGCTTGCTGACTACCTGCGCACCATCGGCCTTACGGGCACGAAGCAAGGGTGCTCCGAAGGTGATTGTGGGGCGTGCACGGTCGCCGTGGTCGAAACCAACGCTCGTGGTGAGCGAACGTTTCGTGCGATCAATAGCTGCATTACCCTTCTGCCGATGCTTGCCGGTCGTGAGATCGTGACGGTCGAAGGCATTGGTGCCGATGGCCCGCATCCAATTCAGGACGCGATGATCAAGCATTACGGGTCGCAGTGTGGCTACTGTACGCCGGGCTTTGTCGTATCGATGTTCGAAGGGTTTTATCGAACCGATCTGCCCTCCGAAGATCGCCCTGGTATCGCCGATCAACTCTGCGGAAACCTCTGTCGATGTACCGGCTACCGACCGATTCGTGACGCGATGGAGGACGCTCTTTCTCATCGCGACGAGCGTAAGAATGATCTCTTCCAGCTCACGCTTCGCAAGCCCGCCAAGCCTCTCGAACGATTCGAGTACGAGCACCAAGGTCGTCGCTTCATTCGCCCTGATTCGCTCGACGAGTTGCTTCGACTTCGCTCGGATCATCCCGAGGCTGTGCTCGTCGCTGGGGCAACCGAGGTGGGGGTTGATGTCACCAAGAAGTTTGCTCGTTTCTCGCTGCTGATCTCGCTCGACGCAGTGCCCGAGCTGAAGACCATCACCAAGACCGATGAGGCTTGGATCGTCGGTGGAACGGCAACACTGACCGCTCTACAAGAAGCGCTTTCGGGTGAGATTCCGGCGCTCGACAAGATGCTGATCGTCTTCGCATCGAGGCAGATTCGAAACAACGCCACCCTCGCGGGGAACCTCGTCACTGCTTCGCCGATCGGCGACATGGCTCCGGTGATGCTCGCGCTCGACGCAGAGATCATGTTGCTCTCGAAGCGAGGCGAGCGGGTGATGCCGCTCTCAGAGTTCTTCTTGGGCTATCGAAAAACTGCCCTCGAGATCGACGAGATCGTTCGTGCCATCAAGATCCCGCGAGTGGCCTCGGCGCCCGGGCTGACGCGGCAGATCGAGACATACAAGGTCTCGAAACGACGTGAGCTAGACATCAGCATTGTCGCAGCTGCGTTTCGCGTCGATGTCGAGCACGAGGGCATCGTTCGACATGCTCGTTTGGCGTTTGGTGGGGTCGCTGCAACACCCATTCGTGCTCTCCACGCCGAGGCTCGTCTCGTCGGAAACAAGCTCGACATCGCAGTGCTGCCGCGTATCGAAGGCACGCTCGAACACGAGTTTTCTCCGATCGACGACGTGCGTTCAGGCAACGAGTACCGACGCGGATTGATCGTCGCGTTGTTCAGCAAGTTTCTCGAAGGTGGCTCGAGCCTCGGACAAGACGAGCCACTCACGTACGCACCTTCTGCTGCCAACCCTTCGACTGACCCGAGCCACGCGCTTCATCACGACAGCGCGTTGGGGCATGTGACCGGCGCAGCTCGCTACGTGTTCGATGAGGCGTGTCGTCGTCCGATGCTCGAGATGTGGCCCGTGATGTCGAAACACGCACATGGCTCCATTCGTCGCATCGATACGTCGAAAGCTCGTGCGCTCGCAGGGGTGGTCGCTGTGCTCACGGCCGAGGATATCCCGGGCGAAAACGATGTCGGCGCCATCCGAAAAGACGAGCCTTTGCTCGCGAGCGACGAGGTGTTGTTTCTTGGTCAGCTCGTGGCGGTGGTGATTGGCGAGTCGATCGAGATCTGTCGTGAAGCGGCAGCGCTCGTTGAGGTCGATGTCGAGCCTCGCCCTGCGGTGCTGACGATCCCCCATGCGATCGGAGCAGAGAGCTTTCATACGCAGCCTCACTTCATTCGTCGTGGCGATATCGACGCCGCTCTTGGAGCGAGCCCTCATACGCTTTCAGGAAGCCTTGAAATCGGCGGCCAAGAGCACTTCTATCTCGAGACTCACGCTGCGTGGGCCGAGGCGGGTGATGATGGCGATGTCGAGGTCACCTCGTCGACGCAGCACCCCTCCGAAGTGCAAGCGCTCGTTTCGCATGTGCTTCACATCGACCGTAATCGCGTGGTCGTTCACGCGCCGCGTATGGGCGGTGGCTTTGGTGGCAAAGAGACCCAAGGTGCGGCGTGGGCGGCTCTCTGTGCGTTGGCTTCACGCAAGACTGGGCGTGCCGTGCGTGTGATGCTCGATCGCGACATCGACATGACCATCACGGGCAAGCGCCACCCGTTTTACGGCGAGTTCGAGGTGGGGCACGACAGCGAGGGGCGTCTTCTTGCCGCTCGAGTGAAGCTCTATTCTGATGGTGGTTACGCGCTCGATCTCTCCGAGTCGATCAACGACCGCGGGCTCTTCCATCTCGACAACGCGTATTACATCCCGGCCGTCGAATTCATGGGTCGAGTGTGTAAAACACACGCCTGCTCGCACACGGCGTTTCGAGGCTTCGGTGGCCCTCAAGGCATGCTCGTCATCGAAGAGATTCTCGATCGCGTCGCACGTCGATTGAGCCTGCCGCCCGAGCTCGTTCGTGAGCGCAACCTCTACCGAGGCACAGGCGAGAGCGCGACCACTCACTACGGACAGAAGATCGAGGATGAGCGCATCCCGCAGATCTGGTCGTCGTTGATCGTGGCTTCGTCGTTCGAAGAGCGTCGTGAGTCGTTGCGTCGCTGGAACGAGCAGAGCCCCCGGATCAAACGCGGTCTTGCGATCACTCCGGTGAAGTTCGGTATCTCGTTCACTGCCTCGTTCTTGAATCAAGCAGGTGCGCTCGTGCTCGTGTATCGCGATGGCACGGCGCAGGTAAATCACGGCGGCACCGAGATGGGGCAGGGGCTGTACGCGAAGATTCAGGGCATCGCGATGCGCGAGCTGGGTCTCGATGCGGCTGCTGTTCGTGTGATGAAAACACGCACCGACAAGGTTCCGAATACCTCGGCAACCGCAGCTTCGAGCGGAGCCGATCTCAATGGCGCGGCTGTGAAAGATGCGTGTGAGAAGCTGCGCGAGAGACTCGCTCCCATTGCTTGTGAGATGTGGCGAGACACACTCGGCACCGAGATCGTTGCGAGCTCGGTTCGGTTTGAAGGAGCAAAGGTGTTCCCTGCGCATTTGCCCTCGGCGGCGCTGTCGTTTGGCGAGGTCGTCGAGCGTGCGTATCTGAAGCAAGTGAGTCTCTCTGCGACGGGTTTCTATCGCACGCCCGGCGTGAGTTACGACAAGGCAAAAGGCCGAGGAAAGCCCTTCCATTACTTCGCAAACGGGGCCGCCGTGTGTGAGGTTGAGGTCGATGGATACACGGGCATGAAGCGCGTGGTTCGTGTCGACATCCTGCACGACGTGGGAGAGTCATTGAACCCCGGCATCGATCGCGGTCAGGTCGAAGGAGCGTTCGTTCAAGGTCTCGGTTGGCTCACGGCCGAAGAGCTGAAATGGGATCGCAAAGGCCGCTTGCTCACCCATTCGGCGAGCACGTATCAAATCCCCGCGATCAGCGACGCACCGATGGATTTTCGCGTCACGTTGATGCCCGATGCTCGCCAGCACAACACCGTGCACGGAAGCAAAGCCGTCGGAGAGCCGCCCTTCATGTTGGCCATCTCGGTGCGTGAAGCGATTCGCGATGCCATCGCTGCGTTTGGCGCACGCGGCGGAGAAGTATTGCTGCCCTCACCGGCTACGCACGAAGCGATCTTCTTGGCGATTCAACAACGGCTCGAGCCCGACGGAGATCTCGAGATGCGCGACAAGGTTCGACAAGCAGCTCAGTGAAAGCAGGCGTGAGCGCGAGCGCCTTCAACTGTGCTCGCTGACGATCTCCCAGCAGGCTTGTGCAAAGCGAGTGTACAGCTCGCGATCGATTGTGAGGCTTTCGACGGGCAATACGCTTCGATGCTCGGCGAAGAGCTGAAAGAGAGCCCCTTCGAGATCCGAGCAAGTCTCGACCCAGAGAAACTCTTCGATGGCCGAGGTGATGTGATCGCGAATCGCCACGGGGCTTTCGCGAAGCGACACCTTTTTCGACATGCGTTTCGTGACAGCGACCGCGATCAACGCAGCGTGCTCGGGCCATCGTTTCAGCGCGCGGTAGAACGTCGTACCGATCAACCGAAGCGTGCGCTGAGCAAGCTGTTCGACTCGAGGGCGTTGCACTCGCTCTTCGTGCTCTGCCACCATCGCGAGGTAGTCGTCGGTGTAGAGCTTGGCGAGATCGTCGAGCAAGATCTGCTGCGATTCAGCGGTGAGATGCAGATCATACACTTGATTGAAAATATTCTCGCGAAGGTCTCTTAGCCGGATGGCAAGAGTGCCCACGGGGCCTTGCTCGAGCATCGCCGCAAGCGGATCGATCAACCTCCGACCGAACGTGGTGAGCACCACATCGAGCAAGCGTTTTTGATGCTCTTCTTTCGCGAGAACACAGAGCGCTTTGGTGATCGTCATCGAGTCGGGAGCATCAACGACGATGTCGATGCTGCGCTCTGCATAACGATCGTCGAACATACGCAACGACTCGAGCAGCACCTTGAATGCTTGTACGGCTTCGGGTGACGAGTTGCTTCGATGCTCGCCAACGACCTCGATGACAAGCCCGGTTTCTTCGGCCTTTCCGAAGAGTCGCTCGAGCTCGGCTTCGACTTCGTCGTTGGTAATCGTGGTGGTTGTTGCCCCCTGCGCTGCCATCACGACCTCCGTGTTGCTTCGGCCCATCGTTGAATCACCGAGGGCAGCTCGGCGAGCGATGGAATGATCACATCTGGGTGAGAGGCAACGAGTCGATCGCGCGGAAGAAACCCACCTTCGACACCCACCGTTCGACAGCCACAGGCTCGACCCGCGAGCACGTCTTGCGGCCCATCGCCCACCACGATCAACGCATCGGGCTCGACTCGCATGGCCTTGGCGCAGGCGAGGATCGGCCCTGGTGCGGGCTTTTTCTCAGGTAGATCACCGCCTGCAACCACGGCGGCAAAACGAGTGCGAACACCAAGCGCAGTGAGCACGGCGTCGGTGACCGCACGCGCCTTGTTCGTACAGATCGCGATGGGCATACCCACACCGATCAACTCGAGTGTGCGCTGTGCGTGAGGCATCCAGCGCGTGTGCTCGATGGGGTGCTCGATGTAGTAGTCGAGGAACAACTTCAGAACGTCGTCGAGCTCTTTTTCATGCTCGGAAAGCCCCGCCGCGCGCGAGCACAATGTGCGTGCGCCATCACCGACGAATCGCGCGATCACCTCCGGGGACAACGCACGCCGGCCTGTTGCCACCAGCGCGTGGTTGCAGGCTGCTGCGATGTCCCCCCTGGAGTCGATCAACGTACCGTCTAGGTCGAAGACGATGGCCCGGGGGCTGTGCATCGAGATATGTATAACGCCCTCCATGCACCCGATCCACGACATCGTTTTGCCGGAATCGTTCGACTCTCACTTCCCGGTGGTCATCGAGATCCCTAAGGGCTCTAAGGTCAAGTACGAGATAGACAAACGCACCGGTATGTTGATGCTCGATCGCGTTCTCTACTCATCGGTTCACTATCCCGCGAACTACGGGTTCATCCCGCAAACGTACGGTGGTGATGGCGACACGCTCGATGTGCTCTTGTTGATGCAAGAGCCTGTTGTTCCACTGACGATTGCGCGAGCGCGAGCGATCGGTGGCTTCAGGATGCGCGACGACAAAGGCATCGACGACAAGATCCTTGCCGTTGCGGTAGATGATCCGGCGTTCTCTCACTACTCGGAAGCCTCACAACTTGCGCCTCACATCGTGCTCGAGCTGCAGAGGTTTTTTCAGGACTACAAAATCCTCGAGGGCAAGTTGAGCGAGGTCGATGGAATGTATGATCGCGCTCGCGCTCTCGAAGTGATCGGTGAGTGCCGAGACTCGTACCGAAGCCGCTCAGGGTGGGACAAAGGTTTAACAAAATCGTCGCGTTCGGAGGGCTCCTATGGCACCCAACGGTCGGGGGCATATTTCAAGGAGACTCCGAATGATTTCACGTCGATTGTCTGTGCGTGCTGTGTTGTTTGTTACATCGATTTCGGCGCTGATGGGGTTGAGCTCATCGGCGCTTGCGGATGAGGGCGCACCACCTGCGAGCTCAGGTTTTCAGCTTGCGTTTCGAACGGGTTACTCGCTGCCGATGGGCAAGGCATCGGGCGAAACGAACGGCGAGCTCTCGAAGCTCTTTGGTGGTCAGGTGCCCGTCATCGCCGACATCGGAGGCAAGCTCTCGCCGAATGTCGTGCTGGCGGGCTACCTCGGTATTGCGGTTGGCTCGGTGGGTGATGGGTTGAAAGACACCTGCGCGGTGGTTTCATGCACGGTGGTCGGCGCTCGCCTCGGTGCAGAAATATTTTATCAGTTCAGCCCCGCAGCGCAGACCAATCCATGGATCGGCTACGGCATTGGTCTCGAATCGACGAGTCTCTCTGCATCGTCGGGTGGCCAGACCGTATCGGTGACCGCTTCGGGCCCTGAGTTCGCGCACCTGATGGGCGGCGTTGACTTTCGTTTGAGCCAATCGATTGGGCTCGGACCGTTCGTCGACTTTGCCGTCGGTCAGTACAGCACCGTCGAGGTGAAATCAGGCACCCAAGCAACCTCGAGTGAGATCTCGAAAAAGGCGATCCACGAGTGGCTGTCGTTTGGTCTGAAGCTCGCCGTGTGGCCGTGATGTATCTGCCACGCATGCGGTGACAGAGAGCGCGCTGCTCGCAAAGGGCGCGATGAAAGCGCGACGTTGAGCTCGACGACCAAGTCGGCAACGTCGCGCGATGGCCGAACGATCAGCCGACGCCGAGAAGCTCGACCTCGAAGACGAGCGTGGCGTTGCCCGGGATCACCGGCGGAAAACCTCGTGGCCCGTAGCCCATCTCGGGTGGGATCACGAGCTTGCGCTTGCCGCCAACCTTCATGCCCGCGAAGCCTTCGTCCCAGCCTCGGATGACCTCTCCGGCGCCCAGGTTGAAGCGGAACGGTTGCCCTCGGTCGAGGCTGCTGTCGAACTTCGAGCCGTTGGTGAGTGTGCCTGTGTAGTGCACCTGAATGCGCTTGCCTGGAACAGCCTCTGCGCCGGTGCCCACGACGATGTCGGTAATCTCGAGCATGGCCCTGCTTCGCACACCCTCTGCCTCGTGACCAGCGGCCATCTGATCACGCAGTGGGCCAAATTTCTTTCGTTTGACAGAGCGAATCCACGGGGCTAACCCCCGCCCGCCTTCGGGGGGAATGTGCGCCAGGGTGCGCCTTCTCACACCTTAAGGATTTCAAACAACAATCGAGAAAATCCTACAAATCATGCGTTCGCACATTCAATTCGCACTCTCGCTGCTCGTGTCTCTTTCGGCATTCGCGGGGTGAGCTGAAAGCCCATCGACCCAACAAAACGAGTCTACCGAAACCAACTCGGCCGAGCTGAACGCGGCCAACGCTTGGCAATACAAGTCGGCGATTCTCGAGTGCAACGACAGCATCTCGGCGCGCGTCACCAAGAGCAGCCGTCGTCATGTGTACTCGTTCGAAGGCATCGCCGGACAAGACGCCGTCGTGGCCCTCTCGGGTGAGTGGCCGTGGTACCTCGGCGCTGTCGTGATCGTCTCCGATGAGAACGGCAACATCGTGGCTCAAAAGACCCGCTATTCGTCATCGTCGGCGAAGGTCTCGTTCTCGATCGAGAACGACGGCGAGCTCTTCGTGTGGGTCTCGCCCTACGATTACACCAGCGTCAACCGATCGTACAACTACAGCCTTTCCTCCAACTGTGCGGCCCCTTCATGCAAGAGCGATTCGGAGTGCTCGCTCGGTGAGCGTTGTGCCTTGCCGATGTGCATCAAGGCCCCGTGTGATGCCCCCGGCACCTGTGTCGCCTCGCCTCTTTGCGCCGAGTACACGACGTCGGATGGTCGCTTCTACGCCAAGAACTTCGCTCCAGGTTCGTACGCCGACGCTGCCACGTGGGTGACGCTTGATCCGCAAGTCGTTTCGAGCCGCATTCGCAACGGAGTGTGCGACGGACAGCCCGTCGACACTTGCGACGAGGGTTCGCCGGTTTGCGCGGCTCCGTACTACGCCGACCAGTTCTCGACCTACGCCAGCCAGTGTGAATTCGAGTCGATCGTTCGCACCAACGCTGGCACCGCGGGCGAGTCGAAGGGCAAGTTCACGGCAGGTGTTTGTGCCCCGATCTGCGACTACAACGACCCCCACTACAACTACATCGGTCAGAGCAAGTCGCAGTGCATGGTGATCAAGTTCGCATGCCCAGCGGGTCAGTTCGGCTTCTCCAACGATTGTGGTTGTGGCTGCACCGACGTGGCTCCGTGAGCTGATTTCGCGGGTTTCGTAGCGTGCTGACAAGGGTCGAGGGCCTCTGTGCTCTCGGCCCTTTTTGCTAAGCGTCGACTTCGTCGCTGCTCGGTGATAACCGGCTCGCCCATGGCCATTACCTACCGCCAGGCTGGGGTCGATATCGACGCCGGGGACGAGCTCGTCGACCGCATCAAACCACTCGCTCGCGCGACTCGAACCGCCCACGTGCTCGCTGATGTCGGCGGCTTCGCTGGGATGTGCAGAATCCCGCCGGGCATGTCCGAGCCCATTCTGGTCAGCGGTACCGATGGCGTCGGCACCAAGCTCAAGATCGCCTTCGCGACCGGTGAGCACAGCACGATCGGGCAAGACCTCGTCGCTATGTGCGTGAACGACGTCGTCACCTGCGGCGCGCTTCCGCTCTTCTTTCTCGACTACTTCGCCACGGGTCGTCTCGAGGTCGGGGTCGCCGAGCGTGTGATCAAAGGCATCGCCGACGGTTGCTCGCTGGCAGGGTGTGCGTTGCTCGGGGGTGAGACCGCCGAGCTGCCCGGTATGTATGCCGACGGAGAATACGACCTCGCCGGTTTCTCGGTGGGTGTTGTCGAGAAGGCAAATATCCTCGATGGCAAGGGCATCCGTGCAGGTGACATCGTGGTGGGTGTGCCTTCGAGCGGTCTGCACTCGAACGGCTACTCGCTCGCTCGACGCGTGCTTCTCGATGTCGCCAAGCTCTCGCTCGATGCACACATCCCTGAGCTCGGTCGCACGCTCGGGGCTGAGCTACTTACGCCGACGCGAATCTACGCGAAGGCTGTGGCGGCGATGCTCGAGGTCAAAGGCGGAGTGCAGGGTCTTTCGCACATCACGGGCGGCGGTTTGCCCGGCAATGTTCCGCGCATTCTTCCTGATGGTCTGGGTGTTTGCATTCGACGATCGTCGTGGGTTCGCCCCGCGATTTTCGACATGATCGCGAAGCTCGGCCCTGTCGAAGAAACCGAGCTCGCTCGCGCGTTCAACCTTGGCATCGGTCTCGTTGCGTTGGTTCGCCCCGAGCATGTCGATGCGGTGATCGCGAAGCTCAACGAAGCCGGAGAAAAGCCCTTCGTCGCGGGTGAGGTCGAGGCGGTGCCAGCAGATACCGACTTCGAAGCTCGCGTTCGGTTGGTGTGAGTATGAGCACTCTCGAGCTTGGTGTTCTCTGCTCTGGTGGAGGCACCAACTTCCAGTCGATTCTCGATGCGATCGCCGCCGGTACGCTCGACGCGCGCGTTCGCATCATGATCACCAACCGTGCAGATGCTGGCGCCATCGAGCGAGCCAAACTCGCGGGCATCGAAGCCAAGGTGCTCTCACACAAAGACTACGCTTCTCGCGAAGACTACGACCGTGCGTTGGTCGCTGCGCTTCGTGACGCGGGGGTCGAGCTCGTGGTGCTCGCGGGCTTCATGCGCATCATCACCCCAGTGATGCTCGACGCATTCGCGGATCGGGTGATCAACATTCATCCAGCGATCTTGCCGAGCTTCCCTGGGGTCGATGGCCAACGCCAAGCGCGAGAATACGGCGTGACCGTTGCTGGCTGCACGGTGCACCTTGTCGACGCCGGCACCGACACGGGCCCGATCTTGGCCCAAGCGGTCGTGCCCGTTCTCGACGACGATGATCGCGACACGCTCGCGAAACGTATCTTGCGTTACGAGCACACGATCTTGCCCGAGGTACTTCGCTGGTTCGCAGCAGGGCGTGTGCATATCGATCGCAGCGAGGGTCGTACTCGTGTGAAAATCCCGGGTGTTTCTCGGGCTTTCGGCTTGCTCGACAGCTAAACCCTCGCGATGTCTGGGCGCCACTACGACGTCATTATTTTGGGTCGCTCGATCGGCGCGCTGCTTGCCGGCGCTCTGCTCGCGCGTCGTGACTTCTCGGTGCTCGTTCTTGGCCAAGGCGCACGACCTGCCACCTATCGATTCGGTTCGAGCGAGCTACAACGTCGAAGCGCGTCGTTGCTCGGTGCGGCGTCCCCCGCGTGGCGTCGTTCGTTGGTTGAGCTCGCTCAGTCGCAAACCTTTCGTCGTCGCGCTGAGCCGCTCGACCCGATGGTCTCTGTGCTCATGCCGGGTCGTCGCTTCGAGCTTGCTCCTGATCTCGCGTTGTTCGAGCGCGAGATCGATCGAGAATTTCCTGAGGTGCGTCGAATCGTCGACGACCTCTACGCCAACCTCGCTCGCGTCAACGAACGCGCCGATCGCGCCTTCGCTCAAGACGCGATCTTGCCGCCGGGGTCGTTTTGGGAGCGTCGAAAAGCGTCGAGTGTGTGTGACGGAATCCCGTACCTCGAGCCGTCGAGCGTCAGCCCTCTCTCCGACTTTCCGCAGTTGCATCCCTATCGTGGTGTCGTCGAGCACTCGGTCGCGTTCGCGAGCGACGTCGCCGGGGCGCCTCGAACCTTGCCGCCGTTCGCCCTCGCTCGACTTCACGCTGCGCTGACTCGTGGGCCGGTCGCGATGCCCGGTGGTGAAGACGAGCTCGTTCAGTTCTTGCTCGATCGCATCTCGGCTCATGGCGGCACCATCTCACTCGCCGATCGCATCGAGCGCATCTTCACCCAGCGTGACGCAGTGAACGCAGTGCTGGTTGATGGAGACACCGGGCGAACGGGCTGCGAGTTCGTACTGTCAGATGGCTCTGGCGAAGAGCTCGCTGCTCTCTCGCAAGGCGAAGGCGTCTCGGCCAAAGCACGACGAGAATGGCCTCGTCTCGATCCTGTCGAAGGTCGCTTCGTGGTGTCGATCGTGGTGCGCCCCGAAGGTGTGCCCACGGCGCTTGGTCCTGAAGCTCTGCTCTTCAGTCAGCCCATGGGCGCGCCGGCCGATCCCCAACGACCTGTCGTGCGTTTGCAGCGAATCGTTCCGCCCATTCCACCAAACGGGCCGCCTCGTGCCGAGGTGTTGCTGGTAGCTGAAACACTTGTTTCACTGCGCGGCGGAAGCCTGCCGATCACGCAAGCACGCGAAGCGACTCTTCGAACGGTTCGACAGTTCTTTCCATGGCTCGAACGTCATCTGGTGGTGGTCGACTCTCCGCACGATGGCCTACCCGTGTGGGCGTACGAAGACGGGGTGCGACGAGAAGTCGATCGACTTCAGCTCCAAGGGGGAATCCTGCGTCCTGAGCCGATGCGAACGTTGTTCGAGGTGAGCTCGCCTTCGTTCTATCGACTCGCTGCCGAGCCGGTTCGTGGGCCCATCGAGCGAACGTTTTTGGTCGGTCGCACCGTGCTCCCTGCACTCGGCCAAGAGGGTGAGCTTCTTGCTGCGTGGGGGGCTGCGTCGTTGATTACGAAGAGCGATCCACGTCGTGAAAAGTTGCGTCTCGAGCTCTGGAACAAAGTCGAGATCGGGTGACCGAGTTTGTTCTTCGACGCCTATCTATCGATTGACCGTCGGCTACTCGGCATCTTCAGAATTTATTTCGGTTTGGTGCTCTTCGGAGACCTCTTCTACCACGGTTCGAAAGCCAGCTTGTTCTACTCGAACGACGGCATTCTCTCGAACCATCGAGTGCTGTTCTCACCCCAGGCACTCCATCAGTTTTCGCTGCTCAACGCCTTCTCTTCACCCGGTGCTGCGCAGCTCGCCTTCGTGTTGATTGCTGTCGTGTATGCCTTCTATCTCGTTGGCTACAAGACGCGATGGGCGCAGCTACTCGCGTTGATCAGCGTGGCCAGTATCGACGCGCGCAACCTCTTCGCTGAAGACGGTGGTTGCATCACGATCAATCTCGTCGCCACCTGGACTTTGTTTCTGCCTCTGGGTGATCGATTCAGCCTCGATGCCCTCGAGCGCAAAGCTCAGCGTCGCGTGCTTGGTCTCGTCGGTGAGGATGAGCGAGACGCTGTGCACACGGTTCAGTCTCTCGCGGTGCTCGCCATCTTGTTGCAGGCGGCGACGATCTATTTCTTCAACGCGGTTCACAAGAACGGCCCTGCGTGGATGACCGGCAACGCCATTCATCAGGTGCTCTGGCAAAACCGCTGCAATACGCCTCTTGCTGGCTGGCTTCGCTACCACGAGCCCTCATGGCTCTCGCCTGTGTTGACGTGGTCGACGCTGCTCATCGAGATCAATCTACCGGTGTTGATCTTGATGCCCATCGCTCGCCGCGTCTGTCGCTCGGCGGCCTTTGTGATGGCGGTGTTGCTCCACGGGTCGATCGCTTTCGTGATGACCCTGGGCGTGTTCTCGTACGTGATGATCGCGTTGATGATGCTCGTGATCCCTCACGAGGTGATTGCCATCATCGCGACGAGGCTGAGCTCAACCAAGCTAGCTGCGAGTGTCGAACGCTGGACCCTCCGTGCCGTTGATCTGTGGTCTCGTATCGATCAACGCGGCCTACTCGAGCGATTCACGACTCCACCGAGCCTCGAGTCGCGAGCCTTCTTCGGTGCGATGCGCGAAGGCTTTCTGGCCCTCTTGATCGTCGCGAGTGGGTATCAAGTGTTGCGCCTCAACGATGCCGTGCCCGTGTGGATGCGCCCTCCGGCGATAGATCCATTCGAGCGCATGACCGGATACATTCGTCTCAGTCAGGGCTGGCGAATGTTTGCTCCTGACACCCCGAGCATCGACGGCATCATGATCATCGATGCGGTGACGGCTGACGGGCGACACCTCGACCCGTTTACGGGCAAGCCACCCGACTTCGACATCTTGTTTCACGGCCCGTTCGACTACCCAATTCTGGTGGCCGACTACCTGTTCGTTCTCGGCTCAGCCGACAACGCCTGGGCCCGAGACGAGCTCGGTCGGTACATTCTCTCGTGGCAACAAACGACGCGTCGTCCGGCTCGCGATCGCGTCGTTCATTTCGATGCGTATTTGATGGTGAGCGAAGCGCCTGCGCCAGGCTCGACTCAGATCACCGTGCTTCGAAAAGAGCTGTTGTTCTCTGGCCCTTGAGCTCAGGGGACACCCGTGACGACAGCGGGAGCCATCACGTTCTTCTTTCCCTTCACGGTCGCGCCGGTGATGTTCACCTTCACGTTCCCCATGGCCGAGACCGAGTGAGTGGTGCCTTCGATATAGCCACCCGTGACGACGACCTCGGCGTTACCAAGTGCCTCGATGGCTGTAGGCGCAGAGATCTCGACGCTCTGGAGGGTGAGCTTGCAGTTACCCATCGCCTTGATGGCAGAGCCCGCCGTGAGCTTGGCTTTGGCACCCTTGATCAGATTGTTGCCACCCGTGCAGGTATAGGTGGTTTTGCCGTCCCATTTCACCTCGGTGGCTGAGGCCGCGTCAGGTGGGCTAGCAGCTGCGCTGCTGTCGCTTCGAACCTTCCACCAAATGAAGATGCCCACGCCCGCCACGATGGCGATGAACACCACGGCGAAGATGGCAGTGATCACCACGTTCTCGATGGCGCCTTTGACCTTCTTTTTGACGCCTTTTTCGAGCTTCTCTTCGTCGAGCTTGATGCCGCCTTTGTCGATGTTCACCCCGAGCAACCCGCTGTCGACGCGAAGGCTGTACTCTTTGTTCAGCGGGTTATTCTCTTCGATCACACGTGAGAATGCGGCCTCGGTCGCTTGCATCGGGTTGGGCGGCATTTGCATTCCCGCTTGGGCCGCGGCAAACCCCCCTTGCCCGTTGCCCAGTTGCACCACGGGGTTTTGGATCGCGAGAATCTGTGCGCCGACGTTGGCCAGTGATTCGCTCGCCAATCGAGCCACCTCGGGCACCGTGGTGATCAACATTCCTCCCAGCGTGCTCACTTGCGCTTGTCCGCTTCGAAGAAGCCCGGTCATCGCCGTCGAGAACGCACGCAAGATCGAATCTTGAACGTACGTTCCAAAAGCCTCGGCGGTCGAGCCACTCGCCACTGCTGATTGCGCGAGCAACCCGGCGTTGGTGGGTTGCACCATGTATTCGCCCGTGACCTTGGCTTCGATCGATTGACCGGTGGCGGGGTCGCGAAAATCAGGAGCGACACCCGAGAAGCGTTGTCCCATCACGGGGGCCTGGATCACGAAGACGAGGTCGAGGTCACCCGCGATGCCCGAGAGGGCTGGGATCTCTTGGATCGACAGGGTGTGATTGCCACCCGGCAAAGTCGCTAGCACCTGCCCCTGAGACAGGATCACACAACACTCGTTGGGGGCGACGGTGATGGGGGCACCAAATTGTGAAATCGACGCGGTCGTTCGAGAGAAGACCTTACCGTTATCGTGCAGCGGTCGTGAAAACATCGAGATCTCCGGGAGGGGCGCGAAGAAGGGCGACCGGTCTGCCACGGTTTGCGTGCTCTTGTCGAAATTGTGCAAGCGACCTTACGTCGCTCATGGCATCGGAACGCAACACCGAGATCTCATGAACGCGCTCGATTTTTCAGGTCAGTTTCGCGAGGCACTTTCTCGCTGGGCAAGTGGTGTGACGGTGGTTGCGGTCAGGCTGTCCGCCGATGAGGTCAAAGCGGCGACCGCGACGGCGTTCTGCTCGGTATCGCTTGAGCCCCCGCTCGTGTTGGTGTCGCTGTCACATGCTTCACGAACGCTCGAAGCGGCGTCGCTCGTACGACGCTTCACCGTGAACCTGTTGGCCTCGACGCAAGAAGAGCATTCGCGAAAATACGGTTCGCCTATCGAGCCTCCGCAAGCGCCATTCGTCGGCGAAGCGAGCATCGACGGCGCCTTGGCATCGATTGTCTGCACAGTGCATGAGCTTCACCCCGCGGGCGATCACACGTTGGTGATCGGAAGGGTCGAATCGATCTCACTCGGAGAGCAGCCAGACGAGCCGCTACTGTATTTCAAGCGAAACTACCGCGCGCTTCGCTGAGCCAAACGCGATGCGTGTCGAGCGAGGCGCGCGGGTGAAACGGTGAGGTCGAAGGCGCTCAGCGAACCCCGTGCATCATGTTCAACAGCTTGCGAGACAAGATGAACAGGATGACCGACGATGCGCCTGCCATGCCGACGAACAGCATGAAGAAGTCGTAGAGGTCAGCGATGCGAATGCCGACGAACGACTTCGCGTTGTCGACGAATGCCGGCTGAAGCTGGCGAAGAATGTTCGCCTTCTCTTCATCGGTTTTGACGTCAGCGAACGAGACCTTCTCGAGCGCGATCACGGGCGTGTTCTTGATCTTGTCGGCCTTCGATGAGTCGAAGTCTTTGGGCAAGAGCTTGATCGACTTTTCAGTCTCGACTTGCTCGATGGCGGCGACGTTGAGCACAGGTTCTGGGTAGAGCTCAGAAAGCGTACCGGCGAACTTGTTCGCAGCGGCAGTCGAGAGGAACCACACTCCCATGAGCAACGAAGCGAACTTCACCGGCGCGAGCTTGTTCACCATCGAGAGACCGATGGGTGAGAGGCAGAGCTCGCCGAGCGTGTGAATCGTGTAGAGCGAGAGCAACCAGATCATCGACACCTTCACGCCTGGCTGAAGGCCCTTCACGCCGAAGGCGATGACGAGGTAACCGAGGGCGAGCAAGAACAAGCCAAGCGCTTGCTTGAATGGTGAGGCGGGCTCGAGGTTGCGCTTTCCGAGAAAGCCCCAGATCCCTACGAATACCGGGGCGAGCAAGACGATCGCAACGGCGTTGACGCTCTGGAAGTAGGACGCGGGGATCGTCGCTCCGAACACGGTTCGATTGGTTTGCTCTTCGGCGAAGAAGGTGAGTGAGGCGCCTGCTTGCTCGAATGCAGCCCAGAAGAAGATGACGAAGAATGCCGCGATGTAGATGACCGCGATGCGCTCACGTTCGATGCGGGTGAGGCCCTTGTCCGAGATGATGTAGCCAGGCGCAGCGACGGTGAGCGAGAAGATGGCCGAGCCGATCAGGTCGATACCTGCACCGAGCTTGAGACCAGCAAACAACAGAACGAAAACACCCAGCCAGATGCCCGCTTGTACGGGTGAGAACGGGGTCGCTTCGGTGGCGTTGTTGTCGTTCTTCTCGCGAGCTGAGTTGGGTTTCTCGCCGATCTGAACGCCCTCGGGGGTGACGATGTATTTGTTCTTCAACGAGATGAAGAGGGCGAGCGAGAGCAGCATACCGATGCATGCAGCGAGAAAGCCCCACCTGAAGTCAGCGGCGTTGCCCGTATCACCCAAGAAACCGCAGAGCAGCGGAGCGATGAAGGCACCGAGGTTGATGCCCATGTAGAAGATGGTGAAGGCCGAGTCGACGCGCTTGTCACCCGCTGGGTAGAGCTGCCCGACCATGGTGCTGATGTTGGGTTTGAAGAAGCCATTGCCCAAGATCAGCATCACCAGACCCGCGTATGAAGACCGACGCGAGGCTGACGTTTTGGTAGAGGCTACCCGAGATGAACATCAAGAACTGACCGATGGCCATCATCGTGCCGCCGATGATGATGCTCTTCCGATTGCCCCAATAACGGTCGGCCATGTATCCGCCGATGAGTGGCGTGAGGTACACGAGGCCGGTGTAGCTACCGAATCTTGGCTACCCGTGGCTTTGTTGAACAGCAACGCCTTCGTCATGAAAAGGACGAAAGGCGCGCATACCGTAGTAGCTGAAGCGCTCCCACATCTCGGTGACGAACAGGACGTACAGGCCCTTCGGATGACCCTGTGGAGGGTTTTCGGTCATGGGCGCGGCGTGTTGCGCATTGCCGGATCGGGCGTCAAGCAAGGGCCAGCGCGCCCATTTTTCAGGTTACGTCGCCCATCAATTTTCGAACCAGTGGCGAGATGATGATGAGCACCACACCCGAGATCACCGCATAGATCGCGAGCTGTTGATAACCTGCCGTGTACGACATGAGCTTGTCGAGTGCGGTGGCGTCTTCGGCGGGGCTGGTCATCCCGGCACCGAGAATACCGGCAACGTATTGCCCATAGGCGCTTGCCAGAACCACATGCCCATCATCACCTTGAAGTGGGCGCGGTGAGAGCTTGGTCATGATCGACAGACCGATGGGCGAGAGAGACAGCTCGCCAAAGGTAATCACCAAGGTGGCGAGAGTGAAGACGTTGAGCGAGGTGATTCCCTTGTCGTTGGCGAAGAAGCGAGTTGCGTAGAAGATGAAAAACGCAGCGGCGACGAAGAGAACCCAAGGCCAGAATTCACGACGGTATTGGGCTCGGCGTTCTTCTTGGCGAGGGCGACCCAGATCAATCCGAAGATGGGGCTAAACGCGATCTCGAAGAGCGAGTTGGCCGAGTTGTTCACGCCATTGGGGTCGAGCTTGATCCCGAGCACCTTGTCGTCGAGGTTGTTCGCGGCGAACAAGCTCAGCGAGCCCAGTTGCTCAAAGAACGCCCAGAACAAGATCGAGAACAGAATGAACACCATCGCTGCGCCGAGCTTCTTGCACTCGTCGGGTGTGCACTTGAGCATCTCGTAGCCGATATACACGAGGGTCAAGGGCCCGATCGTGTACATGAAATAGTCGGTCAAATCGGTCTTCGAGACCATTTTGACGATGAGCGGAATCACCAGCAGTGAGCCTGCGTACGTGGCGTAATCGCGCCATTTCTTTTTGCCTGCGTCGGGTTGGTCATGGCCAGGTGGCAAACCAATCGGCCCGAGTAGACTCTGCGAACGCGCGAAGGTGAGCACGCTGATGCTCATGACAATCGCAGTCAGTCCAAATGCGAGATTCCAAGAGTATTCTTTGCCCAAGAATACACAGAGGTAGCCTCCGAGAAGGGCACCGACGTTGATGCCCGAATAGAAGAGCGAAAAGCCCGCATCACGACGAGGGTCGCCTTCTTTATAAAGAGAGCCAACCATCGTAGAGATATTGGGTTTGAAAAAGCCCGTACCTACGATGTTGAAGCTGATTCCGAGAAAGAAATAGGTCTTTGGATTGATCGCCAGAATGATGCTGCCAACGATCATCAACAGACCGCCCCAGAAGAGCGATTTTCGGAACCCGAGAATCTTATCGGCGAAAAGGCCACCCAAAAACGTGAACGCGTAAACGAAGGCCTGCGTTGCGCCGTATTGAAGATTGGCGACATTTTCGGCCATTCCGAGTTGGTTGACCAAGAAGATCGTCAGCACGCCGCGCATGCCGTAGAAGCTGAATCGCTCCCACATCTCGGAGAAAAACAGCCACCAAAGCTGCCGCGGATATTTGCCCTCGAATGTCTGGATGGCCTCCAGATCGACTTGTGTGCTCACTGGATCCCGATACCCCATTCGTAGAGGTATCTCCAGACGTTGTGACGCTTACAAATCGCGCCCACCGTCGTTGGGGCGCGAGGGCTGATCTTTGGGTTCGGGGACAGCGAAATGACCCTCTTCACACGACTGCGGGGTAAGGCGGTTGCCCCGCAAGCACTCGGCGTATTCGGCGAGACAGCCGGGTTGTCCGTGCCATTTGCACGTGGCGTAGTCTCGATAACAGGCCGCACAGAACGCTCGGGCGAGTGAGTCGTCTTTCTCTTGTTTGTCGCGTCGCTCGATGCCCTTCAGCTCGGATTCTCGTATGGGCATCGAATAGAGCTGAAGTGTCCAGGGGCCAAACCCAGGGCCTTTCGAGAGCCTGCTCTTGGGCGGATCATACCCACCCAACCACGCCACCATCTCGCCGTCAGTCTGGGGGCAAACCTTCTGAACGAGGCCCCAGCGAGAGCGATATTGCCACTCACCACCTCCGATGAATTTGGCGGCCGGGTACGCACGTGGGGCCGAGGGGCGCTCGACCCATGTACCGTAAGGCACATGCGCCGCCAGCACGTAACAACGCCCTCGTTTGATCGGGATCTTGAACGCTTCGGGTGATTCAACTCGCCCCACGATCAAGGCGCCGTCGGGCTGCATCGAGCCGATGTTCTCGCGTACCCATGTCGCATCGGATGCCTCTTCTTCGAACATCTGGGCGCGTGGTTGAGTGCACCCACTCGAGGCTCGTGAGAACGAATGCGGGCATAGCTTCGGGCCTTCGGTGAGCGGAAGACACGTGCCCGTTGAGCCGCACCATCCGCAGTCGTTGACCTCACACGGCGTGCACTCTTTGTAAGCTCCGCAACGTGCTCCGTCGGCTCCGGTGGCGAAGGCGACGTCGAGCGGGCCCGTGGGCTCTGGCGGCGTCGAAAGAGCTTCTGATGAGAGCGCCGGTGCGCTGGCGGTTGAGCCGGCTGCTGATGAGCTCTCGGGCGATGATGACGAGGTAGTGCGTGCCGTCTCGTGCGCGCGTGTTGCCGGGGTGCTGCCCTTCTTTGGTGAGCACGCCTCTGAGCTCACTGCGCCCATCACTGTCACCAGACCCAGAACGATGCAGCTACGCTCAGCTCGTTGTGCCAACAACACCCCGCGACGACCCCGTGACATGCGACGACGAGCATACGAAATCGGGATCGTGATTCACGCGACGAAATCTCTGCACCGATGCATTTTTTCGTCACGTAGTAAGCCTCGCAGGCGAACATCCGTTTGTGCCTGGGAACCTTCAGCGTTCCTTGTGTGACTGAGCGACGCCCATGCCATCGAGCTCCACTGCTTCGTTGAAAAAAACTCTGTTTGCCGTGGTTCTGGTGCTGGTTGTTGTTGTCAGGTGGCTCGCGATACGCGCGTATCGCACGCCTCCGTTGGCAACCGCGCGATCGACACCGAGCGCATCGGTGACGATCTCGAAGCGTTCTCCGCCACCTACGCCTGTGGTTGCCCGTCTACGCGCGGGGGTCTCTGGCAAAGTGCTGAACCCAGAACGCGCGCCGATCTCGGGGGCACAAGTTTGTGCTTGGCCCTCTCCTGAAGTATCGCTGCCGCGGTACGCCAACAGGGTTGGTGAGCGCGCTTACCTCACGACCGCGTTGCGCTGTCACGAATGAAAACGGCGCGTATGTGCTCGAAGGGCTTCTGTCGTCGATCGCTCTCGACATCAGCGCCGTTGCCGACGGAGTTCCCGCCACAAGCGTTCGTTGATCCGTCTGGCTCACCGGTTCGTCTCGGTGCGAGCGAGCAACGAACCGATGTCGACTTCGTGATGCGAGCAGGCGCGGTGAAGCTTCGCGGACACGTGGACGATCTCACCGGCGGAGGGGTTCCGGGGGCGTTCGTGAGCACCGTGTCAGACGACGGTGCGCGTGCGGTTGCAACGAGCGATGGCAAGGGGAGACTTCGCGCTGTGGGTTGACCCTGGATTGACTCGCGTCGAGGTAAGCGCGACGGGGTATGCGCCCGGACACGCGTCGGGTCGCGCGCCAGAGCAATTCTTTAGTGTTCATCTCGTGCCTGGTGCGACGTTGATCGGCCGCGCGGTGATCGCGGGGACAGAAACGCCCGTGGAAGGCGCCACCATCGAGGCCATCCAAGTCGAGGGCGGCAACACACGAGCGTCGACGCACTCCGATACTGAAGGTCGCTTCAAGGTCGAAGGGCTGTTGCCTGGTCGGTATCGCATCGAGGCCACTTCTGAAGGCCGAGAAGGGTACTCGCGATCGAGTGTGACGCTGAGCTTGGGCGAGACATCGCAAGAGGTCTTGGTCGAGCTCGACCCGGCCTATGTGGTGCGTGGTCGAGTGGTCGACAAGAAGAGCGGCGAAGGCTGCACGGGTGGTACGGTCATCATCACCGACGAGAAACAAAACGAGTTTTCAGAAGCGAACATTGGCGCAGATGGCTGGGCGCGAATGGCGTCCGTGATCCCCGGTCATTACAAGGTCGACGTGCGATGCAAAGGGTATCGGGCGAGCCGAAAATTCCCCGACATTGTCATCTCTAACCAAGACGCACCCGAGCAGCTCTGGCAGGTCGAAAAGGGCGCGAGTATTCGCGTCTCGCTCGTCGTCGGTGGCAAGCCTTCGCGACAAGCCTTCATCAGCGCTCATCGTGAACGCGGAGAGGGCGAGCCGCGTGGTCGTGTTCGTGAGGGTGAGGGGCAAACTGCAGTGACCGATCACCCAGAAAGCGACGGAAGCTTTCTTCTGTCTGGGTTGAGCGCAGGGAAGTACCGAGTGACCGCGCGTATCGACGGTGATCATCACGAGATGCGCGAGGTTGAGCTCGCTGGCGAAAACGAAGAGAAACTCACGATCGATGTGCCGTCGCGAAGCTCGATCGAAGGGCTCGTCGAGGATGCAGATCATCGACCCGTGGGCAGTGTGATGGTCCGTCTTCAGGGCCCACACTTCGCCCAGACCCAAACACTCGAAGACGGGACCTTTCGCTTCGGTGGTCTTGAAAAAGGCTCGTATACGGTCAGTGCCATCGACGGCGGGTTCACGTTGAACGAAGCGGGTGATGGCCCGAAGAACATGGACTCCGCGAGTGCTCGCGTGAGCGTTGGCGAATCGGAGAGCACCAAAGTTAAGCTTCGTGTGTCGCGTCACGATGGCACCATCGAAGGTCGTGTTGTCGATGGCTCAGGTCACCCCGTAACCGATGCGTTTATCTCGGTGGCACCGAGTGCGGGGGGAGCGATCCCGACGCGATTTTTTGATCCGAGTCACCCACCGTCGATGACCGATACCGAAGGCAAATTTCGGGTCGAGCGGCTCGCGCAGGGTGAGTATAACGTTCGTGCGTATCGCAACGGGGGCGGCGAAGCTCAGGTCGAAAAGATCAAAACCGGTACGCAGAATCTCGAGCTCAAGCTGAGTGACAGTGCGTCGATCTCTGGCGTGCTCACATCGAATGGAGTGCCGGTCGAACGCTTCACGCTCGAGGTGATCAACCCAAGCGCACACTTCATGCGCAGCGAGCTCTTCTTCCACTCGGCAGGAGTGTTCTCCATCAAAGAGCTGCCTGCGGGCTCGTATCGAATCGTGGCGGATACTCCGCAGGGTCGCGCTCAGGGCAAGGTCGACCTTGCAGACGGCGAGCAGAAATCAGGCATCGCTCTCGACATGGCGCTGTATGCGACGCTCGAGGGAACGATCATCGACGGCGAATCGGGTCAACCGTTGCAAGGCGTGTGGATCGAGCTGCGTGAGAACGGAGCGAACGCAGTGACCGACGACAAGGGGCACTTCGTATTTCGAGAGGTACCAGGTGGCGGGTATACGCTTCACGTGAGCGAGAGCGCGCAACACGCAGCGACCGAGCAACGCGTCGAGGTTGCTCGTGATGGTTCAACAACGACCGTTGCGGCCATCAGGGTTGCGAAACGAGAAGTGCCCAACGAGAACCACGCGCCAGAGGGGCCCTCTGACAACGACAACGCGCAAGGGGCAGACGAGCCTCAAGGTGAATGAGCGCATGCGGTGGATTCCCTCTCGGATTCACCAAGACGCCTCTGTTAGGCTTCGCGTGTGCGCCGCTTCTCTGCTTCGAACCACTCGCGTTTGCTCCCATGGCTCGCTGCTGCGTCGCTGATCACAGCGGGCTGTTCTGATGACTCAGCGGGGGCGACTGGGCCCTCGGCTTCCGAGAAGATCGCGAGAGTTCCGGTCAAAGAAACGTGGGCGGTACCGGGCTTGAGCGGGCCGGTCGACGTGATTCGAACCGAGGCAAATATCCCGCACATCTACGCCTCGAATCGAAAGGATCTCGCGTTCGTTCAGGGCTTCGAGACAGCGCGAGATCGTTACTTCATGCTCGATCTGTCGCGGCGCTTGGGTCTGGGTAAGCTCTCTGAGCTACTCGGCGATAAGGCTTTGCCCAACGATCAAGAGTCGCGTGCGAATGGACAGGCGTTCGTTGCAGATCAGATCGTCGCGTCGATGTCGAAAGAGTTGCTCGAGCACGTCGATGCGTATGCAGCAGGTGTCAACGAGTACATCGCGCAAGTCAAAGCAGGGAAGCTCTCTGCGCCCACCGAGATCGACCTCGCGGGAAGCTTTTTGACGAGTGGTGATCCGCTCGAGCTCATGAAGCCGTTCGATCGTCGAGATGTCGCCGGCATGATGTCGGTGGTCTTCTATCAATCGAGCTTCGAATCGGGTGATGTGGGGCGAGCTGCTGAGGTCGCACAACTGGCCAGTGCGTTCTCGGGTGTAGCGTTCGAGAACCTTCGAAAAGCAGGTGCGCTCGACGACCTCTATGCGCACATCGAGCCAGTCAAAAACGACTCGTCCGCAGCAGGGTTTTTCCTTGAGACCGCGAGCTCGTCAGCGGGCTCTTCACCGATGTCTGCGGTGACGCTCCATGCAGGCGCGGGGCCGGTTCATCATGCGATGTTGCAGCGACTTGCGACGAGGCTTGCGAAGGATCCAATCACGCGTCGACGCGATCGCGATGCGGGGTTCGGATCGAACGCGTGGGCCGTGTCGGGGAAGGGCACGGTGGATGGTGGCGGGCTGCTCTCTGGTGACGGGCATCTCTCGCTCGCGGTGCCATCGATCTTTTACGAGCAAGGGCTCGACACCGCGGCGCTTGGCGGTGGCGATGTGCATCAGGTGGGTCTCGTGATCCCGGGTTTTCCGGTGTTGCTTGCGGGCACCAACGGGCGAATCGCGTGGAGCTCAACCCAGCTCAGCGGAGACGGCACCGACTGGTATCGCGAGCAGATCCGTCTCGATGATCAAGGTGCTCCGAAAGAGAGCTTGTTTGCAGGCACGTACAGGCCGTTGAAGTCGTTCGACGAGAAGTTCGTGATCGCCGATGTTCCGCTGCTTCAGAGCAAAGGGCGCACCGAGACATGGAAGCGTTACACGACGTTTGATGGGCGATGGATTGCCGACATCGAAGGTCGTGCGGCGACAGCAGACGAGGTGCTGGCACCGGGCGAAACACTTCTGAACCTTGGTGGCAATTTCGTGGTGCCCGGCGATCAAGATGGCGACGGGGTGATCTCTGCGGTGAGCTTCGTGTATTACGGCTTCTTCGCGGGGGCGGTGCCCAACACCTACGACGCGCTGTCACGCACCTCGAGCATCGATGAGTTTCGTGACGCTACTCGTGGTCTGATCGCATCGTCGCAGAACTACGCGGCCGCAGACGACCAGGGGAACATCTTGTACTCCTCGTACCAGGGCACTCCGTGCAGGGGTTACCTCGAGCGAGATGCACAGGGCGCGTGGGTGAATGGTGCTGACCCCAACTTGCTGCTCGACGGTACGAAATACGGCGCGTTCAAGATCCCGGTGAAAGAAGGCAAGGTCGACGAGAGCGTCGGGGTGAGTGACCCGTACGCGTGTGTTGTTCCGTTCGACAAGATGCCTGCCGCGATCAACCCGGCGAAGGGGTATGTGTTTACGGCAAACAACGACCCGGGGAACATCGCGACCGACAGCACGTTTGCGAACGACCCGTATTACATCGGTGGACCGTGGGATATCGGCTATCGAGCACACACGATCTCGAGCTCACTGGCCGAGGTGGTGAGTCAGCGAGCGGGTGACCTCGAGCACATGGCGAGCATTCAAGGTGACCATGTCTCGCAGATGGGTGGTCAGTTTGGTGCGACGTTGGTGGCGGCGATTTCACGAGCCAAACAACTGAGCGCAACGGGCCCGGATCCGGCGACGAGTGAAGGGCGAATGGCGGCGCTGTATGCGCAAGATAGTGACGCGCTCGATGAGGTTTCGGCACGTGTGAGCACTTGGTTGACAGGCGGTCACGTGGCGCGGTCGGGCGTTGAAACTTTTTACCAAACGGTGAGCGACGCAGATCGAACCGATGCGGTGGCGACGATGTTGTTCAACGCGTGGTTGGGTCGATTCATGCGCAGGGTGTTCGATGACGAGCCGGTGCCTGGGGTGGTGTTTCAGGGGGGCAGCCAAGGTCGGGTGCGCGCGCTGATCCGCATTCTCGAAGGGCGAGGCCCGAACAACCCACGGGGGTTGTCGAGCTACAACCCCGAGACGCAAGAGTCAGTGTTTTTTGATGTGGTGGGCACTGACGTCGTCGAGACGAGCGACGAGCTGGTGGTGTCGGCGATGGTTGAAGCGCTTGCGTTTTTGCGATCCGATACGAGCGCAGAGGGCGAGGGTGGCTTCGGTACGAGCGATATGAACGAATACTTGTGGGGTTTGCGCCACAAGGTGAAGTTCCAGTCGCTGTTGGCTGATTTTCTTGGCTCGAGCGACCAATTCAGCTTTCTCACCGATTCGCTCGAGATCAATACGTCCACGCTGCCGTTGGCTGATGGCTTGAAGTCGGATGACCCTCGATCTGATTTGAGGTGGTTTCCTCGCGATGGCGACAATTTGAATGTCGACGCTGCGAACGCGGGCTACAACGGCGAAGAGTTTACCTATGGCTCGGGGCCGTGTATGCGAATGGTGATTTCACTCAAAGCGGGGCAGGTGAAGGCGCAAAACGTGACGCCAGGTGGGCAATCCGCACTGACTGATTCTGCATTCTTTGCTGATCAAACCAAACTTTGGCTCGGCAACCAGACTCGCCCAATGCGTTGGTCGCTCGATGATGTCATCGAAGGAGCAACCGGACGGGAGCGATTCAATTCGCAATTATCAGCCGATTTTCTGTATAGTGGTGTGTTTTTCGAACTGCAGATCGATACGTAGTGCTCGAACGAATGCGCAAAAGAAAATCACATACTTCTTGTGATAAAGCGATGCGCAGCGCACACGGCCCAACGGTGATGTCTACAGCAGCCGATCCTACAGCCCTTGTTGATGCATGGCTATCGGGGCCCCAGCCCCCGTGCGACAGGTCGCCGATGCCGAGGCGACGATGGATGTTTGTTTGCGTGAGCTCGATCGATTGCGCTCAGCGTTTTCGCGGGCTCAAGAAGCGCCAAACGAATCGGGGCCAAGGATGTCATCGGTCGGCCCGATTGCCGATTTGCTGCTCTCGGAACGAGATCGCTTGTTGAGCGCGTTGGGTGAGTTGGCCCTTGCGTGGCAGCTTGCGGGCGGAACGATCGAGCTGAGCCTCGAGCCGCGACCCGCGCACGAGGTGGCACGCGAGATTCGTGAGCCGATGCCCCGAGGTGATTTGAGCGAATCGAGCCCGGTGAGTGTGCCGAGCAGCTCAGGTCCAGATAGCTCATCGCGTTCGTCTCGAGACGAGCGAGCTGCAGCGAAGGCTGCTCTTTCGACGACGGTTGAGCGCTATCGCACGGTGTTGCGAGCGATGATGTCCGAGTTCAAGCGGCCTGCGCCGCTGGCGAGCCAGATTGATATGATCGACGAAACAGACACGCTGGTAGAAGCGACCCGGCGAGAAGATCGAGCAGTGGCGCTCGTTGTCGAACGACATTCAGCGCGTGTGGTTGACGATGTTGGTCGCGCGAGCTCGAGCGGTGTCTGAAGCGGCTCAGGCGTTTCCGGGCACAAAGAGCAAGCTGCAGTCGGTGTTCCCGAAGCTATCTGCGTATTCGAAAGAATACCAACCGGGCTATGTGCACGGGCTTGCGATGGGTCGCTTGCCAGTTCGCCAGGACATGGATCACCGACGCCAGCTTGGCGTGGGATGAGCTCACCCGCTTCGTAGAGGGACGAGGATGACCGCCCCGCGATTTGATGAGACATCACTTCGACAGCTTCGAAGCTTGGCTGAGCAACGAAAACGATTCCCTTGGCGATCCGCATGCCGCGAAGCTCGAGCTCGAAGAGGCGCGCTGAACGAGCTGACTCGATTGCACGAGCTGATTTGTTCGTGGGCTTGGGGCAGTGGGCCGACGTAGGTCGGTTCCGGCGGCCATTCAGTCGACGCTCGTCGCTGCCAACGAGAGCGACGTGCCGAGCTGTTGCGCGAGGTTGGCTCGCGTATCGCGAGTGGAGCGCAAGCGGCGGTTCGGTTGCATCTCGGCGCCAATGCGCAGATTGCGGAAACCTCTTCGCGAACCGCAATCTCTCCGGCGTTCGAGAATGACTCCGGCGCCTCGAGCGAAGGCTTGTCAGACACGGCACGTGCGAGTGCTGCGCAAGCGTTTGGTGGGCGTGAAACTCCACTGACGAGCGATCAGATCCAGGCCTGGCTTGGGCGATTGCGTGAGGCTCGGCCGACGGCTCCAAGCGCGCCCGTGGTTCCGATCGTTCCGCTCACGTTCGAGAAGCAACTCGCGGTGCTCAAGCAGCTCATGTCGACGCTCGATGCGCCGCGAGAGCGTGAGGGCTCGGCTGAATGGAACGCCGAGGCCGAGGCGCTCGTTGCGGCGATGTCACGTGATCGCATCGAGACCTGGAAGCAAATGTCCCCGTCGATGCAGCGAGCGTGGCTTGCGATGCTCGTGTCGCGAGCGCGCGCGGCGACGGATCCATCGCTGGGCTTCCCGCTGATTCGCTCGCGAGTGAACGCGATGTTCCCGAGGTTGTCTGCGTTCTCGAAAGAAGAGCAACCGGGTTACGTGCATGGGCTTGCTGTGACGCACTTGCCCACCCGCGGGACTTGGCTCGCAGACGCAGCCCACGCCTGGGAAGAGCTCGAGCAGATCATCGAAGGCGAAGAGGCTATTCCGGCAGCGCGAACCAGCGCGAAGGCTGCGCGCCCGTCGGAAGAGCTCGATGATGACGATGACGATGATGACGACGGCCCCAACAGTGAGCGAGAAAGCGCCCCTGTAGCGGCGACATCTGGCGAATCGGTTGAGGTTGCACCAGCCGAGGCCGAAAAACCGCGCCGAAAGCTGGCGACCAAAAAGAAGGTCGAGGCCGCGCCTGCAGAAGACGCTGAGCCGTCGAGCGAGCGTGCCGATGACGACGATGCCGGTGGCGAGGCCGACATCGAAGAGTCGTGGGCAGGCTGGGGCTGGACTCGCCAGAAGCGCGCGGTGATCTTCGGCGGCGAGGTTCGAGAGACCAGCAGGTTGAGGCTCGAAGAAGCGTTTGAGTTCACCGAGCTTGCTTGGGTGAGCGTTGCCCAGCAGCGACGAGTTCACAGTCTGGTGACTCGAGTTGCGTCGGGTACGGTCGACCTGGTTCTCGTGCTTCAGAAATTCGTCAATCACAAGACCGCTTCGAAGGTGATCGACGCATGTCGTGAGGCCGGTGTGGCCTGGGCGATGGTCGAGAACGGCTACGGCGTAAGTGCGATTCGCCGTGCCATCGACCATCACCTCGGCGCAACGGGCACCCCGCTGGGGTCTTCTCCGGCTGCGCAGAAACGATCGTGACCTTCTGAGCGAGACACACTATAGAGACGCCCGACATGACGCTTCGCATCTCGACGCTGGCTCTGCCCTTCGCGCTGGCAGCTCTTTTGACGGGCTGTCGCGAGACGGATCACACCAACTTCAAGGGTGGCCCAGCCAGCACAACGAACACCCCCACCGCCGCTGCGACCAACCCGATCGACTTGATGGTGGCGCGAGCCAACACCCAGCCCGGAACGGGCGGGCCAGCAAGCGTGAGCGGAGCGATGGCGTTCCCCGGTGGTCACGTCGAAGACATTGCTGGTGACGCTGGCAAAGGCGCAGTTCAGCACGGACACGGCGAGCACGGTGACCATGGTGGTCACCGTGCGGCTGAAGGCGACAAAAAAGGCCACGGCGAGCACAAGGGCGACGCCAAGCCGGGCGCAGAGAAGCCGGCTGAGCACCACTGACGTTTGAGCTCGGCTGGCGCTTCATCGAGCGCCCCGGCGTGTCGCGTATCGATTGGCGAGAGACTTTCATGCCGCTCGCCGTCGCGTGACGGTTGATGTGTTGAGATCGGTGCCTGCACGAACGCTCGAGAAGCGTCGTGTCTCGCACGGGTTTCGGCTGTGGGTTCAGGCGCTTCGAACGCTTATCGTGCGAACTTCATCAGCAGCACGAACGTCAGCCCCATCACCACAAGGCTACCAATCGCGATGAGCGTATAAAACGCTCGATCCGACATTCGTTTGCTGCCGTCCTCGTTGAGCGACGCGAGCGAATCGCGAGGCAAGGCTGGCGGAGGCGGCAACTTCGGTACGTTCGAGCTTTCGTCAGGCCCTGGGATCGTCGCCGGATGCGTTTTGTATTGCCCGCTACGAGACGAGGTGGGCGCGAGAGCGGGAGTTGGCCCGCTCGTGGGTGCACGTGTCGAGGCGAGGCCTGGGTTCACGGCAGGCAATGAGCCCGAAGAACCTGCGGTGCGCACGGAGGGCACCCCAGACGATTTCGAGCCTGGCGCTGACGTTGGCGCTCGCGTTGCCGAAAGCGACGCTGGGGGGCCGTCGAGAGCGGCTTCGCACTCTTTCAGCTCGGCCAAAAAGCCGTCCATGCCTTGAGGACGACTCTCGGGGTTTTTCTCGAGACAGCGCATCACGAGCTTCTCGAGCGCTGGGGGCACCCACAGCCCTTCGACACGAGAGGCAAAGCTCGGAGGCCTCTTGTTTACCTGGGCGAGGAGCAGCTCGATCGTCGTGCCCTGGAAGGGCGGAACGCCTGCGAGCATCTCGTAGAAAACAACCCCGAGCGAATAGAGGTCGGCCTGAGTCCCCAGGGCGGCGCCGCGTACTTGCTCAGGCGGAATATACGTCGGCGACCCCAGGAACGTACCGGCTTGCGTGAGCTCTTCGCTGCTGCCTTCGAGCACTTTGACGAGACCAAAGTCGACGACCTTTACGATCTCGAGGTCGTCGTGCTCGGGCACAATCATCACGTTGCCAGGCTTCAAATCTCGATGGACCAACCCCATCGAATGAGCCTCGTGAAGACCGCGTGCGATCTGGCGCACGATCGAGATCGTTTCTTTGGCGGGCAGTCGCTTTCGGGCACGGATGCGCTTGTGGAGCGTCTCTCCGGCCAAGAACTCCATCGCCATGAAAAACGTGGGCGTGTCGTTGCCTTCGATCTCGCCGTAGTCGAACACCGCAACGAGGTTCGGGTGTTGAAGCTTCGAGAGTGTGCTCGCTTCGAGAAAGAAGCGTTTCTCGAAAGCCCCAACCTCTGCGTCATCACCCTCTTGCTCAGACGTCGGACGCAAGATCTTGATGGCGACGGGACGCCCGAGCGGAAGCTGCTCGGCCTTGAAAACGCGACCCATTCCGCCCTCGCCGATCTGTCCGAGGAGCTTGTATTTCTGGTTGATGATCACACCGAGCAACGAGGTCGGTGCGGACAGATCGAGGGTCATCTTCGAGAGGGAGAGAGGGACAATCTTCTCGCAGCGAGAGCGATGCGAGAGCGTTGCCTGCGCGATCATGAACCGCAACGCTCGCACGAGCATGCAGCAAGTTCGTGCCGAGCGTGAGGCAATTACTACGCGCGCTATTCTCTTCATCACCGCAATCGGTCTGAGTCGAAGTATTGGCCTGACCTGGGTCGTCCTCATCATCGAGCACCTCGCGGATATCTCGATAGACCGACGGCGCCTCTTCTACGAGTCGATGAATCATTCGGCGATCGTAGGTAACCCTGCGCATCGCACGTTCGAGTGCCTCTGGTCTGATGCTCTCGCGGGCTTCGGCGCGACTATCACGCGGCCCGCGCCATGCGAGCACGAGCAAAACGACAGCGCCTCACCCTGACCTTCAACCAGATACGAAGCCGTACCCATAGAGCCTGGGATCATGCTTTTTTCGCCTGCCGCTGCGCGCACGGCGCCCTTGCGGTGTACCCAAAGATCGCGATCGAGGTGACGTTCTTTGGCCACGAAGTTGTGATGGATATCGACACGTGACTCTTCATCGAACGACATGTCGAAGAGGTCGTGCATGACCTCGGCGACAGCCGTGTAGATCCAGTCGCGATTCGCTTTCGGCAAACGCGTAGGCGAGGGTGAGATCGCGAAGATAGGCAGCGCCGTTTGGCTGCTCGATATCGAGCGCCGCAAGAGGCGTTTGCTCGTTCGCCCCGGCAGCTTTGCGATGGTGCCCATGAATCGCTGCGCCGATGCCACGCGAGCCTGTGTGAAGTAGCAGCCACAAGCCTCCACCTGCGTCTCGATCGAGCTCGATAAAGTGATTGCCTCCGCCCAGAGTGCCCAGGTGTCGAGGCCCGGTTCGTTCGAGCGCATGCGAAATCACGCCCGACGAGGCGGGCAACGTTTCGAGGTGCTCTGGCAACGATTGCCCTTTGCCTCGATGAGTTGCATCACCGACCGGGATTTTTTTCGCCAGCGATTGCAAGAGCAGCGAAAGCTCGCGCGGCCCGAGTGACGAGGCATCCGCGGTAAGCCGCATGGCGGACATTCCGCAACCAAGATCGCCCCCAAGCGCCGACGGCACAAGCTCTCGCTCAGTGGCGAAAACGGTGCCGACGGCGACACCCTCGGCCACGTGGGCATCGGGCATGGCGGCGACGTGATCGACTGCCCACGGTTGTGAGGCGAGCGACTGAAGCTGTCGTGCGGTTTGCGGAGCGAGATCGCGTCGCCACACGAGCACGGGCACGCGTTGCCCGCGCTCGGGCTCGAAGAGAACGCTGGCGCTCATTCACGCCACCCCGACTCGTTGTGCTCATCGTCGAGCTCTTGTTCGAGCTCGTCATCGTTGGTGGTGTGTGTCTCGTGAGTCGCAGGGTCAGCGGGCTCATGGGCATCAAGCCCGTCAGCGCTGCGATCCAAGAGAAAGCGCAAGTTGGGGACTCTCTTCAAATCGAGTAGCTCAGCAAGACGAGCCCGCAAAAATGGGGTGGCTTGCTCGAGAGCGATCTCGATGGGGCGAATGGGATCAGGTGCAGCAAACCACACCCGAGCGTTGCGATAATCAACAGACAGCTCGACGCGACGAATCCGAACAGGGTCGAGTCGAGGGTTGCTTGCTTCATCACGAAGAATCGAAGCGAGCTCGTCACGAATCACGTGCTCGAGTCGATCGATTCGATGCCCTTGAGCGGGCGCAGACGACGGATCAGACGGATCGAAATACGAACGTTCGCGAGGGCGTCGAGAGCCCTTTCGCTTGCCTGAATTGGCCATGTTTATCCGGGGAACATCGAAGGCACTTCATTCTCGCCTTCGAGCACGAGCCCGGTAAAGGTCACGCAGCTCTGCTCAGCCAGCGAGGCAGGAGAAAAACGCAAGTGGGGTGAGTGTGGTTGGGGTCATGTCTTGGAGTTCCTCCCTTCTCTCTCATCGAGCGAGCGACTTCATAGAGCTTCGATGATGAGACTGCCCTGCGCCCTGGCCGACGCGACGACCCCGCAGGGTCTTACCTGCACTGCTGAGCAGTGCGGGGGCATGCGAATTCTACAACGCCGGCTGACCCTGTCAAATGACAGGAAAATGCGCTCGAACCCGTCGATGCGTTACTGGAATATGTTGGTGAAAACGAAATTCGAGGTGCGAGCCCTCTCACATTGGACTACGACACGGCCCTTCAATTTCGGGAGGTTTCGGATGACTCGTTTCGGGCGTTCTCTTGGTGTTCTCGGTCTTATCGCGGCGGTCTCGACCATCGCAGTGGGCTGCGGGGGCGATGATGATGACAGCGCAGCGGCAGGCTCGGCGGGTTCTGCAGGTACCGCAGGAACCGGCGGAACCGCTGGCTCTGCGGGCACCGGCGGGACGGCGGGCACCGGCGGGACGGCCGGGACGGCCGGCACGGCGGGTACCGCAGGAACGAGCGGAACGGCTGGCACCGGCGGCACGGCAGGAAGCCAAAACTGTACGGCGCTCACTGTCGAAAGCGTTGCGATCGACACCAACGGCCTCCTTAGTGCGACCGTCACGGTCGAAGGCGCGGGCGACGATCGTTTCTCGATCGAAATGTATGCCGGCCTCGACGGAACCGAGCTCGCGCCGGGTACGTTCGATCTCGCGACGGCACCAGACGACAACTACGCGACCTGCATGCACTGTGTGTTGCTTCGAAGCGATCTCGACAGCACGGCGGGAACGTATGCGCACTCGTACTTCCAGTCGGCGGGCTCGATGATCGTCGAAACCTACGGCACGCCTGCCGCTTCGATCTCGAAGGGCTCGATGACCAATGTGAAGCTCATCGAGGTGTTGATCGATCCGAACAACGGATACGAGTCGACCCCGGTCGATGGTGGGCTTTGCTACACGATCGCCTCGTTCTCGTGGGATTCACAGCTCGTCAACGGTGGTGCTTGCAAGAACGCCGAAGATTGCCCGACCCCATCACTTCAGATTTGCGATCCGGCGACGGGCAAGTGTGCCCCGGGCCAGTGTGACGCGAACAACGCCTGTGCCGACGGCACGAGCTGTGTGGGCCAGATCGACTCGCCCTCGGTGGGTGTGTGCGCGAAGGACTGCACGCCCTTCACCTCGGGTACCTGCCCCGCGGGTAGCGATTGCGTATCGAATGCCATCGACGCAACGACAGGCATTTGCGTTACCTCGGGCACGGGCGCTGTCGGAAGCACCTGCACGCCGAACGACATCTCGACCGAATGTGTTGCCGGAAGCGTCTGCTCGACGCTCGCCGACGGCACCACGAGCCAGTGTCTCGCCGAGTGCAACATGTTCGAGACGAACACCTGCGCCAACGCGACGAACTGCACCTATGCCGGCTTCTGCACCCCAGACCTCGGCGACATGGCGGGTCTCGGTGCAACGTGCGTCGCGACCTCGGGCAACCCTCCGTGTGGCCTCGACTCTGCCTCGAAGACCTACGAAGGTGTTTGCGTTGGCCTCGACGCAAACAACACGACGGTGCTCACTTGCTTGGACCTCTGCCGATTGCCTGACGCAGATCACGCCGCTGATTGCCCGACGGGCCAGTACTGCGACGATTCTCTCGGAGTCACTGGCGTTGGACGCTGCTTGCCCGATCCAGTGTGCGGCAACGGCGCTGTTGAGTTCGGCGAGGCCTGCGACGACGACAACACCACCAACGGCGACGGGTGCGACTCGAATTGTAAGGTTGAATACGCCTTCTACTGCGGTTCGCTCTCGACGCTTACGCTTGGTGCCAACAACGGCGACAACACCAACGGCACGTCGATCTTCAACGGCTCGTGCCAAAACGGCGGAGCCAAAGAGAAGGCCTACACGTTCACCGCTCCTTCGGCTGGTACCCTCAACCTCACGCTCGATTCAACGGCTGACCTCGGCGTGTACGTGCTCGGTGGGTGTGGCGACGCAATGGCCGCCCCTGAGCTGACCAATGGCTGCGCGGATGCCGCTGCGGGTGGAACGCAAGAGACCCTCTCGGTCACGCTCACCTCGGGCCAAAAGGTAACGGTCGTCGTTGACGGTTACTCCGCCGGAGAGGTCTCGGCCTTCACGCTCACCGCAGCGTTCAACTGAGCTGAGTCGATGCGCCGCACATGACCGCAGTCGAGGTCGTGTGCGGCGTTTTTCTTTTGTCGCTCTGCGGATCGAGACGCGGGTGGATGCGCCTACTTTTTCATCCAGCCAGCCACGGCTCCAACGGTGGCCGCGACCATGGTGAGCAAGTGCCACACGGGCATCGACATCTGCTTCGCATCACCGAAGCTGAGCACGACGATCAGATGGATGGCGAGAGCGGCGATACCAAACCCGATCATGCTCCATGTCACGGTTCGTCGAGCGGTGTGTGCGACCTCGATGGCACGTACGCTGTTAGGCCAAACGCGCTGTGCGAGGTGGCGAATCCACAAGATCATGGGCGTCAGCATCGCTGCGCCCACGCCGATCAAGATCAAGGTCGATTCGCTCGTGCTGACCTTCTCGCCGCCTCGTACCAAACGAAGCGCGGCTGCTGCGGTATCGCTGGCTACACCGAGCACCCAGAGCACGCCGATCAACGAAGAGATCACGAGGGTGGGTCGTGACGAGCGAACGCCTTGTGAAGCGATGGTTTGCGCGACTCGCGTGTCTGACGCTACGGGTGCACGCTCGGCGATCGTTTCACTCGCCATCGTCGTGGGGCTCGTTGGGGTGAGGGTGCTCACCGTGTCGAACGGAGCCAACGCAGCGTCGAGCGCGTCCATCGTCGGAAAGCGATCGGCTGGCTCTTTTGCCATCGCTCGCTGAATGACCAGCTCGAGCCCCTCCGGGATCGTCGCATCGATCGATCGCGGTCGTTCGGGTTCTTCGGTCATCACCGCCGTGAGCATCGTCATCACGTCCGTTGCCAAGAACGGACGCCGCCCCGTCAGCGCGCGATACAAGATCGCTCCGACGGCGTAGACATCGGCGCGTGGGTCGACCTTCAACCCCATCGCTTGCTCGGGTGCCATGTACGCTGGCGTGCCCATCACGATGCCGGTTTTGGTCAATGTTGCGCCGCCGCCGGTTTGAGGCTCGGCGACCTTTGAAATACCGAAGTCGAGCAACTTCACCGAGGGCGCTTCGATCGGCCCCGAGAGAAACACGTTCTCGGGCTTCATATCTCGATGGATCACGCCCTTCGCGTGAGCGGCTGCGAGTGCTCGACAGACGGGTCGAACGATACGGATGGTGGTGGTCACATCGCAGCGACCCACACGCTCGAGATGTGCACCGAAGTCTTCTCCCTCGAGAAGCTCGCAGACCATGTACGGCCTGCCATCGGGGGTCGTGCTGACGTCGAACACCGTGATGACATTCGAGTGACCGATGCCGCTCGCCGCTTCAGCCTCGCGCTGAAAACGCATCACGGTTTCGTTCTGCCGCGAGTATTCGGCGTGAAGCACTTTCACCGCGTAACGGCGATTGGGCAAACGCACATGGCGAGCTTCGTACACCCGACCCATTCCGCCTTCGCCGATGGCGCGAACGATGCGATACGAGTCGCCCAACGTCGCGCCGATCAGCGTGTCTTCCTCGGCCACGGCGTCGACCAGTGGAGTCGCATCGTGGGGGCAAACTTTGAAATCGCCCGGAAAGCGATTGCCGCAGGTCGGACACGTTCGCTGTGCGCCCACTGACGTACCGGCTGCGATCGTCGGGTTCGATGCGACGAGGCTCTGCTGTGGGCTGGGCGGCGGGTTGCTTCGCGGGAGCGTTGCGTTCGCGATGCGCTCGGTGTTGTCGCGCCCACCGGCCACCAACCTCGATACCGAGCCCGCCTCGGATGACCCCGGCGTTCTGGGTGATACCGGGGGCAACGCCCCGCTCGATACGAGCAACGTCGGGGCCTGCGCCTCGCTCTGGCTGCGCTGCGACATGGACGGGCGATGCTAGCAGGTCATGCGCACCGCGTCGCTGGCTACGAGCATGTCGTTTTCTGCCCAGCGCACGCTTGGCTCATGCGCTGGGCTCGGGTGCTGTCACCAGCCGCAGGTTTCGCCTTTGTTCTGCTCTTTGAGCCACTTCTGCAACGGCGCGAAGTACTCGATGAGTGCCGATGCGTCGGCTTGTTTCTCGCCCGACATCATCTCGAGCGCTTCAGGCCAAGGCTTGCTTGCTCCGAGCTTCAGCATCGCCATCAGCTTTTCGCCGGCCGCCTTGTTTCCGTAGATCGAGCACTGTGACAACGGCCCTGTAAAGCCCGCTGCTTTGCAAAGCGCTCGATGGAACTGAAACTGGTAAATCCGCGCCAAGAAGAACCTGATGTACGGTGTGTTGCCGGGCACGTGATACTTCGCGCCTGGGTCAAAATCGGCCTCTGAGCGTGGTACCGGTGGCGCCACGCCTTGGTACTTGAGGCGAAGATCCCACCAGGCTTTGTTCATCTGATCTTTCGGGATCTTTCCGTTGAACACTCCCCAACGCCACTGATCGATCAGCAGGCCAAACGGCAAGAATGCCACCTTCTCGAGCGCCATCTTCATCTGCTGATTGATCTCTCCCTTGTCATCTTTGGGGATCGCATCGAGCAGGCCGATGTCCTTCAAATACTTCGGCGTGACAGACAGGGCGAGTGTGTCGCCGATGCCCTCGTGAAAGCCGTCGTTGGCGCCGTTCTGAAACAGCATCGGCAGCTTGTAATAGTAGTGGAAGTAGTAGTCGTGACCGAGCTCGTGATGGATCGTGATCAGATCCTCTTCGTCGATCTTGATACACATCTTGATGCGTAGATCGTCGTTGTAGCTAGGGTCCCAAGCGCTCGCGTGGCAGACCACGTCGCGGTTGCCTGGGTTCTTGAACATCGAGCGATCCCAGAACGACTTGGGCAGCGGATCCATCCCGAGCGAGGTGAAGAATTTCTCGCCCAGCTTCACCAGCTTGATCTCGTCGTAT
Organism: Polyangiaceae bacterium; assembly: GCA_046351315.1. Classification (GTDB taxonomy): domain Bacteria; phylum Myxococcota_A; class Polyangia; order Polyangiales; family Polyangiaceae; genus JAXLYQ01. Next base: position 53,481 of record JAXLYQ010000008.1, read on the forward strand.
TTCTGCTGTTGCAGCTTCGCCGTAACGTTGAGTGACGGCTGCCCTTTGTAAGGCTCAACGAGCGGATAAATGTCTGGCCACTCTTGAGCCCACATGTTGCCAAGCACGTGTGCGGGGATCGGCCCCTTCGCTTGCACCTTGCCCGGGTATTGCTTCGCGAGCTTCGATCGCACGTAGCAGTGAAGGTCATCGTAGAGCGGTTTGACTTGTGACCAGAGTCGCTCGATGTCGGCCTCGAAGGCTTCGCCCGACATGTCGTACCCAGCTCGCCACAGGTCGCCGAGGTCTTTGAACCCGTACTCTTTGGCGCCCTTGTTCGACAGCTCTGCGTAACGAGCGAACTTGTCTCGGATAGGCGGAGAGATCGTGTGCCAGCCTTGCCAGGCTTCGGTGAGTTGATCGTAGTCGTGGCTCTCTTTGAGCACCTGCGACAACTCGCCCAAATCGAAACAGGGCTTCTCTCCCTTGGCGACGAGCTTCGCCTTCTCGGGGGTCTTCTTCAGCTTCGTTTTCGCAGGGTCTGGGCAGTATTTGCCTTTGCCGTAGACGCTCGACATCTGTGAGAGGATCCCCGCCAGCTCGGTGCGATCTTGCTCGTTGTCTGGCGCAGGAACCGAGCCCGCCAATCGCAACAACATCTTCTGACGGGCAAGGTCAGGCGGAAGGTTGAGCGAGTCGAATCGACGAACGGCTTTGATCGCTTTTCCGAGGTACTCCATCGTTGCTTCTTCGGCTTGAGCCGCGAGCAACTCGGTGTCGTCGGTGATGTACGTCATGTTGACGAACGCCATCTTGTCGCGAGCGACAAATAGCTTTCGAAGATCAGCATCGAGCCTCGCGAAGAACGCTCTCGCCTCTTCGACCGTCGGAGGCCCAGACTCTGCCGCCGGTGGCGTGAGCGGTTGTACAGGGCATGGGTCGACACAGGCTGCGCGAGCATCGGGCGCAGCGGCAGGGGCCTGTGGCGCACACGCCACCCCAGCCAGTGTCGACACCACCAACGAGGCTGAAATGAGAGGACGTAGGAATCGCATGACGGCCGCGAGACTAAACGCCGACACGCCCGCGGGGAAAGAGAGAACCTTGCTCGCGCTCGAGATGACCTACTCGTTGCCCAGCATCACCGAGGGTTCGATCGAAAGCCCTCCGCTTCGACCTGCTCGCGCCTCGGTGAGCAACAAGCTCGCGGTTGAGTTGCCTCGTCGGTAAATCAATCGCGCTCTCTTCGTCGGCACACCCGCCGAGGGCCACACCACCGATGACCAGTCGAGCCCTCCGTCGCGACCGGCCAACGTCGCACGTACGACGCGTGCTCTACGCGCGAGCCAGTTGCCCAGACGAGGCTCAGCAAACGCGGTCTCGTCGGTGGTTTCAACGATCAACACCAGATCGAGCTTGGCCATCAACGATGCGTCAGGTGGCAACTGGGTCGTGCGGTGAACGATCATCGACGCCACTCGCTCGGCTGAAAAGGCAAGCGAGAGCACCGGCTCTACCACGGCGAAACGTTCGTGATCCGCGGCGATCAACAACACATAAAGTGGCGCTCGTTCGTGTGAGACGAAGTCGGCAATCGCGCGCTGTAGAGCAGGGTCGGTGAGCTCGGTGAGCTCGGTGAGCTCACTCGTTTCATGCCTCGATTGCGCGTCGGCCCTCTGCGAAATCGAATCGCTCACTCGAGCTCGTGGATCCACCACACGCCGTTGTTTTTCTTCATGCGAAAGCGCAAGCGATCTTCTCGTTCATTCGTTTCGCCGGGCTTTACGTATCTCACTCGACAGTGCACTTTCGCCTGGTCGCCATCGATTTCGGCAGGGTCTGCTGATGTCGAGATCACCTTGGCGCGAGGGTCAGAAAACAGCTTCACCCATGAGTCATCACCTTGTTGTGCTGACTTGGCTTTGGGCGTCATCAACGCGAGCATCGAGGCCTTTTCGTTCGCACTCGCCGCTGCTGCAAACGAGGCTGCCGTGTCGTCCGGCGTGGCCTGTCTCGACATGCTCGGCGAAACCTCGGGAGGCCCAAAGAGACTACAGCCGCTTGTCGTGAACGCGCCCGCAGCAAGCAGCGAGACGATCATCGATACCGAAAGAACAGTCTTCAGATTCATGGGCATGAGGTGGCAGGCACGAGCCTGAGATCGTCGATGTTCCAGCCCCCAACCGTGTACCCGCTCGTTGATCCAACGGCGTAGCCAAACCTCACTCGAAAGGTTGCGCTCTTGAGTGAGGACACGTCGTACTGGACGTGAGTCCATCCCGGGTTCGCAGCAGTGTTTTCTTGGCTCGCGCTGCCCAGCAACGAGTAGAGCGATGTCCACGAGCTTCCGTTGTATGCCTCGACCACTGCATTCATGTACGGCGGATAATCGCTGTTCAACACGCGCCAAAAGTCGAGCACCACATCGCCCGACACTGCCGAGAGATCGATCACCGGGCTCGTGAGGTACTGCATGCTCGTGATGGTTTTCGGCACATTCCCGCCGATGTAAACGCCGGCGATCCCATTGTCTGAGGTGCTCGAATGATCGATGGCAGGGTCAGAGCCGTAGCCTGCGCTTTGCCCCGTCGACAATGTCGCGGCCCCGATTTGCCAGCCGCCTTCGAGCTGCCACCCGTTGCTGTTGTCGTGGAAGTCGTCCGAGAAGTACACGATAGGGTTGTGTGTGATCGTTCCGGTGCTCGGGTCACACGCATCGCTCGTACAGACATCACCATCGTCGACGGACGCAGCGGTGTGCGTCAGCGCCCCCGACGACGGATCACACGTGTCGACGGTGCAGAGATCGCCATCGCTTGTATCGATCGGGGTATGCGAAAGCGAGCCGCTCGATGAGTCGCACGAGTCGACGGTGCACATGTCTGCGTCGCTCACGTCGACGGGCGTATACGCGCACCCTGTCGACGGATCGCACGTGTCGTTCGTGCACGCGTCGTTGTCATCGCAGGTCATCGGATCATGGGTCACTCCTGACGCTGAATCGCACGAGTCGATGGTGCAGAGATCGCCATCGTCGGTATCGACTGGCGCGTGGGTGATCCCGCTGGTGGGGTCGCAACTATCGATCGTGCATGCGTCGTTGTCGTCGACGTTGATCACGTCGTGAACACACACGCTCTCTGCGCACGAATCGACGGTACACACGTCGTTGTCGTCGCACGAGTCTGAGCACCCTGAGGTCCCCGCGGTTCCGCCAGCTCCAGCAGAGCCCGCGCTACCTGCCGAGCCTGATGCGCCGCTGGTTCCGCTGGTTCCGGCGGCGCCTCCTGGGTCGGACGGAGCGGGGTTTCCGTCAGCACAGCCAAGCCAAGTTGTACTCAGGCACACGAGCGCACAAACCGCCCAAGAGTGACGTCGCATGTCGCGAGTGTATCGCGTCTTCAGCGACCAAGACATGCCAGTTGGCGTGTCGTGTTGGGGCTTTTTTTCAGGACCGTTTGAACGTTTCGGGTCAGGATGGCACCCGAGCTGCGACGCTCATTTCTTCGGCAATCGAGACGAGCGTAGAGCAAGCCATGAAGACCTCTTCGAGACCCGGTGAAACGCTGCGTCGTGCGGGCCTGCACCGTGGCTCGTTGTGGCAGGGGTGGGTCACTTGGTTGCGGGGCTCGTACTGCTGGGCATCGAGACTCGAAAGCTCGTCGTGCTGTCGAGTGAGGCGCAACCCGCAGACGTTCTCGAGACCGATTTGATCGAGTTGCTTCCGATCGATGAGCCAGAGGCTGAGTCTCAGGTCGAGCTCGCTGAAATCGAGCGTGACGCTACCGAAAAAACAGAGCGAGTCGCGACACCGTCGTCGAGTCGAAATCAGGTTAAATCACAGGTCGCACGACAAGAGCCCGCACCGCGTGAAACGAGTGAGAGCTCGTCATCTGCGTTGGCTGGTGCGAGTGAGGTGGGTGACCCATCCCATCTTTCGAGTGTGTCTCCTTCGCCTTCGGTGACGGCGCGCCCTCGACGAAGCATCTCGTTGCGGTTGCCCGAGGGCAGCTTTGACGCAACGGGTGAAGGGGGCGCTCCGGGGCGTGTCTCGCTCGAGCGAACCGACAACGGACAAGGCGTCCGTCGTGTGATGGCTCGTGATCAGGCTGATCGAGATCGCAACGTGGGTCTTGGTCCGGGCAGTGCTGTTGCGCTGGCCGCTGAATCCGCGGTGCGCGAGGTTGGGGCGCCCGATGGATGGGCGATCTTTGATGTCACGCTCAACGGGCAAGGCATCGTGAGCGCAGTGAAGCTCGTCGATGCTGCGACGGCTGGTTGGCAGAAGGCCGCTCCTGCGATTCAAGGCAAGCTGGCGAGCACGCCTGTGAAGCTCCCCGCGTCGTTCTCGGGAGCACGTGTTCGTGTGAAGCTCATGGCGAAGTTTCAGCTACCAAATGGCCAGAAACATCTCGTCGAGCCCGTGATGCCTCTCGAGCGTGTGGGTGAGCCTGGGGTGACTCAAACGCCAGATAACTCGCCGATGTACACGCGATGGTGGGAGGGGCTTGTTCCGCCCGCTGACACTCGTGTGATGCCTACGAGACCTTCAGGGGTCGCCGAGTCGTTGCCAGCAGGGTCGCATCACTTGATGTTGCCTTTGGTGAAGTTCGATCCGGCAAAAATCGGAGCCAACCGTACCTTCGTCGTGGGGGCGACGGTTCTCGATGTTGCGCCACTCTGATGAACCGTTTCTCGCGTTGATGTGACCTGGCAGCACTAGCGTTGCGTGGCCGGCTCACGTAATCTCGCCTCGTCATGCAGCCGCCCTTCCGCGAGCTAGCGCCCGGACAACTCGTTGGCGGGCGTTTTCGGCTGAGTCGCGAGATCAATCGCGGCGGGATGGGTGCGTTGTGGATCGCCTTCCACGAGACGCTGCGCATCGAGGTGGTGCTGAAGTTCTTGGTGACTCCACCTGAGAAACGAGAGCTTGCACTCGCTCGTTTCGCACGTGAGGCGAACGTGGCGGCTCAGATCAAAAGCCCTCACGTGGTGAACATCATCGACTTCGGTGTCGATGGTCAACTGCCGTACCTCGCGATGGAGCTCCTTCACGGAGAAGACCTCGCCGAGCGTCTCAAACGTGCGGGGCCACTGACGCCGAACGAGTCAGCGCGGATCATCACACAGGCATGCAAAGGGCTCTACCGAGCTCACGCCACCGGTACGGTGCATCGTGATATCAAGCCCGAGAACATCTTCTTGTGTGAGGATGACGAAGGCGGGCTGGTGAAGCTTCTCGACTTCGGTGTCGCCAAACAGGTTGACCCATCGGGGGCAACGGTCGACATGCTCAGCACCGGCAAAACCCTGCTGGGAACCCCTCCGTACATGAGCCCCGAGCAAGCGCTTGGGCATGGCCGGATCGACTTTCGAAGCGATCTGTTTTCGATCGCTGTGGTGGCCTATCGCTGCCTCACGGGTCGGTTGCCGTGGATGCAAGAGAACTTCGGTGAGCTCGTGGTGGCGATCTGTACGTCACCCCATCCGAAGCCTTCATCTCTGCGCCCCTCGCTTTCTGTCGAGATCGATTCGTTCTTCAAGACGGCGCTCGAGAAAGATCCGGCGCGGCGTTTCGGCTCTGCGCGCGAGCTTGCCGAAGCGTTTCGAGTGGCGTGTGCGACGTGTGGTGTCGATCGAATCGGCCCAGGTCGTCGCATCATGCCGTCGACGATTCCGCCGAAGATCCCAGCGGCGGTGGTGCCTCCGATGGCGGGAGCATTGTTGCCGCCGCCGCGTCCGCCTTCACCGTCGATGCCTTCGCTCGCGGGTGGGGTCGCGAGCCCTGCAAAGACACCCATTGCGCTGCCGAGTGTGGTGGCCGGCGTCTACGTGCCAACGCGAATGCTTGCGAGCAGCTCGAGCTCGAAAGTGTTTTTGGTCACTCAACGCAACGATGCGACTCCGCGTGTTCTCAACGTGATGATGTCGTATGCGGGGCTACCTATTCAGCTCATCGATACGCTTCGTCGAGAGGTGACAACGGCCAATCGCGTGCAGGGAGAGCACGTGATTCGTGTGTTCGATGTGGGGGTCGCTCCCGAGCTGGGCGGCGTGCCGTACTTGTTGCTCGAATACGCAGACGTGGGCGATCTCGAGTCGATCACAGAAGGGCAATCGCAGCCGAGTGCGCAGGTGTTGAGTTGGCTGTCGCAAGCGGCGGTTCCGCTTTCGATGGCGCACGCACAGCGATTCACTCACCGAGATTTGCGACCCTCGCGGTTGCTGCTGTCGTCGAGCTCTCGCGGCGAGATCGTCAAGGTGTCGGGCTTCGGGTTGGCAGGGTTTGCCGACGAAGTTTCTCGTACCGTTGAGCGCGCGACCATACGCAGCGCGCCGCACTATCTGTCGCCCGAGCAAGCCAGGGGCAAAGCAGACCCGACGAGCCCAACTATCGATGTGTGGGCCATCGGAATGATCGCGTTTCGCTTGCTTGCAGGGCGTGGATACTGGCCAGGGGGAAACGTTGCCAACATGCTCGCACAGCTCGTTCACGAGCCGATCGTTCCGCCGTCCGCACGCGGTCTCAACCTCGGAGCGGCGTTCGATCAATGGTTTCTTCGTTCGTGCCATCGCGACCCTGCGCAACGGTTCGCCAACGTCGAAGCTCAACTTGCCGCCCTTCACACTGCGCTCAGGTGACCCATGAAGAATAAGATTCGATTTGGGCTCTCCTCGACACGGCATCCAGACGTCATCACCCATCTTGGGCCGTTCTGCGAAGCGATGGGTCGTGTTCTTGATGCCGATGTCGAGAGCTACCTGGCCCCCGACTACGATGGGTTGCTTCGACAAGTCGATGCAGGTGATGTTGACCTAGCGTGGCTTCCGCCGATCCCCGCGTTGAGGCGAGCGAGTGAAGATCGCTTTGCCTTCTTGGCATTGCCCGTTCGCAATGGTGTCGCGTCATATTCGACGGTGCTTTTTACTCGCCGAGGCTCTTCGTTTTCATCGTCGGCAGAGCTTCGTGGAGCACGAATGGCGTGGGTCGATCGTGACAGTGCTGCTGGCCATCTCGTATTGCGATCTCGACTGGTCGCTGATGGGATCGATCCCTCGAAGATCTGCGCAAGTGAAACGTTCATGGGCAGCCATGACGGAGTGATCCGTGCGGTGCTCAAAGGCGAGGCCGATGCGGGCGCAACGTACGCGCACGTCACGCCCACCGGAGAGGTCGCCTCGGCCGGCTGGACAGGTATTTGCGCGGATGACGACGTTCAGATCTTGTTGATTGAAGGGCCTATCCCGGCCGATGTGCTTGGCGCCACGAGTGGTTTGAATGCCGATCTGGCGCAGTCACTTCAGAGCGCGTTGCTCGACGCGACCGAGCCTTCGCTTCACGAGAGGGCGAAACGATTGTTTCACGCAGAAAGCTTCGAGCGCCCTGACGCTGATCACTTCTTGCTTGTCGCTCGCTTGCGTGCGCGATTGCAGAGCGCCGACCCCGATGCGGGCTGGGAATTACCCTTCGCTTTCAGCCCACGACCGATGCGCCCCTTTGTGATCGAGTTGTTGGCGCAGTGGCTCGGCGACTCAGCCGAGTTTTTGGTTCCGGGATATTTGTTCTGTCTGGGCCTCGGGACACTGGTCGCTGCGGTCTGGGTGGTGGATGCGACAGCGCGTATTGGTTACCCCAACAGCAAGACGCTTACGGTCTTGTTGATGGCCTATGGGTGCGGCATCGCGGGGGCAACGCTGGTGCCCGTGGTGCAAGTGCTCGATACGCTGATTCGTGAGCACCGTTTGGTGGTTCGATCGGGTCTTGCTGCGTATGGCGGCTTGCTCGGGGGCGCCGCCGGAGCGGCCTGGTCGTTGCGGCGACAACAACTCGAGGTGTGGCCCTTTCTCGACGAGGCAGCGCCTGCGTTGGGGCTTGGATACTTCTTCGCGCGTATCGGGTGTTTTCTCGCGGGGTGCGACTACGGAAAGGTCACTTCGTCGCCGCTTGCGGTGCGCTTCCCGCCCGAGAGCTTCGCGTACAATGATCACGTCAACCACGACTGGATCACGCCGCTGGCTGATGCCTCGTTGCCGGTTCACCCGACCCAGCTCTACTTGAGCTTCACGGGGCTCTTGTTGTTCTTCGTGATTCGCGCTGTGCCTTCGAAACACGATGGGCGACGCTTCGTGCTGTATTTCGTCGCGTATGGTGTGCTGCGCTCGATCATCGAGTTGTTTCGCGGTGACAGTGCTCGGGGGAGCATCGGGCCGCTTTCGACTTCGCAGTTTCTTGCGCTGGTGAGCTCGATTGTCCTTGTCGCGTTGTGGGCAAAAGGCGTGATAGCGTCTCGTTCATCTATCGAGAAAGCATCGTCATGAGCCAAGTTCTACCCAGTGGTATGCAGCCTATTGCGGCGCCGAACGGGCCTCGCGGGGCTCCGTTTGCTCGCACGTTGCTTCCGCGGTTTGCGCTCTCCGTCGCGATGGGCGTGGGGTTGTTGTGGGGTTGGATGGCAGTGCAAGGCCCACCGGGTGGGCAGCCTCCGAACCCATTTTCGAACCAACCTCCGAACCCGTTTGCTCAACAGCCACCGGCGCCACCACAGCCGGCGGTTCCGTTTCAACAACAGCCCCAACCTCCACCACCTCAGGCGTATCGACAGCCTGTTCGCACCGGGGGCGGAGGCGGCGGCTCGTCGCTATGCGGCACGTTCTGCGCGGCTTGCGCGGGAGAGATGTGCGGCGAGGCGATTTGCTGCGGATGTGAATCAGCGGTGTCGATCTGCGCGAGCACGACACCGATGACGTTGGCGACTGCGCCAGGGATGCTATGGCGAAGCGCTCGGTTGATTGCACGACCTGAGGCGATGGGCGCCGTCGGGGCGTTGCTGTTCCCGATGATGTTGCTAGCGCTCTGGCGACGGCGCGAAGTGAAGCTCGAAAGCTAACACCTTCGCGCTGAACGGTGGGGCGTACTCGGTGATGGCTAACTCGGGTGCGCTGCCCACGAGTGAATCGCGAGTGACGGCGACTTGCTGGGTCTCTTTGGCTCGATCGAGCGAGAGCTTGAACAGCACGGGCCCGAACATTTCGTTGAGGGCAACGGTGGCGATGGCGAGCGAGCGAAAGCCCTCACCAAACGCGGGGAACGACCTCGAGATCACGAGCGCCAGACCCAGGGCGAGACCCGCTTGGGATACGAGGCCCGCCCAACCCCAGTCGCGAACGGTCGGAGGGTCGGCGGCCAACTTGGACGAAGCGCGTGACAGACCCCACGTGACGAAGGCTCGTGCTGCGGCGAGCGAGACCGCTGCGGGCCAGAGCTGCTTGAGCAGCGGCACGTCGAGGTGAGCGCCTGCAAGCGCGAAGAACAAGACGTACACGACGCCGCCTGTGCGTTCGATCGCGTGCAGAAACGCGGGCCCTTGCTTCGAGAGGTTTTGGACTACGAAACCTGCCGTCAAAAACACGAGCAGCGCATCGAGATGAAGGTACTTGAGCACAGCGCTCATTCCGAAACCGAGCGCCACCAAGACCAACACGAGCTCACGCCCAATGAGACGCATATACAGGGCAAGGGCGAGACCAAGCGTCGTGCCGATGGCGATGCTTCCGACGATCTCGTTGCCCACCTCTTCGAAGCTGTGAAGTGAGAGCGTGGCGAGTGGATCAAAGAGCGGTTTTACGAGCGTGATCACCACGGCCACCACGATCAACACGGCCACGTCCGATGACATGATGAACGACAGCGCGAAGGTTGCGACAGGGCCTTTGGCGCGGGTTTGCGCGAGAATTCCAAGGCATGCCGAGGGGCTTCGTGTGATCGCGAGCGTGCCCCACAACAACCCGACGCCAAGCAACGACATCACGCCCATGCCCTTCGCGAACGGCACGAGAGGGCTCAAGGCCATGAAGGCGCCAGTCATCAACAGCAATCCAAAGATGCACTGAAGAAAGATCGCCCAGCTCAACGAGCGAGCGTTTTCTCTAAGCGTTTCGAAGCGAAGCTCAGCGCCGCCTGCAAACGCGATGAGTGACAGCGCAAGCGAGTTCACCACGGATAGATCTTCGACCACGTGGTGATCGATCAAATGCAGCACGTGTGGGCCGGCGAGAACCCCTGCGAGGATGTACCCCGAGAGGTGTGGGAGCCCGACGATCTCGACGAGCTCGCTCGAGAGTGTTCCGGCGAGCACCAGAAAACCCACGGCGGCGATCCCGCTTACACGAGCATCGCTTTGGGGGGCGACTCGTGTAGCGGCGAAGAGAAGCGCAAAGAGAACCGCAAGCGAGAGTGCCTGAATGACCCGTGTGCCGGCAGACTTGGCGGTGTCTGCGTGGCCGCTCATGGAGCACCTCCGTGCAAGCTATCGATCGACGGACGCGATGGATGTGCACCCCCGAGCTCGCTTGGGGGCAGTGTCTCGCTCATTGGCGGGCGTTCGTCGTCGGGGTGAAGCTCTCCGGCTTGATCGAGCACACGACGCAGCGAAACAGGGCCGATGAACTCTCCGAAGAGTGTGATCGCGGCCGAGGTGGCGAGTACGGCATCTTACGGGGCCTGCGAAACGAAACGAGAATGCCGCCCCACACAGATGGCGACGCTGCCACTCGAGAGCAAACCGAGACCCAAGGTGGGCAGGGCGTGTCGAGCGCGCGACGAGCCCATCCTGACGACAAGGCCAGCAGCGACAGCGCGATCGTTCAGGACAAAGATCGCGGTGGCAATGATGGCGAGCGTGAACACGGGCGCATCGCGGTTGAGCAATGCTCCTGCGAGCAAGAGGGTGGGTAGCTGCGCAGCTTGTTCTGTCGGGTCAACCATTCGACGGATTTGCGCACGGTGGCTCGTGAGCGCCGAGACCGTGATACCCGTGATGAACATCGTGGCGAGTGGTGACAGACCCACGCGAGCGGCGATTCCGATCGCCATGACCGACGAGCCGAGCAAGACGCCCCAACTCTCATCGACCCTGAATTCTCGCCCCAGCAGCAGCGATGCGGTGGCGCCGACGATCATTCCGAGCACGAGTGTGGCGAGCGCCCAACCCCAGAACGGGATGTTCGCTCCAAACGCTCGAGTCGACGAAGGTTGAAGCGCGAAGATGGCCGCGGTGGCCAAGATGGGCACGATGTGATCGCAGTCAGTGAGCTCGGCGATGACCGATGAAACGGGGCCCTTGGCTCCGTATCGTTCGACGACCCAGCGAACCGCGTTGCGTGTGGTTTCGGTGCAAGCCGCGGCGACTCCGCCTGCGAGGACAAACCGATCCGAGCCAACGAGCCCGTGGTACTTCGGCGTGAGCGCGAGCAGGCCAAAGATGGCGCCGAACACGATCGAGAAGGTCGAAGCGGCGAGCAGTGAGCCACCGACAAGACTGCGAATTTTGACGCGAGACTTGCCTGAAAATCCGAAGTCGAGACCCACGATCAACGCGAGCCATCCGACGAGCACGTCTACGATGGGCTCGAAGTCGAGCAGAGCGCTTCGACGGATCATGCCCAGAACGGGCGGCCCCACGATGGCTCCGAGCGCGAGATATTCGCTGCCTGAGGGCAGACCGAAACCACGCACCGAGCGACCGCTGACCAAGAAGCTGCCGAGGTAGGCGAGCAGCAACAAGGCCATCAACACACCGATGGCGGTCATGAGTCGCCCTCCTTCGAGCTGACGGGAGCAATGGTTCCGGCGGGCGGCGTTGCGTCGCGAGCTTCGATGGGTGGCAACGGCGGCGTGAGCGTGGCCCGGCTGGCCGCGGTGTTGGGGCCGACCACTGAGGGCGACGAGACACGAGCGCCAGTCCAGGCGGGCACGTTCGAACCACGTATCGAAGGCGCACCTGCGTAGGTTGGGCCAGGCGTCACCGTGGGGGCGAAAGCGGGGCCGCTGGTTTCGGCTGAAGCGATTTCGACATCCATGCCTTCGAGCGTTTCGGCAACGGCGAGCAGCAGATCCGAACGAGCCGAGCGATTGTCCGATTGCACGGTGATTCGAAACCGAGCGCCGTCGGGGTCGAGCCCGCAGAGGTCGACGGTGGCCGAGGCGCCGATGTCGCGAGCTGCTGAAAGAAGCGCCTCACGAACGACAGCCTGGCGAGCGCGACCTCGCGTCGACACCTCGACGATGGCGGGCGCGAGTCGACCGAGCACGCGAGTGGGGTGAAAGAGCGAGAGCAAATGGGGCACCCGCACATCGCCACCTTCGTCGTCCTCGAGACGAACATCGAGCAACGAGAGCGCTCGGATTCGCCCGGAGCGACCACCGAGCTCGACGACATCGCCCGTGCGAAGCCGCCGACCAAACACGAGGGCGATGCCCACGGCTGATGATGCGATGAGTGGAGTGAGCGCAAGAGCAATGGCCGCTAGCGCGAGCATGCCTGCGTGAGAAAGAGCGCCTTCTGAGCTGCCGGTGACGAAGGGCAGACCGAGCACGAACGACACCAGCACGATGCCTGCGCGAATGAGCAGACTGGTGGTGGGCGCGAGGTCAGGAGGCAGCCACTCGAGCGAGGTTTCTCCACGGGCGACTCCATCGAAAAAGAGCCCGACGAATCGGATCACGAGCACGATCGCGACACCCGCGAGGCCGATGACCACGAGCAGCGGCACGGTGCTCGCGATGCGACTGACGAGCGACGAGAGAGGGCTAACGAGAAAGCCCGTGAGCTTGGCCGAGAAGTCGCGCGTCGAGTCGAAGAGAGAGAGCGCGAAGAGAAGCCACGCGTAGCCAATGCCGAATTGACCGGCGAAACGAGCGGCGCCGAGAGCGACTCCGGCGGTGCCGCGAAGAGCGGCGGGCGAGACGACCTCGATGCCCTGAAACTGAAGTGCGGGTAGGTGTCGCCCTTCAGCAAACAACCAGGCGCGAGCGCGGGTGAGCAACTCGCCGAGCTTTCGAACGAGCAAGACGGCGATGAGGCCGAGCAAAACGGCCATCGAGAATGAGACGACGCGCTTCGAGAGAGAGCGACGACTTTGCTCGGCTTTGATCTCGCTATCGATTTTGGTGGCGACACCGGTGGCGAGTGTGGCGAGAGACGACGATGCGGCGGCGTCATCGGGGCCGAGCTCGAGGGCGGTGAATTGGCCGACCTTGATGGCGAAGCGGTCTTGATCGGCGACGGCTGAAACCTCGCCGGCTTCGGGCTCATCGCTGAGTCGCTCGAGAATCTTGGTGGCGTTGCGGGCGCGGGCCTGAGGTGAAGCGCCACCGAGTGGGGCCTTGAGCTCGACGATTTTGACGTCGTGGATTTTCACCCATCCATCGCCGAGAGGGTCTGAATGAGAGCCTGAGCTCGAGGCGGGTGAAGAGTCGTGTCCGGCGCTGGCAGAAGTGGCGGGCGTTGGTGAATGAGAGGCCGACCCAGAAGAGCCAGCGGGGTTGTCGCTGGGGTGCTCTGAGGGTTGAGCTGACGGGGTAAGCGGAGTCGGGTCGGCGAGGGAGTGAGAGGTGAAGGCGAGTACAGACGAGAGAACGCCGACCGACAGCAGAAAGGGCAGACGAACCCACTTGACCTTCTGGGGGCCAAGAGAGAAGAGAGATGAGGGGAAGTGTTCGCGTTGCCTACGGCTTTGGGAGAGGGGACGTCGCGGCACCTCTCTACAAGGGGGTAGGAGAGGGGGGCGGGGCAACACAAAACGACAAGGACAAAAGAAACTCCTTGCGCAACCGAATTGCCCCCGCTACCTTCGCGCACCCTTCCTCACGGCCTCTTATTGAAGCCGCGAGACGAGAGTGAGTCGGTCTTATCGAGAGGTCGACGAGCTCATGGAGGCCGTAACGGCAGCCAGGGTGGGTTTTCCCCGGACGGTTCACGAAGCGCGAGAGCGCAACGTGTCTCCGCCGGAAGTAAGGGAAACCGGCCTGATTGGCTGAACGACGGACAGACTGCCCCGAGAACCACTTTCCAAACCCCATCGGCGCCGCGTCGAGGGTCAGGGAACTGACGATGATCAGCAAAGCCAGTGCAATGTTCGCCCGTATCGCCCACGTAAGGCGCGCAAGATCGCCGACCTGGTGCGGGGAAGGCCGCGTCGGCGGTGCGGTTGCTCGAGTTCACCACGCAGTCGGGCGCCCCGATTTTGAAGCAGGTGATTTTGAGCGCTGTGGCGAACGCGACGGGGAAGAACCCGCAACAGGACGTGGATGCGTTGTTCATCTCGAAGGCGACGGTGGACAAGGGCCCGAACCGCCACATGAGGCGATACCGACCGCGCGCGATGGGGCGTGCGACGAAGATTGTGAAGGGCGTCTCGCACATCGTGATCGAGCTGGACGCGTACTGACCGGCGACAACCCGACGGACACGGAAATAGACCAATGGGACAGAAGACTCACCCGTACGGCTTTCGCCTCGGTGTCATCAAGACCTGGAACTCGAAGTGGTACGAGGACAAGCAGTACCGTTCTTGGCTGCACGAGGACATTCGCATCAAGCGCGCTGTGAAGGAGTATTTGTACAACGCGAACATTGCGGGTGTTGAGGTTGAGCGAGCCGCGAACAAGGCGAAGGTCATCGTGTTTACGGCGCGTCCGGGCATGGTGATTGGCAAGGGCGGCAAGGGCATCGAGACGCTGAAGGTTGGCAACCTGAAGACGGCGCTTAAGGGAGAGGCGAAGTTCCCGGGCGTGCAGTCGTTCACGGCCAACGAGGTGTTCATCGACGTTCAAGAGGTTCGTAAGCAAGAGACGAACGCTCAGTTGGTGGCCGAGAACATTGCGACGCAGCTTGAGCGCCGAGTGGCGTTCCGCCGAGCGATGAAGAAGGCCGTGACGACGGCGATGAAGTTCGGCGCGAAGGGCATTCGCGTTCGCTGTGCGGGTCGTCTTGGCGGAGCCGAGATGAGCCGAGTCGAGTCGTACCGAGAGGGACGCGTTCCGCTGCATACGCTGCGAGCGGACATCGAGTTCGGGCTTGCCGAGGCGAAGACGACCTACGGGGTCATCGGCGTCAAGGTGTGGATTTTCAAGGGTGAAGTGCTGCACCGCAAGGCGCGGCGCATCCCGTCGTGACGCACGGCTGATCAGCGTCTCCTGCAAGGAACACGACAATGCTTTCTCCGAAACGAACGAAGTTCCGCAAGCGCATGAAGGGCAACAACCGGGGCGTCGCATTCCGCGGCTCCGATGTGTCGTTCGGCGACTTCGGTTTGCAGGCTGCCGAGTGCGGCCGAGTGACGGCGCGCCAGATTGAGGCAGCGCGTATGGCGATCACGCGCCACGTGAAGCGAGCTGGCAAGCTGTGGATCCGAGTGTTTCCGGATCGTCCAGTGACGAAGAAGCCGCTCGAAGTCCGCATGGGTGGAGGC
Source organism: Polyangiaceae bacterium (assembly GCA_046351315.1). Classification (GTDB taxonomy): domain Bacteria; phylum Myxococcota_A; class Polyangia; order Polyangiales; family Polyangiaceae; genus JAXLYQ01. The sequence continues at coordinate 68,712 of JAXLYQ010000008.1, forward strand.
AAAGGCAGCGTGGAGCTGTGGGCAGCCGACATTCAGCCGGGCCGAGTTCTGTACGAGATTCAAGGTGTGCCTGAGTCGGTGGCGCGTGAGGCGTTCCGATTGGCGGCGCACAAGCTGCCGGTGGGCTGCAAGTTCCTGATTCGCGGGGTGATGTGATGGAAATTAAAGAGCTTAATGAGCGGACGACGGAAGATCTCGTCACCCTCGAGAAGACGCTGCGGGGCCAGATCCTGCAGTACCGCTTCCAGAACTTCACCAACCGGCTCGACAACACGAGCCTTCTTTCGAAGACGCGCCGAGACATTGCGCGCGTGAAGACGATTCTGGCGCAACGAGCGCGTAAGACCGCGACGACGGGTTGATCATGGCCTCCAAGAAGAATCAGAAAGCTGCACCGACGAAGAAGTCGGGCTCGATCCCCCCGCCGAAGGCAGCCTCGGTACGTCCACCCCCGCCAGCGGCGGAGGCAGCGGCGCCGGTGCCAGTGGCGACGAAGGTTGCTCAGAAGACCCACTCGTTCAAGCGCAAGCTGACGGGCAAGGTTGTGAGCGACAAGATGAACAAGACGGTGGTGGTTGAAGTGAACCGCTACGCCTTGGACCGCGTGTACAAGAAGTACGTGAAGCAGCGCTTGAAGTACAAGGCGCACGATGAGCTGAACCAGTACAAGGTGGGCGATCAGGTAGAGATCCAAGAGCACCGCCCCTTGTCACGCGAGAAGCGATTCTTGGTGGTCCGTCTGGTCTCACGGCCGGTGACCGAGTGAGCGCCGAGCGCGCCCCGCAACGCAAAGCCTACGGAAGGTTACGAGCCATGATTCAAACTCGAGCGACCCTCGACGTCGCGGACAACTCGGGCGCCAAGCTCGTTCAGTGCATCAAGGTGCTGGGCGGCTCACGACGCCGATACGCCGGACTCGGCGACATCATCGTGGTGGCCATCAAGGAGGTCAGCTCCCAAGGCGCCAAGGTGAAGAAGGGCGATACGGCCCGAGCGGTTGTGGTGCGAACGCGCCGCGAATACACCCGCACGGACGGCAGCCTGATCAAGTTCGACACGAACAGCGCGGTACTGATCGACGCCAAGAATGAGCCTGTCGGCACCCGCATCTTTGGACCTGTGGCGCGCGAGCTCCGGGCCAAGAAGTTCATGAAGATCATCTCGCTCGCGCCGGAGGTAGTGTTATGGAGCGGCTCCGAGTGGGCGACCTTGTCCAGGTTGTGTCTGGCAAGGACAAGGGAAAGAAGGGCAAGATCACGAAGATTCTCCGAGACCGCGACATGGTCGTGGTTGAGGGTGTGAATCTGGTGAAGCGTCACACGAAGCCAAACGCCCAGAATGATCGTGGCGGCATCGTGACGAAAGAAGCCCCGCTGTTTTCTTGCAAAGTGATGCCGATCGACCCCTCCACGGGCAAGCCAACGCGCGTGAAGATCAAGGTTGAGGGCGAGAAGAAAGTTCGCGTCGGCAAGAGCGGCGCAGTGATCTCGACGGAAGCGTGATGACGATGGACAAGACGCAGATGCCGCGTATGCGGCGCCGTTACATCGACGAGGCAGTTCCCGCGCTGCAGAAGCAGTTCCAGTACGGGAACGTGATGCAGCTTCCTAAGCTCGAGAAGATCGTGATCAACATGGGTCTCGGCGCTGCGGTGGCGAACCCAAAGATCATCGATTCAGCCATCGAAGAGATGCGAGCGATCACGGGCCAAAAGCCGATGGTGACGCGAGCAACGAAGGCGATCGCAGGTTTCAAGCTTCGCGCTGGCCTGCCGATCGGCACGATGGTGACCTTGCGCGCAGAGCGTATGTGGGAGTTCCTTGACCGTCTCGTGACGCTGGCGTTGCCGCGCGTCCGTGACTTCAAGGGTGTCTCGCCACGCGGCTTCGACGGCAAAGGCAACTACACGCTCGGGTTGAAGGAGCAGATCATCTTCCCTGAGATCGACTACGACAAGGTCAGCGAGATCAAGGGCATGAACATCTCGTTCGTGACCACCGCCCAGACCGATGAGGAGGGTCGCGCGCTGCTTCGCGCCCTCGGTATGCCGTTCCGCACCTGAACCCCGGCCCCGCGAGAACCCCCTCATGGCCCGCGCCTCTCAAATCGTAAAACTGAACCAAACCCCTAAGTTCTCGACGCGTCAACGTAACCGCTGCAGGGTCTGCGGCCGTGCGCGCGGGTACTACCGTGACTTCGCCCTGTGCCGTATCTGCCTGCGTCAGCTTGGTCTGCGCGGAGAGATCCCTGGGCTGATCAAGGCAAGCTGGTGATGCCATGATGACCGATCCGATTGCAGACATGCTCACGCGCATCCGCAACGCGTCGCTCGTGCGGCACGATTCACTGTCGATGCCGACGAGCAACGTGAAGCGCCACATCGCTGAGATCCTCAAGCTCGAAGGCTACATTGCTGACGTGCGTGAGGAGGAAGCGAAAGATGGTCATGGCAAGGCCCTGACCCTCGTGTTGAAATACGGCCGCGATCGTCAGAGCGCGATTGACGGCATCCAGCGCGTCTCGAAGCCGGGACGCAGGGTTTATGTCCGCCACGATCACATTCCGCGTGTCCTCTCGGGCCTCGGCATTGCGATCTTGAGCACCTCGCGCGGCGTGATGTCCGATCGAGAGGCTCGACGCCAGAAGGTCGGCGGCGAACTCATCTGTCAGGTCTGGTGATCAAGATGACAACGCAAGCCACCTCCACTCCAGTGCGCACCTCGCGCGTTGGCAAGCGACCCGTAGCGCTCCCCAAGGGCGTGACGGTTTCGGTCGAGGGCTCGAACGTGTCGGTGAAGGGCCCGAAAGGCTCACTTTCCCGAGCGGTTCCGGCTCAAGTCACGGTGAAGATCGAGGGCTCGACGGTTTCCGTTGCGTCCACAGCGACGGGCAGCGATGCACCGCGACTTCAGGGTATGCTCCGAGCTCACTTGGCGAACATGGTCAAGGGAGTCTCCGAGGGCTACGTGAAGACGCTCGAGCTCGTGGGAACCGGTTACCGAGCCGAGGTGAAGGGCACGACGCTGAACTTGGCGCTCGGCTTCTCGCACCCCGTGAATTTCCCGCTCCCGGGCGGGATCTCGGCGCAAGTTCCCGCCGACTCCAAGGGAACGATCGTGATTCTGTCGGGTGCCGACAAGGATCTGATGGGTCAGACGGCTGCCACGATTCGCGGTTTCCGTCCACCAGAGCCCTACGGCGGCAAGGGTGTCCGCTACAAGGGTGAGAACGTTCGTCGCAAGCAAGGCAAGGCTGGCGGCAAGGGCGGCAAGGGCGGCAAGGGCGGCAAGTGATGCCCTGCCCGATGTGATCAGGATTTCAGAAGGAAACGACGATGGCGAACCGACTTGTTGGCCGCGAGAGGCGCAAGCTCCGCATCCGGAAGAACATCAGCGGGACTCCCGAGCGCCCACGGCTTTCTGTGTTTCGCTCGGCCCGACACATCTACGCTCAGGTGATCGACGACACGACAGGGGTGACCCTGGCTGCCGCGAGCACGTTGACGAAGGAAATTGCCAGCACCATCGAGGACGCGACCAAGAGCGACGCGGCCAAGAAGGTGGGCGCCCGAATCGCCGAGCTTTGCAAGGCGAAGAACATCTCGAAGGTCGTCTTCGACCGCAACGGCTACCAGTACCACGGTCGCATCGTCGCTCTCGCCACCGGCGCGCGCGAAGCGGGCTTGGACTCTTGATCTCGGCAGGAACGGAGAGCTCCGATGGCAGAACTTCAGCTGGATGACGACAAGCTCAAGGAGCGCGTCATTCACGTCAACCGTGTCGCCAAGGTCGTCAAAGGCGGGCGTCATTTCAGCTTCGCTGCACTCGTCGTCGTTGGCGATGAGCAGGGTCATGTCGGGGTCGGCCTCGGCAAGGCAAACGAGGTACCTGAAGCGATCCGCAAGGGTAACGATCAGGCCCGCAAGAACATCTTCTTCGTCCCGCTTTCTGGCGTGACGATTCCCCACGACTCGTTCGGTCACTTTGGCGCGGGCAAGGTGTTGCTCAAGCCGGCGTCCCCCGGAACGGGCGTTATCGCCGGCGGCGCGGTTCGCGCGGTCGTCGAGTCGGCGGGTATCCGCGACATCCTTTCGAAGAGCCTCGGTTCTTCGAACCCCCACAACGTCGTTCGCGCGACCCTCAAGGCACTGCGTCGTCTTCGCAGCGTCGAAGAGGTTGCGAACAAGCGCGGCAAGCAAGTCGAAGACTTGTTTCCGCCCAAGCCCGCACCCCGTCAGGCCACGCCATGAAGTCTCATCTCTCCGTCAAGCTCGTGCGCAGCACGATCGGGACCAGCGTGCAGACCCGCAAAGTCGTTGATGGCTTGGGTTTGCGCAAGATCGGTCACTCGGTGACCGTTGCGAACACGCCGTCGTTCCGCGGTATGGTCAAGAAGGTTCTTCACCTCGTTGAGGTCGAAGAGGTCTCGGCTCCCGCTTCCACCACGACCCCAGCCAAGAGCTGAGTAACACCATGGCCGACATCCTTTCGCACCTCTCGCCTCCCGAAGGCGCAAAGACCGCTCCTCGCCGCATCGGACGCGGCGTGGGCTCTGGCTTGGGCAAAACCGCTGGACGTGGCCAGAAAGGCCAGAAGGCGCGCTCCAAGGGCAACATCAACAAGCTGCATTTCCAGGGTGGCCAGACGCCAATTCAGCGTCGCCTCCCGAAGCGTGGCTTCCGTAACCCATTTGCCGCAGAGCAGGTGACCGTGTCTGTTGGTGGTCTCGCCCGCTTCAAGGCTGGCGACACTGTCGACGTGGCGGCGCTTCGTTCGGCGAAGCTTCTCAAGGGCCAGTTCGAGCGCGTGAAGGTGCTCGGCGATGGCGAGATCACGATCGCGCTGACCGTGATTGCTCACGCCTTCTCGGCGTCAGCCAAAGAGAAGATTGAGAAAGCCGGTGGCAAGGCTCAAGTGATCGTGGTTGAAGAGCCCAAGGCCGAAGAGAAGGTCGAAGCGAAGCCCGCCAAGAGCGCAGCTGGCGCGAAGGCCAAGTGATCTAGGCCTGCGAGGCTTCGGTACTGAATGGCGATCGCGTCCTTTTCCAACGTTTTCAAGGTTCCAGATCTCCGGCGGCGTATGCTGTTCACGCTCGCCATGTTGGCGGTCTACCGAGTGGGTGTGTTCATCACCACCCCTGGCGCTTAACCGAAACGCGATGCGCCAGGTCGTCGGCAAAAACGGCGGCCTACTGGGCATGCTCAATCTCTTCAGCGGTGGAGCGCTCGAGAATCTCTCGATCTTCGCGCTGGGGATCATGCCCTACATTTCTGCGAGCATCATCATGCAGTTGCTCGGGATGGTCTACAAACCCATCGAAGAGCTACGCAAAGAGGGTGAGCAAGGGCGACGGAAGATCGACCAGTACACGCGCTACGGCACGGTGCTGTTGTCGATCTTTCAGTCGTTCGGTATTGCCAGCACCCTCGAGGGTCTGTCGAGCGATGCGGGCGAAGTGGTCGGTAAACCCGGCTTCGCCTTCCGCGCGATGACCATCATCACCCTGACCACAGGCACAGCATTCCTGATGTGGGTTGGTGAGCAAATTACCGAACGCGGGATATCCAACGGAATATCGTTGCTGATCTTCGCGGGCATCGTCACTGACATCCCCGCGTCCATCGGAAACTACCTCGCGCAAAACAAGGGCAATGTACAGCCGCTCACGGTCGCCGCGGTGTCGGGGATGATTCTCGTCACCATCGCGATCATCGTCTTCTTTGAGCGTGCGCAGCGCCGGATCCCGATCGTGTATGCACGAAGGCAGGTCGGGAAGCGTATCTATGGTAGCCAGCAGGCCCATTTGCCTCTGAAGGTGAATTCGGCTGGTACCATTCCGCCAATCTTCGCAAGCTCCTTGCTCGCATTCCCCGCAACGCTCGCGACCATGGGTGTGTGGGGAGCAAGCTACCTTGAGCAGTTCGTTAGCCGTGGTGATTGGGTTTTCAATACCGGCTACGTGCTGTTGATTGTGTTCTTTTGCTTCTTCTACACGGCCGTGACCTTCCAGGCGGCGGACGTGGCGGATAACCTCAAGAAGCAACAGGCGAACATTCCTGGAATTCGCCCAGGTAAGCAGACCGCCGATTACATCGATCGCGTGCTGACGCGAATCACCTTCGGCGGCGCGCTGTACGTCGCGGTGGTGTGCGTGGTCCCTACCATCATCACCCAGGTGTTCCGCGTACCATTCCGGTTCGGCGGCACCTCGATCATGATTGTGGTGGGTGTTGCGCTCGATACGGTGAGCCAGATCGAAGCGCATCTGGTGACTCGCCAGTACGAGTCGTTTGCCGGGGCAGGCGGGCCGCGAGTGCGTGGCCGTCGTGATCCGGCTTGAATTCGAGGGAGAACGTCCAATGTCGAAGCGATTGATCCTTGTTGGCCCGCCGGGCTCCGGTAAGGGCACGCAGGCGAAGTTCCTCTGCGAACGCTACGGTATCCCGCAGCTTTCCACGGGCGACATGCTTCGTGCAGCCAAGAAGGCCGGCACATTGGATCCCAAGCTCGTCGAGCTCATGAACAGTGGTGGTCTTGTGCCCGACGAAGTTGTGGTCGGCTTGATTGCCAAGCGACTCGAAGACGCTGACTGCGCGAGTGGGTTCTTGCTCGATGGTTTTCCGCGTACCGTCCCTCAAGCTGAGGCCCTCGAGGCAGAGCTTGGTCGTCGAGGCGTGAAGCTCGACGCAGTGGTGCAGATCGACGTTCCGGCTGAGTTGCTCATTGAGCGAGCGATTTATCGAAGGACGGACAAAACCACTGGACAGATTTACCATTTGAAGTACAACCCGCCCCCCCCGGGTGCCGAGCTCGTGCACCGGGACGATGATCACGAAGACAAGGTCAAGACGCGGGTCTCTGTATACGAGTCGATGACCACGGCGCTTTTGCCGCACTACCAGCAAAAAGGGCTTCTTCGACGCGTTGATGGCGTCGGGTCGCCCGCGGAAGTTACAGAGCGCATTCAAGCTGCGCTCAACTGAATGAGAGCAGCGTCGTGATGACGATGCAGCGTGTGGAGTTCCTCCGATGAAAGTACGACCGTCCGTCAAGAAGATCTGCGACAAGTGCAAGGTGATCCGGCGCCGCGGCGTCGTGCGCATCATCTGCGATAACCCGCGCCACAAGCAGCGCCAGGGCAACTGAGCCGGAGACACACAGATGGCACGCATCGCCGGAGTCGACCTCCCCCGCCGTAAGCACATCATTTACGCTCTTCCCTACCTCTACGGGATTGGTCTCACGACCGCGAAGCAGATTTGCTCGCGTGCGAAGATTGATTTCACCAAGAAGGTGGACGAGCTGTCCGAGCAAGAGGTCCGCGCAATCCGCGAGATCATCGACGCTGACTACAAGGTTGAAGGCGATTTGCGTCGCGAAGTCCAGATGAACATCAAGCGATTGATGGATCTGGGCTGCTACCGCGGCCTTCGTCACCGCAAGAATCTCCCGGTTAACGGACAGCGAACGCACACGAACGCCCGCACCCGCAAGGGTCCGCGTAAGGGCGGCGTGGCGCGTGCCCCGAAGCCGACGAAGTGACCCGCTGAGCAAGTGAAGAGAGCAATACGATGAGCGCACCGAACAAGGCAGCGGCCAAGGGCAAGCCGGCCAAGAAGAAGGTCAAGAAGAATATCTCGACCGGCATTGCCCACATCCAGAGCACGTTCAACAACACGGTCGTCACGATCACCGACATCAACGGCAACGCGATTTCGTGGTCGTCGGCGGGTGCTCGTGGGTTCAAGGGCTCACGCAAGAGCACGCCGTTCGCCGCACAGCTCGCCGCGGAAGAGGCGGGTCGTCGTGCGATGGAGCACGGGATGCGGTCGGTGGCCGTGTTCGTGAAGGGCCCGGGAGCGGGTCGCGAAAGCGCGCTTCGTGCGCTTCAGTCGGTTGGGTTCCGCGTGACGCTCGTTCGCGATGTGACCCCGATCCCCCACAACGGCTGCCGCCCTCCGAAGCGTCGCCGCGTCTGATTTTGCTGGCATAAGCCTCGAGAGAACGTTCTATGGCTCGTTACATCGGTCCAGTCTGCAAGCTTTGCCGCCGCGACGGCATGAAGCTCTACCTCAAGGCAGAGCGTTGTTTCACTGAGAAGTGCCCAGTCTCGAAGGAGCATCCACCTCCGGGACAACACGGCGCGGCTCGAATCAAGCTCTCCGAGTACGGTCTTCGTCTTCGCGAGAAGCAAAAGGCCCGTCGCGTTTACGGTATCCTCGAGCGTCAGTTCGCCGGCTACTTCGACAAGGCATCGTCGATGAAGGGCAGCTCGGGCGACAACATGCTCGCATTGCTCGAGCGTCGTCTCGACAGCGTGGTTCTCCGTCTCGGCTTTGCAGGCTCGCGCGCTCAGTCGCGTCAGCTCATTCGCCACAACCACATCCTCGTCAACGGCAAGCGCCTCAACATCCCGAGCTACATCGTGCGAGTGGGCGACAAGATCGAGGTTCGTGAGGCGAGCCGCAAGATCACCTTCGTCGCAGCTGCGATCGCGGCTTCTGACAAGCGTCCGCAGGTGTCCTGGATCGAGGTCGACAAGGCGAACTTCAACGGCACCTTGAAGGCCTTGCCGGTTGAAGAGCTCAACGAGCCAAACGATCAAGGAACAGTACATCATCGAGTATTACTCTCGCTGATACACAACGCCCCGCCTCGATTTTCGAGCGCGGGGCGGCTTTTGTGTCAGCCGCCAACCCTCCCTCTCTCGGAAGGTTGGCATTGTAGCAAGGCGGGCTGGGGACGGGGAGACACGGACGAGTGGGTTCGACGTGTTTCCTGGGATCTCCGCGCCAACCACTTTCACGGACAGAAAGGACCGTCTACATGTCGAACGCCAATCTCACAACGATCAGCCGAAACTGGCGCGATCTGATTCGACCCAAAGGCATCTCCGTCGAGCAAGAGACAGAGTTCTACGGGAAGTTTACCTGCGAGCCTCTCGAGCGCGGGTACGGCATCACGATCGGCAACAGCCTCCGACGTGTTCTTCTGTCGTCGCTTCAAGGCGCCGCGGTCACCGCGATTCGTGTCGAGCACGCTCTCCACGAGTTCACGGCTGTCCCCGACGTGGTTGAAGACGTTGCGGATATGATCCTCAACGTGAAGGAAGTGGTTCTGAAGGCAGCCCAGCCCAAGACCTACATCGTTCGTCTCGACAAGACTGGCCCAGGTCACGTGTACGCGCGTGATATCGAGCTCGTTGATGGTCTCGAGGTGCTCAACCCCGATCACCTCATCGCAACGCTCGACGGCAAGGGCCCGCTTTCGGTTGAGTTCACCGTGAACGTGGGTCGTGGTTACGTCCCGGCAGAGCGCAACAAGACCGCGACGATGCCCATCGGCACCATCCCGATCGACGCTCTCTTCAGCCCAGTTCGCAAGGTCAACTACACCGTTCAGAACGCCCGCGTCGGTCAGGTCACTGACTATGACAAGCTCGTTCTCGAAGTGTGGACCAACGGCGCGGTCAAGCCTTCTGACGCAGTCGCCTTCGCCGCCAAGATCCTCAAGGAGCAGCTCTCCATCTGGATCAACTTCGAAGAGACCGAAGAGACGTCCTATGCGACGGCTTCGTCCGACGAAGAGCCGATCAACGAGAACCTCTTCCGCTCAGTCGATGAGCTCGAGCTCTCGGTTCGTTCGGCAAACTGCTTGCAGAACGCGAACATCACCCTCATCGGTGAGCTCGTTCAGCGTACCGAGCAGGATATGCTCAAGACCAAGAACTTCGGCCGCAAGTCGCTGAAGGAGATCAAGGAGATCCTCGCCCAGATGGGCCTCCAGCTCGGCATGAGGATCGACAATTGGCAACAGCTCAAGGATCGGTGGCTCGCCCAGCAGCAATCCGCTGGCTGATCCCCTCTCCGCCCCCCATCGAGGTACTCTCTCATGCGCCACCAGAACGCGGGTCGCAAGTTCGACCGTAACACCAGCCACCGTCGCGCGATGTTCCGCAATCTCGCGGCCAACCTCATCGCTCACGAGCGAATCGAGACCACCGAGGCGAAGGCAAAAGAGCTCCGCCGCGTTGTCGAGAAGCTCCTCTCCAAGGCTATCCGTCTTGGAAAGGTCGCCTTCGAGCAACCCAAGGATCTCTCCGCCGCCGACCGTGCTCGTCGTCTGCACGCCGAGCGCATCGTCGCCAGCTTCCTGCCTCGCTTCCTCGTTCTCGAAGACGGCGGAAAGCCAGTCGACCTCGTGCAGAAGGTCTTCCTTGACCTCGCCAAGCACTTCCAGGGTCGTCCAGGCGGCTACACCCGCACGATCAAGCTCGGACCCCGTCGTGGCGACAACGCCCCGATGGTCTTCATCGAGCTGACTGACCGCATCTCGGTCGCCAAGGCCACCCCGAAGACCGACGCAGTAGCTCCTGCAGCCGCTGCTGAGGCTCCCAAGGCCGACGCTCCAGCAGCCGCGACCTGAGCTTTCGTAGCTCAGTCAACAAGCCCCTCTCGCTCTCCGCGACGAGGGGCTTGTTGCTTTGTCGCTCGGCTCTTTAGAAGGCCGCCGGCCTGTTCCTCTGCGCAGCTTCGCCCCAACTCCCTCCGCGCTGACGCACAATCACGACCCGCAGCCGCAACCGTTGAGCTTTGCCGCGCTGTCCGAGACCCGTTTGCGCGCTGACACACAGCGTTCGTCGCTCTCGCTGGTCATCCGGCAAATCGAATCGCTCGCGCGTTGCATCGAGCTCAACGCCTTGCAGCCCACCGCACACGGTGACGTTGCCTCCGCCTGTTGAGCAGGCTCGGCCTTCGGCGTGTATCCTCCCGCATTGGGCGCGGTCGGCGCAGTTGGGCTCACCGGCTGTGTCGACGGCGGTTTGTCGCTGGCCTTTGGCGCATCAACCGCTCCGGCCTTTTTAGCGACCGCCCCGTCGAAATCGCGCGCCGCTCGATTCAGTGCGTCTTGCGCTTCTTCCACGCTCCTGAACTTCGTCGGCTCCTCCGCCGATTTCTCCTCGGCTTTCATTCCCGCACTCGTGGGCGCTTGAGAGGGTGACCTCGGAGCACGCGATTCCGCGGGCATCGCTCCGCACCCTGCCAGCAACAGCGTTGCGATCACCGCCATCGTGCTCTGCTTCATGGGCGAACAGACGCGGTTTGCCTTTGACATATTCGCTGCTTCCAACGAATCCGCCCCGTTTCGCAAGCCTTTTCATGTGTGTTCGCTATACACCGAGCGATGGACGACTTCCGGCCTCCAGGTTCCGACGCCGTCATTGCGTGGGCTTCCCGGTCGCGACTCGGATACCAGGTGTGCCCCGATCTCTCCTGGTACTCCGAATGGGAGCCATTCGACACCATCGTCGCACCCTCCCGCTATTTCAACGCGGTCGAGCTCTACACGGCCGGTGCTCGAGTCGTGCTCGTCGAGCCGTGGTCAGCGCTTGGCGACATGACTCCGCTCGGTCGATCGCTCTTCGCGTTCGTTCGCCATAACGGCCTTCGTTATCGGGCTTCCGCACGCATTGGTGCGTCGTACCTCACTCGGGTCACCTTCCTCGGCACCACTCCACCGACCCAGCAATTCACTGGCGACCCAGATTGGGATGACGTCGCAACCACCTTCGCTGATTCGCCTCTCGACGCCGCGCGGGCATTGACCCCATCGTTGAGAAAGCTGCTCCTCGCCTGGAATTTCCAGGGCCACATCGAAGTGCGCCAAGGCGGTCTCTTGCTGCACGTCGCCGGAATGCAACCCACCCCGCAAGATTACGAAAGGCTCGCGCAGTGGGTTCCGCCTGTGCTCGAGAAAGCACTGAAAGAACGAAGATGAGACTACGCGAGGGTCGCGCGTGACCCGTGATTTCACGCTGTATCAAGCGGCCAGGTTCCTTCTGACCGTTTCGATTCAGATGCAGTCGGTGGTCGTTGGCTACCAGGTCTGCGAGCTCACCAAACAGCCTCTGGATCTGGGTTTTGTCGGGCTCGCGCAGTTCTTGCCCGTCTTTCTGCTTTCACCCGTGACGGGTAACGTCGCCGATCGATTTGATCGACGCAGAATCCTGCTCGTTTGCGAAGCTGGTTTTGCGCTTTGCTCGTCTCTTCTGCTTGCGCTTCAGCTCGCCCATAACGAGGACGTTCGAGCCATCTATGCCGTGCTCGTGCTGTTCGGCATTCTGCGCGCGTTCTCGGGCCCCGCGAGTCAAGCCCTCACCCCTCATCTGGTGCCCTCCGAGCGCTTGTCTCGTGCGCTCGCCATTGCCTCGACCGTCTGGCAAGGCGCCACCATCGCCGGCCCTGCGATTGGTGGAGTGATTTATGCCGCAGGTGGCGCAGCCGCAGTCTACGCGTCGTCCCTCATTTCTGTGTTGATGGCCCTGTCGTTCATCACGGCAATGAAGGTGCGAACCGGCGCAATGGCCAAGACCGCTGTCACCTTCGAAACCCTATTTGCGGGCCTCAAATACGTTCGACAGAACCCGCTGCTTCTGGGTGCAATTTCACTCGATCTGTTCGCTGTATTGCTCGGTGGAGCAGTCGCGCTTCTGCCCATTTACGCTCGCGATATTCTGCATGTTGGCTCATGGGGCATGGGGTTGATGAGAAGTGCCCCTGCCGCAGGTGCGTCACTGATGGCGTTGATGCTCTCCGTGCGCCCTGTCGGAGGTCGCGCAGGGCTCAAAATGCTCGGTAGTGTCCTGCTCTTTGGTCTCGCCACGATCGTGTTTGGGCTCTCCACCAGCTTTCCGGTTTCGTTGGCTGCGCTGTTCGTGCTTGGTGCAGCCGATATGGTGAGCGTGGTGGTTCGCCAAACGTTGCTCCAGATCGAAACGCCCGACGATATGCGAGGTCGTGTGAGCGCGGTGAACCTGGTGTTCGTCGGTGCTTCGAATGAGCTGGGTGAATTCGAATCCGGTCTTACGGCAGCGTGGCTAGGTGCAGTGCCTGCGGTGGTCGCTGGCGGCGTGGGCACCTGCCTCGTGGTGCTGGGCTGCGCAGTGTTGTTTCCGAAGCTGCGAGACGTCGATACACTCGAGTCCAAATCGTCGTGAGCGAGACCTTCTCAGCTCACTCGAATTGCCGGTGGATGAGACGAGCGACTTGACGTCGGTGTGCCTTCGCGAGAGGAAGGCGCATGGCTTCGCGCAAGGGTGGTGCATCGGCCGCTGCAACCGCGTCGAAAGGAGTTCCTGAATCAGGGCCTCTCGCACGGATTTTCGGGGTTCGGCACCTGTCGCCGATGGGGGCGTGGCACCTCCGGAAGTTCCTCGAGACGGTGCAACCTACCGCGGTGTTGGTCGAAGGCCCCAGCGATGCCACCGACAACATCGTTCACCTCGTTCACAAGGACACCAAGCCCCCGGTGGCCTTGCTTGCGTTCACAAAGCAGCGTCCTGTTCGCTCGATCCTGTTTCCGCTCGCGCAGTATTCACCCGAATGGGTGGCGTTGACCTGGGCGTTGAAAAACAAGCGTGTCGCGAAGTTCATGGACCTCCCGTCCGCCACGTTTCTCGCCCTCGAGAAAAAACAAAGTGAGCCCGCTCCAGATGGTGAGCCCACCGGAGACGAAGAGACAAAAGTCGAAGAGCAGAGCGACACTCAACGTTATCTCGACGACCCATATGAAGCGATTGCGGCTCTCTCGGGTGATCCCGATCACGACACCTGGTGGGAGAAACACTTCGAGCACTCCACCGAAGAAAACGCCTACCGCGACTCTATTTTCGAGTTCGGCCTGGGTCTGAGGCAGATCGAATACGAAGGTGCGCGAAGCCGTGAAGAAACGCTTCTGCGCGAGGCCTTCATGCGCCGAACTATCCGTCAAACCATCGAAGAAGGTCACGATCCCGAAAAGATTGTGGTGGTGTGTGGTGCATTCCACGCCTCGGTGTTGGTCGGTGAAATCCCGGCGATGACCGACGAAGAGCACAAGAAACTACCGCGTGCAGAAACCAACCAGACCCTGATGCCCTATAGTTATTTGAGGCTCAGCTCGCAGTCTGGATACGGCGCCGGAAACCGCGCTCCGATGTATTTCCAGGCCTTGTGGGAGGAGCTCCAGGCGGGTTCTACCGAGCGCCTTGCTCCAAGGTTTTTGATCGAGCTTGCCGAGAAACTTCGAAAGAAGGGCACCATTCGATCCAGTGCAGAGGTGATCGAAGCGGTGCGACTGGCCAATACGTTGGCGGCGCTTGCCGGCGATACGAGTCGCCCCACGCCTGGGATTTGCGTGACTCAGCCAACACGTTGTTGGGTCAGGGCGACGCGACAGTTCTCGACAAGATTTTCTGGATGAAGTAGACGATTGGCCAATATCGGAAAGGTTCCGGAAAGGCGTGCTTCAGACCGCCATTCAGGATGACTTTCGAGCGACCGTCAAAGACCTCAAGCTCGAGGATTACCTCAAGGAAAAAGATCAAATCGTCAAAGGATCGACCAGCAAAGAATGGCTTGATCTCAGGCGTGATCGCTTTGCCAAGTCGAAGGATGCAGAGTTCCGAGATCTGGCGCGATCGATTTTCTTTCACCGACTTGCGGTGCTCGAGATTGGTTTTGCAACGAACAACACCTCGGATCGGGATCAAGAAGAGAGCACATACAAAGAAGTGTGGTCTGCTCGCTGGACACCCGAATGCGAGATGCATTTGGCTGAAAATGCGCTGCGTGGAGACACCATTGAAATTGCTACGCTGAGGGCGGTCCAGGAAAAAATCGGCTCGGTTGGCGAGGTGCTCGAAGCCGCAACGCTTGTGCGTCAGGCTGTGGAGTGCGATCTGGTCGATGCTGTCACTAGCGCGCGAATGAAGGCACAGGCGCTTGCAGTCGACGACGGGAACTTCCCCGGAATTGCTGGCGCTTGTGTTGACCTCGCCAACTTGATTCGCCTGAAAGAGGACGAGCGCGTCAAGCGTTTGGTTGCGGCGGGCCATGACAAACCCATTGCTGCGCTCGTAAATCAGCTTTTTCTCAAGGGGATTTTGATGTCCACCTCGGCGGCTCGATGCGCCAAGGATGCAGCGGGTCAGACCGGTCGAGCCCTGGCGAATTTGCAGACGGTCGCGAATTATGGGGATGCGGACTTCCCTGGAATTGATGCGGATCGTTGGCGAGCGGTCTTGGATCAAATCGCCGATGATGAGCTTGCCAACGCGCATGTCGCGGGCGTGGCCTGCGCGCTCTTGCTCGAACGAGGCGAAATCTCGGACGAAGTGCTCGATCGCCGTGTGGCCAAGCGATTGTCTCCGGGGACTGACCCTGAGGATGGAGCGGGTTTTTTCGAGGGTCTTGCGACGCGAAACCGATATGCGTTGCTGTCTCGTAAAATGTTGTGGGCCAATATGACCTCGTTCATCGAATCACTGGACGATGATGCTTTCCGTCGTGCCGTGGTGGCTTTGCGCCGTGCGTTTGGCGCATTCGAGACGGGTGAGGCGCGAAAGATTGCAGATATCCTTGCCGAGATCTGGGGCGGTGGTGCCAAGCAGATTCACGAGGCCATCGAAACCAAGCTCGACTCGGCTGAGCTTGCCGCGGCGCAAGCCAAAGAAGCCGACGAGGTCGCCGATGCGCTGGGCGACCTCGACCTGGGTATTTGAGCTTCGCACCTCACCCCCGGCACTGCGTGCCACCCCCTCTCCCAACGCCTTCGCGTTCGGAGAGGAGAGGCGAAACGTTTGGATACAAGAGTGTGCTTGGCACCTCTTCTCTAAACGCGAAGCGGTTGGAGAAGGGGCTGGGGGTTGCGGTGCTAGCCCTGCGAGTGACACCGCCTCGCGGATATATTTCAAGTGATCGCAGTGAGCTTTGGGGTCAGTGCCGAGATAGCCACGAAGGTGGAAATTCCCGGCGTCGATACGGCGCTGTAGCCTTCTCGGCTCGTCGCCTTCTTCGACTTTCTTCGCTTTCAGACCCAGCGCCTTGATGAGAAAGTCCGCGACCTCACCGGTCGACGCGTACCCCTTGGGCACGATCGCGGAGTGCGAAAGAAATAGGTATTTTTCGCCTGCGATCGCCTTCTTCGCGAACTTGACGATCGGCTCGAGGGGAGGGGTGAGCAATACGCCTTCGGCAGGCTCTCCCTCGGGCCCAGCAGCATACGGGCCGTACAGACTGTCGAGCAGGATAATTCCGTCGATTTGATCAGGAAACGCCTTGAGGATGGTGGTCGAAGCGCGCCGAACCCGGCGCTCCACGAGGACAGAAAGATTCGTTTGATCTTCGCCTCGCTCCATTGTTTCTGCAGCGCCCTTCGAGGGATGCACGAAGATCGCGAAAGGCGTGATTGTCGAGAAAAGATTTCTTGTATTTGTTGCTGCCTTCGCCGGCATCGAACGAGAGATACACCGCCGGAAAGGCTGTCTGAACCACGGTTCGACGGATGGCGTCACCCATATGAAAATGGATGATCACATCGAAGCCATCCGCGGGCGCTTTCTCTACTTTGGGTAGTGCTAGGCGGTATTTTCCTAGTTGCTGAAACCCCTCGTAGTTACCCCACCCTTCGTCGGGGGGCGCACAAGCATTTGGGTTTCGTTGCGAAGAAGACGACGCTGACGCAGAGGCCAGCGCCGAAGCAGAGCCCGATGCTGACGCCGACAGGCTTTCTATAGGCATGTCGGCTGGCTCAGCGCTCGAGATGGCGCTCGACGGAGTCACTGTGGACACCCCAACGGGCGAGCCCGCCGTCACCCCGCAGCCAGCCATGATGACCCAGCAAGACAGGGCGGTTAGCCACGCGGCTTGGGTTCGACTTGTTCTATTTGGGGACAGGACCAACACGCTTGAATTCTTGGGTCGTTTCAGGGCCGCCTGCGGTGCCGGCGTCTTCGATGAGCTTGGGGGTTGAGCTTGTGCCCCCTTCAATTCGATAGACCCGGCTGACGACCAATACCCGGCAGGTGTCGGTTTCTAGCCGCACTTCCAGGTATCCGCCATTTCCTGAGACAAGATTGCCAAACCCCGTGGTGGTGCATTCTTTCTTGGGGCTTTTCGACTCGATCTTGAACCTGCCCGAGTTGTCGAGGACAAGCACCTGCTTGGTTTCGCCTTCTTCGAGCTCATACGAGCCAGCGAGCTTGTTCAGATTGATCTTGTCGAATTCGGATTTCGGCGCATCGACATGCTCTCCACCGCAGCCCGCGCCAACCAGCCCTCCGAGAACAATCAACCCGCACGCAGCCACCGAGCGCACTCTCCACGCCGCATGGCCAAGCTCAACGCCCACTCGTTTCATCTCATCGGCATATCACGAATGCAATGCGTGGCCGTTGTAATTATTCAGCCTGGGCAGACCCAGAATGCCAGAGCAATCGTGCGAGCTACCCGCGCCAAAGACTGCCAAAGACTGCCTGAAACAGTCTTGCGTGAAGGCTGATTCGGACGAGCTGCGGATGCGCGAGATCGGGTCTGGCGTCGGGCACGAACACAAAATAGGCGAAACCCAGAAGGTAGCCTCTCCTGGGTTTCTGGGGTGTTGCTCGCTCTTGTAGGTGCTCGCGACGTTTAAGGTCGGGATAAGTCGTGAAAGCCGCATGTCCTACGGTTAGACGACCACGCCATGAACCCAGAGGTCTGGGGTACTTCGATGGGTTGCCCCATCACCGTGAGGCTACTCACGGTTGCGGCGCGGGACGGATATGAGCCGTCATCTACGGCGAATTTTCCCTTCCGTTTGATCGAGCTCCTGTCGACATTGGTTAGTCTGCAGTGAGAGCTTGAGCTTCTGGCGGTAGCCAAAGCGTGCCTTTACCAGTTTGGCCACCTCCCCAAGAATCGATCCTAGATGTGATGCTTCTCAAGCATGTAGGATCCTGGAAAGTCACCCAATTTCCGTTGTCGTAGAGGTCGGCCCAAGTCAGCCAAACGTGACAGTTTGGCCGGTGAGACTCGACGTTCGCCAGCTTCACCAGCCGCTCAGATATTCAGAGAATATCTTTCACAGCCGTGAAACATTGGATTTGGATGGGTGGGGAGGGTTGGATTCGAACCAACAGAGTGTCGCTTTAGCCCCTTTCAGATTCAGCTTGAGGCTGAGTTTGCACTGCAAGGCCGAGCTTGTTGGATCACCCCAATGCTGTCAAGCCGAGAATAGGAAATCAAAGACCTTTTTCCCGATTTTCTTTTCTTCTACCTCGAGCCCGTTTGCTTGCTCACGCGCGAACTTCACTGCCTTCTGCAGCTTCTCTACTCGTGCGACAATCTCGTTCACTCGCTTGGCCGGTAGTGCAGACGAGTATTTCAGCGTTTGCCACGTACCCACAAAGATATCTTCGGTGACCTCTTTGATCTGGGCTGGGTGGTGCTCTGTCGCTTCGTATGCCGTCACGAAGCGAGTCACCTTCTTGGTGCGCGTCTGAAACGAAGGCGCCGTTGCAAACAAATCCTGTCCTGCGTTCCAATCCCAGTTTTCCGTTGGATCCAACACCGGAAGCTTCTGCGCAAACGTCAGCAAATCAGAGAGCTGCTTTTCTAGGAACAACAAATAGGTAACCGGAACATCCTCGAGAAGAGTCACCCCATCGACCACGACATTCGCTCGCGCAAGGCAATTTCCCCAGTCTTGCGCCGCTGTGGTGTCGAATAGCTCGGTGAGCCCCTCCGCCGTGCGTGCCAGGATTTCCTCGGCTTTGAACGCCACCTTTTTGCTCTCGTCGGGCAGCGGCTCTCCGCCCTCTTCTCGCGGCGTGTACTTGCGCGACAAGCCCTTGAATAGCTCGTCTTTCTGCAAGGCTTTGTGATCCTCACTCAGCTTTGCGTACACCCGGGTTTTCACGCCTTTCAGGACAGCAATAATCTGATTCAGCTTCGGTTTGGCCATGGGGTCTCCTTCGTCGAGCGGGGTCGACTCACGGTGGCCCACGCTCGTTGTTCTTTGTGCTCAGCTCGACCTTACGTCGGAGGCCCCCAACGGGATAGCAAAACGAATCTGACGGCTCTTCGTGATGACCCTGGTAGGCAACCTATTTTTCGGCGGAACGGCTGAAACGAGAGTCATCCGAACGCGACATCGGCGTGCCCGAGGGTCACACGTTTGCCGTCAAGGCTCACGCCCAGACCGTGCTCGGGCTCCCACGCGCATTCGTATTGAAAACCAATTGCCGAGCGTTTGCGCTCGAGCTCAAAGCTCACGTGAATCGTTCGTAGCGAGATCAGCTTGGAGAGCTTTTTGGCATCGAGGGTTTCGTGGCTCACCCCACGAGGAAGCTCGACATCGCTCGGCAGGTGCCGAAGCTCTCGCTTGGCAAACAGAAGCAGCTTGCCCGCGATGAGTGCGTGGGTGCTTTTCTCGTTCGTTAGAAGCTGCTCGACCGCTGCGATTTGCGCGGTGGTCGGCGTGTACACCGGCTCGTCACCGTACGGGTGGCTGAGGCTCAAACGTAGGGGTTTCGACGACCACGATCGAAGCCGAATCGTACCCTCCCACGACGATCCGACCCACCGAAGCGAACCAAGCTGCGGGTGAACGAGAACGATTGAAAGCTGCGAGGAACGACGGGCTTGGGTCATGCGTTTGCTTGGCTTGGTTGGCTCGCTGCTCGGCGCCGCACTTGCTCTACCCAGGCTCGACCGGCGATACGACCGGCTTCGAGCGTCGCGCAGATGTCGCGGCGACTCGTGCTCAAGCGAGAAGCCGCGAGCGGGCCATGAGGCCGAATTACGTCGATCTTCCCCATGGATTCCAGCTCGTCGACCAGCTCGAGTGATGCGTTCGACGTCTGCCATCGTACAGCGATCGTCTTCGCGATCTCGGGGTAGCTCGCGTAGCTGCGTGCGATGATTTTCGCCGAGGTACGACTTCGCTTTCGTCGATATTGAGGCGGCTGCGTAAGGATCAACACCGTTCGGTCATGCCCAAAACCGAGGGTGTGCTTGGCGGGCACTGCGTCCGCAACACCCCCGTCGATATAGGGCGTACCCGCCACGTCGACGACTCGGCCGTACGCAATCGGCAGGGCCATGGTTGCCTTGATCAACGCGAACGCGTTCTCTTTGGTCGCGCGCACGTATTCGGCTTTGCCCGTGTGACAGTTCGTGACCACCACCCAGAGTCGGCTGTTCGCCTGAGTCAATCGCTCGGTGTCGAGCACGATGTGCTGCTCGAAAAGTCGAACCAATCGATCAATGTCGAGCAAGGGTCGACCCTTGAGCAGATTGAACGGGGAGATGAGCTGCGTGCCGTGGGTGAAGTCGGTCCAGATCTTCAGACCCGCCTCGATTTGCCCCGTGACCATGTATGCGGCTGATGGCGCTGCAGACGAGACAGCCACGATGTCGTCGAACTTCGGAGAATCAGGCTTCGAAAGCTCGGCCAATACACCCGCGCTGAATGCTCCCCGAAGACCTCCGCCTTCGATCAAGAGAGCTGCACGCGCAGTCGCGTTCGACGAGGCACCATGGTTCGAAAGCGAAGTCATGGCTGGCGACGCTAGCAATCTGCGAGACGACTCTCGACGCGCTTTCTACGAGCCAACCAAGTTGTGACAGAAGCTCAATCGCGTTCTGTGAATGAGGCCCGACCAGTTCGCCTCATCCACCACACGATAGCGTTGATCACGGCTCTTGATCGTCGCGATCGGTCGGGGTCTTCGGTGCCTTCGACGGCACGGTAACCCCGACGGGCTTGGCCAGCTCGCTGGTGTCGTACAGCCAGAAACGGCCGCGACGAGCCATGAGCTTGATCCGCCAAGCCTCGTCTTTGAAGACCAGATTGCGAGGGTCTTCATCGTCAGGCGCATGGATCAACGTCATGTCGTAGGCACGCGCCCACGCTGCGTGAACGTCGTAGTAGTGCGCGAACCATTCGTGCCCGCCTGGCCCACTCGGAGGCGCCAGACCCCGCTTGTAGTGAACGGGCATGCTCTCGAACTTGGTGAAGGTGTAGGCGACTTCTCCCTGCTTGCGTGACTGATACACCGCGTGCAGGTGAACGAAGACCTCACGACTGATCCGAGCCGTCGTCGGGTTGTAGGTGACCGCAACGAGCTTTCGGTTGGGTGGCATGTCGTCGATGATGTCCGACGCTTCTCGTGCCTCACCCATCGTCGCCCACACCCGCGCAGTGTTTGCTCCTGCCGCTACCGCGAAGCTAGCTGCGATCGATCGCAGCTCGTCGCGATTCGGGATCAACCTCATCGGCAATGCGCCCACGAAGAACAGCATCGCCAATGTCGGAAAGCGCTCGTAGATAAACCACGTCGCCATGAAGATCTTCGGGATCACCAGGTAGATCGCAAAGAACGAGACCGCGAGCCACCGAATCGCACGAAGATCGAGATTGATGCTCTCGTCGGTCGACATCGGCTCGGGTGGCCCTGCCCAGCAAAGATAGATGGCAAGCGCGATCGCAAGACCAAGCAGGATGTTATCCGAGAGGTCGTAGATATTGCCGACGCCGTAGGTGAGAACCCCCCAAAGCTTTTGCCAAACCGGGTCGTCGGTGCCGTTGAGATAGGCTTCCTCCCAGTTCGAGAACGACTGGCGCGTTTGGTATCGATAGACGAATACACACCACAACACGCCTGGCGCGACGGGCAACGGCGTCGCCAGCAACCGAGTGATGCGCGTGCCCCACGAATCGCCCAACTCACGAACGCGTGAGAGTTGTGCGATGCCGATCGCCACGCAGAGGCTGAGCATGCCGAGCACATGCCCGTACGCGCAGAACATCGATGCAAACAGCAGGCGCGGCAACATCGCCTTGTCGCCACGCGCGTAGCGAAGCCACCAGGTGAACGCGATCAACGCAACGGGGAAGGTGAGGTTCCAGTTTGCAAAACCCCACGCCATTGCGTGGCTGTATGTGATCGGCAACGCCAGCAACGCGTACCAACGCGGACGCTCGGCTTCTCGAACAATGCACAGCGCCGCTATGCCGAGCAACGCCGGGTAGCTCGCCATGACCAAGCGCCCCGCAGACTCGGCTTTCATCAGGTACGACAGCGCCGCAACGATGACGTGAAAGCCACCGTTGTAGGTGATCAGATTGACGTCGAAGAGCTGGCGCTCCCAGGCGCCTCCGGCCCAATAGCGCTGCAAAATCGCCGCGAGCGCAACGTGCTGGTGATAGTCGATGAGTGGCAAATACGGCGTGACAAAAAACGCCAACGTGAAGAGCCCAACGGCTCCCCAAAAAGCGAGAGTCAAACCGCGTGTTTCGAGCTGGAGCAGGTCGCGCCACCCACGTGGGCGGCTCGTCGCTGTCGTCATGCGGCGCACCAAACGCGGGAGGCGACCGGATGTCAATGCTATGCGTCCGCCCCGCTCCATGACGTCCGCTGACTTGCCCGCCAACCTTCGTGTTCTCTCGTCGCTCGCTCAAGACACCGAAGGCTTCGATGTGACCGCTGATCGAGCGATGGATGCGCTTGCTCGCGCGGAGGATGCTCACTTCTGGCATCGCACCCGCAACGAGATGGTGCGAGATCGCTTGATCGCACTGGGGTTTTCGCCGCCTGCGCGTGTGCTCGACCTCGGATGCGGCGGGGGCTGTGTCGCGGCCTACCTCGATGCGCAAGGCTATCGAGTGACCGGCGTCGAAGGGCACGTCTCGCTGGCCACGCTGGCGGCTCGTCGTGCGCCGAAAGCGAGCTTTTTTGCGCACGATCTGTCGCTCGGCATCGATGCCCTCGCGCAAGCGGTCGAGCTCGAGGTCGACGTCGCGGGGTTGTTCGATGTGATCGAGCATCTCGATTCGCCGAAAATCGCGCTGAGCTCTGCGTTGTCGACGGTTCGACGAGGTGGGGTTTTGGTGGGTACGGTGCCCGCGCTCATGGGGTTGTGGAGCCAGGTGGATGTTCAGGCAGGCCACAAGATTCGCTACAACCGCGCGACGCTCGAAACGCTTCTGGCATCGGTAGAAGGCGCCGAGCTCGTCGAGTGCGGCTACTTCAATCGTTTGCTCGTCCCGATGATGTGGGCTCAGCGTCGCGTCGTGATTCGCGACGACGTGGGCTCGACATCTGAAAGCAACTTGGCGGTGCCCCCAAAACCCATCAACCAGGCGCTTCACGCGCTGTTGAGGGCCGAGCATCGCATCGAAAAATGGCTCGATCGAACCCCGATCTCGGGTGCAAGCCTGTGGTTTGCCCTGCGTCGCCGCTGAATCGTCACCCTTCGTCAGCAGTTGTTTTCGCGGGTGGATTCAAGCGCTACCCTTGGTGCCGCCCATGACTGTAAAGCCTCCGTCTAGCGACCCGTCAAAGGGCCAACGTGGTTCTGTCGACCCCATCGGTGCAACGATGGTGGGCGGCGATGTCGTAAGCCCAAACAGCATGGCTCTCGGAGAGACTGCGGTGGGGGCTCCGCCCGCTGCACCAAAGCCATTTCGAGGGCCATCGTCACTCAAAGCCACGATGGTGAGCGGGGCTGTCTCGGGCACGGTTGGGTACGGCCCTTCCACGCCAGCGCCGGTCTCGGGCACGATGGGTTACGAGCGAGCTTCTGGGGTCAACCCGATCGCGGCGACTGCCGTTCCGTCGATGCGAACGGGCCCTGATGCGTTTGGTCAAACCGTCACGAGTGGCGGTGCTCCACCGGCGTCAACGACGAGCGCAACAACGACGTCGAGCGATGTGACGGGCCGCTCTACGACTGGCTCGGGAGCGATGAGTCAACGTGCTCCGATGTCGCTGTCGTTGCCGGCGAATGCTCCGATGGATGTGACGGTGGCTGACGTCACGGCCATCTCGGTGCTGCCCGAGATCCAGATGCACGCAACACACGCCGAGATCGTATCGAAGGTTCGCCCTCGGTACTCGATGGTCAAGGCACTCGGTGAAGGTGGGGTCGGGGCGGTTGAGTTGGTTTACGACAACGACATCGCACGTCGTGTGGCTCTCAAGCGTTTGAAGAACGATACGCGAACCCCGGCAAACCTCGCGCGTTTCATCGAGGAAATCCAGGCCGTTGGCTCACTCGAGCACCCAGGCATCGCACCGATTCACGACGTCGGGCTCGATGAGAACGGGTACTTCTTCACGATGAAATTCGTGGAGGGAGACACCATCGAGAAGATCATCGATGCCCTTCGCGAGAACCAGCCTGCGTACCTTCAGCGCTTCTCGATCGATGCTCGCGTGGGCGTGTTCATGCAGATCTTGAAGACGATGAATTTTGCTCATGTGCAGGGCTTCATTCACCGCGACATCAAGCCCGCCAACGTGATCGTCGGTCGCTATGGCGAAGTCATGGTGATGGACTGGGGCCTTGCCAAACAAACGCGCAAAGACAACGCGCCCACGATGTCGCCCGAAGCGTTGGCTGCGATGTCAGCACAGCCAGTCGCGGTCGAAGATGCGCCCCGCAGCCGCGCCTTCGAAACACGAACCGGCACGCTGCTCGGAAGCCCTGGGTACATGTCACCCGAGCAAGCGCGAGGGCTCAACGATCAGCTCGATGCGCGCAGTGATGTCTACAGCCTGAGCGTGTTGTTCTTCGAGCTCTTGTCGCTGCGTTTTTATCTCGATCACCACCAGAACGTCACCGATGTGCTGCGCGCAATTGTGAGCGAAGAGCCGGTGTCGGCGATCGGGATGCACCACCGATACGGCATCCCGCCCGAGTACACGTTCTACATTCGCAAAGGGCTCGAGAAAGACCCAGCGAAGCGCTTTCAAAGCGTCCAAGAGATGATCGATGCGCTGCAGCAGATCCTCGATGGCGCGGTGCCGGTTCAATGCCCGTGCACTGGTTTGAAACGAGCGGGCGGTGCGTACGGCGGGTTCATCGATCGGCATCCGATCGGTGGCATCACCGCTGCGGTCTTGGTGGGTGGGCTCAGCCTCTACGGCGGCGCACAGCTCGTGATCAACCTGCTGCGTTTGCTCTTATCTACGACGTGTACGCGTGGTGAGAAACGATCGACGCGAAGCCCTT
Source organism: Polyangiaceae bacterium (assembly GCA_046351315.1). Taxonomy (GTDB): domain Bacteria; phylum Myxococcota_A; class Polyangia; order Polyangiales; family Polyangiaceae; genus JAXLYQ01. The sequence continues at coordinate 93,529 of JAXLYQ010000008.1, forward strand.
CAATCAAAGCTCGCTTTGCCAGGCGAGTGCTTCTTTGCGAAGCATCGTCACGGTGGGTTTGCCCGCGCGAAAGAGAAGCTTCCAGTTTGGCGGCTTCATCTCGTAGTCAGGGTTGACGAAGAATCGACGACCGTAGCGAGTGGTGAGCTGCGCACCGAAATCGACCGAGTCACAGAGACGAATGAAATCGTCGAGACGTGCCTTGAGCGCGGTCTTGGGCGACTCGGGGTACAGGGTCTTACGGCGCTCGATTTCAGCCTGTCGCTCTTGCTCGCGTTCTGCTCGTGATTGCCTGCGCGCTTCGGCCATCGCTGCTTCGTTTCGCGCCTGCTCTTCTGCGACACCAGCCGAGTCGTATGCAGCGATGTTTTGCTGGATTTCCGCGATCGCTTGCTCGAGCGACTGCCGCGCTTGGGGGCTCATTTTGCCTGCTGCGAGCTGGTTTTGAAGATCGCCCATCACCCTCGACATGTTCTCCATGAATTCGTCGCGAATCTGCTGAGCCGTGCGGGGCGGAGGGTCTGGTGGAAGCGGCGCAACCCAGAGCATTTCTTTGCGTCGTTGGGCCCAAGCTTCTGCGAACTTTGGCGATGCGACTACCTTCTTCAGCACAGGAAGCCACGAGGTCAGCAGCTTGATTCGATTCGGAGAGCCCCGGAGCACGCGTCCTGTTTGATAGGGCAAATACCCTCCGTCTGGCTCGAGCGCTGTGAACAGATAATCGCGTAGATCGTCCGCTGTCACCTCAGCTTCTTTGAGAGCGGTTTCTGCTCCTGGAATGTTCGTCAGATCGAGCGGGATATCCTTGTGCTCGGGTGGCTGCTCTGGCTTGGGTGGCGCAGGCTTGGGCGGTGCAGCTTTTGGCTGAGCTGCACCTCTTGGCTCGGGCGGGGGCGCAGACGCAATCACCGCGGAGGTCGGCTCGTTGGCGGGCGGAACCGGCGCTTCTGCACAGCCCATCATGGAGATGCAAACACTCAGCGCAGACGCGCGCCCCACGAGTTTCACGATCATGCGCGAACGATAGCTCACTCGACGAAAAAGCTCGTCGGCGTGCCTGATTGACCGATATCCATATGGAAATGATTGCGGTGAGCGTCGTTGTGGTTGGGCGTCAAAATCGTTCCGAAGATCTCTCGTGCGCTCGCTTCGCAGGCGAGTGAGTACAGCTCAAGACTCACGCCGGTTTGAGCTGCGATGCCTGCTCCGCACGTGTCTCCAGAAGTGAACTGAGCGAAGTCATCGTTGCTGTTTACGTCGTAGATTTCGCCGGTCGTTTTGTAGAGGTAACGAAC
>JAXLYQ010000009.1:0-90896 GCA_046351315.1 Polyangiaceae bacterium
CCACCTTGGCACGCACACGGTCGAGCAACTGAGCAAGACGAACAGGGTCGTTGCCTGCCCACTCGCGCATCGCTTTGTCGGCCTTCTCACGCTCCTCATTGTTGGGGAGCTGGTTCATCCATTGGGCAATTTCTTTCTTCAACTTGTCGACCGTGGCGGGCAGATGAGCACGCACGGCATTTTCGAATTCCTCCCAAGACAACGGCAGGGTTTCGGGCAAATCAAAGCGGTTTTTCGCGTCGAAAGCGGCGTTCCATTGGGTGTGAACCACACGAGCCCCCGACGAAACACCACGCTGTTTGCCTTTCTTTTCGACCGTAAATACCTCGTGACGAGCAAAAAGAACGGCGTCGACCCATTCACGCCACAAGTCGCCAGCGCGCTCGTGGAGCTTCATTCGGTAGCGATCGTAAGCCCCTGAATGCGGGTCATCGATCTTTCGAACTGCGGCGTGACCGATCAGGATCACGTGCATTTTTTTGGTGCGAACGAGCTGATCAAGACGATCCACGAGCATTCGCCATTGGTCGAGGGCTGCGACGTAGCCTTTGCCGTAGCCAAAGTCTTCGATATTGCCTTTGCCGTTCTGAGCGCACACATGTGCCCAGCAAAGCGGCTCGAGCCAGTCTAGCGTGTCGATCACGAGCGTCTGAAACTCGTGCTCTTCCTTCATCAGCACGCCAAGTGCTTCGAAGACTTCAAGCCAGGTGGCAGGCGACGGAAATCGGGCCACGTCGAGCTGTGAGGTGCCGTCCTCCGCACAGAGGAAAATGGGGTTGGGCGCTTGAGCCGCAAACGTCGACTTACCGACGCCTTCGACACCGTACAGCAGAACCCGCAACGGCTTGGGTTGTTTGCCTCGCACCACATTGGCCAATGCCATTCGGGTGTTGCTCGGCTCGATGCGCTTGATAGGCGCGGTGGGACCTCGAAATGCGGGTTGCATGATGGCTTCCTCCTACGCCCCACATGGTGCTCACTCGGCCGAGTAAATCCAGCCCGTGTCCGGACATAAAATGTCCGATCGAGCCCCTTTCTCGATCGGGCATTGGCGATCACCACGCGCGCTTACGCGTGCGCGTTCGTTGTAAACAATCCGCCCAAGACCTCAGGCACCAAATCAGCCACCTCGGAGGCCAATAGACCGCGATCCGAGCCAGTGCGGGCCCGCCACGCGTCTGCGGCAAGCCCGTGCAGCATGACCCCCGCAGAAGCCGCGCGATGGGGCTCAATCAGGCAGCACATCGCGCCGATGATCCCGGCCAGGGTGTCGCCCGATCCCGCGGTGGCGAGCGCAGAGTTGCCCGCAGAGGCGACATGGATGCCCTCGGGAGCGGCGATCAGCGAGCAAGCGCCTTTGAGCACCACGATACAGTCGGTTCGCGACACGGCTTCTCGCGCTGCAGCAAAGCGATCTCGCTCGATATCGCGTGAGGAGTGACCCAAGAGCCTTGCCATCTCTCCGGCATGGGGCGTCAAAATACACGTGCCCTGTGCAGTGGCGAGGAGTTCGGGCTCGTTTGCAAACGCGGAGATCGCGTCCGCATCGACCACTTTCACTCCGGTGTGGTGAATCACCACGTGCTCGATCACCCGGCGAGCTCGGTCGTCGAGGCCAAGACCCGGCCCAATCACAACGACACGATGAGCACGCAAAAGCGGCTCGAGCGAGCCTGCGACATCGCTTGGATCGATGGTCGCCGTCATCACCTCGAGCACCGAGCTGTCGAGCGTTTCACGGCATTCGGGCCACGAAGCGATCGTGCACAGCCCGGCGCCTGCTCGAAGCGCTGCATGGGCCACAAGACGCGCTGCCCCCGTCTTACCCGGTGCCCCCGCAATCACCAGCACCGTGCCGGCCGCATGCTTGTACGAAAGCGTATCTCGACGCGGCAGCCATCGAACCAAATCACTCGTCTCGATCAGCTCGCCCACTTGCCCTGTATGATCCACCAGCGAGGTCGGCACGCCAATGTCGACCAGGTGCAATTCTCCGCAGCACATCGCGCCTCGCGGCGTGAGCATCCCGGCTTTCGCAGCGGCGAACGTGATGGTGTGATCCGCCTCGAAGGCGACTCCTAGAACCTCTCCGGTGTCGGCATCGAGGCCCGACGGCAGATCGAGCGCAACACGCATCGCAGGCGCTGAATTCATCGCCGAAATCGCCTCGGCCGAAAGCCCTTCGATCGGACGCGAAAGACCCGTTCCGAACACCGCATCGACCACGACCGATGCCCCGTGCGCAGACGCCATCAATTCGGCGAGATCCTCGCGCGAAGAGAGCTTCGTGATCTCACCGCCGACGCCCTTCCAGGCATCGAGATTGATCCTCGCATCGCCCGTCACGTTCGACTCGTCGGACAGCAAAAATACACGCGTCACCCACCCTCGAGCTCGAAGGTGTCGCGCGACGACAAAGCCGTCTCCGCCGTTGTTTCCCGCTCCGCACACGATCACGACGCGTCCTCGAGCAGCCACCTTCTCGATGACGTCTGCAGCCGCGCGGCCCGCGTTCTCCATCAGCACGACGCCGGGCACATGACAGCGTTCGATCGCGTGGCGATCAAACTGCCGGATCTGCCCTCGCGACAAAATCGGTTTCATTGCCGGGCTTTCTCGCCGTCTGCAACACCACGATCCACGGCGTTTCGCATGGCTTTGACCGCCTCGGGCAAGCCCATGAACACCGCGTCCGCGACGATCGAGCGCCTGATGTTGAGCTCTTCGAGCTGGGGCAACCTGCGACTGGGCCCACGTTATTTCGCGTCAGGCCGTGACCCGCAGCCACGGCGATATTGGCTGCATGAATGGCTCGTGCAGCCGTTTCGAGGCGACCGAGCTCATCCTCACGAGCCTTGCCGTTGCGATGGCAATACTGCCGGTGTGCAGCTCGACTTGATCGACCAAGAGCGCAGCAGCCGTACGAATTTTGCGCAAGATCGGGCGCCAGGAACAACGACACCTTGATCTTCGCAGCACGCAAAGCGCCCACGATCCGAGTTCCTCCGGAGGTGACTTCGGTGACCCACCACATCAAGCCGCCACCCTCGGTCGTTCGCTCTTCGCGACGCTCGGGCACCAAGGTCACGACGTCAGGCCGCACATCGAGCGCGATGGCGAGCATCTCGTCCGTCGCCGCCACTTCGGGTTCAGCAGTGTTCGAACCGGAGAGACACGAAGGCGACGGATGTCCTCGTCTCGAATATGGCGACGATCCTCGCGCAAGTGGGCAGTGATGCCATCCGCCCCAGCAAGCTCGCACAACGACGCTGCGGTGATCGGGTCGGGGTAGCCTGCGTCGCGAGCGTTTCGCAGGGTTGCTACGTGGCTCAGATGCTGACGGAGCCGAACGGTCATGACGGCCGGGGCTCTAGCACGTACGCCCCGCCGTAAACCCCCGCGATCTCAGGGAACCGCGCCGCCCGTTCCCGCAGTACCACCCGTGCCCGCGTACCCGAGGTGCCGCCTGCTCCAGCAGCGCCGGCTGTCCCGCCTGTTCCCGCGGTTCCTCCACCGCAGAACTCGGCCGGTGCACACACTTTTTCGCCCGCAACGTTGGTGTCGACACAACACCCCGAGTTGCAATCGCTTGGGCCCGCGCATTTGTAGGTGCACACCGCCGGAGCGCTCGTCGAACCGAAACGCGAGCAGCCCACCGCGCCATCGCTGTTGCCGCAGCAATCGGTCTCGTTCGAGCAGGTTTCGCCCTCTTCCGAGCACTTGACGAACGCCTTGTCGCACACGGCGCTGTCGAGCGACTTGGTCGCACATCGCGTCGAGGTCTGGATCTTCACGATTTTGTTGTCGCTGAGCGCCTGACAAACTCCGTCGGCAAGCACCACCGTTGAGCCGCTTACCGTGTAGCCCTCGGTCTTGTCGTTCTCAAGAACCACCGGGCGATCGGGAGCACGCGTGTAGACGGCGATCACGTTGAATTTACCGGCAGCAGCAGGCGCCGGAAACGAGCACTTGTCGATCGTGAGCACCGTCTCGGGCGCGCCCAAACAACGCGACACCGAGAAGCATGTGTTCGCTTGAGGGAACACCTGCTCGTCACCATTGAACTCGGGCAGCGTCTCGACATTGACCGGCTTTTCGATGCACTTGCCACCCAGGCAGGTTTGATCGTCAGGACACGGAAAATCGAAGCACGAATACCGAAGTGGCATCCGGAGCAACTTGGTTTTTTCTTTCGAAAACCCCAGCACTGCCTCACGCACCACGAGCCAGTTTTGCGATCCGACGGCGCGCGCTCGAATACGCACGGTCATCGCGTCGGATGCACTCTCGCTTTCGTCATCGTTCGAGAGTGTCAACGTGCCCGGCAACGTTGCATCCACCGGCATGAGGTACGTCGTGTCGAATTTCGAGGAGCTCGATCGCTTCACGTCGACCGCCAACTCGGCCAGATCCTCAGGGATCTTCGACTCTGTCGTGATCGCCACCACCACCGCGGTTGGCTTCTTGTCAGCACACGACGGAGCCGCCATCGCCGACACCGCCCCGAACGCCAACAGCGATCGCCTGAGCATCGGCGCAGAGAAAACGCTCGCTCGTGAAGAGCTTCGACCCATCCCGCTCTGGTACATGAAAAACCTCGTTTTGCCAGCTCGCACGAGCGTCGCGAAAACGCCAGCGCTTTCGCTCATCTTGCAATGCGTTGCTCGATCTCGGTAAGCGATTCATTCGACGTTTCGCCTATCGCTCTTGCAATCGGGATTTGCGCCAACACCAACGCTTTGTACAACGCTGCCACACCATCACCCGCTTGACCCACCACCTCGAGGTGTCGTTCGACCGTTGACACACTGCCTCGTCGAACAGGGCCGGTAAGCGCAGTGGGCATGCCCAACACCTCTAGGTTGGACGCTACGCTCCGAAGCAACGGAGCCAGCATCTTGGGTGCAAGCGATCGCTCGACGCCCGCGTTGACGAGCACCTCGATGGCAGCACTGGCAACGGCCGCACTACCGTTCGCCAACATCGCCGCAGCAGCGTGATACCCAGCCGGATCGACGTGGGTCATCACTCGAGGTTTCATCCCGAGAAGCGACGCCAGCTTTCGAGCACGGCGAACAGCTTCGACATCACCCTCGAGGTGCATGTGCGCCCCCTCAAACGAGGGCGGTGCATCGATCGCTGCAAACGACAACAACGGGTGCATCTGCGCAACCCCGACGCCTGCTCGCAAGGGCTCAAGCACCGACGAGGGCAACACCCCCGAGAGATGCACCACCGCCGTCGAGCTTGGCACCGTGCCCCACGCGGCAAGGCGTTGTGCCCAGGTCGTAACCTCGGGGTCGCGCACCGCCAGAATCAACAGGCTTGCGCGCCAAGTCGTGTGCTCGTTGACCTGTCGCGCCGGAACGAGTTTGCACGGCATCTTCGCCGCTCGAATCGCCCGATGCAGTGCAACGCCGACTTTGCCTGCTCCGAGGATCGCGTAGTGCGCTCGACTCATCGGCTCGATGCACCGTACAGCCCGTGCGCCTCGATGTAGTCGAGCACCGCAGCCGGCACGAGAGAGGCGATCGAGGCGCGATCCCGAGAGGCCAACGCAGCACGAATCTGCGTGCTCGAAACCTCTGGGAGCACGGGTTTGGGAGCCCGAGATTCATCGACCCCTTCGCGACCCAACACGAGCAACGGAGCGAGCTCGCACACGCGTTCAAACGCAAACCACTTGCGTGTATCGCCCAGGATATCAGCGCCGACCACCAAACGAAGTTGCCAATCGGGATGCGCTTCTCTCAGGTGCTCGAGCGTTCTGAGCGTGCGACTTTCACCGCCGAGCTCGTGCTCGATCCTCGAGATCGTGACGTTGGGAATCCAACCCATCGCGGCCTGACACATCGCAAAACGCTCTTCGAAACCCGCGAGCTCTTTCGCGAAGGGGTGCACCGCACACGGGACAACCAGCACCTCGTCGATGGGCTGCGTTGACAACGTGTACACCACCGCAAGCACGTGGCTTACGTGAGGTGGGTTGAATGAGCCACCGTACACCGCGACTCGACGAGCACGCTTCGATTCAACCGAATCCATGTCTCTCCTGATGCTTCCACGACCTGCGTCGCACGAGAAGCACGATCACGTGTCACTCTCCCCCGATTCGCTCGAGGCGCCGGGAGTACCTGGCGGAGTGATACTCGCAGGCGCCAACAAGGTCGCAACTGCTCCGGCCCGCACAACGACCGCACCCATCAGCTCGACCGGCGACGGGGGCAACGACATCAACACGGCAGCGATGGCGAGCGATCCTAGGGTTTCTCCGGGAGAAACCAACGCAACCACTGACGCGGGCGCCCAACGAACAGCCCATTGCACCAGCGTGTGACCCCCGAGCGTCGGGATCACCCCAAGCGCGACGATTAGCCACCACGATCTCGCAGGAATATCCAGCGACACACCCGCAAAGCCACACACGATGGCAAGCGAAACGGCCGAGGTTCCGAACACCACCGCGGCGTAAGCGTTGGCCGAGATGGCGCCAGCGAGCCTTCGCGCCGACATCACGTAGGCGCCGTAGAGCACGACCGCGATCACGACGAAGAGATCCCCGAGCAACGTGTGCTCACCTGACCCACCGCCTTGCGCCACGATAACGGCACCGAGCGTGGCGAGAGCGATACCGATCTTCGCTTGGGTCGACGGTCGCTCGTTGAACGCGAGTGCTGCGGCAACCACGACCGCGACCGGCTCGAGCGAGACCAAGGTGACGGCCGCCGCGAGTGACGTCGTGGCGAGACCGTACAAAAAGAAGCCAAAGTGCCCAGCCAACAGCAGCCCCGCCACGAGCATCACACGACGCTGAGGCCAACTGGTTCGCCTCACCTCGGCGATCGATTGCAACGGAGCACGCCCGAGCAACAACAACGAGGCGATCCCCGTGCGAGCAGCGGCAATGAGCAACGGGCTAGCCGGCGCCGCCATACGAGCCAACGGCCCGCTTGTCGAAAAACACAGCGAGGCGATAAGCACGACCAAGAGCGCGGTAACGCGAGACGGGGCGAACATGCGAGGCGCCCCTTTTGACACGGAATTGGCGCTGTGAATTTTCGTGATTCACGCGTAGCCTTACGTCGATGCGTTCTTTGCACCTCACCCCTCTCTTCGCCCTATCGTTGTCGTTCGTTTTGGCCGGCTGTGGCTCAGACGACCCTGCCCCACAACAGGTGGGCAACGGAGGCTCCGGGGGCACTTCTGGCTCGGCGGGTACGGCCGGTAGCTCGGGCTCGTCGGGCTCGTCGGGCTCTTCGGGGGCGGGTGGCACCGCGGGCTCATCCGGCGCGTCGGGTAGCTCGGGTAGCTCGGGTAGCTCGGGTAGCTCGGGTGCAGGCGGTACGGGTGGCAGCGCTGGGTCGGCCGGCACGGGCGGAACGGCAGGATCCTCGGGAACCGCTGGCTCTGCGGGCTCTGCCGGAACAGGCGGAACGGCTGGAAGCGCGGGAGCAGGCGGTACGGGCGCGACAGGCGGAAGCGCCGGAAGCGGCGGCACGAGCGGCACGGCTGGCACAGGCGGAACGGCTGGCAGCGCAGGAACGGGTGGGACAGCTGGCTCTGCTGGAACCGGCGGAACGGCTGGCTCCTCGGGAACCGCGGGCTCAGGCGGTACGGGCGGGCTTGCGGTTGACCCAACGCCTGTTGGAGTAACCGCAGGCTCGGCGACCAAGATTTTGCTCAAGGGCACCATCGTCACCGGCACCAGCGACCCCTTCGTCGGCGAGGTGCTCGTCGAGAACGACAAGTTTACCTGTGTGGCCCCCGGAACCGGCTGTGATGCTCAGGCCACGGGCGCGACGATCCTCGACACCCACGCGGTGATTTCTCCTGGATTGATCGACACGCACAACCACATCTTGTTCGATATTTTCGACAACGATGACTGGAACCCAGACCCCATTTACACCAACGTATCGGGCTGGAACGGCAGCAGCAATCCGAATTACGCCGCTGTTCTCGATGTGAAACAATGTTTCGCATACGAGACGGGTAAGCCCACGTGGTGCCCAACCAAATACTCCTCGGCAGAACAAGGCAACCTTGTCTGCGAGATGGACAAATTTGGCGAGCTCAAGGCGCTCATGGCCGGCACGACAGCCGTCGTTGGTTTCTTCAATACATCGTTTACCTGTTACGGCTCGCTCTCGCGAACGCTTGGCGGCACGCACAACGACCTATTGCGCGGCGGAGCCTCGGTCGACGATCTTCGAACCTCGGCGGGCTGGCCAGTGACCGCGAGCTCGGCAAACGGAGCCTGTAGCGCCTTCCCCACCGAGGCGTATTTGCTGCACGCTGGCGAAGGCACCGATATGGCTGCCACGAACCAGTTCGACACGGTCAACACCGTGACCACCACCGACGGCTGTTTGTTTGCCCCGCAAACCACCATCATTCACGGCACGGGCTTTACCCAAACCCAGTTCAATCAAATGGGCGCGGCCGGAATGCACCTCACCTGGTCGCCTCGCTCGAACGTGTCGCTTTACGGCAATACAACCAATATTCCGGCTGCCATTGCGGGCGGAGTTTCGATCAATATTGGCCCAGACTGGTCGATGGGCGGCAGCCAAAATATGCTCGACGAGCTTCGGTTTGCCGATAGCTGGGATAACTCGCACTGGAGCGACATCCTCTCGGCCGAGGATCTCGTCAAAATGGCGACCGTCAACCCAGCGAAAGCGCTTCAGTACGACGACATGATCGGTTCGATCGAGGTCGGCAAATACGCGGATCTCTTCGTGGTCGATGCCGACCCCTCGCTGCCTTACGACTCGATTGTGGCCGCAGCCCCACCGACCGTTCGCTTGACCATGGTTGGTGGAAAGATCCTATATGGTGACGCCGCACTCAAGAGCTCGGCCCCCTCGCCCACCCTCTGCGAGGACATCGACACCTGCGGTCGCAGCAAATTCGTGTGCGTTGCCGAGAACGACAGCACCAACAAGCTCAACCAGAAGCTCTCGGATATTCAGTCGATCTTGAACGGCGCGATGCAAGAAGCGGATATGCTCTCGGGAGGAACCTACCCGGTCTATCCGCTTCCGCCGCTGTACCGCTGCCCGTGAGTCAATCGGGGATCTTCGCAGGGCAGCCAACTTGAACTTCAATCTTGGCGCCCTGGTCGGCTGAGACAATCGAGCAGGTAGACGGGCACAGATAAATCTTGGTGGGCGCGTTGACGTTGTCGAAGTACCAACCGCCGTCTTGGTTGCAACCCGACGCGTCACCCACCGAGTTCAACACGACCGCCGAACCGCCGCTTGGGGTGAGAAGCACGTTGACCTTGCTGGGGTCGATGCTCTGGCCAGGGGGCAGCGTTGGCACCAAATATTCGCAGCCCAACGTTTGCTGCTGGATCGACTGCATCGCCGCCAAGAAGGCCGACGAGTTACCTCCGTCGACAATAAACGCCGATGAGCTTCCACCAGCGGCTGCGATTTGATTGAGGCCAGAGACGTTTCCAATGCCAATCACATAGGTGATGACCGAGGGGTTACCGGCAAGAGCATTGGCCGCGACCTGGGCTGTGGCATCCACCGAAGAGCTACAGCTCGTGGGTACACCGTCGGTCGCGAGGAGCACGATGACCTTGTGATCGGGGTGCCCGTTCTTGTGTGCAACGGCGGCGATTTCTGCGCCATGAAGAGCCGGTGTCGTGGGCGTCAACCCATCGGGGCTCGTCGAGTTAAGCGAGCTCACGATAGCAGTGGCAGCGCCAGGCAACACACCGTACGGCACCTGCGGAACCGCGTAGTCATTGGCGTTGCACGCGTCGCCTGACAGGGGCTCAAAATACTCGAGCCACACCCCGACCCCGTTCGACCCCGGCGAGTTGACGAAATCTTTGAGCGCCTGGGTAACGTTCGACCAGCGAGCGCCCTGCATCGAGCCCGATCGATCGAGCATGATAAACACATCGAGCGGGATTTTCTGCGCCTCTTGCGTTGCCCCTGCACACTGACATGCGCCGCCAACACACGTGCCACCATCGGGGCAGACGTTTCCGCAATACCCACAGTTGGTGGAGTCGTTCTCGATATTGGTTTCACAACCATCCGAAAGCAGGAAGTTGCAGTCGCCCAAACCAGGCTGACAGGCGAAAGCACATTGTCCGTTGAAACAAATCGAATCACCGCCGTCGCCAGGCGGGCAGATCAAATCACAGGTACCGCAGTGCAACACATCTTGTGACGTATGGGTTTCACAGCCCGGAATCCCCGCGTAACAATCCGTAAAACCAGGAAGACATTGGATGCCACAGTGCCCGCTATTGCAATCGGGGTAGGCATTCACATCGCCGGCACAGGTCGTTCCGCAAGAGCCGCAGTTGATGGAATCCTGGTTGGTGTAGGTTTCGCAACCAGGGTCATCCGAACGACAATCTGCGTACCCAGCGTCGCAATCGAAGCCACAAACGCCATCGATACACGCCGGAGCGCCATTCAGCCCAAGTGGACACACCACACCACAATCCCCGCAGTTGTTGGGATCATTTTTGGTGTTGATTTCACAAGCGCCCGAGCCTGTACAGGTTTTGAAACCGTCATTGCACGACAGCGTGCACATGCCGTCCACACAGCCGACCTCACCATTCGAGCCTACCGGGCAGTTGGTGTCGCAGGTGCCGCAATGTTTGGGGTCGGTCTTGGTATCCGAACAGGTCGTACCACATAGCGTTTCATTGATTGCACAACCGCTGGTTCCGCCCGTGCCTGCAGTCCCCGAAGAGCCCGACGAGCCCGACGAGCCGGCGCTTCCGGCAGTACCCGATGCACCCGATGAGCCTGCCGACCCGGCTGAGCCACCCGTCGTAAGGTCACCATCGTTGGTCGCCGAATCACTCGAGCCTCCACAGCCCACGAGTGACGTGACACCCACAACGGCAAAACCCAAACAGAGCGAGGCAAAGCGACGAAAACGCATCGGGTGCTCCTGGTGCAGAAGAAGACTGGCCTAAAGACCGCACGAATCAACCAACGAAAAACGCTCGCAGATTCTGCTCTGCTCATCTCACAAACGCCCGAAGAACGAGGAAAAAAACTCACAATCTTTGCAGAATTGCTACGACGCTTTGCGGCAAAGACAGACATCGCTGAGCTTCGACGAAAGGCTATTCGGGTCTGGAAAAGTTCGGTTAGACTGCATCAATGAAGAGGGCGTACTTCTCACACGTGGCGTCGTCGTGTTGGCTACTTTTGCTCGCCAGCAGCGGCCTTGGCTTGCTCGGTTGCGGTAGTGACTCATCGAGCGCAGAAAATCCGGCCGACAACACCGGGGGCACCTCGTCCGGGGGATCAGCAGGCTCATCGGGTAATGCTGGGTCTTCCGGTTCAGGAGGCGCCGGGCAAGCAGGCTCGATCACTGGTGGCTCGGCTGGTTCGGCTGGCTCGACCGCGGGTGGTTCTGCTGGCTCGACGGGTTCAGAGTGCAACCCGGCCTGTGCCGCCGATCAGAAGTGTGTTGAAAGCTCTGGGACATTTGGCTGTGTCCCGAAAACCTGCGCAGACTTGAGCTGTACCAGCACCGAGGTCTGCGTCGAAGCCACGGGTCAAGCAGGCGCTTTCTGCAAGGACATTTCGTGTACCTCGTCACTCGATTGCCCTCTCGACCAATACTGTAATGGCACCATCTGCGTCGCCGACATCTGCACCGCAGGAGAACGCCACTGCGAAAACGAAAACGTCGTGGCGTGCAGCACGGATGGCGGCGGATTTAGCGTCGTTTCTACCTGCGCTTCGATCACGGGGTTCCAGAGTGTCTGTACAGAAACCGGCCCCGGTCAAGCAGGCTGTACATGCGAGGATGACTGGGATTGCGCTGCCTATATGAGCTGTGAAGTCGGTATCTGCACGGGTACGGGCCTGGCGCCAACGTGCCAGATCCCGCCGTTGCCGTTTACCGATGTCCCCCCGACCATTGAAATCCAATGGGGAGGCAGCAGCATCGCGAACCCCAACGCCGTGGGCAGCCCGTTTGCGAAATCAGCCCAAGTCGTGATGACACCCGTGGTCGCCAATCTCGATGACGACAACGGCGATGGGTTGATCAACGAACGTGACTTCCCCGAGATTATTTTTCTCACGTTCTGCAATCAGACCATTTCTGCAGATGGTGTGATGCGCGCAGTGCACGGCGGCGGGCCGAACAAGGGCAAAGATTTTTTTGCTGTTCTGGGCACAACCACCTGGCACGAAGGAGATGACCCCAACGTCGCGTATGTCTGTACCGACGCGACGCTGAACTCGACGGCGGCCATTGCAGTGGGCGACCTCGACAATGATGGAGTGCCCGAAATTGTCGCCATCACGGAAGACCGGGGCTTTTCGATTCACAAGAACACGGGTGAGCAAATCTATCGTTCGCCCGCAGCAATGTGGGGCACCGGGTACGTGAACCCAGCACCCACCTTGGCCAATCTCGATCGAACGGGGTTTGCCGAGATCATCATCGGTCGAGACGTGTTTACACTCGAAAAAGATACGTCGACCGGTGCACTAAAAATGCTCGATCACTTCGCCGGAACGATTTCGAGCGGCACACAAGGCCAGGGCCCGGTCTCTTGTGTGGCCGATATCACGGGTGATTCTCGACAAGAAATCATCGGCGGCACCACCGTCTACAACCTGCCCAGGCCACCTGCTGGCGTTACCAAGATCGCCCAATGCTCAGGCACCTATTCTGACCCCGAAGAAGCAGCATTCTGCGCCGGAAAGCTCGTCATCGCGTGGGATGGGCAAACGGTCAACGGCACGACGCTGATTCCCAGCGCGAAACGCGACGGCTTCTGCGCCGTGGCCGATGTGTTGGGCGGCGATCAAGACGCTGCGCCAAGCCCGAGCAATCCGCTCTGATGGCGTGCCCGAGGTCGTCTTGATCAACGATGGTTTCTTGTTCGTGCTCAACGACAAACCGGCACGGTAAAACGCTCGATCCCTGGGAGCAGGCGCGGACGGAGGGGCCCCCAATGTCGATGACTTCGACGGAGATGGCTTCCCGGAGGTCGGGACAGCGTTTGGCACCGGCTATTTGATGATCGACCTTCAAGATCCCACGACCGAGTGCCCTGCATGGCCAACCAAGCTGGTCGACGGGACAGCCAACCCCAACCCAGCCCGAACCCCCAACGGCGTCGCTTGTACGAGCAATGCCGACTGTGGAAACGGCGCGGTCTGCAATACGATCAAAGGCGAATGCGCGTGTTTGCACAATGGTTGGTCGCGTAAAACCGAAGATGATTCGAGCCGCGTGACGGGCTCGAGCGTTTTCGACTTCAACGGCGATGGCGCTGCTGAGGTGATCTACAACGACGAGTGCTGGTTCAGGATCTACAACGGCCAGAACGGCGACGTGTACACCAAAGAGCATTCTCCGAGCCGTACGCGCATCGAATATCCGGTCGTTGCCGACGTCGACAACGACGGAAACGCCGAGATTGTTTTTGCTACGTCCAACGAATCTGGGTTCTGTAGCGAGCCAAATGGCAATGATTTCAACAACGGAATCGAGGTCTGGGGCGACGCCACCGACACATGGGTCTCGGCTCGTCGAATCTGGAATCAACACGCGTACCACGTGACCAATGTCACCGAAGGCGGGAGCATCCCGATCAGCGAGCCAGCGTCATGGTCGCTGTACAACACGTATCGTTCGAACCCACGTTCGTACGGTGTCGCACCTGACTTGGTTGTCCCCCATGTGCAGGCGACGGCGCAAGGCACGGGGTGCGGGGCCTTGTCCTCGAGCATCAATATTGTGGCGGAGATCAAAAACCAAGGCGATCTTCGAGTCGGCCCTGGTGTCGTCATCAGCTTTACGGGTCACTGGACAACTCCATCGCTCGACGAAGCGCTCAACGGGCAAATGGGCGGGCCAGCGCTCACCTATACGCTCCAAAATACGCTCGAACCCGGCTCGTCCGTGTTGATCACGGTGCCGTACAACGCTGCGAACAACTCTCCGGGAACCCTGCCGGCGAGCATCACGGTCAATGTCGACTCAGCCGACCAAGAGCGCGAGTGCATCGAGGATAACAACACGACAACCATCGATTTGGCCTCGAGCTCGCCGTTGGCCGATCTCCGATTGGTTCTGGGCAATCCAGGGCTTCAGTGCCCGACGGTGAACATGACGGGCACGTTGTTCAACGACGGCGCTGTTGCGGCGAGCAATATCTTGGTTCGCTTCTACGCGGGCGACCCAGATCAGGGCGGTTTTGCGCTCGGTGACGTCACGATCGCCGGCCCGCTTGACCCAGGGCAAAGCGTGCCTGTGAGCACGTCGTTCCCCAACTTCCCGACGAACTCGTCGATCTTGATTTACGGCGTGGCCGACCCGCAAAACCTGATCGCCGAGTGCAACGACGGAAACAACAAAGCAGCGGCCGGCTCACACGCACTCTGCACAGGCATCCAGTGACCTCGCTGTAGCCAGGTTATCCATCGCCCCCTCGTTCCGCTCGCTGCGAGCCGTTGGGGCGGCGGCACTGATGGAACGCCCGTGCTAACGCTCACGAGATGGCGCAGCAAGCTGGGCAAACCAAGGCAGTCGACGAAGAAAAGCCGGTCTCGAATTTCGTGGTCGGGTTGCTTGCAGCAGCCATTTTGCTTGTGATTGCGCTGCTGCCGAAGCTCACGATCGGCCAACACCCGATGGTGGCCAAAACAGCACCCGACTTCACCCTCGATGTGGTGATGAACGGTGCCCCTGAGCAGACGAAGCTCACGCTGTCTGAGCTTCGAGGTCACCCTGTTCTGCTCGATTTCTGGGCGAGTTGGTGCGGGCCGTGCCAGATGCAGGCCCCAATTCTCGAGCGCATCTCACGTCGCTACCGCGACAAAGGCCTCGTCGTGCTTGGCGTCAACACGAGCGATAAACCAGGTCGCGCCGTGCCTTCTGCCCAGCGTAAGGGGCTGACCTATCCGATCCTTTTTGACGCTGCGAACGAAGCCAACGATTTGTACAACGTCGAGAGCCTTCCGATGTTGGTGCTCGTGGGCAAGGACGGCAGTGTAAAAATGGTTCGAACGGGTGTCGTTGACGAAGGCTCTCTCGACGCGTTGGTGACCGGCGAGCTTTTACTCTTGCTCATTCCATAAAGGCTCGACGAACGTGGTCCCGAAGCAAACCATATAGCATCACCGCTCCAATGGGGAACAGACAGGAAGGCACATACAACCCCCCTGAGATCACGGCGATGATCCAGGCCCAGCGTTTTCGGCGAACAATCCCCCACGCGGCGCTGAAGCTGGCCAATGATAGCCCGCCACAGAACACCAACGAAATCAACAGAACGACGCAGAAGATTGCTCGCCTTTCGGGAATGCTGGCGTGCACCGCCATATCGTAGAAATGAAATGGGCTGAACACAATCAATGGCAAATAGAATAGACCATTACAAAAAAGCACAATCCGGGTGAATTGAAGCCAGCCATCTTCGTAGAAATCACGGGTCGTGTTCATGGGTGCTCGACAGAACGGCACGAACCGTTCCAGGCTCATAAACCGGCAAGCGAGCTAATACAATGGAGACCACGCTTTGCACATCGCAGTGGGGAGAACGTGGCCTTGCAAGAGGGGGACAATGAAGAGACATGAGGCGTGCCTCAGCGGCGCCTCTGATGCATGCAACCCTTAGGAATGAGGGCGAACGCTACGCCATTACCCTAGAATCCGAGCCCATGGGCTCAATCATCGTTGGCACCGACGTTGCTGCCAACCAGAATATGAATCATCCACTCGTCCGATGGGTTGCATTGTTGTCTTGGGTCACTGCTGCCGTGGGTTGTGCTGGCGAAAACAGTGACGAGCTCGAAGGCAATGATGATACGGGCTCACCGGCGGTCTCCACACAAGCGCTTACGGCAACAACGGGGCCACGAATAACGCTCGGAGGAACCATCACCGTGCCCATTGCCGGAATACGTTCTTCGCAAACACAGAGCGACCTAACCTCGCTGATCGAAGGCTCCACCGCTCCGTTGCAACTGGTTGTCCCACCCTCGGCAGGGTTGGCCCAGCTTGTCGAGTATTCTGGGGCAACCACCGCACTGAGCTTGGGCAGCAAAGTGTACGACGTCGGAGCTTGGTCACCGAACCTGGTGCGCTTCCCTGAGGTACGCGGCCAAAGCGACTCGGCGTCGAAGACCAACGCGTTTATCACCGTGGCGTTCAAACCAACCGAGATCAAATATCTCAAAGCATCGGGTGATATTGCCAAACCCGCTGCTGCCCCCTCCTCATCGGCAAGCGTGACGGCGTTCCATCTCGCGCTGGGCTCGTCTCAAAGCACACCCGCGATGTCGATTGCCGCTGCAACGCTCGACCCCGCGCTCTCGACGCTCGAGCTCACGGTGAAGATGAATGCCGAGGACTTGAATACGTGGGGCCCGTGGGCGAGCACAGACAGGCGAAATGGCACGCTGACCTATGTTGGGCCGGCAGGTAGCATCACAGTGGAGTTGACTGGGGTTACAGCAACGCCCCCAAAGCCCACGGACTCACCTCAGCTCTACGAGTGCAAATACTATTGCGAGCACGCAAAGCTCGAGGTGAAAAAGTCGACCCCATAGCGCGACAACGCTCGAGCCCGAGCGGTGTAACGCTTGCCCGAGACCTGTTGGTACGTAGCTCTCGGGAGAGCGTGTCTGGGCTACGGAAACGAAATTGGAACGAGCACTCGAACGACGGATCCTGGAGGAGGGATGCTTAGAGCATGTTTAAATGCAAGACGCGGCAATTGTGCGAACCATGCGGCGAATGCAGGCCAAATTGATCCAAGCAGCAGACGAGGACAACGTTCGCTCAAAATCTTTGCTCATCCGTCGCTCGCGGTTATTCCAACCAAATACCTGCTCGACTTTCCAACGCTTGGGCAGAAGCACAAATGTATTCGAATTGGATGGCCTGGGGACAACTTGGATCTCCACGCCTGTGTCTTGCTGCGCTGTTTTGATGACAGGACCGTTATAGGCACTGTCCACCCAGACCTTGCGCAGTGTTGGATATTCCCTTTTCGCCATCCGAATGAGCTTGGCTCCGGCGTCGCGATCTTGGACGTCTGCGGTCGTGATCAGGAACGCAAGAACACAACCCAGCACATCGACCAAGATATGCCGCTTGCGCCCCTTTACCTTCTTTCCAGCGTCGTATCCGCGGGGACCGCCACTCTCTGTGGTTTTCACCGATTGGCTGTCCACAATAGCTGCCGTCGGTTCTGGACTCCGACCTTCGCGCTCACGAAGAATGGGGATCAAACACTCCCGCATCGTGTCGAGCGTACCGTCTTTTTTCCACACGTAGAAATAGTGGTACACGAGCTGCCACTTGGGAAAGCTCTTCGGAAGATTGCGCCACTGCACTCCTGTCCTGTCGATGTAGAGAAGGGCGTTGATGATAGACCTTCTATCGACCTTGGCTGGGTTGGGTCCTGGGCGCGGTTCCGGGACGAAGGGTTTCAACCGTTCCCATTCCCGATCGCTCAGATCCGTGTCGTACCCATCATGACCAGAAGTTTGCGTCATCTCCCGACCCTAGCGCTTTTCTCGCGAACTTCAATTAAACACGCTCTTAGGATACAAATAAATCAACTACGCAACGAATGGCTTGGGGAAGCCCTCGGGGCTGCATCACTGCTCCCCTATCGCTCGGAATCCTATTCCCCCGAAGCAGCTCTTGACCGGCTCTTGGATCCACGCTCTATTCTCGAACATGCGTTTTCCGATCAAGATCTCCGACAACTTTCTCGTCGAGCCCCTTCTCGACACATTCGGCGTAAATACAGAGACGAGCTTCGTCGAGTTGGTTGAGGGCGCTCTACACCTCAAGATGGGCGGCTGGTTCGACGAAACCATTCCACTTTCGAATATTGCTGCGATAGCCCCCTCGGATTGGCCGTGGTGGGGCGGTCTTGGAGTCAAGCTCGGTCACCACGGTGTTGGCCTCGTCGGCGCTCAAGAAGGCATCGTCAATCTCAAGCTCAAAGAACCCGCAAAAGTTCGTGTTCTTGTGTCGGCGCAAGTCGAGCAAGTGTGGTTGTCACTCAAAGACCCACTAGCGTTTCTCAGCGCAGTTTCCGACGCAACCAAGCTTCCCGTCGGCCCTCATACGCCCTTCTGAACGCACGAAACGTTGATTCAACACTCGTCTACGTGACATCGCACACAGATAGCGATAGCTCATCGGTCATGCTGTCGTGTCTTTCCTCTCGCGTATGGCGTTCTGGCCCGCTCGTTCTGTCGCTCGCACTGCCCGCATGCGGCGACTCGAACCCAGGCTCCATCGTTACGGGCGCAGGCGCCTCCGGTAGCGCTGGCGAAGGCGGCACCGCAGGGGTCGGCGGCTCCAGCGGAACCGGCGGGTCGTCAGGCTCCTCGGGCACAAGCGGCTCGGCCGGCCAAGGGGGAACATCCGGCACCTCAGGCAGCTCGGGCTCGAGCGGAACGTCAGGCAGCGCCGGCTCGGGTGGAACCTCGGGAGCAAGCGGAACGGCCGGAACAGGTGGAACAGGTGGCACGGGCGGAAGCGCTGGAATGGGCGGAACCGGCGGAACCACCCCAGTCGACTGCTCCGTCAACGGCACGCCCGGTACATGTATGGATGTCAGCGATTGCGTTTCGCCCAATGTGGCCACGCCAGGGTTCTGTCCTGGGCCCGCCAATATTCAGTGCTGTACTCCTGGGGGCACAACCACGTGTGATCCCAATGCATCACCGCTTCCCAACGAAGGATTGGTCGAGGAAGCTGGGCTCGATGGATGCCCTCCAGGCATGGCCTTGAGTGGCTCGGTTTGCATCGACCGCTGGGAGGCATCCCTTGTTTATATTTCCACCGGCGCATCTCACTCTCCCTTCAAAAACCCAGGCACCGAGGCGGTTCGCGCGGTGTCGATCGGTGGCGCTGTACCGCAGGCGTATATCAACGGGATTCAAGCCGCAGCCGCGTGTGAAGCCTCAGGAAAGCGTCTGTGTACCGACGCCGAATGGCTACGCGCTTGTCAGGGGCCGACGGGCACCACCTATCCGTACGGCGATACCCGAGAGCCTGGTGTGTGCAACGATGCCCGCGACCCTCACCCTGCCGTCGAATATTTCGGTACAAGCGCCGACTGGATTTGGTCTCAACTCGGCAATGCGTGCATTGATCAGCTCCATGATTCCCTCGACCCCACCGGAAGCCGAACAGGCTGTGTTACCGCCGAGGGAATGTTCGACATGATGGGCAATCTCCACGAGTGGACCGCAGACCCGGCAGGGACATTCCGCGGCGGATATTACGTCGATACCGTCCTGAATGGCCCTGGTTGTCTTTACGCCACCACTGCACACGACACCTCGCATTGGGATTACTCCACCGGGTTCCGTTGCTGCGCCGATCACCCTTGATTCGCCCCCTACCACGCAAGCCGTCACCGTTTCGGCACCTCTCGCTGCTCATAGGGTTTGGGCTGGGGGTATGGGCTTGCGCTCCAATGCCAAGCGAGGCGCGTCACGAGCCCTACCCCTCCGATTCAACCCCAAGCGCGACCTCAGCATTCAGCACAGCGGCAAGTGCGTCTACAACACCGGCCATTCATTCGAGCAATCGCGGCGAGACCCCACCCAGCGCGACTCCCGCAGCACCAACGAACAGCGGCGCCATCCCGTTGACAAGCGCGTCGGTCTCGAGCGCAGCACCTGCCCTATCGAAATGCTTTTGTTTTGACTGGGTACACGGCCCTCATTTTGGCAAAAGTTGTCACCCTTCGATGGCAGAATGTCGCCAAGAGAAGACCAAGGGTTTTCCTCCCGGGCGCGGAGGGACCACCGAGTGCACCGCGTCGATGTGCAGCCGAGAATCCACACGTTGACCAAGAGGAGACTTCGCAGACAGTGCCCTCGTCTCGACAGCGCTCTCGTTCGAGCCCGTCGTCAGATCGTCGAGCAATACCTGCAATATTGCGTCGGTTGGCTTTCTGGTTTTCCTATCGAGACTACAGCCAATTCGTCGGGGGGTTGGGGATAAAACCCTCTCACTCTCGGTGAGCCACAACCTCGCGGGTTCGTAGCCAGACATAACTGCCCTTGTTGTCGGGAACAAAGCTCAGCTCGGTGGGCGAGCCCGCGACGTTCAGAAAGAACGAGTCGTTTCCGATAGGGATCAACGTTTTGTCATAGGTCACCGCTGCCGAGTCCAATGCAGGGATCGAGATGCCTACCGTTGTTCCTTCGACGGACACCGTGATTTCTCCGACCTGATGAGGGTCAAAGTAGGTGCCGGCATACTGCGGGAATCGATTGGGTTGCGGTAGAATATCCTTTGGTTGTGCGACTGAATCAGGCAGCCCTCCGAAGCTCGTCAGCGCGAGAGCCACCGTGGTCGAAAACTCGACCTCAGCGTTGACCAAAATCACGATACCAAAGCCCGTTTCAGGCAGCGTGATGATTTGTCCGGCAAATCCAGGAACACGCCCATCATGCATCACGACCTTCGTCGGGCGCCAATCACTGCCATTGGTAGACAGTCCAGTCGCGACCAGTAGACCATATCCATAGCTCGTTTCGTGTCCTGCTCCACCGAGATACACATGACCCGTCACAAGCTTGTTTCGACTCGAATCAGACATCATCTCGGGCGTCCCGACCTGCAGGAACTTCACCCATCGAGCCAGGTCAAGAACACTCGAAAACGCTCCGCCATCCGGTCGACTCCAGGCCACATCTACATCTGCGGGCTCGATTTCACCGGGCGCGCCCTCTTGCGACGACATTCCCGTCGAATAGTCGCCATCGGCCACGACATCCTCAGGCAAAAAGAATGTCCGGCTCATCCCCAGTGGCTGAAATACATGCTCACGCATATAGAGGCGAAAGGGCGCTCCCGAAGCGCGTTCGACCGCAAGCCCCGTCACGTCGAAGTTGGTATTCGAATAGTTGTAGAATGTGCCTGGTGGAGCGAGAAAATATGCTTCGTCACGAAAATCTGGGCTTGTGAAATAGTCTGATAGGCCGTTGTCATCCGAGCGACCACTGTACGCCGAAAGATCGACCAACCCGGCTTGATGGCTCATCAGAAGGTGCAGATTTACCTGTGAAATCTGAGGGTCGTTGATCGAGAGATCGGGGATGACCTTCGTGATCGGGGCCTCGAGATCGAGCTTGCCGGTGTCGACCAGTGTCATCGCCGCAGCCGCCGTAAAACCCTTGGTGATCGATCCAATACGAAACAGTGTTCGGGCTCGAGCTTTCTCGTGGCTGCTTGGGCCTTTGACGCCAAAACCATGAGCAAACGTCACCTCGCCTCGTTCGAGGATGGCGATTGCAGCGCCCGTCGCACCGAGAGCCACTCTTTCTTCGTCGAACGCCGTGGCCAATGCTTGAAATCGAGGCTCGATCGGGGCGTCGTCAAGCGACCCTCCACCAGGGTCTGACGCAGATGAGCCATCCTCGGAAGAACAAGCTGACATCGTGAGCCCAAGCGAGCTCGAGAGCGCTTGTAGCAAGGCGAACGAAGCACACGACCTCACGAGACGAAAAGCCAAGTTGGGCATGGGGGGCAATCCTAGGAGCCCTCTGCACCGCGGCCACTGATCCAAAGGTCATGGTGCGGGTCACATGCCTTGCAGCCCGCGTGCTCACCTGCATACTGGGGCCGTGACGACGGGTCGAAGACGCGTGCTTTTGGTCGACGATCAGCCTGCTTACCGAGAGGGCTTGCGCGTCACACTCTCGATTGAAGATGACCTCGACATCGTCGGAGAGGCGGGCGATGGCGCAGAAGCCCTCAAACTGGCACGAGCGCTGAACCCAGACGTGGTGCTGATGGATTTGCGTATGCCGGTCATGGATGGTGTAGAGGCCATCCGTCGGCTTGCGCGAGAACGCCCCCATATCTTGGTGATCGCGCTGACCACATTTGACGATGACGCGCTGGTATTTGACGCACTTCGCGCGGGAGCAAGCTCGTACTTGCTCAAAGCTGGGCCAACGGCCGCGTTGCTGAGAGCCATTCGTGGAGAAGAAGCCGCATTGTCTCCCGAAGTAGGTCGAAAGGTCATGGCTGAATTTAGGCGCCTTTCTGCGATGGTTCCGCCCTCTTCCCCTCTCGCCAATTCATTGTCAGCGCGAGAGCTCGAGGTGGTGAGGCTTCTTGCGGCTGGGGCAACCAACAAAGATATTGCCGTCGCACTCAACCTTGCAGAAGGGACAGTCAAAAATCACGTAACGAGGGTGCTCGAAAAACTCGAGGTGGACGACCGTACACAGGCTGCGATTCGAGCACGAGAGCTTGGGCTCGTACGATGAGTCGACGATGGTTTGAGCCGATTGTCGTTGAACCGACGCTCTCGACGCCACTGCTGCCCACCGCAACGTTTCGGGTCGCGTTTATTGCGGCCTTGCTTGGGGCAGTTGCCATTTCGTCGATCATTGCGATCCAAGCCATGTCCGAGCTCACCCGAGCTCTATTCGTGGCGACTGACCTAGGAATGATCGCTCTCGCTCTGGCATTTCGTAGCCGAAAGCGTTGGGCGGTCGCCGCATATCTAGCGATCCAGGTAGCGGCAGGCTCATTTTTGGCGATTGTGAGCCGAAGCGACGCCGAGCTCGCTTTGCTGGGGGTGCTTGCGCAGGCCGTTCTGTGTGCCCCTCGTCAACTGACCATTCCCCTTGCGGCCTGGGGTTTCGTCGCGAGCACACTTGGATCTCTACGACACGGTTTGCCTCTCTCTAGGGCCGCAGCGCTTTCGCTGACGTCACTGGTGGGCTCGGCATTTGTGATTGCTTTCGTCGAGCTAGCGATTTCAGCATGGGAAGCCAAAGCAGAAGCGGCTCGATTGGTCGAGGAGCTAGGTTTGGCCAATCAACGATTGCGTGAGCTGTCCATACACCTCGAGACGCTCGCAGCCGAACGAGAACGCAATCGAATTGCTCGAGATGTGCATGACATTCTAGGGCACTCACTCACGGCCGCTCACGCACAGCTCACCGGAGCACTTGCTGTATTTTCACGTGATACAGAACGGGCAGAGCGCATGGTCGGCACCTCGCGCGATTTGATCAGCGAAGGTCTCGAAGGCGTTCGCGCCTCGGTCAGTGCACTGCGAGGAGGGCTGTCTCGGCCACTTCTCGACGAGCTTCATCGGCTCTTTTCTACGCTCGGAGAGGAAGGCCCAACCTATTGCATTCGAGATCATGGCGACACGAGCTGCGAGCCCAAGCCCGAGGTGGCGATGGCATTGTACCGAGCGACCCAAGAGTGTCTGACGAACGCACTTCGTCATGCCCACGCCACTCACGTTGAGCTAACGCTCGAACGATCGACGCAGGGCATTCGGTTGGTGTTCGAGGACAACGGCGTAGGCCCCGAGACGATTATCCCGGGCTCGGGCCTGCGAGGGCTCGAAGAACGTATCGCTGAAATCGGCGGAACCGTTCGTACCAGCCGTGCGTCATCCGGCGGTTTTCTCGTCGAAATCCAAGCCCCTCTCACCCAGCGCGCCCTCGACCTCGGCAGATAGGCCGATTCACACGCTCGGAAGCACCGAAACCACGAGAAACGGGGCATGCTCGAAAAATCGACACGGCGCGTGTGACAGTTTTCTATCCGCCGAGACTACCCAGGCATGATGATGGTGATGGTCCACGACCACAGCCGAGCGAATCCGCCTGATCCGCCGGGCCTTCGAGAAGGCACGCGCGAGCAAGCTGACGAAGCCGACTTTCGCGCGTTGATTCAACGACACGAAGGGGTATTGTCGCGGCTCTGCAGGCACTACGAAAGCGCTCCCGAAGCCCGTCGTGACCTGCAGCAAGAAATCCTGGTGGCCTTGTGGCGTGCTCGTGAGGGTTTTCGAGGCGAATGCTCTGAAAAAACCTGGGTCGCTCGTATCGCACACAATGTGGCTGCCTCGCACGTGGCTCGGGCGATGCGGTCCAAGGTCGAAACCCGTGCTGAGGTCATCACGGGCCACGATGGCGCGAAGCTTTCGTCGGCACTCGATGCTCTCGATTCAGCAGAGCTACCCGACACCCAGCTCGATCAGCGGAATGCGCTCGAACGACTGCGGGCCCGAATTCGTACGCTCGACCTGGTCAGTCAGCAGGTGATCTTGCTTGCGCTCGAAGGGTGCACGAGTGGCGAAATCGCCGAAATCACAGGCCTTTCCCCCACCAATGTCACCACGAGACTGTCCAGGATTCGCACGTTTCTCACGCGTGCCGAGAAGGAGGAAAACCCATGAGCCACCTTCCGATATCCAGCGAGCGCGACCCCAACACAACGTTTGATTCAGTAGACCCCTCAGAGCTGTCACCCGAAGAAAACCAAGAGGTAGATATGTCCTCGTTGTCCTCATTGTGGAAGCAAGAAGAACCTGATTTTCAAGTCGTCGACGTCGCGGAGATTCGAAAGCGAGCGAATCGATTTGCCACGCGAATTCGCATTCGAAACATTACGGAGCTTGGGGCGTGCGGGCTGGTTCTCTGCACCCTTGCACCAGGATTGTTCGCACCGGATGTGCCTCATGTGATGCTCCCTGGGCTGGTGGCGATGGTGCTTGGCGTGGTCGTTGTAGCCGGAATTATCGTTGCACGAGGGTTGAATCGAAAGGCTCCACCTGTGACGGCCTCTACGACCGAAGTGATTGCCCACGAACGAAAAGAGCTCGAGCGTCAGGCCACTCTCTTGGAAAATATTGCCTCATGGTACTTGGGTCCGTTTGTCCCGGGCGTACTTCTGACCTTGTGGGGCGCCGTGTACACAGCGTACACCCACGGGCGATTCGAGGGTGAAGGCGCAGGGTTTCGCATCGGCACAGCCGTGGCGCTGCACGTGATTTTCGCGATGGTATTCGCGGGGATCCATGGCCTGAACAAGAACGCCGCCAAGAAGCTCAGGGCACAGGTCGAGAAATTGCCGGTATGAGAAATCAATAGCGACCTCGCAAAGGCCCAGCTACCCGTGAGAATCGCCCGGCACGAGCATCGACCTCCCCTACCCCCGAGGAGTTTCGAGCTCAAGACATTGACCTGACGGTCAGAAAAGCTGCCAGGGGTATCATCGATGATGTCGAACGCATCCTTTTGGATGCTCCAGACATCATCGATCATCCCCTTTTGCATCCTTTTGGATGTTCTGGACATCACCGATGATGTCCGATGCATCCTGGAGGATGTGATCGAGGTCATCGATGATGTCCGATGCATCCTCGAGGTTGTTCCGGACATCATCGATGATACCCCCTTGCATCCTTTTGGATGCGTTTGACATCATCGATGATGTCCCGCGCATCCTTGAGGATGTTTCCGATATCATCGGTGATATCCCGAGCAGCGAGCAAGCGAGTGTCTAACTCCTCGCCGTTGCGCCCGTCCACGCGAGCGGGTACCAACGCGAGATGACCCCGGCCGAAATCGCCGCCTTCCGGACTCAGTTTTTCCGGAGTCTTGCGATGGAAGCGCTCGAGCCTGACGATGAGCGGTACGTCGCGCTCTACGAGCTCGAAGAGCTCAAGGACAACGATCCCGTCGAGCTGTTGAAGTTCGCCATCGATGCGAACGATCCTCCTACAGTCCAGCTACTTTCGGGGTTTCGTGGAACGGGCAAGAGCACGGAGCTCCGTCGGCTCGAAAGAGCTTGAAGGACGCTGGGCACGTCGTGTTGCTGTTCGACATCGACGACTACATCAACCCAGCTCAGCCCGTCGACCCCGTCGATTTCTTGCTCCGCATTCGCGCTGGGCGTTGCGTATTCGGCGCGAGAGCAGAGCCCGTCGTTGGATCCACTCGACGAGGGCTACTGGGCACGAATCAAGAACTTCCTCACGCGAACGGAAGTCGAAATCCCCGAGTTGTCGACCGGCGCGAAAATCACGGCAGACGTTGGCGCTGCGAAGGTAGAGGCCAATGCAGGCGCGAAGATCGCGCTGAAGGACAATCCATCGTTCGTAGAGAAGGCCCGAAAACGCTGGCAGTCGCAGCTTGGGCAGCTCGCTGGCGAAGGTCGGTCCTTCATCCAATCACTCTCAGCCGAGCTGTTGAAGGGCAAACCCGACACTACGCGTCTGATCATCCTGGTCGACTCAATCGAGCACATTCGAGGGTCGTCCCAGGATGCCGAGGCCGTACAAAGCTCGGTCGAACGGCTCTTCACCGCGCACGCGGATCTCCTGCACTTCCCCGGAGCGCACGTGGTGTTCACCGTGCACCCATACCTCAAGATCAAATACCCCAATCTGGGCGACCTATTTAGCCCGGGCGGAGTGCAGTTGATCCCGACGCTGAAAGTCCGTGAGCAGCGTGATCCGAACCACGCCGAACGCGAAGGCGCCCCCCGCAAGGCGGCTCTCGATGCGATTCATCAGGTCATCGAGAAACGAGGTCAGTACTGGAAACTCCTCGGTGCTGGGGACGAGGGCCGGAGGCGTCTCGACCGCTTGAGCCTTCTTTCGGGAGGACATCTGCGCGATTTGATGAGAATGCTCGCCGAGATTACCCGCCGCGGCCGCGACCTTCCGGTGACGGATTCGGTCTTCAACGCGGCCATCGCACAGGTTCGCAACGAAGCGGCGACCATCGCCGACGACGACGCACTCTGGCTCGCCGACATCGCAAAGAGCATCCAGACCTGTCTCCCGTCGCAAGACAAGCTCCCCACCCTCGCGCGGTTTCTCGATACCCACCAGGTGCTCTGTTATCGCAACGGGCACGAGTGGTTTGACGTCCACCCGCTGCTCCGTGATGTGGTGATCCAGCAGGCCGCCGACGTGCTCAAACGGCGCCAGGCGCAGGCGTCTGTCACGGGTATCACGCCGGGATGAACCCGTCGTTTCTCACAGGGGAACCAGACGCGCTCGACGACGAGATCGAACAAGAATGGGCGCGCCTTCACGACCAGCTCGACCTCGAGCCGGGTTTCTGGCTTGGGTGGCTCTTCTCGTCGACGCAGCACGCTGCCCATATTTTCTACGAACGTTGTATTGGGAAGTTGCGTGCCCAGGGCCGTGAGGTCGTACGAATCACCCCCAAGACCCCTGAAGCTCTCTCCGGGTTGCTCCCCGAGGTGCTCGAACAAGCCAAGCGCGGATCCAATGACCTGATCTGGGTCGAAGCACTCGAACGTGACAGTTTTGGCGCCACGACAACACCTTGGACTTCGGCCTGGCGGAATTTCCTGCAACGAGCTAACGAGCACAGAGAATTCTTCAGGAAACAACATCGCGGAGGTTTGCTCTTCGTTGCTCCGACCGAGCTCAAACCCATCACGCGCGAAGAATCGCCCGATCTTTGGGCGTTCCGCGCCATTGTGCTCGAAACCTCAGCCCGTATCTCCCTCCCTCTTCCCGATATTTCCGAGCTCCTGCCGCTAGCGCTCCCCGCCGACATTCCGTCGGAGTCGACCGACCCCAGCGAAGACCCCGAGGAGACGATCCGGCGAGGTCACGAAGCCCTATCGAAGGCAACCACCAACGCTCCGATACGCCAAGTGGTACTTGCCGCGCGAGCGTTGCATCGTAGCGACCGCTCCACCGAAGCCGCAACGCTTCTTCGACGCGTTCTCGCGCTCCCGAACGACCCCGTCACCCCGGTTGCATGGCGCTGCCGCGCCTATGGATTGCTCGCTGAAATCGAGGAGAAACACAACGATACTTCGGCTGCGATTGCTCACTATATCCAGGCACTTCAGGGCAAGGACGCGCTTGAGGCCGGTGAGACCTGGGTATGGTCTGGCCGACTGAGCCTACTTTTCGCAGAACAGAAAAACGATCGCAGATGCTTCGAGTTTGCCCGAATAGCGCTCGACTGCGCGTCAGAAGTTTCTTCCGCGAGCGAAGGAGCTGTCAACGCTCTTAGTATTTCAATGTATGTGTATGGCGTGGCGTGCCAAGCAGTTGGACACGACTCAGAAGCCGAAGCGGTGTTGGCGCAGGCTATCTCGAGCTTGCAGCTTCAGCAGCAAAAGAACCTGAGCTCCCCAGACATTGGATATTTCTAGCGTTTGTTGAAGACAGTCGTGCGCGCCTATTTCTCAAGAGAGGAGATACTGAGAAAGCCATTGAGTCCTTCTCCGAGTCTCTCGCCAATATTCGCCTGGCCATCTCGCAGGGCGCTTCGCTAGACGGGACGAGCGAGATTCGGGACCTCCTTACCCGACTGGGTCAGGCGTACCTCCATAGTCGGAATATCGTTGAAGCAGCGCGTAGTTTTGACGAAGCGCTCTCACTCACTCGCGGCGTTGGCCTTCCAAACGCGGACCAGCCCGCACGACTCAGAAAAATGGTCCTTCTGCTTTTTCTGAGTGGAGTTTGCCATTTCACACTCGGGCACGATGATCGCGGGAGCGAATTGTATGAAGAAGCCATCGTGCTCCACGGTCAGCTCAGAGCGCTACGCGATATGGGGAAATACTCCGGCGAGATCCCCGAGCTTCCAGATTATCTTGTCGAAGCATACCGGAAATCTAAAAAATCGACCCCGGGCGCTTGAGCATCGGCTTGCTCGGTGCGTTGGGAGTCGTCGACCTTGTTCGCGAAGAATGAACAAGCGAACCACGTTTGCTCGAGGCTGCGCATCGGCCCCATCGCCCCCCAAATTGCATGAAAACGTTGTTTCACTTACTCGCCTTTTCGTTTATTGTGAGTGCTTCAAAGGGAGGTTGTCATGTCAAGAATCAGTACGGTTTCTTGGTTCGTAGTGGCTCTATGTTTTCTGGGATTGACTGCCTGCAATAGCGACGACGACGATAGTGGCGGAGGGCAGTCATCGAGCGAGAGAGCGTGCGAAGACACAGCGGACGCTTTTGCGACGGCGGCCAAAGCATGTGGTCTTGACTATCAGACGAACTACAACGCCTTCGTCTCGGCCGTTGTGAGCAGCGGTGACTGTGGCGACATTATCGCAGTACGTGACTCGGCTTCACTGTACAACGATTGCATCCCATTTCTCAAATCGTTGACCTGCCCCCAAATCAACGGAACAGAAGCGGTCTCGCTACCTGAATCCTGCCAAAAGCAGCTCGAGCACCAATAGGCCCGGCAGTCCAACGGGCGAAGCGTACGCGCTTACCCCCACACGCGACGTAGCTCGATCGAAATCGCCTCGAACGGCGCCGCTACGACCCGTGAGCTCGCGGGTGAATCCTCAGAGAGGTTGAGCTATTGTCGTCGGATGAGTCAGTCAGTGCTCGCTCCACCCATAGGGTTCGATGATCTCACTGTGAGCGAACAGATCGAATACGTCCAAACGCTCTGGGATCGTATCGCAGCGCGAGAAGCCGACGTCCCGGTCCCGGAATGGCATCGAGAGGTGGTGGAACAACGGCTCGCTGACGGCCGCGCTGCCGAGGCTCGTTCTTGGGCGGAAGTGAAAGCGGATCTCGAGCAGAAACTAGCAAATCGAAAACGATGATTCGCCTGCTCGTCCATCCACAAGCCGCGGTGGATATCGAGGACGCGATCGCGTGGTACGAGCAGCAACGCGACGGCCTTGGCGCTGTTTTTCTCGACGAGCTCAATCGTTCGTTCGACCTGATCGCACGGCTTCCAGAACAATACCGATGTATCGAACGGAATACGCGAAGAGCATTGCTACGGCGATTTCCGTACTCGGTTTATTTTACGGTGACCGATTCTCAAGAAGCCATCGTTTGGGCTGTGCTCCATCAACATCGCCATCCCGACACATTGAGAGATCGAGCTCGCCCAACTCGGTGATCCTTCCGAAAAGCCGGGGCGATTCGTTTGCGCAGCGTACGAGCTCTCCTCGTCCTCGTTGACGCTCGAATTCGGCGACCAACGCGCAGTCACCATGGTCGAGAGCACTGGCGACTGAGGCCAAGATTATCCCCACACGCGACGTAGCTCGATCGAAATCGCCTCGAACGGCGCCGCTACGACCCGTGAGCCCTCACGAAACACCGGGCCCACCTGGCGAAGTACACCTGCCGAAAGCTCGTACACCTCGAGCTGTTTCGTGTCTGGGTCGACCAGCCAAGCGTGCTTCACGCCATGATGAGCGTACGCAGGCATTTTCTCTGAGCGATCGAGCACCTCGGTGGAGGGCGACAGCACCTCGCAAACCCAGTCAGGCGCAATCGAGATAAACGCGCAGTCTTTTGGCCAGGTCGCACGTTCGAGGCGCCAACCCGCGATGTCAGGAACAAGCACGTCGGCGTCCAGGTGGAGCTCTGGTTCCATCAAGATGACCCACCCACCAGGGTCGTCAGGACCGTGCGTGTCGTCATCAAACGGGCCTGTTTGGCGAAGGATGTTCGACGAAGCACGTGCGTGCAGCGACCGTGGGCGAGGGTGAGTGTAAAGCTGCCCCGCGACGATTTGGCCCGTCACATGACGAGGGAGCGCATCGATATCGGCGTACGTGGCGATTCGTCGTGCCTGGCTCATCAGACCAGAGTGACATACGCCACCACGCTTCTGCCAGACCTCGCACGAGCCAACCACCTTGCCCCCACGGGATTGTCTCGAGCAGACCGCTGTCGCGGCTCATTTCCTCCGGGGAATCGTCACCCGGGCCAGGTCTTTGAGCGCCACGGTTTTCGGGAAAATTGCCCTTGCCTCGTCCACATGTTGATCGCTGGACAAATAACGCTGCGAAAAATGGGTCAACGCGAGTTGTTTGACGCCGCATTCTTTTGCCACGGTGGCGGCATCTACCGAGCTGCAATGACCGTGATCGGTAGCGAGTTGCTGATCGGCGGCTGAATAGGTCGCCTC
Source organism: Polyangiaceae bacterium (assembly GCA_046351315.1). Taxonomy (GTDB): domain Bacteria; phylum Myxococcota_A; class Polyangia; order Polyangiales; family Polyangiaceae; genus JAXLYQ01. The sequence continues at coordinate 30,707 of JAXLYQ010000009.1, forward strand.
CATCACCAGCAAATCTGCGTCCTTGGCCAGTGCAAACGCTCCAGGACAAATCTTGGTATCCATCACGAAGGCAACCACAGAGCCTTCTTTCGGTACAGATACATCCTCGACCGTGATCCGTCGGCCAGCGATCTCGACATATCCCTGCTTCGAGAGCTCTCCGACCAGCGGGCCTTTCACCCCAAGCTCAGCGAGTTTTTCAGGCAAAAATCGCCTACCAGAGCGTTCTTCGAGTCGGTATCCGATCGTGGGGACACCATGCTCCAGCTTGTGTCCAAGAATCCGGTAGCTCTCGGATTCCACGACCACAAATAGACCTTCTTGGCGCTCATCGATCGGCGACGGGACGAGATCGACAGCAGGAAAATAAATCGACGAATACCGCAGACGCTCGAAATACTGTTGGCCGCTGGATGGGTAGTGGACAGTCACCGGGTGCGCACAACGGTCGAGCGACAGCCGCTGAATAATGCCGGCCAAGCCGAGACAGTGATCCCCATGAAAATGGGTGACGAAAATCCGATGGATCGAGCTCGAAGCAAGATCGGCATAGGCCATTTGGCGTTGCGATCCCTCGCCCGGATCGAAGAGAAACCCCTCGTCATCCCAGCGCAAGAAATGGCCGTTGTGGTTTCGTTGGCGGGTGGGCACTTGGCTAGCAGTGCCGAGAGCAAGCCATTCTCGAAGGCTCATGGGTCGTTGTGGGTTCGAAGAGAGCGGATTCTGCCCGGTATCGTGCGCTTGCCGCAATCTACCCGACGTTTGCACTTCTTTACGTCGGACAGCGAACAGTCTTCACAACCCACTGCCACTCTCGGTCGGCGCTCGACAACGGGCCCCACACAGCGAGAGCGGCGGAGCCATTCACCGACCTCTCTCGAGGAGAAGAAACAATGATCGGATTCTTGATCGGTACGGTGTGCCTCGCTGGCCTCTTCGCAACGCTTCGCGCAGAACGTTATGCGCGACTCGGGATGGCCTACGGAGGCGGTTGCGGTGGAGCGCGAGCTTGCGGAGGCCCTGCCGCACGATGGGGTTGGTATCAACGTGACGCTTATGGTGATAGCCCCCGCGGTTGGCATCGTCGCTGGCGAGAGGAACAAGAAGATCGCGAGCCCCGATCCGCACGAGATTCATTGAGGCGATTGTTCGAGGAGCTCGACACCACCCCTGGCCAGGAAAAGGCCATTCTCGCGGCATTCAAAGCACTCGAAGAGGCCGTGACCTCAGCCCGCGAAGGCTGGAGCAAAACCTCGAATGACCTCGCGCAGGTGTTCCGCAAAGAGTCGTTCGACGAGACGATGCTGGGTGAAGCGGTAGCCCGACTCGATGGGGCTCAAGACACGCTTCGAAAGGAGGTCGTCAAAGTCGTCGGCGACATCCACGCAGCTCTCGACGACAAGCAACGCGGCAAGCTCGCCGACTTGATGGAGCGCGGACACGTCGATTTCTTGTGGCGTATGGCGGGCATTCGCCGAGGGGAGGTGTGAGTCATGCGAAAGCTACTCATTGCCTTCTTCGCCATCGGAACGGTGGCTGGTTTTGGCTCGGAAATCGCCGGGTGGCACCACTGCGCCAATCACCGTCGAGCGGCGTTCGAGCAGCACGTGGCTGATCTTTGCGTCAACGCAGCTCGCAACCCCGACCGCGCGAGCAACTTCGATGATCCGTGGTCAACCGATCGCCACGAACGCGGCCGTCACGGGCACCGACGACACGAACGCGGCGGGCCACCCGGCTACGATGCCGAGCCCGACCAAGGCGATCGCTGATCGCAACCGCTGACCCACGAGAACGAACGCAGGTAGGATGCGCCCCATGGCCGACCGAGTGTTGCTCATCGATGACGACCAACGTTTGCACGAGCTTCTCGCAAGCTACCTCACGCAAAATGGGGTCTCGGTTACGTGGGCATCCGATGGCCCCAAAGGTCTCGTAGCTCTCGACAACGATGCGTTCGATGCCGTCTTGCTCGACGTGATGATGCCCGGGATGGACGGCCTCGAGGTCTGCAGGCGCATCCGGGCGAAGAGCAAAATCCCGGTGGTGATGCTCACCGCCAAGGGTGACGAGACCGATCGAATCGTGGGTCTCGAGCTGGGTGCGGATGACTACCTTCCCAAACCGTTCAACCCACGAGAGCTGCTTGCGCGACTTCGCGCGGTGCTCCGTCGCACGCGCCCGCCAACGACTGACGACACGAAGATCGTGATTGGGCAGGTGCAGATCGAGATCGGGGCGCGCGCGGTGACGGTCGACGGGAAACGCGCTGATCTCACGGGCATCGAGTTCGACATCTTGCTCGCTCTTGCCCGGCGCGCGGGGCGAGTGATCCCGCGGGAGACCTTGCTCTCAGAAGCGGGTCGAAGTGATGTGACCGTGTCGGATCGAACGGTGGATGTTCACATCTCGCACCTGCGGTCCAAGCTCGGGGATGATCCGAAATCGCCACGACTCATCAAGACCGTTCGAGGCGTTGGATACGTGATGAGTCGCGAGGATACGTGAGACCCGAACGAGACCCGAGGCCTCCACGAGAGCCTCGCGAGCCACGAGGGTTGCTGCCGCTCGGAAGCGCTCTGTTTACCCCACGACTCGCTCACTATTTGCGAGGCCATATGCAACGGCGATTGTTCGCTTGGTTCACGGCGACAATCTTGATTGCTGCCGTGGTGGTAGGTGCACTGTCATGGGCCCTGGGAAACAGCCCTTGGCGACAAGAAATGATGCGAACCAAAACCTTCGTTTCGAGAAGGTTCGCACACCTGTGGGATGACCCTCCTGAACGAGATCGCTTCGCCAAATCGATTGCCGAAGAGATGGATCTCGACGTCAACGTGCTCGACACCACACGACGCCCCATCGCGATGTTTGGCGAGCCATGTAAGCCTCACAACGCGATCGAAACGCAGGTGGTTCGCAAGGGCGAGCTGCTCGGGTTCGTCACGGTGTGTGCTGGGCCAGCACGTCGAAATCAAAGCGGCCCGGCGCAGTGGATCTTGCCCATGTTCTTGGTGGGCGCCGTGTTCTGGATCGCCTCGGGGGTCATCACCCGAAGGCTCGGTCGACCGCTCTTCGAGCTAACACGAGTGGCCGAAGCGATCGGCGCCGGAGATCTGAAAGCACGCGTGGATATCCGAGGAGCCGACCCGCACAGTGAAGAAGCCGTGGTCGCTGAGGTGCTCAATCGCATGGCATCTCGAGTGCAAACGCAGATCGAGAACCAACGAGCGATGTTGGCCGCAGTCTCACACGAGATTCGATCGCCGCTCGCACGTATTCGACTACTTGCCGAGCTCGCCCGCGGCGGAGACGAAACCAACCTCGACAAGATCGATCAAGAAGTCGAAGAGCTCGACGGTCTGGTGGCCGAATTGCTCGCACACTCACGCCTCGACTTTGCCGCGGTGAACAAGGTCGATCTCGAGGCCCACGAGCTTGCGCGGCGAGCGCTCGAGCAGGTCGACATGCGAGACTTGGCACTCGAAGCACCGAGTCGAGACTTGCCGCTCAAAGGCGATGCCACGCTCTTGGTTCGAGCCTTGGCGAACCTGCTCGACAACGCTCGCAAACACGCCGGAATGCCGACCCTTCTTCGCATCGAGCTACGCAACAACAAGCTCGTCTTCGAGGTCGAGGATGCGGGGAAAGGCTTCGAGAACGGCGAAGAGGAGAAGATCTTCGAGCCGTTCTACCGCAACAGCAAAGCGGCCCAATCCGTCGGCCTCGGATTGGCCTTGGTTCGTCGTATTGCCGAGGCTCACGGAGGTCGCGCCTACGCTCGAAATCTCGCCTCGGGCCAAGGCGCGCTGGTGGGGTTCGAGGTCGCATCGTAAGCGCACCGCACCCCCGGCACTGCGTGCCACCTCCAACGCGTTCGCGTTCGGAGAGGGGGGCGAAACGTTGGGATGCGAGAGATCGCTTGGCACCCCTTCTCCGAACGCTTGCGTTGGGAGAAGCAACTGTCTTTCGACAGGGACGCGTTACTTCAACGGAGAGCAGGGAAGGAAAGCGAGCGCATGTGCTCGCGGACCATGGCATTCGCAATCGTGAGCAGTTTGCGCATGCAGGCCACCAGAGCGACCTTCTTGGCTTTGCCGCGCCCGAGAAGCTGCTGGTAAAATGCTCGGATGGTCTCGTTGCATCGCGTTGCCACCAACGTCGCCATGTACAGACTCGCTCGCGCATCTGCTCTGCCTCCCCACACGCGTCGAGCCCCGCTCTGCTTGCCGCTGTCGCACGCCAACGGCGCCACCCCCACTAGCTTGGCCACCTGCTTTCGGTCCAGCTTTCCCAGCTCGGGGACCGCACTGAGCAGCGTCAACGCTGTCACTCGCCCTATCCCTTTGAGCCCTTCGAGCAGCTCCACCTTGGCGTCCCAAGCGGGGCTCTTGCTCACCTGCTTGTCCAGGTCGTCGTTGCTCTGTTCTACCCGCTTTTTCAGCCACTTGATGTGCTCCTGCACATCCTTGCGAACGCTGGGCGCTATCGTCTGAGCCAGCCTGTTTTGCTCAGCCACCAGCATGTCCACCAGCTGACGACGACGCGTCAACGCTTCGTGCAGCACACGCGTGGTCACGTCAGGAAGAGCACGCACTTCTGGGCGAACTCGCTCAGCAAACAAGCACAATGCCTTGGCATCGAGCTTGTCGGTCTTCTCCAGCAAGCCTGTGGCCTTGGCGAAATCGCGTGCTTGGCGAGGGTTGATGGCCACTGCGGGCAAGCCCGCTTCAATCAGGGCCACCAGCAAGCGTTGCTCGTATTTTCCAGTGGCCTCCATGACGATGAGCTGCACCGACACAGAGAGCAAAAAGGCAACGAGCTTGGGGATGTCGATGTCGTCGTTGTTCCAGCGACGTGAGGACTTGTCGTTGGAGCAGAAGACATCGAGGTGAGCCTTGGCGATGTCGATGCCGACGAAAACAGTGGAGATGGTCATGGGGAGCACCGAGGGGGAAAGAGGCACCTCAGGCAGACTCCTGCCCAACCCAACCTTGCAGATTCGGGCAGAAAACCCAGGCAACTGTTCGGGCAAAGGGCCGGAGTACCAACCGCGGCGACCTGGCTTCTCCACGAGCATCAAGCTCAAAGGGGCAACGGTCTACCGCGGCTGGCCTTCGGTCCTCCTGATCTAACCCATCCCCGAGATACAAGGGGCCGGGGGATGCGGTGCTCAGAGCCGCTTCAAGTTATCGGCAATGCGATCGAGGACGCCGTTCACGAACGAGCTCGATTCTTCGCTCAGCGCTTCGCAAGCTCGACGGCCTCGTCGATGATGACTGCGCGAGGCACATCGCGATGCTCGAGCAGCTCCCGCGGTCGAGAGACGAAGGATGTTGCGATCGACCGGCGTCATTCGCTCGATACGCCAGTTATACCCGCGTTGCGAACCTGATCGTCAACACGATCGAGCGCGTGAGCAACGCCACGAACGCACTCTTCGGCATAGTCGCGCGCTTCAGGGTGCGCATCGAACGAACGCCAGAAGCTCGGGATCACGCGCTCGACATCATCGTGTGATGTCTCGAGCGCAAACAACATCTGAAGCGCGGCCTCACGACCGCTGGTACGCGCTCCCATGGCTCACAGCCCCGCGTCCGTGAAAGCTCGCGCCAAGCTCACCATCTCGATGGCGGCGACCGCTGCTTCGAAACCCTTGTTGCCAGCTTTGGTGCCAGCCCGCTCGATCGCTTGCTCAATGGAATCAGTCGTCAGCACACCCAACGCGATCGGAACACCTGTCTCGAGCTGAATGTGCGCTGCGCCCTTGGTCACCTCGGAGGCAACGAAGTCGAAGTGAGGCGTTGAGCCACGAATCACAGCGCCAAGCGCGATCACCGCATCGAACTTCTTCGAACGAGCCACTCGCGCAAGAGCCACTGGGGTCTCCCAGGCTCCAGGCACTCGCACCTCGACGATCGATCCGGGCTCACCACCGTGCCTCAGGATTGCGTCCTTCGCGCCATCGACGAGTCGGTCGACGATGAAATGATTGAAGCGCGAAGCAACCAGGGCAAACCTGGCGCCAGCAGGAACGGTCAGCTTACCTTCGATGACAGAATTCGACATGCTCGTGATGGTTCAAAAAGAGCCAAAAACACCGACGCCAAAGCCACTCTGGCCCACAGGCATCGGGCGCGGAATCCAATAAAGATCTTTTCCGGGAGCAGGAGTCGATGGTGAGCCTCCTGGGTCACGCGGCGCTGCGGGAGCAGGGCGCGAAGGATCTCCGGAAGGCGGAGCTGCAGCCGGTGCAGGCCCGGGCGCAGCAGGCGCTCGCGATGGGCCCGGCTCGGTCGAGATGAACGCGGATTGCAGCGCAACCCCCAACCCAGCCGCTTGCGCGAGCCCGTCAAAAATGAACCAGAAGCCGCGCAGGTAATACGAAAACTCGCAGCTTCTTATAAGAGTTGTCGTGCAGCGCCATCCACGGGCCCACCACAGGCACACGCAAATGCGTCAAGCGCGCGTATCCACGCGTACGATTGCCGCCGCACCAAGGCCCCAGAAGCCAGCCGAGAACGCGAGCCCACCCAGCACGCCCGGGAGTCGAACACTCGGAGGTGGTCAGAGTTGACTCACGGCGCTCGGGTCGCGTGGGCGATGTCGTCGGCACGAGCGACGAGCGTCGTTGCCGAAACTGCCGAGATCACTGCGAGGCCGATCGCCGTGTTGCCTTTCACGGGCCCGGTTGTGGCTGCATCGACGGGGTGATGCAAGGTTTTCCTTCGGGTGCATCACCCCGCGACCATCGATCACACCAAGGCGCTCAGCGGGTGCCGAAAAGACGGTCCTCGGCGTCACCAAGACCCGGCACGAGAGCCATGATCGTTGAGGTGATCGTCGACCGCAGCCGTGTACACAGGCACATCGGGGTGCGCATCATGGAAGGTCTTCAGACCTCTGGACACGTCAGCAAACACACGAAACGCAACGAGCCAGGCTTGCTCTTTTTTCACTCGTTCGATCGCTGCAATCGCTGAATTTCCGGTGGCCAACATCGGGTCACACACGATCACGTCGCGGTCTTGAAGCTTCGACGAAACCTTTGTAGTAATACTACTCGACAGCCGCGAGCGTCTTGGGGTCGCGATACAAGCCAATATGGCCGACGCGGCTGAAGGCATGTAGATGAAGCATGCCGTCGAGAATGCCCTGACCCGCTCGCATGATGCTGATCAGAACGACCTTCTTTCCGTCGAGAATCGGCGCCGTCATCTGCGCAATCGGCGTCTCGATCTCTTCGTCGCGCAGCTTGAACTCTCGCGTCGCTTCGTACGCAAGAAGCAGCGAGATCTCAGAGAGAAGGGCTCGGAAGCTCGCGGTCGAAGTGTCCTTCTTCCGCATCAACGTGAGCTTGTGCTTCACCAACGGATGGTCGACGACGTGTGCCGTCGGGGGGAGCTTTGGATGTCGCGTCATGTCTGATCTCTCAGGCGTGGAACGTGGATGGAAACAAGCACTGCAAGCACGATCAAAAGACCGTGCCGTCGCTCTGGATTTGAATGGGCGGCACACCACCCGGACGTGAAGCCGCTGCGATTTTTCGACCCGCTGCCCATGTTCCGCCTTCGAGCATGCTCGCCAACGGAAACTTCTCTGCAGCCAAGCCAACCTCTGCACGAACCAACGGATACAGCTCGTCGAGAAGGGCAACGGTCAACGCACGCCATTCGACAATCGCTTCGTCTGACGGAGCACTTGCCCTCACCAGAAGCGATGGATCTCGCGGCGAGATCACCCCGAGATCGATCAACAACCCGCCGTTTCGATACTCGGGCAAACCCGTCATTCGATGAAGGTCGGTGACCTCGATACCTGCCACCGCAAGCGGCTCGAGCAGCGAGTACGTGAGCCACTGCGAGAGCTTGTGAAACGGGACCAATCGATCCCCAGGCTCGGGCCCCGACAACGCCGAATGCGGCCACACATCGCCGAGGTTCTGCCCGTCGAGCTCGACACGACCTGGCCAGATCGAGCTGAACCCATCGAGCACGTAGCGAAGCACATCGGGTGCTGCGATCTTGCGAGCACCCGTGGCCAAGATCGTGTCAATCAGCCCACCGGGGCGCCCATCCTTGCCGAACAGATCAGGTCGCGATGCACACGCGCGGCCCAACCCACGAAGCAACGAGTCTCGACCTTCGACCCCTTCGAGTGGGTTGTCATCACCGACTTGAAACCCGTCGCGAAGCCTCGAGATCGTCAACCCTTGAAGGCCCGCAGCATCGGCACGAAGCGGGTGCCCATCGACGGATGAGAACGCTCCGTGCTCGAACATTCGGAAGCTCGCCACCGCAAGACCTTCCGAGCGAACGAAGGTCTTGGACGACTCGCGCTCGTGGTACTTCCAGGCAGCACCTGCCCCCGCATCGAGCAGCACACTCGTCACCGCGAGATCGATGTAGGCGCGAGCCCGTTCGATCGCATCGGTGGTAAGGGCCGGGTTGAGCGATGCAACACGCTCGACACCACCAACGTCGAAGTGACGCCAGCGGCTGTGAACCGGAACGCTGAGCGACGGGTAGTTCTCGCGAATCACACGCGCGACGTAGTCAGCACAAGGGTGCAATCGCTCGTCGTGCACTGCAAAATGAGACAGACGACCCGCTCGCCCCAGCGCAAGAATCTGCGTGCAACGCTCACGGATCGTCTCGGTCGATCGCAGCTTCTGAACCGCCGCGCTGACGGTCTCAGGCATCGAGCCCTCGCCCCTTCACCTTCTCGAGGTCCTCAGCAGCCGGAGGCGCGCCATCAGTGAAGTACCCAGCCGCTTTTTTCGCCTCCATCTCGACGCGAGCATCCTTCGGGATCAACTCATCGGGGATCGGAATACGATGCGTGATCTCGATACCCGAGCGAGTGATCGCGTTGAACTTCATGTCACTCATCGACACGAACTGATCGATTCGCGTGATGCCGAGCCAGTGCAACGCATCGGGCATCAGCTCTTGGAAGCGCATATCCTGAACGCCCGCCACGCACTCGGTGCGATGGAAGTACTGCGCTGCGGTGTCGCCGCCCTCTTGTCGCTTGCGAGCGTTGTAGACCAAGAACTTCGTGACCTCACCAAGCGCACGACCTTCTTTGCGCGAGTAAACGATGAGGCCCGTGCCGCCTGCCTGCGCGTTACGAATGCACACCTCGATGCCGTGCGCGAGGTACGGACGGCAGGTGCAGATATCTGAGCCGAAGACGTCTGAGCCGTTGCACTCGTCGTGAACACGACACGCAAGCGGAGTGCTCGGATCATGGATCTTCGACACGTCGCCGAAGAAGTACGCCGTGAGCCCACCAATGGGTGGCAGGAACACGTCGAGGTCGGGGCGCGTGATGAGCTCGGGGAACATACCTCCGGTCTGCTCGAACAGCGCACGACGCAGGTGCGCATCGGTCACACCAAATCGCTTGGCGATGCCTGGCAAATACCAGACGGGCTCGATGGCAGCCTTGGTGACGACGACGTCACCCTCGCTGTTGAGAAGCTGCCCATCGGGCTTCAAGCGACCTGCGGTGATCGCATCGCGAAGCTCGGGCATGTTGATGTGAGCCTTGGTGATCGCGATCGTCGGGCGGATGTCGATCCCCTCGTCGATGTACTTCTGAAACACCTGCGTCGTCATCGCGCCCCACGGATCGATCGACACGATCTTCTCGGGGTTGCCCCAGCTTGGATGTGGCCCAAACGAAGCTGCTGGCGCGGTGTTGGTGAAGTCGGGTCGGTGCGTCTGATCGAGCGCCCCCGCAGCGATCGCAAGCGCGCGATACACCGCGTACGAACCGCTGTGTGTACCGATGACGTTGCGATGAGCTGGGTTGGTGAGCGTGGCCACGAGCGGGCCGCGTTTCAGAGGGTCAGCATCGCCCCATGTGATCGGAAGGGTGCCCGATTCTTCGTCCGGGTGTGAGGTGAGACGGATGGCGCCCGTGCCGGGCCTTTTGTCAGTCATAGATCATTCCTCGTTGATCGAATCGGGCCTCAGCCCATCCAGGTCGTGTCGCTCTGCACCGCCCACTTGCGGGTAATCTTTTTCTCAATCGTCCAGAAATCGACGCTGCTCGGCCCGGTGATGTCGCCAGCACCGAACTTCGACTCATTGATGCCGCCAAACGAGAACGGCTCTCGCGGAACAGGCACCCCCACGTTCACGCCGATCATGCCGGCAGTGGCGTGCTCTGCGACCGTCTGCGCAACGAAACCGCTCGTCGTGAACACCGATGCGGCATTGCCGTACGCCGAGCTATTTTGAATCGCGATCGCCTCTTTGAGCGTGCGAGCGCGAACGATCGCAAGCACCGGCCCGAAGACCTCGGTGTGACGAATCGGGTGATCCGGGCTGACCCCATCGAGAATGGTGGGCCCGAGCCAGCTTCCACCTGCGTACTCAGCCATCGCGGGCTTCTTGTTTCGCCCATCGAGAAGCACCTTGGCGCCCTCGCCGACAGCCTTGTCAATCGCCGCCGTGATGCGGGTCACAGCCCCCTCGTCGATGATCGCGCCCATGCCTGGGCCAAGCTCGATCTGCGAAGCACGAGCGACGATCTTCTGGATCAACCCATCGACCTCACCCACCGCAACCAACACGCTCGCCGCCATGCAACGCTGGCCTGCGCAGCCTGTGAACGAGTCGACCACGGCTTGCACCGTGAGCGCTTCGTCTGCATCGGGAACGACAATCAGGTGATTCTTGGCCCCGCCGAGCGCGAGCACTCGCTTCATTTGCGCGGTGCCCAGCTCGTACACCCGACGCGCAACGCCCGATGACCCCACGAACCCCACGGCCTTTACATCGGGCGCTGTGGTCAACGTCGCCACCGTCTCTGCGCCGCCGTGAACCAATGAGAAAACGCCTGCCGGAATACCCGCTTGCGCCATCAAATCGGCGAGCAAACACGCGGTCATCGGCACCTTCTCAGAGGGCTTCAGCACGAAGGCGTTTCCGAGCGTGACCGCGATCGGAAACATCCACATCGGCACCATCGCCGGGAAGTTGAACGGCACGATGCCCGCCACGACCCCCAAGGGCTCGCGACGATATTCGCAGGTGATTCCACGGCTGACCTCGAGGATCGAACCCGTGTCTGAATTCTGAAGCGCTGTCGCGAACTCGACGACCTCGACCCCTTTGAGCACCTCGGCCGTCGCTTCGGCCAGAGTCTTTCCTGATTCAGCCGCCGCTGAATGTGAAAGCGTCTCGAGGTGCTCGAGCAAGAGCTGGCGGAATCGAAACATACGCGCCGCTCGCTCTTTGATCGGCGTGGCTGCCCAAGCCGGTTGTGCTGCCTTCGCAGCCGAAACGGCCTTCAGAACATCGTCAGCCGACGACATTGGCACACGTGCGATCTGTGCCCCCGTATAAGGCGAGGTCACCGGAAGCATCGGCGCATCAGGTGGAGTTACCCACGCGCCCCCAACGAAATTAGCTAGTTCCTTCGACGAGGAAGGGATTCGAACGGACAAGTCCACCTCACTGGCGCGCAATACGGCGCGCAACGACGACAACCGTTGGGCTCGCCCCAACGGGAGCCGATGAGCAAACCGCTTGGCGCAACGACTGTCAAGCGCTGCTCACGAGGAAATTTTCGGGAGATCGTCGCTCACAACGATACCGCATTGCGCAATGAATCGGTTCGACCGGTTTCGAAGCGATACGCGCGATGGTGTGACTCGGAGCCATGTCGGTGTAGAACGGCAACCCCATGCGCTTCGAGAAGTACGAAGGTCTCGGAAACGACTTTGTGCTGGTCGACGAGACGGGCACCGACCCAAGCCACACGAGCCCAGCTCATTCGAGCCACCCATCGATCGACCGCATTGCGCCTCGCGTCGTTCACATCTGCGATCGACATCGTGGGGTGGGCGCAGATGGCGTGTTGTTGATTCTGCCTGCCCGAAGCACCGGAGCCGCCGCCACGATGGTTGTGCTCAACGCTGACGGCTCGCGACCCGAGATGTGCGGCAACGGCCTTCGATGCGTTGCGGCCTACCTTGCCAACAAGGTTCGAAGCACACGCTCACAACAGGATCGCGAGCAACCGATTGAGCTCGATATCGACACCGACGCAGGCTTGAAACACTGCGTAGTCACGGGCGATCTGGTCACGATCGACATGGGCACGGCGATCGACGAAGGGCTTCTCGAGCTCACCCCTTCGCTCATCGTTGACAACAGCAACGACCCAAGATCGCAAGGCTGGCAAGCCTGGGGTCTCGAGAACAACACGAAGGCGCTACGAGCCCACAAGATCTCGACGGGCAACCCTCATGCGATCTTGTTTCATGCCGAGACCACCGCCGATACGCCGTTCGAACGGCTGGGCTCAGCGCTCACGTCGCATCGGTTGTTTCCTCAGGGCAGCAACATCGAAATGGCTCGCGTGGTGAGCCCGACGCGTATCGATGTTCGAGTGTGGGAGCGCGGTGTCGGCCCTACCCTCGCCTGCGGAACAGGTGCGTGCGCCACCGTCGTTGCAGCAGTTGTCGAAGGTCTGTCGTTGCCCAATCAAGAGGTCTGCGTGAACCTGCCTGGCGGAGCACTGTTCATCACGGTCGACACGAATCTAAAGATCACGATGCGCGGGCCGGCCAAGCGAGTCTTTTCAGGAGAGCTCTTCTCGTGAGCGAGCCGTCGTTTCTTCCGATTCGCATTCTCGCCGTGCTCGCCGACAAAGACGAGCTGGCGCGACTTCAGGCCGTGCTCTCAGCCCAAGGCGACATCGTCGAAGCGCTCGTCGACCTGAGCGAAGCCTCGCGCACACTCGATCGAGGCCAGCAATTCGATCTTGCGTTCATCGACGTGATGGCCGGCGATCATGCTGGCCTGGCGCTCGTGCATCACGTCTCGGCCACGACACCGATGTGTGAAATTTACGCGCTGGTGCCGGCCAAAGCGCTCGCCTCAGGCGCGCAGGCTCTCTCGCTCGGGGCACGAGGGTTGTTCTCGCTGCCACTGACCGGCGATGAGTTGCTGACTGCGGCCAGCAACGTGCGAACACGCCGAGCCGAGGTCGAGCAGCTCAACCGAGCACGCGATGAGATCTCGTTGCTGAGGCGAGTGACCGAGGCGTGTGCGCGTCTCGCGTCGGTCGTGAGCGCGGTGCAGATCCCGAGCTCACTTTCGACCGCGCAAGCCATCGCCGAGATCTTGGTCGATGAGCTTGGCGCTCGTGAAGCCGCCATCTTTCTCGACCCACGTGCGTCGAGTGGTCATTTGTCGAGCCCGCCGACAGCGTCGCTTCCGCCCCCTTCGCCGACACGCGAGCCCCGGAGTGTCTTGCCGCCCATGTCGATGCCAACCTGGCACCGAGCCGCTCTGGCTGTGGCTGAAGACCCCGAAGGCCCAAGCACGAAACGCGGAGCGGACGACGAACCCTGGCTCGACGAGATCGAAGGGCTCGTGGCAGCCGAACGCATTGCGGCTCGTCGAGGTCTCGCAGCACTTCCGATCGAAGCCGCAACGCTGCGCGGCGTGCTTCTCATCGGAGGCGGAACATCACGCCTCGACGCTCGAAGCGGCGTGATGCTGCACGCCATCGGGGCGCAGGTCGCCACCGCGCTTCGGCTTGCTGGTGAACGAGAACGCTCCGCACGTGAAATCACACTGAAAGATCCGACCACGAGCGCCTATACGTTCGGATACTTCGTCGACGTGGCAGGACGCGAGATCGATCGCGCTCGTCGCTTTGGGCGTCGATTCGCGCTGGTCAGCGTGATCCAGAACAACGCGACGAGCCCCCGTGCGAGCGCACGAGCCCAGGTCGAGCTTGTCGAGTCGTTGCTCTCGGTGGTGAGCGATCTCGATGTGGTCGCGTACCTCGACGAGAGCGAGGGCGAGCTCGGCGTCTTGCTGCCCGAAACCGACGGCATCGCGGCCTACCGACTCGTGCGTTCGATGCTCAAGAACGTGCGTTCGCGACCCGTTCTGGCAAGCACGCAGATCGGCGCCGCGACCTTCCCGCACGACGGCACCGGTCTCTCCTGCTTCTCCGCTGTGCTCGACGTCAGGCAAAATGCCGAACATAAATTACGTTCGACGCCTCGGGCTTCACGACATGCCGCTGGGCGAGATCCTCCAGCTTGCCGCGCTGTGGATCCACCATCTCCAGCGCAAACTGACGATCTCGATCAGCGGAAGCGATTACGATCTCCCGACTTCTCTGATGAATGCTCGATGACTTTAGTCGTTGATCGCACAAGCCGCTTGAGCAGGGCGCCCAACGATGACACTTCTACGACGAATCAAGGGCTTGAGCAGGCACTGTCGTCGATGCCTCGAGATGAACTGAACCCAGTCGATGCCAGCCCCAGGCGCGCAAACGCGTGATATCGGCGCCGCGGTTCTCGTCAGCGCAGCACAGCGTCGCCACGCAGGACGCGAGGCGCGATCCACTTTCGGGGCATTCACGCCGCAGACCCGGTGCTTGCGGATCTCATCTCCGGAACGACTGGGTACGTGATGATTGAGACGATGCGCGCGTTCGTCGCGCTCAACCTCGAAAATCGCAGCCGCTCGAAGATCGCCAGTGTTTGCTCAGCGGCGCTGATCTGCCGTCTGCACCACGCGCAGGTTGGGTCCTGCACCGTTGCACGTGACGTTGCGCTTTCTTGGCGACATCGACATCGGTCTTGCTCCCGCCCTCGATGACAAGCTGCGTGGCAGGCTTGTTTCAGGCTGCGCGATACCAGTCCGTTCCTTTGCGCAGATCGGGGAGAATTTCCCCTCAACTCGAAGCTGCTCGTGCTCTTCGTCGGCGTCGAGGACGATGGCACGATCTCATCGCTTGCGGGTCGTTTGAACGCACACCTCGACGAGCTTGGGTTCGAGCCCGCCGTCGAGCGCTGCGCTGCGCCGACGCCGCGCCTTCGCGAAAGCATCGATGCGCGGCCCTGGATCAACTCGCTGGGCCCCGTAGATCTCGGCCGGCGTTTCCGAATGACCGAGTGCGTTCTGTATCGAAGCGACAACGCTCGACCCACCGAAGAATACCCGAGCCTGACGCGTCTCGGATTTCTGCCCGTCAGCAAAAAGAGCCTCAAACCGGTGCCGCCAGGCTCGCCTCCGCGCGAACCAAGCTGGGCCTCGCCGCCGTGTATTTTCCTTCTCTACGATTCGCCGATGGGCGCTGTCATCGAGCCTCGTTCTCGCCGGTGGCACGCAGATCTTGACGCTCATAACGGTCAGTTTCCCAGCGGCCACGAGCGTTTGCAATCGGCCAGTTGACCCAAGCTCGGTGTTGATTCGGACCACGTTCGGGTTGCTCATCGTTCGTGACTCTAAAGGTGCATCGACTGGATCTGCGGCAGCTCATGGGGTTCACCAACACCCAGGACCCCATGATCGGCTGCAAGACGAGTCGATCGTGATCGCACCCTTTGAAGGTCTCACGCTCAGCCACGACGGGGGGTGCTCATTCTCGAAGGTAAGCGAGACCTCAGGCGAGGTCGTCATCGACATCAGCATCGACGGCGAACCCCTTATCCGTCGCCGTACATCGACAGGCTCGGCAACGGCTTTCCCCCAGCCCGGCCCCAACCCGAGCCTCGACAACGGCGTGAGCTGAACGCCGTCGGCCCCGAGCTTGGGACAGACCTTCTCCTGAAACCGTAAACCATTGCTCCGTCATTGCCCGGCAAAATTGCTGAGCGGTTTCACCGGCACTGGCACCGATCGCCAAGGCATCATCGCAGTGAGCGACGACGGCGTGCCAAAGCTGGGAGCGCAACGTGGCGCTGAGCCTCGCAAACGTTGCCGTCTCTCCATCGCAGCCGTCGACCCCACGTCGATCGTGTTTATGTGCGCACCGATGGCCAGAGAACGATCGACTTTTGCTGTCGACCGATGGCGGAAAGACCTTTACGCCGGTGTTCACGATCGCAGAAGCTCGTCGCGGCACCGTTGTCTCCGGATGGCTCGCGCATCGCTCTCAGTGGCCCCTCGGGCGGCCTGTATTTTGCCGATCGCAGCGATCACAATTTTGTTCAGCGCGACCCGAATCTGCCGGTCGCATGTTTGGCCTGGAGCACCAGCGGGTTGTTCGCGTGCAGCAGTGACTTCGTCAACGGCTTCAGCATCGCGCGAACCACCGACGAAGGCACCTCGTGGAAGGACGTGATGCCCTCGCTTCAATCGGTCAGCGGCCCTCTCACGACATGCCCGAGCAACAGCCCTTATCAGACATGCGTCACGTCATGGCCCGTCACGCAGAGCCAGCTCGGAATTGACCCCAATGCCGATGCCGGAGTCGACGGCGGAGTCGATGCAGGAGTCGACGCAGGTGATGACGGCGCTTCCACGAACAACAGCCCAGCACCCGCAGGCCAGTTCGGGTGGTTGTAGCGCGATGGTGTCGTGAGCTCGGTATGTCTCCCGTTTGCGGGCTTGGTCACGCTCGCGACGATGGTTGCACTTCGCGCTCGACGAGCCCGCCGATCACGTCGTTGAGCCCTCACCTCGCCGCAATCGCTCGAGCACCTCTTGCGCAGAAGCTCGCAGCTTCGGAGACCGCTCGAGCAATCGATCGCACAGGTCGTCAAGATCGGGCGGAACACTCGCGACAACGAAGCTCGGTCGAGGAGCGCGCACCGTTCGCTTCTTGATCATCACCTCTTGAGCGCTGCCCGAGAACGGCTGACCCCCCGTCA
Source organism: Polyangiaceae bacterium (assembly GCA_046351315.1). Classification (GTDB taxonomy): domain Bacteria; phylum Myxococcota_A; class Polyangia; order Polyangiales; family Polyangiaceae; genus JAXLYQ01. The sequence continues at coordinate 47,349 of JAXLYQ010000009.1, forward strand.
GCATCTCGAAGAGCAGCACACCCAGCGCGTACCAATCGCCCTCTGGGCCCGCAGGGTCACCATCGCCCGCTTCAGGCGGCAAGTTGGTTGCGGCCCCTGCCATCGCGACACCTTGCGCTGTGCCCACAGCAGCCGACGAGGCCAGTCCGAGGTCGATCAAGATCGGCCGATCGTCCTCGATCATCACGTTCGCTGCCGAGACATCACGATGACACAGGCGGTGAGCGTGAAGCGTCGCGAGACCCGTAGCGATCCCAGGAAGCACACGTCGCAATCGGAGCAAACCCGCCAGCGAGCACGGGCCAAACCCGGCCACGTCATCGACGCGTTGTCCCATCACGATATTCGGCACGCGCTCGATCGTTTCGAGGTCGCCACGCACGTAGGGCAGCAAGTCGATCCCTTCGATGCGATCCATCACCACATGCCAGAGATTATCCCCCTCGATCAGCTCGCGAAGCCGAACGATATTCGGGTGAGACAAGGCGCGCGCACGCTGAAACAGGGCCCGAACATCAACCGCGTGCTCGGCGAGTGGCGCCTCGATCTTCTTGACGGCAACGATGTCGCCCGTGACTTGATCACGCGCTTCACAGACTTCTCCGAAAGCGCCTCGGCCAATCACCCGAAGCGAGACGTATCGATCGAGCAAGGTTAGCTCCGGTGCAGGTTGGCGACGATGCGAGCTCCATCGAGATCGAAGCGAAAACGAAGCTGTCGCAGACCTCGTTTTTCAAGGGTTTCGAGCACTCGGCGTCGATCGGCCGGGCGAACGTACAACATGAAAAAACCACCGCCGCCTGCGCCCATGATCTTGCCGCCGATGGCTCCAGCTTTTCGTGCGGCTTCGTAGTGCTCGTCAATCGTTGAGTCAGTCATGCTGGGAGCAAGCATCCGCTTTCGAGTCCAGTGCTCGTGCAACAGCTCGCCATATCGATCGACGTCTCCGTCTACCAGCAGACGGTAGACCTCACGACCAAGCTCTTTGATTCGGTGCATTCCGTCAACCGTTTGTGTCGTGGATGACTTCACGCGAGCCACTTGCTCGGACAACACGACCGACGCGGGGCGTTCGATCCCCGTGTAGAGAATCAACAGATTATTCTGCAGCTCATCGAGCACCTCATCACGAGCAGGTACGGGCTCGACGTGAACCGTGCCATCGGTGTCGATCGTCAACGCGGTCACGTTGCCAAACGCAGCGATGTACTGATCTTGCTTGCCCACAGGCTCGCCAAGGCGCTCGATCTCGATCTGACACGCCTCTTCGGCAAGCTGCTGCGACGAGACGAAATGACGGCGGAACGTGTGGAGCGCATTCAAGAGCGCCACGGTGAACGTGCTCGACGAACCCAGCCCAGAGTTCGCAGGCACGTCGGCTACGCTCGTGAGCTCGATGGCGCCGGAGATCCCCGTCATGCGCAACGCCTCACGAAAGATGCGATGCTCGATCTCGTCCACGTTTCGAACGATTTCTACCTTCGAATACGCAAGGCGAATATCAGGGTAAAAACGCTTGTTGGCGGTCACGTACACGTACTTGTCGATCGCTGCAGAAACGACGAAGCCACCGTGTTGTGAGTAGTAGGCGGGGATGTCCGTACCGCCGCCACCGAGCGAGAAGCGCACCGGGGCTCGGGAGATGATCATGCGCCGCAGTATGCCTGCGAAGCCATCCGAAGCGAGTGCGGTATAAGCGCGACCCGATGGCTGCTGTCGAAAGACTCTTGCGCTGGGCTTCTTCGATGCTCGTACACCCCGAGCGAGAGATCGGCCCTACCCCACTTTCGCTGGCTCGCGAGGTGGCGCTCGTGCTCGCCATCGTGGGCCTCGCGCTCACCCTTCGTGCGCTCGGTCTGCGGCTGGGGCTCCCGTATTTTCACCACTGGGATGAAACGCTGATCACAGCCAGCGCCCACGGCATGATCGACCGCGGGGACGATAGCCCATCGAATTTTTTCTATGGCGCTCCGTTGATGCGACTCACCGTTCTTGGCTACAAGGCCGCCCACGCGGTGGGCTCAGTGAGCTCGCCGGATGAGGTCTCGCTGCGATGGATCGCCCGGACCATCGGAGTGCTGATCGCCTCATCGGGCGCTGCCGCGGCCTATCTCGCAGCCCGAGCCACGAGCTTTGATCGAAGGGTCGCGGTCGTCAGCGCATTGCTCTACGCGACTGCGCAAGAGTTGGTGTGGCACGCGCGTTTTGCGGTGACCGATGCGTCGGTCGTTTCGCTGACCACCTGGACACTCGCGTTGAGCGCCATGTACTTGAGCACGGGCTCGCTGTGGGTAGCGTTCGCCGCGATCATTGCGTCGGGCGTTTGCTTCTCGTTCAAGCTCACGGGCCTTGCCACACTGATGATGCCGATCGGTGTGCTGCTACTTCGCCGCGTCGAAGCTGAGCCGAACGAGAACGAGCAACAGCGGCTCAAAGGAGAAGGTCGCGCCTCTCGCCTATCGGGTGTTGCTGGCGATAGCGGTGCCGCTGGTCATCGGTATTTTTGTGCTGCTCAACCCACATGTTCGAAGCGAGTGGAACCGCGCGTTCGCCGATTTCGAAGGCATCGCTCGGCACTATCGAGAAGGTCACGTCAAACCCTTCTGCGAACGCGAGCCAGGCTTCGAGCATCTGTTCGCGGCGTTCGGGTTCGTGCTCACACAATCGACGCATACGAATCGCATCGTAGCGACGACCCTCGGCCTCGTGGCGTTGTATGGCTTGTTTCAGCTTCTACGACGACCATCACCGATCGCCTGGTTGGGTGTGATTCACGCGGTCGGAGTCGTGTTCTCGATGGCCTGGCCCAACCGCGCGTATCTCGTTCGCCAGTACCTCACCGCATTGCCGATCTTGTGCGTAGGCTTTGGTGCCGGGGCGATCGCGCTGTGGGATCAACTGGGTCAACGCGGCCTTCTCAAGCCTCGTTGGCTGCTGCCCATCGCAGGTGTGGCGGCAGCTTCAGTGACCGCGTTTCAGAGCGTCGAAGCACAGCGCCTGTCACTCGATTCACGAGCTCGGGCGATCAACTACATCGCGTCGCTTCACCCCGATGCGCCGCCACGAAGCATCTCGGTCGCGTTGTCGACCGCAGTGATGGGTGCATACGCGCTCGGAGGGCACGGAGAGCTTCGCCACCAGATCGGCAAGCCCTCGCTGCGCCTTGTCGGAGAGCTCTCGAACGCTGACGCTGCGGAGCACACGGAGGCTCGATACATCGTGGTCGCCTCGCATCGGGCCATGTCGAAGATCTGGCCTTATGAAGAACAATGGGCCTTCAAAACAGTGCCGGGTTTTCATCAGATCGCACAGTTCGAGTTCAGCCCTTACGAGCATCGACTCGATCTCGTGCCGACCTGGGATGGTCACGTCAGTGCGATCGTTCTCGAGCGCGACTCGCCGAGCAGCCAAAACTAGCGAGCACGAGTCGCGAACGCCATCACGGGCACGCGGGAAACTGCGTGGCCCCGGTGAAGCTGCCCTGCTCGACCGACGCGATGCCGGTGTCTTCGATCACATTGCCCATCACGTCCGTGACTCGGAACGAATACGGGCCGGTTCCCGCACCAGATTCGAGCAAGAAGTAGTTGTAATCCGCGCGTGTCATCTCGACGTACGAGCCGTCTTTGGTGACCTCGACCTTGGCAATTGCGTAGCGGTGATTGCGAATCTGCACCGCCGTCCAGTACTGGCTCGAGCCATCTTTGAACTGGTAGGTGATGGGGCCGCTCACGTCGCAGGCGACGTAGTGCCAAGAGATGTCGACTCGGCCTGCTTCGAGAGGAGAGATCTTCTCGAAGGCTTGAGGGCTCAGATCGATGTCTCCGGGTTGGCACTCGGGGCATTGATCCACGATGCGAATGGTGATTGTCCCCGTGGGGCCAGTGAGCTCTACACACGACCCGCACACGGCAGAAGCAGCGTAGTCGGTGTGGTTCATGGCCCCGACCATCAAGTTATTCGGGCTCGGGTCGAAGCTGCAGTTTCCTGAGCCATCTGCGGCGTAGTACGTGCCGTCACCCGTGTGGGTTTGACCATCGACGCCACACCCGCCGCCAGCAGAGCCCGCGGAACCCGACGAGCCAGCAGAGCCCGAGCTTCCCAACGAGCCCGCAGCGCCACTCGAGCCCGCATTGCCTGACGAGCCTGACGAGCCTGACGAGCCTGCGGAGCCCGAGCTATCCGAATCGGAGCTGCTGCAATGAGCGAGAGAAATCGAAGCGAGCGCAAGCAGAGCAACCAGGTTTCTCATGCCTGCGATGTTACTTGGAAACGACTATTTCGATTCGCTCTTTCGAACGACGAGCACCGGAACCGGCGAGGTTCGAACGACCCTCTCAGCCACCGAGCCCAACAACGCATGGGCGATGAGGCCGCGACCGTGTGTGCCCATCACGATGAGATCGGCGTTCATGGCTTTCGCCGCGGCAATGACCTCCTCGTGCGGAACGCCTTCTCGCAACGAGCTCTCGATCGTCACGCCGCTGTTTTGGAGCTTGGCCAACACGGCGTTCATTCGCGTTTGCGCCGAGGTCGACAACCTTGCGATCAGCTCGGGCGAAGCGAGGAAGCTCGCATCGGGGAAGTTGTACACAGGGAGCTGAAGAATATGCGTGATGTGCACCGTTGCCTTCAGCGCCGAAGCGAGACCGATGGCGTGCTCGAGTGCGTGGTCGGACACCTCTTCGAAGTCGATCGGAACAAGAATCAAACGTGGGGGGATCATGGCAGTGACTTCCTTCGTTGGTGTGCAGCGACACCAGCCAGAGGCAGCAACACTTGGGCCACTTCGCCAATTCGACGGCCCAAGCAAGGAGGCCCTTTCATACACGCAAACCGTGCAGCCGATGCGAAGACAAGGCGCGTCACGAAGAGGATTGTTCTTGGGGTCGCGGATTCGATACGACAGCGAGATGCATCCGGACACTGAAGCCCTGATTCGCGAGCTGGGTTTGGCCCCACACCCAGAGGGCGGTCACTACCGCGAGACGTTTCGATCGTCTCAGCAGCTCAACATCACTGCAGAGCGAGTGCGTGCAGCTTCGACCGCCATCTACTTTTTGCTGCCTGTTGGCGTGTTCTCGGCGCTGCACAAGGTGAGCTCAGACGAGGTCTGGCATCACTACGACGGTGCTCCGGTCGAGCTTCATATGCTGACCGAAGCGGGTCACCACGAAAAAGTGATCCTGGGCCGAGATCTCTCGTCAGGGCAGCGGCCTCAGCATGTCGTTCCTGCCGGAGTATGGCAGGCAGCGGTTCCACTCGGTGGGTTGTACCCTCACGCATTGTGCGGTTGCACGGTGGCGCCGGGCTTCGATTTTGCCGACTTCGAGATGCCGTCGCGCGCAGAGCTCGTGAAGCGATTTCCAGCGCATATCGCGATGATCCAGAGCCTCACGCGCGAGTGATTCATCGAACGAAAAGATCCATTTCTGAGAAGCACCGCATCGAGCGTACGATGTTGCGTATGGGGTGGTTGACTCATCGTCGCTCGACACTCATCGCGTTGGTATCCGCCTCGGGCGCGACGGCATTGGGCACTTCACTTTCGGCCTGTGGCTCGACCGACCCGAAACACCCGGGCACCGCACAAGATCACGCCGACACGGTCGTGATCGACTCGACGCCCAATGCTTCGAGCTCATCGCGTCCAAAGCCGATCGGCACGGCGAGCGCCACGGTGAGGCCAAGGCCCGACGCCACAGCAACGGCGGCCGCACAGGCAGAGCCAACGTACAACCGTTGCTACTCACGAGGGCCCAGCGAAAGCGAATGCGCCGAGCTCGGGTCGAGCCAGTTGGCCGTGCACTTTGGTACCTCGGCGACGCGGATTACGGCCGGGCCGTACGAGCCTCCCAACCCAAACGCGTCGCCGACGCCCTACGTGCGATGTTGTTATTTCGATCCGGGTTACGCGGTGAAAAAAGGCCGTCCACTCACGGTGGGCTTGTTTGACCGCGTCGCGTCAATCCAAGGATCTCGTGATTGGTCATGAAGGCGCACTGCCCAAGACGCGATGTGCGTGGTAGGTCTCGACCCATGTCCTCATCTCGCGCACAACGACTGCTCATCTCGTCATTTTTCGCGGCGTCGACCGTGTTTCTTGCGTACGGATGCAACCAGAGCGAAGCCGCTCAGAGCCGCGACAAGTCGGCATCGAAGAGCACTCCGGCCGAGACAGGCGGCGCGGTGAAGGCGGGGGCAAAGGTCGATGACAGTCGCTACCTCGTCGAGCTTCGACCCGTGGGCGAGTACACCAACGGCAAAGAGGGCGTCTTCGAGGTCTATCTCGAGACCAAGGGCGACTATCACGTCAACGCCGAATACCCGCACAAGTTCTCTCCCAACGGCGGCGACGGAGCGACCTACAAAGGCCCAGTCGGCAAAGACTCGGGCTCACTCGAGCACACGAAGCTCTCGCTGAAAGTTCCCTTTACGCCAAACCGTACGGGCAACGTCACGGTGGCCGGAAAGTTCTCATTCGGCTTCTGCACCGATGCTCAGTGCGAAATGGGTAAGCTCGATCTCGAGCTGAGTGTGCCGGTGAAGTGAACCCTCGTTTTGCGCATCGACGTGCGGTGCTTCTGGCCCTTGCCGCAGGGGCCGGTGCATGTGTAGCGACAGAGCCTGGGGTTTCGATTTCTGAGATCCCAGGCGCCACGCCGCTTCCCACGGCGAGCGCAAAACGAACCGTTGCAGAGACGCCCACGAGCACATCGAGCGCGAGTGTGTCTGCGACGACGATCGCCTCGGCATCAGCGTCGAGCGCGCCGACGTCACCACGCGTGACAGCGACGGCTTCGACGGAGGCGAATGCTGTGGCCTCCGTGACCGTCCAGCCCAAGCCAACGCCAGGCTCGTGGGCCGAGCACCCGAGCACGGTGCCCTCGAACTACAACTATTGTTTCTACTCTCCGCCAGCAGGCTGCCCCGCAAGAGGGTCGCCAAAGCTTCAAGAGTGGACCTACGCGAACATCACCAAAGGCCCTGTAACAGGGCGCGTCGCGAACAATGTGGTGTGTTGTTATCAGGGCTATAGCCGGGCGATTCCGGGTCGACCGATTTCGGTGAGTAACGAAGCTGGCGAACGACAGGTGATTGCGACGCTCTGCATCGTCGGCGCTTGGGTTTGAGACGATCGATCGAGCACAAGGCGATCCGTCGCGAGTGCGGTCGTGCTACCACCGAGCCACCTGCATGAGCGAAACCGAACGGGTAGAACGCGTGCGACGAGCCCTCGCCGCGATCACGGATGGAGTCGAGACGCGGTATCGTGAGGGAAGGCAACTTCTCTCGTTTGACGAATACCTCGAGCAGTTCGCGCAGCAGCCAGTACGGCTCGCCCGCGATGCATCGAGGTATTTGCGAGATGTCTTCGATCACTACGGGACACGCAAGATCTCGAAGCCGTGGGGAGAGCTCACACGCTTCAATCTTTTCGATCTCCCGTGGGAGACTGACCCATCACAGCGCCGCGATGCGCTCGTGGGGCAAGAGGCGATTCAAGACGAAATTTACCGAATTTTGTCGAACTTCGCGCGCGAAGGCCGCCCCAATCGATTCGTGCTTCTGCACGGCCCCAACGGGTCAGCCAAGAGCACGGTGGTCGCGTGCATCATCCGCGCGCTCGAGCATTACTCGACCCTTCCTGAAGGCGCGCTGTATCGCTTTCATTGGGTGTTCCCGACGACGAAGACCGTGCGTGGCGCGAGCGGGTTTGGTGGTGAAGCGAGAGGCGGCAAGGCCGATGCGGGCACGAGTTACGCACACCTCGACGAGACGCAGATCGACGCGCGTTTGCTGATCGAGATCCGTGACCATCCGCTCTTTCTGTTTCCGGCAGAAGAGCGACGGCAGCTTCTGAGCGAGATGTTTCGCGAAGCAGGCTCGACAGAGGCCCCCCCTGACTGGCTCTTGCGCGGACGCCTTTCGCACAAGAATCAGCAAGTGCTCGAAGCCCTCCTGCTTCAGTACAACGGCAACCTGCGTGAGGTGCTGCGGCACGTTCAAGTCGAGCGTTTCTTCATCTCGCACCACTATCGTTTGGGCGCGGTCACACTCGGCCCGCAGATGAGTGTCGACGCAGGAGAGCGCCAGCTTACGGCGGATCGTTCTCTCGCGTCGTTGCCCACGTCGCTTCAAGCCAAAACCCTGTTCGAGGCACACGGCGAGCTGATCGACGCGCACGGAGGGTTGCTCGAGTACAGCGACATTCTCAAGCGCCCACTCGAGTCGTTCAAATACCTTCAGCTCACGGTCGAGACCGGCGAGGTTGCTCTGCATCAGCAGAACGTGCAGCTCAACTGCGTGCTCATGGGCAGCGCCAACGAGGTGCATCTCGACGCGTTCCGAGAGCACCCTGAGTACCCGAGCTTTCGCGGACGCTTCGAGTTGATCCGAGCTCCGTATTTGCTCTCGTATCTCGACGAGCAATCGATCTACGACGGGCAGATCCTGCCGCAAATCAAGCGTCCGGTGGCCCCACATACGACGCGCATCGCAGCGATGTTTGCGGTGCTGACTCGCATGCGTAAACCCAACCCCGATCGACTTCCGAAAGACCTCGCGAACATTGCGGGCTCGCTGTCGGCCGTCGAAAAGATGGACTTGTACGCGACCGGGATTGTGCCCGAAAAACTCGACTCAGAGTCGGCCAAGCTGCTGCGAACCCGAGTCGGCGACTTCTACAACGAGAGCGAGGCCTACCCGATCTACGAAGGGCGCATCGGAGCAAGCCCGCGAGAGATGCGAGTGGTGTTGTTCAACGCCGCGCAAGACCCTCAGTTCGACTATGTGTCGCCGCTGGCGGTGCTCGAAGAGCTTCGCGATTTGTGCTCGCGCAAGGCTGAGTTCGACTGGCTACAAGAGAAGCCATTGCCCGGCGGCTACCACGACTTCACCGCGATGCTCGAGCTACTCCGCGAGCGTCTGTTCGACTCGTGGGAAGAAGAGATGCGGCAGTCGAGCGGCCTGGTCGAAGAGGGCGTGTACAGCGATCTCTTCGACCGCTACGTGTCGCATGTGAGCGTGTGGGTGAAGCGAGAGAAAATTCGCAACAAGCTCACGGGCGCCTATGAAGACCCCGACGTGCGCATGATGGCTGAGGTCGAGAAGCTGCTCGAGGTAACAGGCTCGGCAGAAGACTTCCGAAAGCAGATGATCTCGGGCATTGCGGCATGGGCGATTGATCATCCCGGCGAGAAGATCGAGCCGTTGGTGGTGTTCCCGCAGCATGTGAAGAAGATGCGAGCGACGGTGTTTGCCGAGCGCCGCAAGGCTGTCGCGTTGCTGTGCCGCGACCTGTCGCTGTTCTTGCGTGACGGAGCGAGCTCGAAGCTCGATACCGCGCGAATCAACGAAATCGAACGTGTCGTGACGCGCATGCACGACCAGTTCGGGTACGAGCGTTCCGCAACGCGTGATGTCGCCTCGGCACTGGTGCGCTGGCGCTTTGCCGACCTCATCGTTTGACCGACGGTTCGTGAGTCTCGTCATCGGTCGTTGTCCGAGCTGACGAGCGCTCACACGTTGTCGATGCGAGCGCTGGGGGGCGTTGGCGCATCGAAGCCAGGAGGCGCGCACCGAACACCTGAAAAAATGTTTAGGTGTTCAGTTGTTTCGCGCTGAAAAGGTGGGCAATTAGCGCGCTCCCCTCTCCACATTCCTCCCTAGCAGCGCACTGCTCAGGGCAGGGGAAGGTGCACCCTCGAACCATTCTTACAACACGACTTTCAGGGGCTCGAACCCACAACCTTCGCAGTGTCGATCTCGAGCTTTCACCGGGCGAGCTGATCTCGATTGTCGGGGTCTCGGGGGCGGGCAAGTCATCGTTGGCGCTCGATACGTTGTACGCCGAAGGGCAACGTCGATTCATCGAGAGCTTCAGCCCGTACGCGCGGCAGTTTCTCGAGCGTCTTGATCGTCCGCCGGTGCAATCGCTCGACCCGGTGCCCGCAGCGGTAGCAGTCGATCGACGAGCACCAGTGAAGAGCTCGCGATCGACCGTGGCCACGATGGCAGACATCGAGCCGTACTTGTCGGCGTTGTTCACGCGTGAGGCGATGCCTGTTTGTGCGTCGTGCAAGGTCGAAGCGCGCTGGACGGATCCGCACGAAGCGGCCGATGAGGTCGTCGAAGCACTCGAGCCGGGTCGGGCGATTGTCACCTATGCCCACCCGGTTGCGGGCTCGCTCGAATATCTCGAGGTCCGCGATCAGCTCGCCAAAGACGGGTTCCGCAGGTTGATGCTCGATGGGGTGCTTCGAGACATCGATGAGGTGCGTCCGAGTGAGGTCATCAAAGGTCGAATCGATGTGGTGATTGATCGACTCGATACCTCGAAAGATCGAGCGCGATTGTCAGCGGCGCTCGAGCAAGCGTGGGCGCGAGGCGGCGGGGTTGCGCGTGTGGTCTCGGCGATGCCCGAGCGCGACGACAACGAATATCCACGAGAGGTTCGCGTTGCCAAAGGGTTGTCATGCCCGAAGTGCGCGAAGCTTTTCGAACCACCCAAGCCGTCGATGTTCTCGTTTCAATCGCCTGTCGGCGCGTGCCCTGAGTGCCGCGGTTTCGGTCGGGTGATCGGCATCGACTGGGGCAAGGTGATCCCGAACCCCAAGCTCACGCTGCGACGCGGAGCGATTCGCGCGTGGTCAGGCAACACCGCGACCGAAGAGCGCAAGCTGCTGGCTGAATTTTGCGGTCGAAAGAACATCTCGATGGATGTGCCGTGGGCGGGGTTGTCCGACGCGCACAAGAAACTGATCATCGAGGGAGAAGGCACCTGGAGCCAGGGGAAATTCCCTGGAGTATTGGCCTGGTTCAAGTGGCTCGAAGGCCGAACGTACAAGATGCACGTGCGCGTGTTTCTCTCGCGCTACCGCTCGTACGACACGTGCCCCACGTGTGATGGCAAACGGTTCAACCCGACCTCGCTCGCGTACGTGGTTGCGGGTCACAACCTCGCCGATTGGCACGGCATGGAGATTCGCGACGCGCTCGAGAAGCTGAACGCGCTACCGAGCTCATCGGCACAGGGTCAAATGGCCAAGGCCGAGCTGATGGCGCGGCTTGGCTACCTCTCGCGCGTGGGCCTTGGGTATCTCACGCTCGATCGACAAGCGCGTACGTTGTCGGGCGGAGAAGCCCAACGAGTCTCGCTGACGGCTGCGCTCGGTACCTCGTTGACCGGTGCGCTGTTCGTGCTCGATGAGCCCACGGTGGGCTTGCACCCGAGTGATATTCCGCCGCTTCAAGACGCGATGCGCGAGCTTGCCGTTCAAGGCAACACCGTGCTCGTTATCGAGCATGATCCCGAGGTGATCTTGGCCACGGATCGCGTGATCGAGCTTGGCCCAGGGGCAGGTGATCGCGGCGGTACGGTGATTTTTGACGGAGCGCCAAAGACGCTCGCATCACGCGGCGACACGCCCACTGGGCGAGCGCTTTCGAAAGAGATGCCCACGCGTGTGCCGCGCACCGCGAAGAGCTGGATTCAGATCAAAAACGCGCGCGAGCACAACCTGCGCGGGGTGAACGTTGAGATCCCGCTGGGGGTCATTTGTGCGGTCACCGGGCCAAGCGGCTCGGGCAAGAGCACGTTGATCCGCGACATTCTCTACCCCGTGATCGCACGAGCCCGAGGCTCGTTCGACGTCGATGCCCCGGGAGCACACGACAGCATCGAGGGCATCGACACGATTCGCGAGGTCGTGCTGGTGGATCAGTCACCACTCGGGCGCACCTCACGCGGTAACCCTGCGACCTACACGCGAGCGTGGGATGGCATCCGTGCTCGATACGCCGCCGAGCCCGCTGCTGTCGCTGCTCGCCTTCAAGCCGGAGACTTCTCGTTCAACGTCGAGGGCGGGCGCTGCGAAGCCTGCTCGGGCGAAGGCTCTGAAACCGTCGAGATGCAGTTCTTGGCCGACGTCACGTTCGTATGCGCGACGTGTCAGGGCAAACGGTTCCAGCCTCGCGTGCTCGAGATCAAACATCGCGGGCACGACGTCTCCGAGCTGCTCGAGATGCCTGTATCTCGTGTGATGGAGCTCTTCTCCGATGACGCCGATATCACGCGACAGTTGCGTCCGTTGATCGCACTCGGCCTCGGGTACCTTCGGTTGGGTCAGCCACTCAACACGCTCTCTGGCGGAGAAGCCCAACGAATCAAGCTTGCGCGAGCGTTGACCACGAATGCCAAACGCACGCTGTTTTTGCTCGATGAGCCAAGCGCAGGTTTGCACGCCGAGGATGTTCAACACGTGCTCGAAGCGCTCGACATTTTGGTCGAGCAAGGCGGCAGCGTGGTCGTGGTCGAGCACGACGTAGACCTCGTAGCCGCAGCAGACTGGATCATCGATCTCGGCCCCGGCGCTGGTCGTTTGGGCGGTCATGTCGTCGATACGGGCACACCAACTGCGCTGCGTGAAAAGGGCAAAGGCAAGACCGCCGAGGCACTTCGCTCGACCCATCAGCGCACGAAAGAGGGCGACATTCTCCGTGTTGCCGAAGGGCACCTTCCGTGGGGCAAAACAGCGTCGACCAAGGTCGCTCACGCAGCCGCTCACGGTCGTCCTGGGCACATCTGTGTGCACCATGCGCGAGAGCACAACCTGCGAGAGATCTCGTGCGAGATCCCTCACAACAACCTGGTTGTGGTTACCGGCCCGAGCGGTTCGGGCAAGAGCACCTTGGCGTTCGATGTGGTCTTCGCAGAGGGCCAGCGACGCTTCCTCGAAACGCTCACGCCGTACGCGCGTCAGTTCTTGCCGATGATGCCGCGAGCTGACGTCGACAAGGTGGCGGGTGTACCGCCGACCATCGCTCTCGAGCAGCGCACCTCGCGAGCGGGCGCCAACAGCACGGTCGCGACGGTGACCGAGGTCGCACACTATCTTCGACTGCTCTACGCAAAGGTCGGAGAGATCCACTGCCCCGAATGCGACAGCCCCGTTGCGTCACGAGACCCGGGCGAGCTGTACGAGCAGCTCAAGTCACGCCCCGAAGCGTGCACACTGCTGGCCCCTGCTGTGCGAGCTCGAAAGGGCACCTATCTCGATGTGTTCACTGCGGCGGCACGAGCAGGGTTTGCCGAAGCGATCTGCGACGGACAGCTCGTGCGCACCGACACACCGCCCAAGCTGAAAAAGACCGTCGAGCACACGATCGACATCGTCATCGTGAAAGACACCGTCCTTGCGAATCTCGAGCGCGCGGTGTTCGACAAGGCCCTCTCGCTTGGCAAGGGTGCGCTGAAGATCAGGCTCGCCGCGAAGGGCAAACGAAGCGAAGAAGACTTGCTCTTTTCGACCTCACGAACCTGCGCCAAGTGCGGCGCAGGCGTCTCAGAGATCGACCCTCGTTGGTTCTCGTTCAACACGAAACAAGGGCAATGCGAAGCGTGTGAAGGCACCGGCATTGAAGGCGGTCGAGACGCGTTGAACGAAGGCAGCACCGAGGTCTGCGAAGAGTGCGAAGGTGCTCGGCTTGCGCCGTTGCCGCGAGGGGTTCGGATGTTCGGCCTTCGCTATCACGAGCTGATGGAGAAATCGGTCTCTGCCGCACGTGAGATCGTCGGCGGCTGGACATTCCGAGGCACTGCTCAACGGCTCTCTGAAGCCGCTCACCCCGAGCTCGTTCGACGACTCGATTTTCTCGAAAGCGTGGGTCTCGACTACCTCGCGCTCGGTCGTGCAGCACGAACGCTTTCGGGCGGAGAAATGCAGCGACTTCGACTCTCGGCTCAGCTCGGGAGCGGCCTAACCGGAGCGCTTTACGTGCTCGATGAGCCCACGATCGGGTTGCACCCGCGAGATACGCGACGGCTGATCGGAAACCTTCGAAATCTCGTCTCGATGGGCTCGACGGTCATGGTCGTCGAGCACGACGCCGACATGATTCGCGCAGCCGATCACCTCGTCGATATCGGGCCGGCCGGCGGTCGCCGAGGAGGCTCCATCGTCGCGCAAGGCAGCCCCTCCGAGGTTCTTTCAGCCCCAGGCTCACCCACCGCAACCGCGATCAGCCAGCCCTTCGCGCCACCGCGTGCCACCCGCCCTCGCGCAGATCGCTGGATCAAGCTGTCGGGAGTCACCGAGAACAACCTGAAAGACCTCACGCTCGAAATTCCCCACGGGCGAATGACGGCCATCGCGGGGGTCAGTGGCTCCGGAAAGAGCACACTGATTCGAGGGGTGTTGCTCCCTGCGGTTCGCAAAGCGCTGAAGCTGGCAACCGACGAGCCGGGCACGTTCAAACGCATCGAAGGTCTCGAGGGCATTCGTCGTGCCGTCGCCGTGGATCAAAGCCCCATCGGTCGCACGCCTCGTTCGGTGCCCGCTACGTTCTTGGGCATCTGGGATGAAATCCGCAGGTTGTACGCGCTCAGCCCTGAAGCGAAAGTGAAAGGGTTCGATGCCTCGCGATTCTCGTTCAACACACCGAAGGGCAGCCGTTGCCCCACGTGTGATGGCCAGGGCGCGATCCTGCACGAGATGAACGCACTGACGTGGTGACGCCGTGCCCTTCGTGCGATGAGCTGATTTCGAGCCGGCCACACTCGACATTCACTACCTGGGTCGCTCGATCGGAGAGGTTCTTCGAATGAGTGCTTCCGAAGGCCGCACGATCACTTCAAGGCACACGTGAAGATCGCCTCTCCGTTGGCCACGCTGGATGATCTCGGCGTGGGCTATCTACAGCTCGGACAAGGCTCGAACACCCTCTCGGGCGGAGAGGCGCAACGACTCAAGCTAGCCGCCGAGCTCACCGCAGGAACCCGCCACGAACCGACATTGTACATCCTCGACGAGCCCACCACGGGGTTGCACTTGGGCGACGTGGCGCGTCTCAACGAGGTGCTCGCGCGTCTGGTCGATCGCGGCGACACGTTGGTGGTGATCGAGCATCATCCTTGGTCGATCGCGTCCGCCGATCATGTCGTTGAGCTTGGCCCCGATGGCGGAGAACGCGGCGGCAGCATCGTGGCGATCGGTACCCCCCGTCAGGTCGCCAAGCTCGATACTGCGACAGGCCCGATCATCGCTGAGCTCCTCGAGAACGTCGAAGAGGGGGCCACGCT
This sequence comes from Polyangiaceae bacterium, assembly GCA_046351315.1. Classification (GTDB taxonomy): domain Bacteria; phylum Myxococcota_A; class Polyangia; order Polyangiales; family Polyangiaceae; genus JAXLYQ01. The sequence goes on from JAXLYQ010000009.1 coordinate 62,431, forward strand.
CGAGATGCCCAATCGAGCGGCTCGTGTGGTCGAAGAAGCAGCCCGTGCAGGTGCAGAAGCAGGCACTCCCGAAGCACAATCGAAGTCCAGGTCACCTCGAGCGAAAAAAGTCGCAAGCTCTGCCGACAAGGCGGAAGAGACAACCACCTCGCGTTCGAGCAAGACGACCAAGTCGAGCAAGTCGACTACATCGGCCAAGCCAGCCAAGGCGACCAAGTCAGCAGGACGAACAAGCGGGCCGAGTCGACGAGCGCCAAGCCAGCGAAAGCCGCGAGCGCAAGCAGAGCGACGAAAGGCACGAAAGCAGCGAAGGGCGCGGCAGAATCGGCAGTCTCTGCGCCCCCGCCCAGCGGTCGCCGCTCGACCGCGAAGGTGAACCGCGACCGAGCGAGCGCCGAGAAACGAAAAAAGACGGGCTGATCGTTCGCTCACAGCGCGACCAACAAGCGTTCGAGCATGAGTGAGACCAAAAAGCACCAGCAGCGCGGTGCTCGGGTAAAGCCCATGCTCGATTGCAGCATCAGGGGCCACGATGCGCGTGAGATCAACGCCAGCGACAGATCGAGCATCCATGCCACCGCAAACACGGGCGTAGCCATCGAGATGGCGATTCCGATACCCGACGAGACAGCGCTCGATGCCGCACGAAAGGCGTCGTGAGCGTCGAAGGTAAAGACGCGGACGAGAGCAACTCTGCGGCGTGAGACAACCCTCCTGACGACAAGAACAGCACGCCGCCACGATCAGCTCGAACAGGCGAGCAAACGATCGTTGCGTGCTCGCGCTCGGCGAGAACGGGTGATGCGACCACGTGATCGATCGAGCCGCCAACCAGCGACCGGGCCCACAACGGCAAGGCTGCCCCCAGCGCTATCGGAAAGCCAGCCACACCTCGTGCACCAGCTCGGTGAACGACACCTCGGCGCAGCGGGCAGCACAGAGGCAGCAGGGGCAAGGCGGACGCGAGATCAAACCATCCCGGCACGGAACGACCAGATATGCCAGCCCTCAAGCGAAAACACGGGCACCAACACCTGCGAGTGGCAAGAACCTCGCTGCTCGTAGGATCAACCAGGCCGCTTCGAAATCGTTGGGCATCGAGGGCTAACGGTCGCTTGCCCTTTGCGCTGCCACAGCGCACCGAACGCGCCATGGTGCGGCCGTCTCCGACCCACGCGATCCAGCCTTCGCCGTTCAGTCCGCTCCGGTTGCGAGATAGATCAATTCGACCCGCGCGACCGATCTCGAGACGACTTTGCACCGACCCGTTCAGCTCGATCGAGAGCAGCTCGACAGCCCTCGGCGAGGCGATTGGTTTGTCGGTTGGGATCACCGCCACGGCGGTTCCGCGCCCGCAGACTTGCATCGGTCGTACGATCGCCGGATCAAGACCATTGGGGTATTCGAGCCACGTCGCGTCATCGACAGGACGAGCCCCTACGACAGCAGGCGCCGCCGCCAGAGACCAAAGCTCATTCCGCTCTGGTAGGTCGCCATCAACGAGACCAGCGCGTCGCCCAGTGAGCATTGCAGCGAGAACCGCCGAGAGCAGGTCAGAGGCAGGAGCCATCCACACCACCGAGTCATCCTCCGGCGAGGCTCACCGCCAGCGGCGATCGTGCCTTTGATGATGCTGATCAGGGCCGCGCAGCACGCTGATCAACACGAAGAATACCGATCATTGAGGGAGCTTCAGAGACCGCCCATACCGCACTTGCACCAAGCTGCTCGGCGCCGACACCGCGAGCACCTTCGCCCTCGATCCAGACGTGAAGAATGCGCCCTTTCGATCGGCGCGACCCGTACCATTACGCGACGACATCGCGAGACGTACCGCCCATAATCCAGTGATGCGCACCCACTGACCGAGAGACCATCTTCAGCATCAGCGGTGAGCGTCTCGACGTGCCAGAGCGTGCCTTGTGGGTCGATGCTGCGCCAAAACGATTTCGAGCCTGCAACCCAGTACGCGAACGACGAGCCATCGTGATCGATCAGCGTGGTCGAGAAGTACGCGCGTAGTTGGTCGCGTCGTTCGAATCGAGACGAGTAGGAGGGAGAATCGGTGAGCTTGATGACCGAGATCGTGTCGTCTTTCTTTCGGATCACCGCGCCAACAGCACCGAGCGCCACGAACAGGCCGTGGCGATGTCGTGGGTTTTCGCGCCGAGAACAGAAAGGCCCAGCGCCTTTGGCCGAACCTGCCGGAGACGCCGACGACGATGATGAGCCCGATGCGGAGGAAGCCGGCGTTGCCGAGGGACTAGGCTTCGCAGACGCGGTGGTTCGTGGGGGCGCAGACGAAGGTGCTTCGGAGGCAGAAGCAGCAGCGCTCGTCGCAGGGTGCCCTTGGGCTCGAGCCGCCACAAGCGGCCACGACGGGCACAACCACTGCGAAAAACACGAAGGTTGACGCTTTGTCGCGGCCATCTAACGCGTCCCCATGTCGCTCGACCTGTCCGCCATCGGTTTCACCACGGAGCCTATTTCGTTTTCGTACGATTGGAAGACAGCTCGTCTGTACGCGCTGGGAATCGGCGCGAAGCGAGATGAGCTCGATTATCTGTACGAGGAAGGGGCCGAAAGGTCTACCCCACGTTTGCGGTGATCCCGACGTATGAGCCGATGGCGCAGTGCCTCACAAAGACGAGTGTGACTTGGCGATGGTGGTTCACGGTTCGCAGTCGGTGGTGATTTGCGCGTGATTTACCTGCTTCAGGCAAGCTGCTGACGACCGCAAACCTCGTCGGAATCTACGACATGAAAAAGTTTGCTCAGGTCGTGGTGAAGACCGAGCAAGCTCGAAACGGGTGAGCTCGTCTACTCGACGACCTGGGCGATCATCGTTCCGCTGGGGCAGGTGGTTTGCTGGCTCACCACCACCGAAGGCTGAGTTCCCGTCGATCGAAAAGGATCATTCCGGCCGACTTCGTGTCGAAGAGACCGTGCCGCCGAGCAGGCGCTGCTGTACCGACTGTCGGGCGATCTGAACCCGCTGCATGCCGACCCGGCGTTTGCGTCCTCGGTAGGGGTTCGAGCAGGGCCCAATTCTGCATGGCTTGGCGACCTATGGCTACTCGGCGAGGGCGTTGATCAAAGAGCGCGTTAGGCGGGGATGCGTCGCGGTTGAAGCGAATCGACGGGCAGTTCACCAACGCCCTGTGTGGCCGGGCGACACATTGGTGGTTGAAGGATGGGCTCTAGACGGCGGGAAAATCGCGTGGCAAACGTCGGTCGCCGGTCAGCGGACGCCGTGATTACCGGGGCATTTGCCGGAATCGTCTGAACCTACTTGACCATGAACAAACCTAAAGCCGCGCCCGCGTCGGCGCGTCCCGCGAAAGCACGCAAGGCTGCCCACGACGATCTCGACGAGCAGCACAGCCACCAACACGGCCACGAAGACGAGGAAAAAGAGGACGTCGAGAGTGACGACCCTCTATGGTGGATTCCGTACGGTGTGCTCATAGCGCTCGTGCTGGCGGGCGGGTATCGGCGTTCTTCATGCCTGCGGCGAGCGCCGCTCACAAAGAAGCGAAGGCTGAAGCAACGGCAGAGAAGCCCGCGGGCACCGCCGCTCCACCGAAGCTGAATGCATCCGCGCTGGCGAGTGCTCGCCCGCCGCAAGAGCGAATCTCTGCGCAGCACCTTCTGGTGATGCTGGCAAAGAAAGTCAGCGTAAGCCGAAGGACATCTCGCGCACGAAGGATGAAGCGAAAGCGCGCGTGGAAGAGCGCTCAAGAAGCTCAAGAGCGGAACGGACTTCGGCGCTGTCGTCAGAGGAGTACACCGACGAGCCAGGTTCGAAGGACAAGAACCCACCGGGCACCCTCGGTTCATTCGGTCAGGGTAACATGGTCAAGCCCTTCGAAGACGCTGCTTTCGGTCTCAAGCCAGGCGAGGTGTCAGGCGTCGTCGAAACCGCTTTCGGCTTCCACATCATCAAGCGCCTGAACTAACGCACCTCACCCCCTTGATCCCCCTCTCCCAACGCGTTCGCGTTCGGAGAGGGGGCCGGACGGTTGGATTCACGACAACGATCGGCACCCCTTCTCCGAACGCTTGCGTTGGGAGAAGGGGTCGGGGGATGCGGTGTTAGATCCTCGCGATCATCGCCATCGCGAGCATCGAGAAGACAACCAGAACGCCGACGAGCATGATGGCGACACGAAGCGAGTTACGTCGCTCTTCGAGAGAGGTGATCTCATCTCTCGGAGCGTTCTCGTTCATCAGGGCGACGTGAGCCGCAAGCTTGCGTCGTGATTCGTTGGCTCGCTCGATCAGGATCAGCGCTTCGAGCAACGCTGCGAGCGCGACGAACACCACCACCGAACGAGTGACCCACGACAGACGCTCTCGTTCGAGCTGGCTCTTCATCGACACGCCATCGAGCCAGCGAGCATCCTGCGTCATGCGCCCATCGGTCGCTGGGGTGGCGCCGCCAATCGGAATCGACACCGCCGAGCTGCCAGCAGCGCCAGGCTCAGCACTCACGACGAGCCACGAAGGGCCAGCAGGAACCGAGATCATCATGCTCGCCGAGGTCGTCGGGTTGGCCGTGTCGCTCTTCTCGAGCTCGGCCATCAACGCATCGTGAATTCCGTTCTCGTTCTCGACACGAGCGTACGCACGCTTGCGCCCAGACGACGACTCGACGTTGAAGTTCACGAACCCTGCTCGACGCTCGCCCCACGCTTTGGAGCGCTGAGGGTCGAGCATCACGACGGCGAATGGAGCCGTGCGAACCGGAGCACGAATTTCCCAGGAGTTTCCCTCGGAGTCTTTGAGCGACAGGGTGCTCGACACGAACCCAGCGCGCACCATGGCGAGCCAACCTGACTCACTCTTTTCAGGCGGACGAACATCAGCGCCCTCGGCCGTGAGCGTGAGCCCATTGACCTCAGGAGCACCCGCAGGTGGACGAAGCCAGATGGGAGTCCATTGGTTCATCACGAGCGCTCCGCCGTCGATGTTGCCCGTCAACACCCGCTGCCCCGCGGAGCCAACCTGTACGGCGGTGGGGAGCGTTTGACGGCCTTTTTGCCAGGTCGCTGACGAGATATCGACGTCGCCTTCGGCCATCAGCTCGACGCCTTCGGCCTTGCCCGCGTTCTTCACCACACGAACGTGCTTGCGACCCGCGGGCGTACCTTCTTCGAGCGTGATGAACGTCGAGCCATCGACACCACAACTGACGACCCGCTGAACCTCGCCGACCTCGACGAGCAGGTCGATCATCTTGATGGGTTCTTCGATGCCAACATCGCGCTTCACGCACTCGAGTCAGATGGTCGATTTCGTGGTGGCATCGGTCGGGCCGCCGAAGACGCGAACGCCAAAGATAGGCCTCGGCGTCGCGAGCGTGAGCATCGCAATGCCTGCGATCGCGACCGCACCCACCGGAACCATCACATGCAAAGGAGGACGCGACGACATCACTTCGATCCGTTGGTGATCAGAGAGGCTCAGCCGACGTAGATGCGCTTGGCATCGGCTTACCAAAAGGCCCTTGAGGAACTCGCGATTCAAAGCACGCAGAGGCGGTGCCCATCGCCATCAAGACCAACACAAGCGCGAGCACACCACGTCAGTCATGGAGACATCACCGCTTTGACGCTGCGGGTTCCGCGACGATCGAGATTCACCTCGATGGCCCGAGCGTATTCATCCAGCGGAAAGCGATGCGTGATGAGATCGCCAACCGGACGCGACGTGCCCGCGAGAAGCTCGAGAGTGATGTCGAAGGTACGCCGTCGCTCGTTCTTGTACCGCTCGTAGCCGTAGTACGCCGTGCCTTCGACCTTGACCTCTTTGGTCCACACCGTGGTGAGATCGAGGTTCGGGTTGATGCCAGCCGCACCGACCAACACGAGCGTTCCGCCAGGGCCAACCACACGCAACGCATCGTCGAGCGACTCGGGCGAACCGATGCAATCGAAGATGCGATCGTAGCCACCAGCGAGAAAGCCTCGGCCGATCACAGGACGCAGCTCGCGGGTTCCCAATCGACGCCCAACCTCGAACGGCAATCGGTCTCGCGGAGCATCACCGAGCACCTCGTGAGCCCCAAGCTTCTGAGCCAGCTCACGTTGATAGGGCTCTGGCGCAAGAAGCGTGACCTCACAGGTCGGGAACAGCTCTCGGATCGCCCACACCGTCAAAAACGCGATCACTCCACCACCGATCACGAGGATGCGTTCGTTGTCGCGAGGAGGGTGCGCGAGAACGGCATGAACGCACGGCAGCGGGCTCAGCGAGCACACCGCGGTCGTCGTCGTCCGAGCTCGCGACCTTGAAGATCTGCGAGCCGTGGGCGACCATTCGCTCGGCAAAACCACCGGGCTGAAAAACCAAGGATGGGGCCTTGTCCGTCGCCGTGATGCTGGCAGGTGCCGTACTCGCCGATCGCGCAGCGGTGACAGGGCTGAGTTGCACCACCAGAACCTCACACGACAAGACAGGGTCGACCACGACGCGATCGCCCTCTTTGACCTTGCCTCGCATGCCTGCACCGACCTCGACGACGTCGGCGAGAATCTCGTGACCAAGCACACAAGGCATCGACGCAAAGACCGACAAGCTCGGGCTTTGTTTGAAGAAAATCGTGCCGAGATCCGAGCCACATAGACCGGTGCGACGCGGGGCAAGCGTCACCCAGCCATCACCAGGCAACGTGGGCGCTTCGACATCGCGCAACGACAGGCAAGAGGAAGAGCTTGCCGTACTGCAGCTTATACGACCTTGACCCGTGGCGAGGGACGCGATGTACTTGGGAACGGAGAGTTGAAAGACGAGTGCGCGCAAGGTGCCTCCGGGGGCGCATTACAACCACGCACCCTGCCAATGCGCCAGCGTTCATCACGATTCAGCTCGTCGTTCGGAAGCGACCGCACGCCCGAGCCAGTTCTGCCCAAATCAAGCATCAGGCGGCCAGCGGGTCGAACCTCACCACACCTCTTCGCCGGGCGTCAACCCTTTTCAGTGTAATGGGCAACCCCTGAACTGATGCGGTCGTGGATGTTCCGTTGGCGGAAAAATCGACGCGTACGATGTGACCAACCCCACGCTCGCCTGGCTTAAAGCCGCAACGACATGACCCACCGTGTCTTGGCCCGTTTTGAAGGTGTGCTCTTCAGGCAAGACCTCTCGATCCTCGCTCCATCGCATCGCAGGCCGACCAGCACGATCCGCCTAAGCACGAGCTTGTACAATCCAGCGAGCGCAAGCGGCAACGAGACCACGGCAACGAGAAATAGAGCGAATTCCCAGCGAAACGGGCCGTTTGCAGGCTTGGGGATCCCCACCCTCGCGCGCATCTCTGCGGAGAGCTCTCGAGCGTTTGGATCGTTCATGGCGCGACTTGCTTACTCATGATCAGGTCGTCGACCACAAGCCCATTGATGATGAACTCACCCTCGAGCCTCGCCGTGATCGAAAAGCCAGCGCGTTCATAGGCAGCGATGGCTCGGGTGTTCGAGCCCAACACATATAGCCGCATCACCTTGCAGCCTCGCTTGCGAGCTTGATGCTCTGCCTCCTCGAGCAACCGGCGACCAATGCCACACCGTTGAAAAGCCTGATCGACACCCAGCACGCGGATCATACAAACGTGTTGATTGCTCGTGAGCGATGAACGCGAGCCAATCGTGACGTAGCCCGCAATGTCGCTCTCGATCGCTGCCACCCACGTGTCTTGAAGCGGCAAATGGAGGTCGAACGGAATGACTCCGAGCGGCAGAGGCGCAGGGGTAGAACGGGCATCCCAAATGCGCCGATCGATCGCATCGAGCTTGGGCACATCGTCGAGGCAAGCAGGGCGAATCGTTGGGCTCATCGAGCCGCCCTCGTAGCGCAACAACCGCCTCGTGCGACGTTTTGTGAAGGCTCGCCCCCGCGAGCAAAAGAGCCGCCCCCCGACGACTCTTCAATCACACGAAGAACGAATCACATCGAGCCAGCAGTACCACCGGTGCCGGCCGTGCCACCAGTGCCGGCCGTTCCGCCAGCACCGCCTGCGCCACCGCTTCCGCCCGTGCCGCCAGCGCCCGAAGAACCGCCCGTTCCACCAGCACCCGCCGAGCCACCAGCGCCGCCCGAACCGCCCGAGCCACCCGTTGCTCCGGTGCCACCCGAGCCAGCCGAACCGCCGGAGCCGCCTGAGCCACCGGTTGCGCCCGTGCCACCACTGCCACCTGAGCCACCACTACCACCAGAGCCGCCGCTTCCGCCCGTGCCGCCCGTTCCGCCAGTGCCCGTCGGAACACATGCGTTGAACTTCAACGTGCCGGTGAGCGAGTACGGCTGACACGAGAAGCCTTCGCCGCAGCCTTTGCCGGCAATCGACGGATCACACCAGGTTCGGCACGTACCATCCGTGCTCGAGGTGGTGGCGACGCACACGAGCCCATCTCCACAGCCAGGCGTACCCGCGACCGAGTTACATGCATCGCCTTCTGCAACACCCGCGGTCGAGTTCAAACACTCGAACGAGGTCACCGCCGAGTTCACCCAGCAGGTCTGCCCGGTGGGGCACTCTCCGCCCTGATCCGCGCAGGTCACCGCGCTTCCGGCTGAGCCTGCTGAGCCCGACGAGCCAGAGCTTCCGCCCGTGCCCGTGGTGTCCTCGGTTTTGCTGCTGCATGCCGGGGCAATCAGGGCTGCGCCTGCGAGCACCACGGCCAACGAAAGATGAGAGAAGGCTGAACGAATGGTCATGTTGCAATCCTGCATGGAGGGTGGAACGCAAGCAACGAAAACATCGAGCACTTTGCAGGCATTTTTGGCTCGAAAAGCGCGCTTACGTCAACGCAACCCCTCAAGGCAAAGCGCCCCGTCGCGCCTCCTACCCGAGCCACGCGCGCGACCTTCCCCCGGTGGGCGAAAAAAATGATAACCCCGGCCGCCCATGTCGAAGCGGACGACCTACTTGGCGTTGCTTGCCTCGCTGATTGTGGTCGCCACCACGATTGGCGTGGGTCTGTTGACCATCATGTCAGGCCGCACGGCGGCGCCGTTTTCTCCCGGTGCGCCAGCGTCGACCAAGCTCTCTGACCACGTGCTTCTCGTGGTCGTCGATGGGCTTCGCTACGACTACGCCACCGACGAAAGCAAGGCGCCAAACTTCGCTCGCCGCATGCGTGAGCACGCACATGCCGAGGTCACCGCGTCACGCGTGACCATGACCTCTGCGGCCATCTTCTCGTTCGGCACAGGTCGTCGCGGTGACTTCTCTCACGTGGTGTTGAACCTCCATGCGAAAAACATGGGCTTCAACAGCATCGTCGCGAACGTGCGAAGCGCCGGTCTGCGCACGGGTCTTGTCGGCGATCAAACCTGGCGACAAGCCTACGACCCTTTCGACAGCGAGTATCTCGACGACAAAGACGTTTCGATCGAGACCGACAACTCCGTCGAAATGCTCGACGCAGCAAGCCGAATGCTCACCGCCGAGCCTCGCCCTTCATTCATGGTCGCACACGTGATTTCACCCGATCACCAAGGCCATGCGTACGGCACCGCATCGAGCAAATACCTCTCGTTTTTGAAGGTATTCGATGCCGATCTCGAAAAGTTTCTCCAGCAAGTCCCCCCCGACACAACGGTGTTCGTGGTCAGCGATCACGGCGCCACCGACACCGGAGCTCACGGCACTGACATCGCCAACGTACGCCGCACCCCGTTGTTCGCATTCGGCCCGGGTATCGCCAAGTCGCGCGAAGGTTTGAAATACGAGCAGGTCGACGTCGCGCCGACGATGGCCGCAGTGCTCGGTGTACCTGGCCCGGCTCACGGCCGCGGTACCGTCGCCTCCGAGTTGCTCGATGTCCCAGCCGAGCGAGCCGCCGAGATCCGCTGCGCCGATGTGGCGCGCTTGCCCGGGTTGTCTCGCGCCGAAGGTCGTCCTGATGTCGCCGCCGAGCTCGATCGTCAGCTTCAACCTTGTGCATCGAACAACGTGTCAGCGAAGTCAGAGGCAGCCCTGCTCGCTGCTCGTCACTACGACGCCGAGGTCGATCGCGGGCAAGACGACTCTTCGCGAAGTGTGATGCTGCTCGCTGCCATCGTGCTCGTCGTGTTGATGCTGTCGGTCACGCCGCTTTTGGCGTCAATCGCCGAGAAAAAAGGCGGCTTTGCGCAGCCACTCGCGTTCGTCGCCCCCGTGCTGCTTGGTCTCATCATCGTGGTGCTCACGCGAGAGGTCGAGAAGGTCACGCCACCCTTTCACAACGTGATTCGTGCGGTGCTCTTTGTCGGCGGGAATGCGGCGCTCTTGCTCGGTGCGGTGCGTCCGTCTCTCGGAGCGCGTGCATTCACTGCCTGGCCATTGTTGTGCGCGACCCTGTTTCCTGGGGCGATTGCCTGGTCATACCCACCCAACGCACAACCAGAAGCCTTGGTGAGCTTGCTCCTCGGTGGCGGGTTGTGGGCATGGTTGGCCCGTCGCGGCAGTGTTCCCGAAGGCTGGACCAAGCGATTCGTGATGCTCGTGCTCGGCTCGCTCTGTCTCGTGGTGTTCGGCATCGTGCAAGATGGCCCCATCCGCCAAGAGCTCGCCGCCAAGCTCGTGTACCGCGGTGGAATGCTCGTGCTCGCGGCGCTCTGGCTCTGGCTCGGCTTTCGCGATCGCGACCCCGCACCTCGTCGCTCTGATCTCGTCATCGCCATCGTGGTGTCGATCGGCGCACTTTTGCTTCGCCCCGTCGTTGGCTCGCTCGCCGCTCAACTGATCATGATCGGCGGACCGATCTTCACGCTCGCGTTGCTTCGACAACAACGCTGGACACTCGCGCTCGCCTGTTTGCTCGCCTCGTATGCCATGGTCTCACGAAGCATCGAGCTGCTCGCCGTGCTGGGCGCGTTGATCGCCGCAGAAGGAGCAGGCTCGTTGATCCGCGATGCCGTATCGACCGAGCGGAACCCCACCCCCGAGAGCCCCGTGGCTCACCCACTTTGGTCCGCTTGTGTCTCGGCGCTCGTGCTGTTCGGCATCGGATTTTTGCTCCGAATGGGCCTTCAAGCCGGTCTCGATTTCGCCGGCATGGACCTCGGCGCTGGCGTATGGGGAGACGAGCAGCCTTCGCAGCTTCGCATCGGCCTTTGCATCACCTGGAAATACATCGTAACCGCGCTGCTGGTGCTCGTGTGCTTCTTGCGCGAGCTGCCCACACAGCTTCGTCGAGATGTGCTCGTCGTGAGTCTGCTCGCGTGGGTGGGACGAGCTGCCGTTCACTCGTGTGTGCTGCTCTATTGCCGAGCCTCGTTCTGGACATCGCTTCGCGTCTTGAGCGACCTGGCGCCCGTGCTTCTCACGGGTCTGATCGTGATGGCGATGCTCGCTCGAGAAGCATGGGTAACGGGCTCAACCCCTGAACGAGCTGCGGGTAGTAGAACAACCCCGTTTGCCCCACTCCGATCGCGTTACGCAGGTTCGAGCCCCAACACGCCACGGCCGAGCCACCCATCTTGGTGACCAACGCACACGGCATGATCCGGCCCTGCGACGATCGACGAGATCGCGTTGTACCCAGAAGGCGGCATGTTGCCGACCTGCACGACCGTGTGCGCGAGTGTGCCCACGTCAAGGCCGAGTCGCCGAGCTGGCCATGTACGTTCGAGCCCCAGCAACGAGCCTCGGTCGACGTATACGCACAGGTGTGATTGTCGCCACAGGTCAGCAGCGGCGCAGTGCTCATCGTTGTCACGAGCACCGGAGCGAAGGTCGAACCATAGGGATCACTCGCCGTCGGATCGACTTGCAAGAAGTTGTTGACGCCCCAGCAATACACCTCGCCTGCGGGCGTTGATGCGCAGGTGTGAAAGCGTCCCGTACACGCATCCGTCACGGTCAGATCTTGCCCTTCGATTTGCACGACGGTGGGGGCGCCAAGCTTCGGGCTCACGTTGGGGTCGACCGCACACTCGCCGCGCGCATTGTCACCCCAACACGCAAGTCGTCCTCCGCCCACGACACAGCTGGGCTTGGAGGTCGTTGTACAATCCCGAGTTGTACAAGAGCTTCGTCGGCGAGACCCCCGGTGTCGAGAGCGTCTCGAGCGTATCGTTCTGAGGGGCCGTCGGCACCAACGACCACGGGTTCGTATACCCACCTCGAACCCACGCGGTTACGCTCGCTGCAACGCCGTCGATCCCGAGATCAACATCGGGCCAGGGATGGCCTCAATCGGCACGAGCGAGCCTGAGAGCAATCGCTGTCCACCCGACAACGTGCCTCCGATCAGCACCTGAGACGGCGTACCCACCAGATACGAAGCTGTGCCGTACGGCCCCTCGCGAAGTGAATACGAGCTGGCGTTCGCCCCCACGACCTCGAACCCCTCGGACGCTGCATGCTCGAGGTGATCGTTGAACCACGGAACCGAATCGCCCCACGCGACAATCGAGCCGTTCGTCCCTCGAACCGCCGTGGCATTCGCGCCTACGAACACATCACTGGGCGACACCGTCGTCGTGACAACCACAGGCGTTTTGATGAGATCAGGAGCGTTGTTCCCGAGCTTGCCCCACGAGTCATCGCCCCAGCAGTACACACTTCCCGACTCGAGGATCGCGCAGACAAAGGGCTGGTCATATCGGGTCACATCACCGCCCGAGTGAATCGACCTCGCCTTCGAGGGCAGTGTGTATGTGATCGGAGCTTGTGGGTTGCCCGACTCGAAGCGCATGCACGCAACCGACAATCCATCCGTGCTCAGTGCACACGCATGTGCGCCATACGCGATCTGTGAAGCCGTACCCAACGCCGGAATCACACCACGAGCAGTCCAAACGAGAGCTGCGTCGTGCTGGAAGTGCGAAACGTTCCCCGAAGTATCGAGCGTGATCAAACCGTTCGAGCTTCCACCTACCGAGAATGCCTTTGCCGTGATGTTCGCCTTCACGGGTTGAATCGATTGTCCGACGGCGTCTCCGCCCCAGCACCAGATCTGGTTCGACGCATCGAGCACGCACACCAGGCCAGTGTCGTTGCTCGCCGAGACCACACGGGCATTTGACACGCCTGTGATCTTCACGAGCGAAGCGCTCGACGGCAGCGTATTCGGATCGGCGGCGAGTTGTCCGACGGTATTCGACCCCCAGCACGCCACGTTCTCGCCAGGTTGATCGAGCACGACGCAGCTCGAATCACGTGACGACGACAGCGAAAGCACTTTCACCGGAACCGTGATCGTCGACAACGAAACCGACGGATCAGGGTTACCAAGCTGGAAGGTTTCGTTCTGGCCCCAGCAATCGATCTCGGTCTCTGTCGATCGAAGAGCGCAGCCGTACCCTGCCCCCGCCGAAAGCGATACGTATTGCGCGCCCGAGGTGAGCGTCACCGGTACTGCCGTCGGCACGAATACAGGCGCAAATACCGAGCTGTCGAGAATGCTGCCCCCCGCAGCGGTGTAGCCCCAGCATCGAACCGACCCCGACACCAATGTGCACGCGTAGGCGTCACCCTGCGCGAGTGCGCTGAACGCGGATGTGCTCGAAGTGCCGCCCGTTCCGCCTGTACCACCTGTTCCGCCCGTGCCTCCGGTTCCGCTGGTTCCGCTGGATCCACCGGTGCCTGCAGTACCTCCCGCTCCTGCGGTTCCGCCCGTACCGCTCGCCCCTGCAGTTCCGCCTGTTCCTGCGGCTCCACCTGCGCCTGCGCTGCCGCCAGTGCTTTGAGTCACATCATCGTTCGACGTGAACTCGGGCAGCGTGTTTGGGTCGACCGAATCGGACGAGCACGAGCCGTCGATACAGGTCTTGCCCGGCTCACACTTCACGTTGAGACACGCTTGGGTAAGTGGCATCCGCAGCAACTTGGTCTTCTCTTTGACGAACCCAAGTCGTGCGCTTCGAGACACGAAATCGCCCGTTGTCTGCGAGCGACCGACGACACGAATTTCGATCGGGTCTCCGTCGTCGGCATCTGGATCTTTCGAGAAGGTCAGCGTGCCGGGAAGCTTCGCATCTTGAGGCAATTGATAGGTTTGTTGAAACCGAGTCGAGCCGTTTCGAAGAGCCGAAATCTCGATCTGATCAATCTTCGCAAGCGTGCCCTGGTCGGCTTGAGCAACGACCACCAGCGCCGTGGCAGGGTGATCAGAGCAACCACTCAACCCCGCGATCACCCCCACGGCCCATAGACCGCATCGAGATCGTCTTGAGATGGATGGGTGAGAAGCCGAAGAAGTAAGCATGTTCAATCGTCCAGAAACCAGGTCGAGCGCGAACATGCCGCACCCTCTCGTGCCGCGCCAAATTGCGCGGGCTTTGGCGTCGATTCTCAACGAATTGTCGCGTACATCGAGTCAGTTCTTTGCCGCCATGAGCAGGTCGCGATAACGGGCGGGGTGTGAGGATCCTTGCCATCCGCGGAGAGAACCTCGCGAGCCTTGCAGGGGCGTTCGAGGTCGATCTAACGGCCCCGCCTCTCGACACCGCGGGAATCTTTGCCATCACCGGGCCCACGGGCGCGGGCAAGAGCACGTTGCTCGATGCGCTCTGCGTTGCACTGTTCGATCGAACCCCTCGATTGAGCGATCAAGGCGGCGTCGAGGTGGGTGATGGTACCGATCGTCTGCGCGCACACGACGTGCGTTCGCTGCTGCGAAAAGGTGCATCACACGGCAGCGCATCGGTCGACTTCATCGGTGTCGACGGCAGTGCCTACACGGCAACCTGGAAGGTCGACCGGGGGAAACGCAACGGCAAGCTGAACGATCAAGTTCTCTCGCTTCACCCTCATCGCGACCCCACCGTGCTGCTCGCAGGAGGCAAGACTCGAAAACGAGACGCCCTCGTCGAAATCGAAAAACGGCTGGGTCTATCGTTCGATGAATTCAGGCAGGCAGCACTCCTCGCGCAAGGTGATTTCGCAGCTTTTTTGAAGGCGGATCAAAAGCACCGCGCCAGTTTGCTTGAGCGAATCACCGGCACGCGCATCTACACCAAGCTCTCTCAAAAAGCGCACGAGCGAGCCCGAGAAGAACGACAGAAGCTCGATCAGCTCTCACGAGATCAAGCGGGCATCAGTGTTCTGTCCGCGTCAGAGCGCGACGCGCTGATCGAAGACGAAACAAGACTGAAAGACGAAGAGTCGAAGCTCACACAAGAGTCGCTGCTCGTCGAAGGCTGGCTTGCGTGGCACCGCACACTCGCTCAGCTCGAAGCGTCCGAGAACGAAGCGAGAGACGCGCTCGTTCACCACGAAAACGCCTGGAACAGCGCCGAGCCTCTTCGCGCGCGATTGAGCAAATACCGCGCTCATCAAGCTCTCTTGCCACTGCTTCAACGCGTCGATGAAGCCGCTCGCGAAGAGACCGAGTCGACGACCCAGCTCTCGCTTGCGACCGCCGAGAAAGAAACAGCGCAGACGACGCTCACGCATACGACCCGAGCCAAAGAGGACGCGGAGCTTGCCGAAAGCGTGTCGCAATCCGAGGCCGAGCAACTGCAGCCCGAGATGGAGCGCGCATCGAAGCTCGACGGCGAGATCTCTGCCGCTCGACGCCAACATGAAGAACGACAGCTCGCACAGAAACGCGCTGAGCAAGAAGCGACCACCGAAGAAACCATCGCGACCGAGCTGAAGAGCAAGCTCGACGACGAGAGCAGCAAGCTCACCGAAGCCGAGACGTGGCTGGCACAACGTGAAGACCGGCGCGAGCTGTCGACGCAATGGTCGCAATGGAGCGTACGCATCGACGCCTATGTCGAGCTGATTTCGAGCCGCGCCAAGCTGAGCCCTGACGCGGCCGCCGAACGGGTCAAACAAGCCGAGCTTCACGCGAGCGAAACGGCAGCCGCCAACGAGACCGCAACGTCGGCACAACGAATGGCGCAAGCGCTCGTCGATGAAGCCGAGAAACAGGTGACGCTAGCCGAACGCGAGGTGTCTCCTGAAAAACGAGAGGGCCTTCTCGAGCTCGAGCGACGACTTCGGTTGCTCGACGAAGCTCGACAAGAGGCCCAAACCGCCGCCGACAAACGAGCCGAGGTGATGGAGCTTCTGCGCAAGGCCGAACGTGACGTCAAACGATCGACCGAGAAACAGCTCAATGCAGAGGCCCAACGAAACCAGGTCAACATCGAGCTCGAGGCCGCAGAGAAAAGCCTCGATCAATCACGCCTCCGTCATGAGCTCAACGGCGTTCGGGAGCGACTGAAAGAGGGCGAAGCCTGCCCGGTTTGTGGCTCACTCGATCACCCCGATCGCACCACGAGCGAAGAGATAGCGACGCTATTCGAAGAGTACGAAAAGCTGGTTCGAGAAAAGAAGAACCTGCTGATCGAACGCGAGCGTGATGTGGCAAGTGCCCAGACCGCTGCCGACGAGCAACGAAAGCGAGCACGAGATCGCGAAGAGGAAGCCAAGAAGCTCACCCAGACGCAAGAAGCCGCCACCACTCGCTACGATCGCCTATGGAACGAGCTTCGTTTCGACGATCTCGAAGCTCAGCCCACAGCGCCCGAAGCGGCTGAACGAATTGCCTCACGGCGTCAGGTGATCGCTGCCGATCTCGAAGCACTTCAGATGCGAGAGCGAGCCGCGGCACAGGCACGAAACGATGCGGCGCAAGCTCGTCGCAATCGAGATCAAGCACGAGCAGAAGCAGAGGCCGCTCGACGCAATGCGGACGAAGCCACTCGCGCTCTCGACGAAGCCAAACGCAACGCACACGACATCGAGACAGAGCTCGCTCGAATCACACAATACCGTCGAGCGAATACGCTGGCCTGGTGCGTCGTGACGCTGATTGCGGGCGACGCCGGTGCGGCATCGTCGCCGGTTTTAGAAAACGGCGAGAAGCGGGGAAGACTATCCTGCGAAGAAGACGAGGTCGATGCCGCAGCGTTATGGCCTTAGTTGAGCCCGCCATCATGGCAAAGCGCTGCGCAGATGCCTTTCCTTCCCGGCGTCACGGCCGGGAGGCGCGGCGAGTTGGTGGCCGTGGTGGCTGCTCGTCGCCGAAAGACGTCAACGCGTTGTCAAGCCGCTCGACTTCAGGGCACGAGAAAGTCAACGACGAGAAGACGCGCGCGAGGAGAAGATGCCCGCCAGCACGAAGACCGGGGCCAGACGCCTCGAAGCCAGCGCAATGTCCGCAGATCGCGCCTGTTTCCTGCAGAACGAGCACGAGAACAACGCCACCAACCGCTGGCCCATTACTGGCTCGCTGGAGCTGACCAAAGAAGAAGCGCGTGGTGCGCTCTCGACGAGACCCGATCAAGTCGCCTCGTGGGTAGCAAACGATCGACGACTTGCAGCGTCAGCTCGAGACCGCCCGCACCGTCGTCGACGAACGTCGTTCACAGCGCGAAAAAAACACGCCGCCCAGTCAACGCCGCCTCTCTCGAGAACAGAGACCGACGCTCGAAAGAGTGAGCCTGATCAGCAGATGGCCACACACAAAACAGGCTCGCGAGGTCACACTCAAGCGACGTGTCGATGATGACGCACGAGCGCGGCGTGCGGGTATCCAGTCAAAGATCGCCGACCAGCAGCAGCGGGTCGATCTGTGGGGCTCGCTCGACGCCCTCATTGGCTCGAGCGACGGAAGCAAGTTCGGCAACGGCTCAAGGTCTCACCCTTCACGCACTCGTTCACCACGCCAACGAGCACCTCGTCGATTTCGCACGACGCTATCGACTCGCGCCTGTGCCAGGCACCGACCTCGAGTTGCAGATCGTGGATCGAGAGATGGGAGACGAAATCCGCTCGGTGGGCAGTTTGTCCGGCGGCGAAACTTTCTTGGTCTCGCTCTCGCTTGCTCTTGCCTATCGACACTGGGCTCGCGGGGTACACAAGTCGGTACGCTGTTCATCGACGAAGGGTTCGGAACACTCGATGTCGGAACACTCGACCTCGCTCTCGATGCGCTGGGAGCGCTGCAAAGTGAGGGTCGGCAGATCGGCTTGATCTCCCATATTCCAGGGCTCGCCGAACGCCTCGGCGCACGCGTCGAGGTGGCGCCGCGCGGCGGAGGTCGCGGTGTCGTCAAGGTTCTCGCAGACACAATGACGTTTGCGCACGCCCGACCCAGTGCGGCGTAAAGCGAAGCCTTTGCGCGGCGCTTGCCTTCCTTGCCACTGGGCACTAACCCAGGGCTCCCGAGTGGCGAAGGCTCGCCCCGGGACAACGGATTTTCGCAAGGACGACAAGGAGTCTCCATGGGTCTCTTTCCAGCCCCCACGACGGGCGAAGCCATCACGATGTCCGCCTCGGGTCAGCTCGAGGTGCCGAACAACCCGATCCTCCCCTTCATCGAGGGTGACGGCACGGGCCCCGACATCTGGCGCGCTAGCCAGCGTGTTCTCGACGCAGCCGTCGAGAAGGCTTACGGCGGCAAGCGCAAGATCGCCTGGTACGAGGTGTATGCCGGCGAGAAGAGCTTCCGAAAGTTCCAAACCTGGCTGCCCGACGAGACCGTCGAGGCATACAAGAAATACCTCGTGGGCATCAAAGGCCCACTCACCACGCCCGTTGGCAAAGGCATTCGTTCGCTGAACGTTGCGCTTCGCCAGATGCTCGATCTGTACGTCTGCTTGCGACCCGTTCGTTGGTTCAAGGGCGTGCCTTCACCCGTTCGCGACCCATCGAAGGTCGACATGGTGATCTTCCGTGAGAACTGCGAAGACATCTATGCCGGTATCGAGTGGGAGGCCGAGTCGGCTGACGCGAAGAAGGTCATCGGCTTCCTCGAAACCGAGATGAAGGTGAACAAGATCCGCTTCCCCAAGACCAGCGGCATCGGCATCAAGCCCGTCTCTCGTGAAGGCACGCAGCGTCTCGTTCGTGGCGCGATCGAATACGCGCTCAACGAGGGCCGCAAGAGCGTGAACATTGTCCACAAGGGCAACATCATGAAGTTCACGGAAGGCGCCTTCCGTGATTGGGGCTACGCCCTGGCCGCCAGCGAGTACCGCGACAAGATCGTCACCGAGCGCGAGAGCTGGATCCTCGGCAACAAGGAGAAGAACCCCAACATCACCGTCGAAGAGAACGCCAAGGAGATCGAGCCTGGTTACGACATGGCGCCGCCCGATCTGCAGGCCGAGTTCCGTGCCGAGGTCGAGGCCGCGCTCAAGCTCTGGCCGACCCACGGCGAGGGCAAGTGGAAGAAGCTCCTTCGCGTGAAGGACTCCATCGCCGACATCACGCTGCAACAAGTGCTCACTCGCCCTGCAGAGTTCGACGTCATCGCGACGCTCAACCTCAACGGCGACTACCTCTCGGACGCCCTCGCCGCGCAGGTCGGCGGCATCGGTATCGCCCCGGGCGGCAACATCAACTACGTCACGGGTCACGCAATCTTCGAGGCCACCCACGGCACCGCACCGAAGTACGCAAACCTCGACAAGGTCAACCCGGGCTCGGTGATCTTGTCCGGCGAGATGATGCTTCGTCACATGGGTTGGCGCGAAGCTGCTGACCTCGTCATCAAGGGCATGGACGGCGCGATCGGCGCTCGTACGGTCACCTACGACTTCGCCCGTTTGATGGAGGGCGCGACCGAGGTGAAGTGCTCCGAGTTCGGCGACGCGATCATCAAGCACATGTGATTCAAAGGCGCTGCGGAATGCGGGGTAGGCTCGGATGGTCAAAGCCCCCCGATGAGCAGCGCAACCCCACGCGACCCCTCCGACCCATTTGCATCGCAGCAACACGCGAGCAGCTCGGGTCGAGAGGGGCTCGTCTTTTTGTTCTTCACGCTCGCATCGCTCTCGTCAGGGCTGTTGCTCTACGCAGCCGATGAGCCACTCAACGCGTGGCCCGTTCTCTTCGTGGCGTTGCTTCCGTGGTTGGCCGTCTCATGCGCAGGCACGTCTCGCTCGCGCGCCATTTGGTACGCCTCGGTCACCGGTCTTACTTACGCAGTCGGGCTCGCTTCTACAGCCAAATTGCCGCTGCTTTTGAGCGCTCCACTCGTGTTGTTCTATGGCGGCGCGTGGTCACTCGTTGGTCTCGCTCGCCACGCCGCAACCGCTGCCCCACCTCTCGTTCGCGCCCTGTCGACCACGGGTGTGGTGGTCGCGCTCGAATGGATCAAATACGAGCTGCTCAACCCGTGGGGCACAGCGCCGTGTTTTTGCGCGCCCGCTCGGGCACTATCCGTCGTGCGCAGCGGTGCTTGCGTACACAGGGCCTCGGGTTTGGTGCCGTTGCTCTCGCGCTCTCGCAAGCGGTGTCGATCGAGCTCATCGCGCTCGCTCGGAAGTCCGTCGCGTCATGAGCCGGTTCGGGGGCTGGTCACGGCATTGCTCGCAAGCGTGGCCGCGATGTTTGCACCTTCGCTCGTGGCCTCCGTGCAGGCATCGAACGACGCATCCACGAAAACACTTCGGGTCGCGGCCGTAGGGTGGGGCGAGCAAGACGCGAACGAGCGCTTCGACGACGATAACTTTCGTGAGCTCATCGAGCCTCGCGTCACCGAAGCGACACAGCGTTTGGCTTGCGTGGTGGTGTTCCCTGAGACGTCACTGCTGATACGAAACGCAACTGCGCTCATCGAACAGCTCACCGAGATCGCTCGCGCCCACGAGGTCGTGTTGGTCGTTGGGTATTTCGATACGCGCAAAGGCACGAACAACGCCGCGATCGTGGGGCCGCAAGGGCCACTTTCGAGCACCTACCAAAAGACCCATTTGATCTTCGGTATGGAGTCCTACACAGGCGGCGATGGCTCGATCGTGCAAGCCCATGTCGACGGTGTGCGCGTGGGAGTGTTGATTTGCCAGGACGACAACTTCACCGATCTGTCGCGAGCCCACGGCCGCGCTGGCACGCAGCTCATGTTGATACCCAGCAACGACTGGCGACCAATTCGGCACTTGCACGAGAGCAACAGTGCGTTTCGTCCGGTAGAAAACGGATACTCGATGGTTCGAGCCGTCTCGACCGGCGTGAGTGCGTCGGTGTCGTATCGAGGCGAGCGAATCGGCGCGATCGATCACATCCGAGACGAGATGGCGTTGCTGGTTGTCGATGTGCCGATCCCCGAACGTGCGGGCACTTTGTTCAGCCAAATTGGCAACTGGGTGGTCTTGCCAGCACTCGGATTCATCGGGCTTCTTATCCGATGGCGCAACGCAGGGTCGCGGTGTATGTCACGCGCCGTTTCGACCCCGCTCACGTCAGGAGACAAGCCAGATGGCAAAGCGTAACAAGATTGCTCTTATCGGCGCCGGCAACATCGGTGGCGAGCTCGCCAACCTCTGTGCCCAGAAGGAGCTCGGCGATGTCGTGCTCTTCGACATCCCGTCGAAGACTGATTTCGCCAAGGGCAAGGCGCTCGACCTCGAGCAGAACGGCGCCGTGCTCGGCTACGACGTCAACATCACCGGCACCAGCGACTGGAAAGACTGCGCCGGCGCAGACGTCATCATCATCACCGCAGGCGTTCCGCGTAAGCCAGGCCAGAGCCGTGACGACCTCGTCGCGATCAACCTGCCGATCATCCGTGCAGTCGCCGACGGTGCCAAAGAGCACTGCCCCGACGCATTCGTGATCGTGATCTCGAACCCGCTCGACGCGATGGTGTACGAGTTCCAGCGCCGCACGGGCTTCCCGAAAGAGAAGGTTGTCGGTATGGCGGGCGTGCTCGACAGCGCACGTTTCTCGCTCTTCCTCGCACGTGAGACGGGCATGAACATCAAGGACATCCGCGCGATGGTTCTTGGTGGTCACGGCGACGACATGGTTCCGGTGCTCTCGGCCACGACCGTCAACGGCGTGCCCGTCACCGAGTTCGTCGCGAAGGACAAGCTCGACGCGATCATCGCTCGCACCCGCGTGGGCGGTGGCGAGATCGTCAAGCTCATGGGCACCAGCGCATACTACGCGCCTGCCTCCGCAGCCGTGGCAATGGCCGAGTCGTACCTCTCCGACCAGAAGCGTTTGCTCCCGGTCGCCGCTCACCTCGATGGCCAGTACGGCTACAAGGACATGTACATCGGTGTCCCTGCGATCATCGGTGGCAAGGGAGTCGAGAAGATCGTCGAGCTCAAGCTCTCGGACGAAGAGAAGGCCATGCTCGCCAAGAGCGCAGCCAGCGTTCAGAGCGTGCTCGAAGTCGTCAAGAAGACGGCCTGATCTGATCGGATCAACGAAAACGGGGGCGACTCGAAAGAGCGCCCCCGTTGTTCTTTTGTTCGCTCGAGATTCAGCGAGTACCCACCGCTGTACGGATTCGTTCGATCACCGGAACCGCGTACCCGCGCGCCTTCTCGGCACCTTGCTTCAACACTTGATCGACGTAGCCCCGATCGTTCTCGAGCTCTTTGCGTCGCGCACGAGCCGCATCGAATCGCGCGTGAAAGAGATCGAGTAGCTGCATCTTGTAGTGACCGTAGCCTTTGCCGCCCTCGCGGTAGGTGCGGTTGATCTCGGCCGCATCGCTCTCTGATGCGAACAACATCAGCAACGGATGAATCGGGTTCGACGCAGGATCTTTCGGCGCTTCGACCGGCGTCGAATCGCTCTTGATGCTCATGATCTTCTTCTTGATCGTCGCATCATCGGCGAAGAGCTCGAGCGTGTTGTTGTAGCTCTTGCTCATCTTCTGACCGTCGAGCCCTGGCACCGTTGCCGCATCCTCGCGCACCATCACCTTGGGCAGCTTGAGAAGCCCTGGTTTGTGCGGAGCCTCCTTCGCCTCTGGATCAGCAGGGTCGTACCCAGGCACGAACGCGAGGTTCAACTTCACCGCGAGATCGCGAGTGATCTCGACGTGTTGAATTTGATCCTTGCCCACCGGCACAACATCGCTGTCGTACAGCAAGATGTCGGCGGCCATCAGCACCGGGTACGTGAACAAGCCGACGTCGGCCGGGATCCCCTTGGCCGTCTTGTCTTTGAACGAGTGCGCCTTCTCGAGCAGACCCATCGGCGCAACCGCGCCCAGGTACCACATCAACTCGGTAACCTCAGGAATATCGCTCTGCTTGAACAACGTCGCTTTCGCGGGATCAAGCCCAAGCGCCAGATAATCGAGCGCCACATCCAGCGTGTACTGCCTCAGCAACTCGCCTTGTCGAAGTGACGTAAGCGCGTGGTAGTCGGCGATGAAATACAGCGCTTCTCCTTGATCTTGCAGCTCGATGAACTGTCGAAGCGCGCCGAAATAGTTGCCGATGTGAAGCTTGCCCGAGGGCTGGATGCCAGAAAGTATTCGCTGAGCCATGGGAGTGCCGGAACGGGTTGTTCCACACGATCGGACACCGAGCATCCACCTCTGTGCTCTCGATTCGCGGGCAGCGTTCTGTTACCAAGGGCAACGTGAAGTGTCCGCGCTGCACAACCGAGTCGAAGAAAACCGAACGACCTGAAGGCAAATGCCCCAAGTGCGGCTACGGCTTCGTCTTCGATCCGCCCAACCCGCTCTCTGACTACGCCATCTCGCAGCTCATCGACAAGCTGTCGTCGTCGGGCATGCACTCATTCACACGCGAGCAGCTCGTGTGCGAGGTCGAGCGCGGAATCCTCAAAAAAGGTCTCGGCAGAAACGGAGCGATCGGCGTTGGCGTTGTCCTCGGTTTCGTGTGTTTGGTGATCACTGGTGTGATCACCTCGGCGGTGGGTGTTGCCGGTCTTCTCGCCGCGATTCCGTTGCTTCTGCTCGATCTGTTTCTCGTCGTGATGCTTATTCGAGGCGCCCCACGACACGCCTCCGAAGCGAGCGATCTCGTGCGTACGTATCTCGGAGCGGTGGGCCCTCCGGCCAAGATGATCTCCGAGCGAGCGCACCCCGCCGAGCAGAACGCGAATCAGGCAACAGCGCGAGAGTTCGATCTCGAGAGCTACGGTTTCGATCGCATCGTTGCCGTTCAGCACCACGTGATCGTCGACATGTTGGTCGCGAATCAATTTCACGTTCAGCACAACGCAGCGATCGTTTCGTTCGACGGATACCCCTCACACGTCGCCCGGCTCGTCGGAAAGCAAATCGGTTCTGGGCAAGTCAACGCGCCCGTTTTCGTTCTTCACGACGCAAGCCCCGTCGGTCTGCTCGAAGCCCATCGATGGCTGGGCTCTGGTTGGCTTGGCAACACTCCCGTCGTTCGAGTCGGGTTGTTCCCGGCGCAAAGTGCTCGCCTTCGACCGCAGGTCCCGATTTCTCCGACCGTCATGACAATGCCCGATGGCACTTCAGTAAATGTCGATAGCCAGGTGCCTCTCGCTGCGTTGCGACCGGTCCAAATCATGAACCTCTTGCTAAACGCCTTCCAGAAAGGCGCAGACGAGGGCTCCACGCTGGTTTTCTGGGAAAGCAGTGACGGTGGGTCGTATGACTTTGGGTGAGCAGCGTTTGATGTTTGAATGTCGACAGCAGAACGCAACCTCTGTCAAACTACCGCAGATGGACGCACGCCCGGGTCCGACGGCGCTTCAGCAGTTGGTCACCATGTTCGATACGGCGCTACGCGCCCTCGGCAGCCGTCCAACCTCACGGCAGCTCGAGGACTGGAGCGTGCTTGTCCACGAGGCGATGTCGAGCCGAGGTCGTAGCTTTCACACGACCGATCATGTGTTCGAGATTGCAGAAGGCGCCCCTGCTCTTCCTGCCCTCGCATCGATCTTCCACGATGTGGTCTACGTGCAGATTGATGGCGGCTTGCCTGGTCGATTGCAGAGCAAGCTCGGTGACGCCATCGAACAGGTGGCCAGTGGCACCGCGATCAAAGCGTACGACGCGAGCGCCGACAAGATTCGCTCGATGGTGCTCACCATCTTCGGGTTTCAACCCGGTCAGGTGCTCTCGCCCTTCTCGGGCTTGAACGAGTTCCTCAGCGCATTGCTCGCGGCACGTTTGCTCTCCGAGGTACTCGCGTTTCCGATGCTGGCTCGCATCACCGCTTGTATCGAGGCGACGATCCCGTTCCGCGGAGCATCGCCCGATGGTCTGTACCCATGCGAGCTTCTGCATCGACGCCTCGTCGAAGCGAACAAGGTGTTCGCGCTTGGCCTCAGCGACGACGAGGTCGTCAACACGATCCACTCGTCGGTCGAGGTCACCAACCGCGACCTCGGCAACTTCGCCTACGAAGACACGGCTGCGTTCCTCGACAACACCTGGAAGCTCCTGCCAGAAAGCAACGCATCCCTTCGAATGGGCTCCGTCTACACGATTCGCGAGTACCGGATCGCGATGCAAAAGATGGAGGGCTTCATGAGCAACCTCGACGCGAAGCGAGTCTTTCACTCGTTCGCCGGTGTGCCCTCTGATGAGAAGCTCGTCGAGCTCACCGATCGCGCTGCTCGCAACCTCAGGCTGGGCACGGTCTATCTTCGTACCAAGCTGATCGTCGCTGCCATTCTCGAAGCGCTTGCTGAGATCACGGGCGGAGACGCCCCGATGGCACTGTTCATGGGCGACCTTCCCGAGAAGGGTCGCAACCCGATGCGTCTCGAAGACTTTTTGCCTGTCTCCGAGATCACCGCGCCCGATGTCGAGCCCACGATTCTTCGATTGATGGTCGAGGGTCGAGCGAGTGAAACCAGCTTCGATGTGAAGCACTCACCGATCGCGGGTTTCATCTATCCGTCGCTGGGCACCGAAGGGGTCGAGAAAGCTCTCGGAGCCGCACGCTCCTACTTCGGCAGCACGCTCTCTGCACAAGACTTCCTGCGTTCGCTTCCGCACTTTCGATCGTCGCAGCCATCGCGGCTGCGTGTGCTCGCATCGCGGTCACGCGAGCTGAAGCTCTCGAAAAGATCGCGACGGCCTGAAGTAGTTCGAGACAACCCACATGACAGGCGATGCACCTCCCCCGCTCGCCACTTGGATCGTCCGCAACTACCACACGCTGCCCTACGCTCCCGCTGCTCGCCGATATGTTTCGCTGCTCGGCTAGAGCACGCCAGAACAACGCTTCGACACCACGCTCTTCGTCGAACGTTATCAGCGTTCATTGCCTGCAGCCCGCAGCTCGATCTGAGCTTCGAGCTGGCCTGACCCCTACACAGCCCCGCGGCAGATCGGTTCTCGCGCCGAAGCCCATGCGTGGTTCAACGCTGCGACGCACCCCGAGCGGGTCGATGAACGCCAAGGCTCAAATCAAAGCTATGCGACGCTGCTAACGCTCAACGAGAGCGTATTGTCTCTCGCGTCAGCGCAACAACGTCTCATCGCATTTCATCGTCGTACACAGGGCTCGACGTCAGCCTGTTACCCGCACCTTTTCGATCTTCTCGTTCTGCTCTTCTCGTTCGATGACGCGGTGACGCTGCTCCTCGATGTTGTTCCGAAAGGTCCGCTGGCGATTTACGCCCAGCGTATCCCGACCCTCGACCCGGCCGAACACCCAGCCGCACATGAGCGAGTGCTCGACTATCAACGAGCACTCGATCTCTCCTCGGCAGAAAGTCTACAGCTCGCCGCGCTGCTCTTTCTCATTGCCCCCGAGCCTCGTGTGCTTCGTCGGTTTCTCGATGGTGTCGAGGCTAACGCTTACCCGGGGATTCATCAGGTTCGCTTTGCGATGAATGACCTCTTGATGCTTCTCGATGACCCCAACGAGATCACCGAGCGAGCCGAGCGGCTGGCGGGCAAACAGGGTCTACAAATCCAAGCGGATCTACTCGAGCGACTCGCGTATCTCGGTCACTACAACGGCATTGCGCGACTGCTTTCGATCAAACCGTCGCGCTGTATTTCGCGGACAACGCTCGAAGCATTGTCTCGCATCCATTCGGCTTCTCTGACGCCTCCGCTGCTTTCACTAAGTGCAGACGGGTTGCTCGGAGCCACCGCAGATCATTGGCTCGCACACGAAGGCGCCAACGCGATTCAACCATTGTTTCGAGAGGCAACTCGGCGCGGCAAACAACGCAAACACGCTGGTGAGCTGTTGCAGAGTTATCTGCACCGAGGGCATGAGCCTTTGATTCGTAAGCTGCTCGACGACGAAGAGCCTGCGCTTCAACAAGCTGTCGCAAACGAGTTGGGTCTCACGAGTCGACCCGACACAAGCAACGAAGTCGCCGAAGACGTCAGCGAATCCGACCTCGACGCAACCCACCCCGAGACATCACGAGTGCCGTCTTTCTCGCTCGATACGCTTGCACCGTTGATGACTCGCGATGGCAAACGAGCATCACACCGAGTGGCTCAGGCGATACTCGAATGGCTGTCTGCGTGGCACGAAAGCGACGAGCCACCCACGGGCATACCCATGCCGCACGCGCTTCGGTTGTTGCTGTCGAAGCTCACCCCCCAGAGCATCGATCACTTCTGTCAACAGGTGCTCGAGCTATTCAAAAAAGCGGGTAGCCCAAAGACGGACGAATGGGTGTTTCGAGTCGCGTTTTTGAGCCCATCCGACACCACTCTGTTCACGATGAGTCGCAGTGCGCGTGGTCGAATGAGCACGATTCTCGATAGCCTGTCTCAACGCTATCTGCTCGCACTCGATCGTCCGACTGCGTACTACCTGCTTGCGTCACACGCGTCGTACGGGGCAACGCAACTACTGAAAGAGATCGCCCGAAGACGTCACGAGTCTCTCGATGAATTGCTCGATGGGGCAGCGCCAACGTGCGGGCTTTCACTCGACGGCGCGCGCGACTTCAAGATCGGCTCACGAACGTACACGCTTCAGCTCTCGGACCGCACACTGACGTTGCTCGACGAGAAGCGACACCCCATACGAGCGATCCCGGCGCTCAAAAAAGGTGCGAGCTTGGCTGAAGAAGAGCACGCACGACGAGAGCTTGCGACGTGCAAAGAGCTGATCACCGGCACGCTCACGTTGCACGCATCACAGCTCGAGAAGGCCATGAAAGAGGAGCGCATCTGGGCGATGTGGCAGTGGCGCACCTCGTTCGTAGATCACCCAGTGCTCTTCTCGTTGGTCAAAGCACTCGTGTGGGAGACCTGCGGCGCGGGCACGCCGTCGATACGCTTTCGAGTCGCCGAAGACCGCACCTACGCGAGCGTCGACGACACCAGCGTGAATCTAGATGTCGAGAAGTGGGTGCGATTGGCCTCACCCGAGACGCTCTCACCCGAAGAACGAACGTCATGGGCAGCGCTTTTCGACGAGTACAAGATCCTCCAGCCGTTCGCGCAAGTTCAGCTCGCCACCAACGATTGAACGAGGCGAAGATGCGTCGACATGAGCGGCGATGAATCGCTTTTTTCGACCTCGGTATGCGACACACACGACTTTCGCGACGACGAGATCGTCGGGCTCGAACGACCTGTGTCTAACGCTCCGTTCGACGGCCCGTTCGACCATGAAAAAGCCCTGCGTCTCTACGCTCTCGGCCTACCCGATCAAGCCTTTCGTTCGGGGCGTTCGTGGAGCTTCGCAGGATGGCCCGGAATCGCAGCACCATCGCCCTCACCACTCACTCGCGCAGAGGGTCACTTTTGGTTCAACGCAGCCACGTTGGTCGAACGCTTCGACGATGAGACACCCACGTTTCGAAGTCGCCCCGTGCTTGCTGCCTCTACCTACGATGGCGC
>JAXLYQ010000010.1:0-87898 GCA_046351315.1 Polyangiaceae bacterium
GACGAGTCACGGGTTGCTCGAGCGGCTGGGGTTCGGAAGGGGCATGGCTCATTTGGACCGGCGCGGGCGCAGGCTCGGCGGCCAGCGTCGTCAACGGCCTTGCAGGTACGTCGTCCAACACAGAAGGCAGCGTTGGAGCTGGGGCCATGCGCTGAGCCCCCGCGGTGTAGGCCGGAATCGTTGGATGAGGCATATGAGCAGGGAGGGTGAGCTTGGGGCCCGCAGAACGGGCTGCAGGGAGCAGCGAAGAAAGCCGCGCGACGAGGTTCTCGGTGTTCACCGACACGCCCGCTGCAAGCAGCGAGGCGATCGACGAAACGAGGTGGCGAAGGCTCGAGCGGCCGGCTTGATCGAGCGAAACCGCTAGGTGCGGACGATCGCCAAGGATGCGGCGAATCCAGGTCGAGCACATGCCTCGGGGACCATGCTCGATGAACACCCTCACGCCGTCGGCGTACGCCCGCTCGATGACCCGAGTGAAGTCGAGTGTGTCGATCGCTTGGGCAGTGATGGCGTCGGCGGTGCTTTCGGGTGAAGGCGTATACGCGCTGCTTGCGCCTCCGGAGTAAAACCTGAGCC
Organism: Polyangiaceae bacterium; assembly: GCA_046351315.1. Taxonomy (GTDB): domain Bacteria; phylum Myxococcota_A; class Polyangia; order Polyangiales; family Polyangiaceae; genus JAXLYQ01. The sequence goes on from JAXLYQ010000010.1 coordinate 580, forward strand.
CTGGTACACTCGCCGTGGGTCGTCGATGCAATGCCCACCAAAGATCGCGTGCTTCGGCGACCTCTGGGCAGTGGGCGACCATGTCGTAACCAAGTGCGAGCGCGCGCTCTTTGCCGAGCCGTTCGATGACGCGAGCCACGGCTGACGACTCTCCGCCGATCACCGCATCAGTGGGTGAGTTGATGATGGTGAGATGGGCGAGGGTCTCTCCTTGGAGTGCCGCGCGAACATCATCGAGTGGTGCCGATACGCTGTACGCCGCCCACGTGCCTTGCGAGCGAGCGTCGGGCTCTGTACGTGACCAGAGTCGTTGTGCTGCGAGCTTGTCGCCGGTGAGCTCGGTCGCGAACAGCTTGCTCTCGCGGGTGTCGCGCACCATCGCGTCGATGTCGGGCCACGCGCCCATTGCGAGCAACGCGTTCGACTCGCCTGAAGAGTATCCGATCGCGGCGTTTGGCTTGATCCCGAGCACGTCACGAGACAGCTCGGTGTGGATCTGCGACAAGAACGACGACGCCCACAACTGCTCGAGTGGGTGAGGCGGCAAAGCATCTCGATCGCCGTAGATCCAAGGGCCGAGCGTCGAGAGCTCACGACATCGTGAGCCCAGCGAGGTGACGAGCTCGGGCATGGCGAGAACCAGCTCGCGCCCCATGCCAGGGTATGCAGCCGCCGCGCCCGTGTAGACGAACGCCACATCGCCGCCCATCGGTGCCGCCGAGTAGCTGATGCCGTCCGGAATTGGCCCGCCTGATCGAAGCGCTCGGGTGGCGAGGTTGATCCGCTGAACGAGGTCGTCGCGATCCCGGGCGACAATCACCAAACGCGCGGGCCCTGAGCTCGACTCGCGGCCTTCGGCAAGAGCTCGCAACACGCTTTCTGTGTCGGCCCCTGAATACACGTGAAAGGTCGGCACAGGCTCGTCGAGCCACCCCTTCGCCTCGACATCTGCACGCAGTCGAATCGTGCTTCGATCGGCCTCGAGCGGGTCGACGGCAACCTCGACCACGCGATCGCCGAGCCATGGTGTTGCGGGCGAGCCTGCCTTGGGAAACGCTGCGTGATGAAGCGCGAGCGTCGCGCCTGCGACGTTGAGCAAGCCCGTCGCGGCATGGGGGCGACCGAGCACCGTCGTCACATCGAAATCGGTGTCTCCATCGCCCATCGAGAGTGTCGGAGCACCTGCGTCGTCGATGACGGCAAGCACGCGATCTCCGCTCGTTTTGGCGTCATCGAGGCGTTTGAGAACGAGAGTCACCGCGCCGTCGCCCGTGTGCGTCGATCGACCCAGCTCGGCGAGCGCGCGCTTGTGAACGGGCTCGTTCGACGCGTCTACGGCCGCGACGACTGCCGCGTCGATCTCTCCGGCTCGAAGCGCGCGGACCGCAATGTCGAGCGCGACGATTCCCGAGGCTTCTTCTGCAGACACACTGAAGCTCGGTCCTGCGAGATCGAGCTGGCTGTTGATGCGGTTCGCGACGATGTTCGGCATCGTGCCGACCACGCCGGCCGATTCGAGCACGGGCAAGAACCCATCACGCGCCTGCGCGACCCACGACGCGTCGACCTCGGATTGTGTGCGTCGAGCGAGTTGCTCTGCCCACGCAGCGGCTCGCCAACGTGCGCCGTATCGCGAAATCTCTGGGTCACAGGCCATTCCGACAAGCACCGATGTGCGGTGACGCGGAAGGCTCAACCCCGCTGCTGCCTCGCGAGCCGACTCGAGCACCATGAGCTGCTGAGGCAAGGTTTGCGAGAGATCTTTCGGCGGGAATTTCAGCCCTTCGAGCGATACGTCGACCCCCTTCGTCGCAGCGTCGTGCGTGCCACCATCGAAGATGGCTCGGGCCAAATCGTGTGCGCTTGTTCCATCGGACACGCGAGCGCCGACACGAACGATTGCAATCGGTGATCGCTTGACCGAGCTCACCGCTTCGAGGCGTTGGCCTTCCCACGCTTCGACGATCAAATGGGCGTTGTTCCCGCCGAAACCGAAGGCGCTAATTCCGGCTCGTTTGGGTCCGGTCCACGCCTCGGGCTGTTTCAGCAAGCGGAAGGGCGACCCGTTGAGTGCATCGATTTCCTCGTCCGCGTGAAGTGTCGCGGGCCGTAGATTCGCCTCCATCGCAGCGAGCACCTTGAGAAGCGCGGCGCACCCTGCGGCCGTGATCAAGTGCCCGAGGTTCGACTTGAGCGAACCGATGGGTAGACCCTTCGCGTCGGTGAACACTCGCGACGAGCTGCGAATCTCGGTTGCGTCACCAACCGGCGTGCCCGTGGCGTGACACTCGAGCAGCGAGATCTCGTTGGGTGATACCCCCGACATCTCGTACGCAGCTCGAAGAGCGCGTTCTTGGCCTTCTTCGGCGGGCGCAAGAAGACCGCGCCCTCGTCCGTCATTCGAAAGACCTACGCCTCGAATCACCCCGAGAATTCGGTCGTTGCTCGCTATCGCGTCACTCAGTCGCTTCAGCACCACGAACGCGGCGCCCTCTGCGGGCACGAGGCCATCAGCCTCGCGATGGAACGGGCGACTGCGTCCTGTTTTGCTCAGTGCCGAAAGCGCAGTGAACCCAACGTGAATGAACAGGTCATCAGCGCCGTTCACCGCGCCAGCGATCATCAAATCAGCTCGTCGATCGTGAAGACGATCGCACGCCAGCTTGATGGCGTAGAGCGACGAGGCGCACGCCGCATCAAGCGCAAACGCGCCAGCCCCGAGCCTCAGGGCTTTGGCGGCAAGGTGCGCTGGGAGACCTGAATTAAAGCGGTTGTGAGCGTGTCCTGCTTCGCCAACGATCGACAGATCGATGCTCGGCAGTGTTTGCCCATCGAGCCAGGTTCGCTCGGCGAAACGAGACATCCCGGCTGACGGGAACGAGAGGTTCCCGAGCACGAGCCCCGCGGTTCGAAGCGGCCCTTCGACGCCGTGTGAACGAAGTGCTTCGCGCGCCCCATGTAGCACCCACTGAAACAACGGATCGAGCGCGAGGATATGATCTGCGGGCAGCGCAAAACCTGTCGGATCGAACACCTTTTCGAACCCGCGCACGCTAACCGCCCACATCACACCACGGTCTTTTGGGTCGCCCTTTAAATTCGCCAGTGCCGCGATATAGCCCCAGCAGTCAGACGGAACGGACGACGATGCAGGTTCGCCCTGCGGCGATGTTTCGCCACAGGGCTTCAGGCGAAAAAGCGCCTCGGGTAGGACGCACAGCGCCCCACGATGGCGATGGGCTCGAAAGGCATGCTCGATCACGCTTCCCACGGCAGGTAATCGTCGTGTTGCTGGCAACGCCTGGGATCAACACCGTTTCGACTCCGATCATCTCGGCCACAACCACCCCGTTCGAGTCGACGAGAGACACGTCACTCACGCAACGAGAATCGCGCACCTCGCGGCGTCGCAGCGCATGGTGAACGCTCCTTCGCTCGTCACTCGGTAGAGCCGAAGCTCACTGATCGACATCGGAAGCGTCGCGCCGCAAAGCACGCGATCGGCCCACAACAAGGCGAGCTGAAGCGCTCCATCGAACGCTGCCGGATCAGTTCGCCACGTGCCCTCCCAACCCGTCAACAAACCGTCCGTGCAATCGTCGCGACGGCACCTGCTTCCGATACTCCCTCGACACCGCGGAGCACCTGGAACTTCGGGCCGTGGAACAACACGCGACCATCGTACGGCTCGACCTGAGTGAGCGAGGTTAGCTCTGTCACAGGCGTTCCGTGCGGGACGCCCCATTCGGTGCGCTCCGATCATCTCGATCGTCGCGCTGTAGTGAAGAGCGTCACCGCTGACCGCGAAGCTCGGCGGACAGCACCGCGCCGTGGCCGTTCGAGAGTTGCTTGCAACGCGCGCTTAGCCAATGCCCCGTACGTACCATCGAAGCGATCAGCGATCCCGCGAAGCACTTTCAGGTGTCAGGGTGGGTCGGCACGCTTCCGCAGCTCGAACCAACCACTCTGCGGCGAGCACCACAGGCACCACTGGCATGCCAGCCACGCGGTGATCGGTGAGATAGGGTGTGATGCTGCGCTCACCCGAACATCCACGCGAACGCTGCGTTCGTGTGCGCCGCTCAACGCACCTTCCGCGCTCGCGCTGCCACCGATCACCGTCAGCACATCTCGATCGGTCGCATCGATTTCTTCGACGAGCATCCGTGCCCCGGTCGCAAGCGGGATCAACGTCACCCCTCGCTCTCGGAAGTGTTTTTCGAGGCAGGGGATTTTTCATTCCACCCTCCACCTGGGCCCACCCGATCGAGCGAACTGCGCAAGAGCCCGCCCCGCTTCGCACGGCCTCAGCGCAGGCTACTGCGTTGAGCACCTCGTTAGCCATCGCGTAGTCACTGTCCGGCATTGCCTGCACGCGCTGCCACCGACGAGAACAAGCAGATGACCGAGAGCGGATCTTGCGAAGGTCGCGTCGAGCAGTGCTCGAAGGCCCGCTACCTTCGTGTCAGACACACGATCAGATTGCTCTTGTGTCTTCTCGGTGATCCATCGATCGGCGAGCACGCCGGCGCCGTGAATGATGCCCCGTGATAGGGCCCCATTCGGTGCGTACCTCGTCGAGCGCCTTTTTGAGTGCAGCTCGATCTTGCACGTCGAGCGAGAGATAACAGGCGCGTACATCTGCGGACGACAGTTGCTCGAGCGTATGATGAATCTCTCGTGTGCCAGGATGCTCGACGCAGGGATCCGATTTCGGCAGGTGAGATCGCGACCTTCACGCTGCGCATCGGCCAACAACGCGCGCTTGAGTGAGGCTTCGTCAGTCAACCCTGCGCATGAAGTAGCTCTGCGTCGAGCGGGGTTCGCCCCAGCAACACCACGCTCGGACGATGCTCTTTCGCCAGGGCAACGACTGCCGCTGCGGTGACGCCGCGAGCGCCTCCCGAAACTAGGATCACCCCGTTTTGATCGACGCGTTCTTGCCCTGGCTCTGCTGGGGTTTCGACGCTCTCGAAGCGTGATTCGGCCCCTGCGCCGAGAGGCCCACTTCGAGCACGTTGCCCCTCCTTCGATGAGCTCACGTACGATGGCCTCAGCAATGGCTTCGGCCGAGCGACCGTCTCGTGCGCAATCGATCACGCCTGATCGATGCGCGTGGCCACTCGTGCGCTGCTGTTCGACCCAGTGCTGCAACACCGGCGAGCCATGCTCGAACAGGCGTCGACGAGAGACCAAAGTCGCCGCCCCGTGTCCTGAACGGTGACGAACAATCCACCCTCGGTCGAGAGTCGGGCGGCGACAGTCTTCGCTACCTTGAACGCCTCGCGGTTGATCGCGATCGCTTTCATCGACCGTCGTGGCCGTACGCAGGCGCCCAAGAAAATCGCCATCTGCGCCGGAGCGACCTCAGCCGCAACCGTCGCGTTTACACCGCGTGCTGCCAGCGAGGCAACCAGAGCGGCAATGCCAAGACCATCCTCGGTGATCACGAGCTGGCGTGCGTTCGACAATCCCGCCATCGCCATTCCCACGGCTGATGCAGCAACTGCGCACGCGTCGCAAACCTGCTCACCTTCGCTTCGGGTTTGCTGGGTGCGCAGGGCTCGCTGCCGCTGGCTGTGCAGCGCCAGGTACGCATGTGAGCGACGATCTGTCCGAGGGTGCGCAGCTTGGCAGCTCAGCGAATTTCACTTCGGGCAAGCCTGGAGCGCGCTCACGCCGCGCATCTCGCCGCCAAGATCTCCACGCGCTTGATCGAGTCGATGCCGAGGTCGGCTTCGAGCTCCATGTCAGCGCCGAGCATCTCTGCCGGATAGCCCGTCTTTTCAGCCACGATTGTAAGCATCGAGCTTCTCGAGATCGACATCAGGTGCTGATGCCGCGACGAAGTCGCTACGGGCGCTACTGGCTCCGCTCGAAGGGCACAGGGCTCGACTCGACAGGGCCAAGCGCCGCTCGCATATGCGCAACGATCTGTCCGAGGGTGCGCAGCTTGGCGAGCTCAGCGGGCTTCACCTCGGGCAAGCCTGGAGCGCGCTCACGCATCGCCGCCAAGATCTCCACGCGCTTGATCGAGTCGATGCCGAGGTCGGCTTCGAGCTCCATGTCAGCGCCGAGCATCTCTGCCGGATAGCCCGTCTTTTCAGCCACGATCGTCAGCATCAGCTTCTCGAGATCGATACTCGGTGCTGCTGCGGGCGACGTCGAAGCTACCGACGCTGCCGCTGGGGCGGATGCGTTTGTAGTCGGTGCAACATCACCGAGCGCCGCTCGCATATGAGCGACGATCTGTCCAGGTGCTGCGCAGCTTGGCGAGCTCAGCGGGCTTCACTTCGGGCAAGCCTGGGCGCGCTCACGCATCGCCGCCAGATCTCACGCGCTTGATCGAATCGATGCCGAGGTCGGCTTCGAGCTCCATATCGGCGCCGACATCTCTGCCGGATAACCCGTCTTTTCAGCCACGATCGTCAGCATCAGCTTCTCGAGATCGACTCCCACACTCGCTGCGCTCGACGTCGCGGGCGCACTCGTGGGGGCAGGAGAACCTGGGGCCGAAGGAGCGGGGGCTGCGTCGCCCAACGTGGCTCGCAGAGTGGTCGGCGATTTGCCCGAGCGTGCGCAGCGGCGAAGCTCAGCGGGCTTCACACTCAGGCAAGCCTGGAGCGCGCGCTCGCATCTCGCCGCCAAGATCTCCACGCGCTTGATCGAGTCGATGCCGAGGTCGGCTTCGAGCTCCACATCAACGCCGAGCATCTCTGCCAGGAATAACCCGTCTTTTCAGCCTAATCGCGCTCCAGCTTCTCGAGATCGATACTGGGTTTTCGCGGGGGCGGTTTGCGGTTTGGGTGCAGCGACAGCGGGGGCGGGCGTTGCAACCGGTGGCGGCACAGGCGCGGGTGGTGGCGCCGGAGCTTGTACGACTGCCACGACCGGAGCAGCCTGCACAACCGGCGCCGAGGCTGGTTGTGGAGCGATTGCGATCGGTGCAGGCGCTTGTGCCACCGTCACAGGGGCAGGCAGCGCGGGGCTCGGAACGGGAACGCTCGTGTGAGCGGGCGTTGCGACAGGAGCCGTGACGATTTGGCCCGTGAGCAACGAGGTCAACCCGGCAAACGAGCTCTCGGTCGAGCGCAAGAAGGCGATGTGACTATCGGCCATCGCGCGCTGATAGGCTGCGTGTGCATCAGCAGTTTGTCGCTGCGCCTCTTGGTACGCTTGCACCCACGCAAGGTGAACGTCCTGGGTGGCAACGATGGGTGCGGCGGTGCGCGTTACCACAGCAGCAGGAACAACTCGACTGAAGGCGCTTGGCGACGCAACAGTGGCTGCGCTGGAGGTGGGGGAGTGCGCGTGGTGGTCACAGGAGCGGTCGTTGGGGCTGGTTTGGAAGATGAAACAGGAGCAGACGCAACCGGCGCAGGCGCAGCGTTTCGCGCTGGGCTGGCGGTTGGCGCGGCGTTGCGGGGGAGCGCTGACAGGCGCGGGTGGAACTGCCGGTGCGGTCGCAGCAACGACCGTGGGGGCCTTCACCGGGTTCGGCTTCGGAAGCGCTGCTGCTCACCTGGCGGAGGGTACGGCTTGCCGCTGTTGCTGCCATTGATGGGCAACGCCATCGCTGGCTTGCGTGCTGGTTTCGTCGGGATCGGAGCGATGCCGTCCCACAACGCGTCGAACTGGACAGCAACGCCGTGAAGCGAACGGCCGAGCGCTTCGTGCAACGCAGTCACGCCATGGCGACCCTTGCGATCGAGGTTCACCGCCAAGTGCGGACGCTCGCCCAAGATGCGGTCGACCAAATCTGTCAAAACACTGCCAACGCCGACTTCGACGAACGTGCGAACGCCCCTTCGCGTACATCGCTTCGATCTGGTCGACGAAGCGAACAGGGTTGGCGAGCTGCGATGCCAGACGATCTCGAATCGCGTCAGGGTCGCTCAAGGTAGGAGTGATGCATCCGCGTTCCCGTACACGTCGAACGACGGAGCGTTGACCTCGACGCCGGCCAAGAACTCGCGAAGCGGGCCGCTCGACGGTGCAACGAGCGAGCTATGGAACGCCGTCGCAACGGGCAGACGCTTGCTCGGGATTCCGTCTTTTTCGAGAGCTTTTTCGACCTTTTCGATCTCGCTCACGCTGCCCGACAGCACGACTTGCGTGGGCGCGTTGTGATTGGCGATCACGACTGTCGTGCCGAAGCTCTTCAGCCACGCTTCGACCTCGGCGGCGGTCTTGGTCACCGCGATCATCGCACCCGGCACCGCTGCCGCATCGCGCATGAGCTCGCCGCGACGTCGTGCAATTCGGACCAATGACTCAGCGTCGAACACGCCCGCCGCGTGAAGTGCGCTCACTTCACCGAAACTGTGTCCACCGACGCGGTCGGCCTTCAATCGAGTGCTGCCACCAAGCGAAGCGCTGCAAGGACTCGCCGATACGCCGAGCGCAGGTTGCGCCGCTCGGTGGCCGTGAGCTGCGCGGCTTGATCCGCTGCTGCTGCTTCGTCGAACACAGGCTTGGGGAACGCAACCTCGTGCACCGCGCGCTCATCGGAACTTCACGTTTGACGCGTCATCCACACCGAGGCGAGCCACGTCGTAGGTCATGGCAAGGTCGCCGCCCATGCCCACGTGCTGGCTACCCTGACCTGGGAACAAGAACGCAACCGAGCCGGGGTTGGTTGCGCCCGTCGCGTAGTGAATTCCGGTCGGTGTCGAGAACGCTGCGTCGGATTTCGAAAGCGTCGATGCCGCTTGCTCGAGGCTCGTTTTGAGCTGCTCGAGTGAGGTCGAGACGATCGCCAACCGAGCGTTGTCGGCAGCACGAAGGCGGCCTGCGACTCGCGAGCGATACGCGAGAGATCGGTCTTGCTCTTGGCGAGCTCGTTCGCCTTCGCGACGATCTCCGCCGCGTTCTTTCCACTCCAGCAGAACGAGCTCACTCGGCGTCGCGCGCATCTTGAACACGCTTGGCCGAGCTTCCCTGGCGCAGGGTGTACTCCTCGAGCGCGACATGGAAGTTGGATCCCCCAAAGCCGAAGCTCGACACCGAAGCGCGTCGTGGGTGAGCATCACGAATCCACGGGCGGGCTTTGGTGTTGAGATAAACGGGCTCTTCTCGACGTTGAGCTTCGGGTTCGGTCGCTCTACTTTGATCGTTGGCGGCGCCTGCGCCGTGATGACGCCATCACTGCCTTGAACATGCCCGCAGCGCCTGCGGTCGCCTTCGTGTGACCGATCTGCGACTTCACCGAGCCAAGCGCGCACCACTGACGATCGTCTCGTCCCGAGGCGTCGGAAGTACTTGCTGAAGACCTTCGAACTCTGCGACGTCGCCAGCCTTGGTGCCGGTGCCGTGCGCTTCGACGAGCTCAACGGTATCTGCGTCGTAACCCGCGACTTCGTACGCTCGACGAAGTGCCCGCGCCTGGCCTTCAGGAAGCGGCGCATACACGCTCTTGCTTCGACCGTCCGACGCCGAGCCCACCCCTCGAATCACTGCGTACACTCGATCGCCATCGCGCTCGGCATCCTCGAGGCGCTTCAACGCGATCATCGAGATGCCTTCGCCGAGCAGCGTTCCGTCAGCGGCATCCGAGAACGGACGACAATCTCCGGTCGGCGACAGCGCGGGCGTCTTGCTGAAGCACATGTACATGAAGATGTCGTTCATCGTGTCGACACCTCCCGTGATCACGAGGTCGGATTGACCCAAAATCAGCTCGTTCACGCCCATCGACAGTGCAGCAAGTGAGCTTGCGCACGCGGCGTCGGTCACTGCGTTGGTTCCGCGAAGGTCGAATCGATTGGCGATGCGACCAGCCACCACGTTGCCGAGCAAACCCGGGAAGGTCGACTCTTGCCACGGCACGTAGTTGCTCGAGATTCGATCACAAATTTGCTGTGCCGTTGGCTCGTCGATCCCGCTGTCGCGAAGTGCTTTCAGCCACACCGGGCGCTGCAATCGGCTCACCATCGTGCCGAGCAATTCTTGCCCAGAAGTGACGCCGAGCAGGATGCTCATGCGCTCGCGATCCATGCTCGCGAACTGCCCCTGGCTGGCATCGTCGAGCACCTTCTGCGCGACAATGAGCGCAAGGATCTGTGCCGTATCGGTCGCCGGGACAATGCTCGGTGGAACACCGAACTCCATCGGGTCGAAGTCCACCGTCGGCAAGAACGCGCCGCGCTTGCTGTACGTCTTGTCCGGCGCCGATGGGTTTGGATCGTAGTAGTCCTCGATCAACCAATGCGACGGCGGGACATCGGTCACCAGATCGCGACCCGCGAGAATGTCGCTCCAGAACCCACGTGCATCGGTGGACCCTGGGAACAGCGCGCTTACGCCAACCACAGCGATGGGGACAGACGAACGATGTGCCACGGACATGGGCTTTTGAACCTCTGGAACGAAAAAGAGCTCGGAATAAAAACAGGAAGCTTACTGCGGACCAACGACTCGATTCGGAGCCTTAGCGACGTCGCTAAGGTCAGCGGTCGTGGCTTGAATTGGAACCCGGCCGCAGGGACAGGTACGCCGTACGTTCGGAGCTGTTGAGCGCGCGTGATCACCGCTGCGCCTTCGAGCAGATTTCGGGCGATTTGAACTACGTCGCGCTTCGATGGCTCGGCCAGGAACGACCCTGCCGTCCAGCGGTTGAACGCGCCCATCGCGGGGCCACACCAGATTTGGTAATCGGTGCGACGAGTCGGCTCACCGTCGATGGCCCACTTGCTCGCCTTGCCCAGATACCAGCGGAAGACGAGCGCCATTTTGTGTTTCGGATCGCTCTCGGCCTTGGTGAGCTCTCCGGGATCACGCCGACCCCAGAACTGCGCCGTATCGGCCCAGATCTCGTCGAAGGTGGCGTGCAACACCTCGCGCTCGAGACGCGAACGAAGCTCTGGCGGGATCGCATCGAGCGATGGGTACGCCACATACGCGTCGTAGAGGCGTGATGCGCGGCTCGCGAACATCGTTCCGCGCTTGAGCACTTGCACCTTCACGCCAAGCTCGAACATGTCGGCTGCAGGCGCCATCGTCACATCGGGTACATCGGCTTGCGCGAGCATCTGCTTGGCTGCTTCCGAGATGCCCGCTTCGATCGATGCCTGGTTCACCGAGCCCGTCAGCACGTACGCTGCGCCAAGCCCGAACGCTGCTGCTACAGCGCTCGGTGTACCTAGCCCACCGCCTGCTCCGATACGGATCGGACGTGTGAACCCGTGCTTCGCCACGAGCTCGTCGCGAAGCCCCAAGATCGACGGAAACAACGCGGTCAGCGCTTGATTGTCGGTGTGTCCACCGCTGTCAGCCTCGACCGAAATATCCTCGGCGACCGGCACGCGTTGAGCCAGCTCGACTTCTTCTCGGGTGAGCAACCCCTGGCTCTCGAGCGCACGAAGCATCTCGAGCGGAGCTGGCGCCATGAATCGAGACGCCACCTCGGCCCTCGAGATCTTCGCGAAGACGTGCCGAGCGCGAACGATTTGGCCCGCTGAATTCAGTCGCAATCCAGCGGCCGAGCATCGCACCACCGACGGCGTGAGATTCATGAATGCTGACGCCGAGATTCGCTTCACTCCTCGCTCGATCAACAGGCCCGCAACCGCATCTTCGAGCGCAGGCTCGTTGGGTGAATGAATCAAGTTCACTCCCCACGAGACCGAGTCGCCAAGCGTGCGCACCAACTCGTCGACCGAGCTCTTCACGCGCTCGAAACCAAGCCCTGCTGCCCCGTAAAAACCAAGCATCTGCGCACGGGCCATCGCGATGACCATCGAGGTGGTCGCAATGCCGTTCGCCATCTCACCGGCCACGTAAGCAAAGCGAACGCCGTGGGCTTCGTTGAAGCTGCGTTCGCCAAGCCACTCGGGGTACAACGCCGGCAACGTCGCCATCAGGTCATCGCCCTCTGACGATCCCTGTGGGAGCACGGTTCCGCCGATCCCGATTCCGAGCCTTCCCGAGGCGCGTTCGCGAACGACATGTACAGGCTCGCGCACCTGCGGAATCGCCTCTGCCAACGACGCTGCAGTGAAGGCAGGTCGTGCTGCGCCTGCTTGCCAAACTCCTACTGGGGACAACCCACCGCTCGCGCTCGACGCCATCCGTGTTTTTCTCCGTCGCCCGCGACGATCACGCTTCGGGCGCGCGACCCTAACACGCGGAATTGAAGGGTTTTGTCAGGATCCAGAACCCTTCTGTCAGGATCGAGTCACGAACGTCAGGCCAAAGTCACAGCCTAGATCTCGACACTTTGCAGCATCGACCCCACACCCCGGATGCCTTCACGCGTCGTCGAGGTGCGCCATGCCTCTGAGCCCATTGCGTCATCAACGTGCCGTCGAAACCAATCCGAAATTGATGCGCAACATGGTGGCGTTGCTTCAGGAGTTTTCAGGCTCCTCGGCCGACCGACAGCGCATCTACGACTGGGCGCATCACGTCTTCGACGGTCGTTCCCAAGACAACGTGTTCGATGGTCACCCCACAGCGGAAGTGGTGTTCTTTTGCTTGTGGAACATACTCGACTGCGATCCTCGCACGGACGAACCTCTCGTTCGCAAGCACGACACAGAGGCGTACCTTCGATGGCTGCTCTCGCCGGCCTTCCCTGCAAGGGACCTTGGTCACTTTGTCGCACTCAATTTCTCGTTTGATGAGCTAGCGCGGCGCGTGAAAGTCACCCCGGTTCGTGAGCTTGTATCGGGTTGGGGGTGGCTCGAAACCGTGCAGTTCGCTTCGCTCGTCACTGGTATGAGCTTCGTGAGCTTTCGTTCGATTTCGTCTCCCGTTGATCATGACAACGCGCTCGTGTTCTTCGAGCAATCAGCCGACCGTTATCGCGCGCTGATCGAGTTGTTCGAAACCCTCGAGATCGATCTTGCCGACGTCAAACACATGCCGATCGAAGTGAAGCCGCTGTGGGTCTTGCTTCGACAGGATGACAACGGCAATCGCTTCGTTGTCGAGCATTTCGTGACGGGATCTGCTGCGCGACGACGACTCGCTCAGTTCGAATCCATGTCGCACAAGCAGATGTATTGGGTCGAGCCGATCGAGTCGCTGCCCGAGCGCTTAGCCCAGCGATCGGGCGATCAAGGGTGGGGCAGATGATCAAGATGAGCGACGTCGTTCCAGCCCATCAAACGAAAGCCTTGCTCATCGAGCTCGACCGTCGCAATGCCTGTGTTCGTGAGCCCCGAGAACGAGTGAATTCCCTGGGCGGGCAACCCCAATACCATCGCGCAGAAACTCCGGATCGCAGCACCGTGCGACACCACGATGGTCGTCTGCTCCGAATGCACCGACGCAATCTCGAACAACACCGCACGGATGCGTACCGCCAAGTCTTGGTAGCTTTCGCCTCCGCCGCGAGGCACGTCTTGCCCCGCTTTCCACGCGGCCCATTCCTCAGGGAATTGCCTTGCGATCTCGTCGTACGAATGACCTGACCACGCGCCGACGTTGACCTCGCGAAGACGTATGTCGGTGACTACGGCCAGGCCCACGTTTGCGGCAATCGCGCTTGCTGTTTCGTGTGCTCGCTGAAGGTCTGACGAATACAACGCGACGAACTTTTGAGCTGAGCGCCCGAGGCGTTCTCCCACGAGCGAGGCTTGCTGACGACCTAGCTCATCGAGACCCGAGCCCGTTTGCCCCTGAAAAACACGCCTTGCGTTGTCTGCTGTCTGTCCGTGCCGAACCAGGATCAATCGAGTGCGTGCCATCGAGCCTCGCTGTTATCACGTTTGGTGGTTTACCAAGTCGCGGTTCATCTCTGCGCTATGCTCGCGCCGTGACAAGCCCCATCCTTCAGACGGCTCCACTCGGTTTTCAGTGGGGTACCGTCGACCCCTTCTTGTTCTGCGTGCATCACGACGACGCGTACCCCGCAGGCAACGAAAACATGGGCCCTGCGGCCTCGCTCGCCGGACGCAATATCGGCCAGGATTTCGCCGGCAAAGATGGCTGGCGCATGTACCACGGTCAGGACATTCCCGGCTTCCCTCAACACCCTCATCGTGGCTTCGAAACCGTCACGATCGTTCGTCGAGGTCTGGTCGATCACTCCGACTCGTTGGGGGCCACGGCTCGTTTCGGTCGTGGCGATGTTCAATGGCTCACCGCGGGCGGAGGCATCGTCCACTCCGAGATGTTTCCGTTGCTCGAACGAGATCGATCCAATCCGCTCGAGCTCTTTCAGATCTGGCTGAATCTGCCTGCAGAAGACAAGATGGTCGAGCCTCACTTCTCGATGCTCTGGGCGGATGAGATCCCCCACTGCATGTTCGGTGACGACCAAGGTCGCTGCACCGAGGTGGCATTGATCGCGGGGCTCTCGATGGAAAAAAAGCACCACCTCCGCCGCCGCATTCTTGGGCCTCGCGTCCGTCATCCGATCTCGCGATCTGGACTCTTCGCATGGACCCAGGCGCCATCTGGACCATGCCTCCTGCTGCCTCCGAAGAGACCATCCGTACGCTGTATTTCTTCGCAGGATCATCGCTCCGGGTGGGTGGTGAATCACAGAAGAGTCGCACGGCAATCGTGGTTGACCCGACTCAGTCACTCCGTCTCGAAGCGGGTGCTGATGTGGTCGAGGTACTGATGCTGCAAGCTCGTCCGATCGGCGAGCCGGTTGCTCAGCATGGGCCCTTCGTAATGAACACTCGTGCTCAGATCGAGAAGGCTTTCGACGACTACCGGCGCACTCGTTTTGGGGGCTGGCCATGGAAGGCAGACGGCCCTGTTCACCCTCGAAATCAAGGTCGTTTTGCTCGTCACGCCAACGGCAAAGTCGAACAAAAAGAAGGATGAATGGCCCACTTCCAAAAGGTCATCACGATCCCCACGCATAGGCGCGGTCTCTTCGACATCAGCACGCACGCGCGTGAGGTCGTAGCGCAGAGCGGGGTACACGTTGGCTTGTGCAACGTGTTCGTTCGCCACACCTCGGCGAGCTTGGTGATCCAAGAGAATGCTGACCCGTCGGTGTTGCGCGATCTCGAGCGTTGGCTCTCGGATCTCGCCCCGGAAACACGTGTGTGGGAGCACGCGGACGAAGGGCCTGACGACATGCCGGCGCACGCGAAAGGAGCCGTGACTCGAACCAGCGAAACCATCCCGATCGTCGATGGAAAGCTTGCGTTCGGCACATGGCAAGCGCTGTATTTGTGGGAGCACCGCAGCGCGCCGCATCAGCGCCAGATCGTCATTCACGTCTGGGGTGAGTGACGACGTTCACGAACGCGCTTGCTTGACTAGATCGGCGCCCTTCTCGGCGATCATCACGATGGGGGCGTTGGTGTTGCCGGTTGTGATCGATGGCATCACCGACCCATCGATCACCCTCAGTGATTCGATGCCACGAACTCGTAGGCTCGCGTCAACGACAGATTCTCCCTCCCGACCCATTCGGCAGCTTCCCACTGGGTGATAGTTGCTCTCGCAGCCCAGTCGAATGAAGCTCTCGATCTCGTCGTCGGTCGACAGTCGTTTGTCGGGGCGATTGGGGCGTTTTCGATGTGCGTCGAACGGTGCCGCGTCGAAGATCTTCTGCGCCAATCTCACCCCTCTCACCATCGTCTCGAGGTCGTCTGCATGCTCGAAATAGTTGAGCTCGATGACCGGAGGGTCTACCGCAAGTGTACCGCCGAGCCTCAATCGTCCGCGTGACCTAGGACGGCAAACGGTGACACAGATCGTGTACCCGTCCTCTTTGGGCAGCTCTTGAAGATCGTAGAGATTGTGTGTCCAACCCGCGGCGAAATGGAACTGCACATCGGGCCTTGATTCGTTCTGGTTGGTGCGCGCAAAACCACCTGCACCGGGCATCGGCACCGAGAGCGGACCATCGCGTTTTGTAAGGTAATTCACGACGGGAAGTACATCTGTAAAGGTCGAGTTGATCGTGCGCGCTCCGCCGAGATCCGACATCGGCAGCAGCGGGTGATCGTGTAGCTGTTCACCGACCATCGGTTGATCGAGAACCACCGGGCGACCCATGTTCACGAGGTGCTCGGCGGGGCCAATGCCCGAGAACATCAAGAGCTGCGGGCTCGCGATCGCTCCGGCGCACAACAGCACCTCTCGACGTGCACGAAGTTGCTCGATCTCGCGCCCTCGCCGAAGCTGCACACCCACACACCGACGTGACTCGAACAACAACGTTTGGGCCGTTGCTCCAGTGACGACCTCGAGGTTGGATCGCTTGCGAGCAGGGCTCAAATACGCCCGCGCGGTGCTCATCCGGAGGCCGTTCTCGATATTGAACTGAAAGAGACCGACGCCTTCGATCGAGTGGCGATTGAAGTCGTTGTTGTGTGGCAATCCGCAAGCAACGCCAGCCTGCACGAACGCATGCCAGAGCGGGTGAGACCAGCTCGGTCGGATCACCGGCAGCGGGCCGTGCTTGCCCTGAAGCGCGGGGTCGGCGTCCTCGAAAAGACAGCGCTCCGCTCGCTTGAAGAAAGGCAGCACGTCGTCGAAGCCCCAGCCATCTGCACCGTCACGCTGCCACCCGTCGTAGTCTTCGCGTGCGCCTCGCATGTAGATCAACGTGTTGGTCGACCCCGAGCCTCCGACGACTTTGCCTCGCGGGTAATAGATGCGCCGACCGCGCAACCCGCTCATTGGCTCGGTGTAGAGCTTCCAATCCGCGGAGCTCCTGTGCAGCAATGACGCCGCTCCGGGAATCATTACATCGGGTCGTGTGTCGGTGCCGCCAGCTTCGATCAGCGCAACCCGAACCGATGGATCCTCGCTCAATCGTGCTGCGACAACACACCCAGCAGTACCGGCCCCAACGACGATGTAATCGAAGTCTTTGGATGTCATGACGTGCTCAACGAACCTTGTGAACGGTCAGGTAGCGGCGAAAAATCGCGAATAGCTTCGAGCGCGATCTGCTGCGATGTCGGCGTGAATGCGCTCGAGCTCTTCCAGCCCGCCCGACATGGCAGCGGTGTGATTGTCGCGAGAAATACGGTCCGTCACGCTCTCGGGGCGTGGCGCCATCAGTCGAGCCAACGACTCAGGAGAGCCGTCCCAAAACTGTGATCCACTCGGACGGTTGGCGTGAACGCTATCGAGTACCTCGAGCCTCACGACCTGCATCAGCGGGTCGGGTGACCTTCGAAAGTACGGCACCATGCGCGACGGCGTGTCGGTCGAGTACGCAAGATCTGGGTGAAAGGCAGCGTGAACGAACACGGGTCGTGACCCGGGAAACCGCGCTGCGTTGGCCTTTCCGACTTCCGCGACAAACTCGGCGAATGGGCGTGCCTCAAGGTTGATTCTCGGCATGATGATTTGCCCCACGGCCACTTCGGGCTCGCGCACTTTTTCGAGCTGCGCGATTACCTCGATGATCGCATCGATTCGTGGTTCGTCGATGAGACAGACTCGTCGAACGCTCGAACCGTCGAGACGTGCTGCTCGTGCGAACGGACACACGTGCTTCGACTCGATGATCTCTGTGACGAACCTCAGATTGATGCGCAGTGCTTCTTGCTCGAGCGCAGCAAGATCGTCGGGCGAAAGGTCGGCGCGGAACATGACGCCCACTCGATACACCCCAGTGCTGTGAGGCACAATCGAGCGAGCGGATCTCACGCCATTGATTCAACTTTCAGTCGTCGTGAATCTGCTCAGCCAGATACGCTGTTTCGCCGAGTTGCTTGATCAGCTCGAGCTGGGTTTCAATCCAATCGATGTGCTCTTCCTCTGATTTGAGGATGTCGATCAATAGTGATTCCGTTCCGTTGTCGAGCTCTTCGCGGCACAGTTTGATGCCAGTACGCAGCCGTTTGACCGCGTCGAATTCGAGCGCGAGATCGTTCTCGAACTGCTCTTTCACGGTCTCGCCGATCGCGAGCTTGCCCAAACGCTGAAGGTTGGGGAGCCCTTCGAGAAACAGAATGCGATCGATCACCGCATCCGCGTGCTTCATCTCGCCGATGCTCTCTTTTTGCGTGTACGACGCGAGGGCTCGATAGCCCCAGTTCTTCAGCATCTTGGCGTGCAAGAAGTACTGGTTGATCGCCGTGAGCTCGGCGGTGAGTACCTCGTTGAGAACGTCGATGATCTGGGGGTTACCCTTCATGATGCCCGTCCCTTTTTGGGTTCGCGTGGGGTTGAGAGCTTTCGCCTTAGCGCGATGGCTCCCACTTCCCGAAATCTCTGACGAAACGGTAGTGAACCAAGCCTAGAAAGGCTCGCTGAAAAGCTTATTCAAAACGCTTTTCAGAATGACTTCACGAGCTTCTCGAGACGTCGCAGCGCGGCCTTGGGCAATGTGCCCACCGCGACCGTTGCCATCTTCCGCGCATCGAAAAGTGTGGTTGCTGCGTCGCGAATTTGTGAGCGAGTCACGCTGACGAGCTCGTCACATCGCTCGGGCGGGTTGGCCACGTCAGCCAGCAGCGCCAACCCGTACACCGCGGCCAGACCTTCGGCGTCATCGAGCAACGCGCGTGTGCTCCATCGTGCCCTCGCGCGAGCGCGATCGAGCTCGTCGTCGGTAGGCCCGTGCTCGGCCATCTCTCGACACAGCGCTTGAATCTCAGCGATCACCTCAGGTGCTCGCTCGTGTTGCGCTTCGGTCGAGAAATCAAAAATCGCATCGTTCGCGAAGGTCTCGTATTCAGCCGAGACGTCGTAGCAAAGACCCTTCGAGTCACAGAGCCGTTCGTAGAGTCGGGTCGACATTCCGTCGTCGATGATCCGCAACAACATCTCGGTTGCTGGCTCGGTGGGCGTGTTCTCGGCGGGGCCACGGAACGCAATCCGTAGCGAGGTTTGACTGCCCTCGCTCTCGACGTAGCGCAGCGCGCGCTTGCCTCGAAGCGGAGCTGGCGCAGCGGGCTCAACGCGTTGGCCAACACGAATGCCGCCGAGCGCTTGCTCGAGCACCGGCAACACACTCGATTCATCCACCGCCCCCGAGATCGCGATCGCAAGATTCGAGGCGACGTAGTGCTTCTCGTGATGGGCGCGAACGGCTTGCTCGTCGAACAGATCGAGCTGTTCGAGGCTGCCCGTGATCGCGGCCGCGAGTGGGTGATCGTCGTAAAGCTCCTGCTTGATCAGCTTATCTGCGTTGATGAGGCGACCATCCTCGTCGAGGTCTTCCAAGATCTCTTCGCGAACGATCCCGCGTTCGATCTCGAGCGCAGTGAACCTCGGCGTTTGCAGAACCTCACCCAGCAACCGGAGCGCTTCATTCAACGACTCAGGCGGCAAGCTCAGCGTCATCACGCCGTGATCCGTTGCTGTCGCGGCGTACAACATGCCCCCCAGTCGTTCGAACGCGAGCGCCTGATCGTGAGCAGTCGGCAGCGTGGCTGTGCCTCGATAGAGCATGTGCTCCAGGAAGTGCGACAACCCCTGCGACGCACCTCGCTCGTACATCGGCCCTACGCGTGCGTAGAGAGCTACCGCCGACGTGTGCAGCGTGGTGCGGGGGACAACAACTACCGGAAGCCCGTTCGAGAGAGAGTGCTTCGTATGCGAGAAACTCACGGCGCGTCGCCTGGATCGGCGTCGTTCGCCGGGCCAGCTTGATCGGTGGTGTAAGCGGGGTCGACCTTGATCTCGTTCTTGGCGGCCTCGCGGAGGTTGTTCACGTATGCCACGAGCGCATCGTGTCGCTTGGCTTCGAGCAACGCAGCGCTGAAACGCTCTTTCTCTTTCTCGAACGTCTCACGAGACGCGGGCTTCTTCTCGACCAGCGTGATGACCGCATAGCCCTGCTCGAGCTTGATGACATCGGGGGTCGTCTCACCTGGCTTCGTGAGCGCGAAGCCCAG
This sequence comes from Polyangiaceae bacterium, assembly GCA_046351315.1. Lineage (GTDB taxonomy): Bacteria > Myxococcota_A > Polyangia > Polyangiales > Polyangiaceae > JAXLYQ01. The sequence goes on from JAXLYQ010000010.1 coordinate 20,352, forward strand.
GGCCGTGGGGTTCACACCTGTTGCAGCGCCGGCCAACAAGGTTCCGTCGGCGGTGATGTCTTTCTTCTCTTCGACGACGGGGCGATCTGGATCCTCCGAAGGCTTCGTCTCGTCCTTCGTCGGCTCTTTCTTGTCGCCCTTCTTGTTCTTCTCGGCGTTCTTCGCGCGAGCGGCTTCGATCGCGCTGACCACCTCTTGCGTGGCGGCTTCGAGCGTCTTGCCACCTGCGACGGCGGCACGAATCTGCTTCGCGGCTTCGACAGCTTTGGTCTCGGCCTCGACGCCCATCATCATCCCTTTGACGATCTCGCGACGACCGAGGGCTTCGGCCTGCTCACCGTTGAGAATCGACTCGAGCCAGATGACGTGAAAGCCGAACTTCGTCTCGACGATGCCAGAGATCTCACCCGCTTTGAGAGCGAACACTGCATCTTCGAAAGGCTTGACCATCTTGCCTTTCTGCACGCAACCAAGGTCACCGCCGTCGATGGCTGAGCCAGGGTCTTCACTCACCTCGCGAGCGATGTCCTCGAACTTCTCTTTCGGGAAGCGAGCCTTCGCCTCTTCGGCTCGTTTGCGTGCAGCAACCTTTTCGTCGTCGCTCGAGCCCTCTTCAACCTTGATCAACAGGTGACGAGCGCGGCGGCATTCGCCTGCGTACTGCGACTTGCGTTGCTCCCATGCGGCGTCGATCTCGGCCTTGTGCTCGGTCGCAAACTTGTCGAGACCTTCTTGCGACACGTCGACCGCGTTCTTCGCGAACCACTGTCGCGTCAGCTTCACCACCTTGAAGCTCGCGGTCGATCGCTCGCGTACGAACACGTCGTAGGCTTCCGACTCTGAGATGCGAACGCGTGAACGAACGAGATCTCGCATACGCGCTGCGATCTGCTCGACCTTCTGGTTCTCACGAAACTCAGCCGGCCCGCGACCCGTCGCCAGTCGCACCGACTTCTCGTAGTTCTTTTGATCGAACTCTTTGCCGTTTCGAGGAGGCAAAATCACTCGCATCGGGCGCTCGTCGTCGAGACGCAATTGCTGCATCGTGATGCCCGGAGTCTCGACACCCAACGACACCAACGCGTGACCTCGAATCAGGTCTTGGTTCAGGTCGTCATCCGACACCGTGATGCCCAAACGCTCGGCGTCTTGCGCCAAAAGCGTTCGCTCGACCAACCCGTCGGCGATGCGCTTTCGAAGCTGCAATTGCTTCAACGCGGCCTCTTCGGCCCTGGGGAATGCAAGTGACAGCGCCGCACGGTAATCGCGGGGCGAAACACACTCGCCGCGAACCTCGACAGCGCACTCTGATTTCAGCGGGTTCTTCGTTTTGCCCTGCCCTTTACCGAAGGGTGAGCTGATAACGAATGCGACGATGATGGCGACGATGATGCCGCCGTACACGACGCTCTTGAGACCCTGGCTTCGAAACGCGTCCAACATGAGAAGGTCGCGCGGCATAGCACGAGTTCTGCCCGGCGCCGCGACCAGTATTTTTCAGGTCGAAGGGGGGACAATCTCGTGCTCTCGGTAAGCCTTTACCAACCGCTCTAGCCCTGCAATTTCGGCTCTAAGCTCGGCTCCTCGCGGTGTATCGCCAACGGTGCGATTTTTTGCATACACCCGAATGTCCTGAATCGTCGGGATGATATCTGCCCCACGCTCGATCGCGTCCTCGACCGACTCGAAGTGATGGTGCTGCGCGAGAAAAGTTCGGTCGGCATCCAGCACGAGCGTGTACCCCTCGTCGCCGTACGCCTCCGAGAACGCGCCATCGATCGTCACCGCTCGTCCGCTCTTGACTGGCGATTCGCCCTTCGAGCTTCACCGGAACATGCCCATTCACGATCAGGGCCTGCTCGATCACTACCGAGGCCTGCTCGCAATGCTTCGGCAGAAGGCTTCGTCATGGATAAGCTTGAAATAGGCGTTCTTCGTCTCTTTGTGCGTGCTCTTGTCACCCACGAAGTACGTTCCGAAGGTGGCCATGCGATCCTGTCGAATAGCGAACGCGCGCCCGCCCAGAGTGGGTAATAGAGAGCAAGTCGAGATCGCGTTGTTGCCGCTCTCGAAAGGCCCGACGAACCGAGTGCTCGATCGCATCGAAGAGCTCTCGCCCGCGTCGCGCTACGCCGTCGACCTCGAAGCTAAGTAGCTCGCCCGTGTCATCGACTGGAACACATCCGTGAAACACCAGATGCTCGTCGCGCTTGATGAGCATCGAGCCCTTCTCCAGCACGAATTGCATATCGCCGCCAGAGTGCTGCGCTGTCGAAGAACGCTTGTTTCATACGCCCGATGCAACGCGCTTCATCGGGCGTGAGCGCGTACGGGTTCGAGCGATCAAGCGTGGGGAAGCGATTGTCGAGAAGTGGGTAGGTCTTGCCGTCAATCGTCACCGTGCCGGCATCGGGATCGATGCGATGAAGCAGGTTGCGGTGGTCCATCGCGAAGTGCGGGTTTCGCTGAATCGTTTGCCCTTCGAGCTTGAGCTGCAGATCGCCATCGCCTTCTGCATTCGCGCCAACAGCAGCGGGTCGCGCAGGTCTTCGCCCTTGGCTTTGAAGTGCTCGGCGGGAAGTCTTCGGCGTACGCTGCTCGGGCAAGTTGCTCGATCGGCTCGACGGGGATCCCGTAACCCTCTTCGAGCTTGCGAGATCCGCCCATACCTGAGCGAGACGCGAAGCACCGTGGCAATCAACGCTTCTTGGCCCAGACACGCACCCATCCATTCCGCGTCGTGATTGCCCCACGTGATGTGAACGTTGCGCTGCATCCGGAGCTCGATCACCCGGTCAATCCGAGGGCCGCGGTCGCCCAGGTCACCGGCGACAACGAGCTCGGAATACCGAGAACGAGCGCAGCGTTCTTGCCACGAGACGCAAGAGCTCAACGCCGTCTTCTTCGATGAATTGCCCTTTGAGAAGCGCGCTCAGATGTGTGGTTGCACGGGTGAGCAGCGGAGAAAATCAGCTCGGCAAACAGCTCTTCGTGAGGCGCCGGAAACAACCTTCTCGCGTGTCGAAGGGTGTATCGAGAAGCGAGCAATCGGATGAGCTCACACTCGCGAGAAATCGTGTCCTGGAGCAGTGCTGTTCGTTCCGCTGAGGTCAGCGAGTGAGCGAGTCGAGCGAACGTTTCACGCGGGTAATAGATCAAGTTGAGCAGGGTGACTTGATCGTTCGGCGACAGTCGCTCCTCGAAGGTTCGCGAGATGGCGTGGGCGCACCCGCCTGATGCATTTCGAAGGATGTGCTCCGAGCTTCTTATGCTCACCATGAACGTCACTCACGATGTGCACCGTGCCTTTTGGCAACGTGAGCACAGCTTTGAGATGCGCGATTTCAGAGAGCGCTGAATCGATCGAGGGGAAGCGATAGCTCAGTGCGCGCAAGTATTGGTGCTCAACAGGGTCGCTCGAGGGTGGCATCGAGCGGATCCTGTTCTCATCGCGACCCCGGCATCAATGCATTTCGCGGCATGGGCTCAGGGGTTTTGGATGATGCCGGACTGACAAAATACGAAAGCCTCACGAGCTAACGCCCGCGAGGCTTTCAACGAATCACGGGCAGGACGTGCCAGCGTTCGCCGTGTCAACTGCTGCGACGGTGCGCAAGTAAGCAACGATGTTCGCCGTCTGCGTGCCATCGAACTGGTACTTCGCCATCTGTGCACAAAGCGCGTTGCCTTCGTCGTCGACACCCGAGGTGATCGCCGCGCCGATTTGCGCGTCGGTCCAGTTGCCGATGCCGGCGGTCTTCGACCGGGTGGATGTTGGGGCCCGTGCCGCCCGAGAATCGGCACCATGGCAGCTCGTGCAAACCGAAGACTCCGCGAGGGCCTTGCCTGCGTTTGCGTCGCCGCCAGCCGAGCCCGCCGAGCCTGAAGACCCCGCGCTACCTGAAGAGCCAGCCGAGCCAGCCGTGCCCGCCGTGCCCGACGAACCTGCTGTCCCCGAGCTGTCGTCGTCATCACCGCCACACGCAACAACACCGATCGAAAGAACGGCAAGCATCATCAGCGAAGCAATGGTTTTCTGCATGTTGGTCTCCTGTAAGGCTCTTCGGCGAGTGTCGTGGGTGGGGGATGTCTTGGGCAAGATCTCTGCTTGGACATCCGAACACCCTGGGTGTCTCACCGCGGCCTAGCATGGGTATCGCGCGATTCCTACGGGGCGATTCTCCCGTTGACATCTTCGAAAATGATCGTTTTCGTCTCAGCAGATTTATCTAAGAAAATTGCTTGCTACGTGCTGTTTCGTAGATGTTTCCGACTGAGCGTGTTTTGGATTTGAAAATCGATCTCGACATCACCCCACAACGATTTTCCTGGGGTGTTTTCTTGTCGCGCGTGATCGCTGCCCATCATGCATCCGTGCAATCGACGATCTCACGCGTGCAACCTTCTTCGATCTGCTGTCGCCTCTGTGATCGAAGAAACCGCAGCGCGCTCTGATGGCACGGCGTTCGCAAACGATGACGAGTGCGCCCGCTGCTGGACAGGTAGCCCCCCCTCCTCCTGTCTCGCGGGCGCTTTTTTATTTTGTACGCGCTCGCGATAGCTCTCGTTGTTTGCCGAGTTTTCGCGAGAGAAGTGGGGCTGATTGAATGGAACGAACGAGATCTACAGGCCGGTGGTGTTCGCTCGATACGCGCGTTCGCGACATTGCTTGTCGTTGCGTCGACAGCGATACGCCGACACTCGACGTGGTTTTCGACACCCGCAACCGAAGCTGAATTCCAACATCGCTCAGGATGCCCAACATGAGCTCCAACGAACCTGTCGCAGAGCCACCGCGATTCAACGAACGGATGATTCTGCTCCTCGTGGCGGCAGTACAGTTCGTCAACATTCTCGACTTCATGATGGTGATGCCGCTCGGGCCAGACTTTGCGGCGGCACTGGGCATCAGTGAGTCATCGCTCGGAATTATCGGCGGCAGCTACACCGCGGCTGCGGCGGTCGGTGGTCTGGTTGCTGCGCGCTTTCTTGATCGTTTCGATCGGCGAGTGGCGCTTGCCGCGATGATGGGTGGGCTGGTGATCGGAACGGCGATGGGGGGGCTTGCAACAGGGCTCACCAGTCTATTGCTGGCTCGTGTGGTCGCCGGCTTCTTTGGCGGACCAGCCACCGCGGTTTCTATCTCGATCGTTGCTGATGTCGTGCCCGTCTCGAGACGAGGCAAGGCCATGGGCGCGGTCATGATCTCGTTTTCGATCGCGTCGGTTCTCGGGGTGCCCGCGGGGCTCGAGCTTGCGCGGTTGGGTGGATGGCGTTTGCCGTTCTTTTCGGTCGCCGCGCTTGGGTTGGTGCTCGTCGGCCTTGCGATCACGCTGATGCCGCCCCTTCGCGTTCACCTCGAAAAGCAGGACGCGGGCTCATCCATCAGCATCTTGTCTCTGGTTCGAGATCGCGCGGCTGCGTTGGCACTGCTCACCAACGCGTTGTCGACGATTTCTGCCTTCATGCTGATCCCCAATATTTCGGCGTTTATCCAGCTCAATCGTGGATACCCACGTGATCGTTTGGGCTTGCTCTACTTTGCTGGCGGAATGGTCAGCTTGGTGTTGATGCGAGCGGTGGGGTCGCTTGTCGATCGCCTTGGTGCGCCGATGGTTGCTGCAGTCGGAACAGCCCTTTTCTCATCGGTGGTGTACACGGCCTTCGCGATGCCCGAGCCTATATTGCCCGTGATTCTGGCCTTCGTTGGCTTCATGGGGGCAAGCGCATTTCGTAACGTTTCGCTCAACGCCCAGGCGACGCGAGTCCCCAGGCCACACGAACGAGCGGGTTTTATGTCAGCGCTTTCGGCTGTTCAACACACGGCCGCCGCTGCTGGAGCATTCCTGTCAGCAAAGCTACTCACCCAAACCGCAGACCACCGACTCGAAGGTGTTGGCTTGATCTCATGGGCCACGATTGCAGGGAGCCTCACCATGCCGCCCTTGCTCTGGCTGATCGAGAAGGCAATTCGCATTCGTGAAAGCGCAGAAATGCAGCGCGCGACCAAAACGAACATTGTCGCAGCCAATGCGTCAGAAGTCACCGAAGATGCGGCGCTGTGATGTAGGATGAGCTCACGTGTCGGCGTCAGGTTCACAACCCCTACGTTTTATTGAACGAGACGAGAGCTCGCGAGCCCAAGATTTGGGTACTTCGCGCTTCGTGATCACGCTCGCCCCGACATGGCAGCGAGTCGAGCGCGGAATCTTTCGTCTCGATAACGTGGCGTTCAACGAGGTCAGCCTCGAGATCGGCACTGGCTCGGGGTGGCACTGCATGAGCATCTCGGGCGGGCGCGACGGGCGAGTGTTGTGCTGTGTGGGTGTCCCCGGCAACAACACTGGCGGTATCGCATTTCGCGAGCTCACGAACCCTTCGCTCGGCGATGCGCCGTTCGAGCAAAACCCTGGTGGAATTCTCACGGTGAGGCCCGCTCGTTTCAGCGTGCAACGAGACCTCGCGCTTCGTGCGGCTCGCTGGTTTTTTGACCACCACGACATCGCGCCCGACCTGGCTTGGGTCACCACGATTCGCTGAGCAGCTCGTCGCTCCAACGAGCTCGGTGCAGTGATGACGTGATGGCGGTTGGGTGGTGTTGTCGTGTTCAGCGTGAAGGTAAGCGTGTGGGTAAACGCACTGCTTCGTTGTCGAGCGCGACTCTGTTGCGAACTGTGTTACACCCCTTGTAACGTGTAGCTGTAACACTTGATTCGCAGCAGTTACGCGCACGTGAGTGGGTGACCAAGACGCCAATGTCAGGGGCTTGACATCAAGTATTTGCATAAATTCACGGTCGATCCCGGATGAGCCTAGGTTGACAAGTTCTTGGAACAAAAAGCGCATTGGTTGTCCGTCGTGAGGCGGCTCCCCAACCATGAGGCATCAAGGAGCCGGACAACCATGCGACGTTTTCTGTCCACGACCTTTGCGCTTTCGTTCATCGCCTTGCTTGCTGCGTCGTGCTCGACGCGAAAGACCGAGCCAACCATCGAGGCGGATAAACCCGCCGACCCGCAAGCGCTTGCGAATGGGTCGGGGGCTGGGGCGAACGGAGCTCAGTCGGCAGGCGTAGGCGCGTCGACTGCGGGCAGTGACGCAGATGCTTCGCGGGTGAGCGTTCAACGCACTGACCCAAGCTCGAGTGAGGTTGTCCCGGCGGCGCAGCGCCAACAGCTCGACCCCACGGGCACATGCGGCGCGAATATGATCCTGGTTGAAGGCGAGTACTGCACCAAGCCGAAGCAAGAGTGCACCAACTGGATCGACGACCCGCAAAAATACCCCTACGCGCGCTGCGCTGAGTTCGCGTCGCCATCAACGTGCGAGGGCGAGAAGATTCATCTGAAGTTCTGTATTGATAAATACGAGGCGTCCGAGTCGAACGGAAGCAATCTGCCTGTCGGCGACACGAGCTGGACCGACGCGCAGAACGCATGCCGCAGCCAGGGCAAGCGCCTTTGCCAAGAGCGTGAGTGGGTGCTTGCGTGTGAGGGCGAAGAGATGAAGCCGTACCCCTACGGCTACGTTCGCAACCCTGAGGTCTGCAACTTCGAGCGTAAAGACGACCTCACCACCAACTCTGGAGCGCTGGCCGATCATCGTCAGCAGGTCACCGCGAACGAGCAATGCCTCTCGCCCTATGGAGTGCAAAACATGGTGGGCAATATCGATGAGTGGGTGGTGCTCGATCGACCGCACTACTCGGCGAAGAACGGTGGACGAAAGATGATGTCGGGTTTGAAGGGCGGTTGGTGGGGCCCGTTGCGTAACCGCTGCCGTCCGACGACAGTCGATCACGACGAGTATTTCCACGAATTGCAGACTGGGTATCGTTGCTGCGCTGACTCAGGTCAGTTATCAGCGGGCGACGTGCCCGACCTCGCTCGCCCCGCTGCCATCGTTTTCGCCGCCGTATTTTTCGGCATCCAAGGCACGCTCATCGCAACCGGTTCGTTGCGACCCGAGCGTGCCTTCGGCTTTCAGATGTTCCCTGAAGCGTCAACGGCCACCATCTCGTTGCTCCGAGAGGTTCGAGGTGCGGACGGTGTCGTTCGAGCGGTGCCGATGCCGGGGGGCGTATGGAGGGCCAGAGGCCGCGACGGCGTCGAGCGTACGTTTCGGTGGACCGATCGAATCAAATACCAGTACCTTCAGCGACTCGATCAGCCGGCGTTTGCCTCGTACGGCGTCGCGGCTCACCTACACCGATTGCAAGGCGCGCTCGATGATGTCGCGACCCACACTCCGGACGACGCTGAAACGCTTCGATTTCTTGCGCGCGTCGAGGTGAAGAAGAACGGTCACCCGTCGACCTTCGAAAACCTGTCGAGTGTGCCGCGATGAGCGAGCTTTCTCGACGCAAAGGCTGGCTCGACGAGCAAGGCGAGCTTCACCTGATGGGAGTGGTTCGAGTATTGTTCTCGTTGCTATTTGCCGACGCTCTGTACCATGAGGTTCGGCATATGGTTGAGCGCGGATATTTTGCCGACTACTTTCACATGCCTTTTTTCTCGGAGGCATGGGTACCCAACAAACCCTTCTATCTCGGTCTCCTCGCTCTCAAAGCGCTCCTGATTCTGTCGATTTTCCTGGGCAAATGGGCGCGACCGTCGCTCATCGGTATGGTGCTCGTCGACGGTTATTTGCTTCTCTGTGATCGCCTCGAATTCCACAACAACCGATACGCAATTTTGTGTTTTGCGTTTCTTCTGGCGTGGGGCCCGTGTGACCGGGCGGTGCTGCCGCTTGGCCCTGCTGGTTCCAAAACCCTAGGGCCACTGTTCGCGCAGCGCCTTGCTCAGCTTCAAATGTCGGTGATTTATATTGCGTCGTCGGGCTCGAAGTTGCTCGACCCAGATTGGCGCGGTGGTGATGTGATGAGTGTTCGGTTTGCCCGAGGCGCAATGAACGCACCTGCGTTTTTGAAGTCGTTTTCTCTCTGGATGTCTGGGGCTTGGCAATCAGAGCTGATTTCAAAAGGGGCGATTGCCACAGAAATGTTTTTGGCGTTCGGGCTGTGGTCGAAGGCATTGCGCCCCTGGGCGCTTTGGGTGGGCGCGCTGTTTCACTTGACCATCGAGGCCACTGCCAACGTCCAGCTTTTCTCGTGGCTCTCGCTTTCTGTCTACGTGCTGTTCGCTGACCCAGATACCAAAACGCGATCGATTCTGTTCGACCCGCGGTCAGCCGAGGCCAGGCGAACCGTGTGGGTGCTCAAGCGCCTCGATTGGCTGGCGAAATTTGACCTCGAAGAAGTCGCATTGCCTTCGAGCTCTGACGATCACGCCGCCAAGGCACATGGGGCCGATCAGCGTCAAAGTGACCATGGAATCATCTCGATTCGTAGGCCCTCGGGTGAGTTGGTCACCGGGTTGCGGGCGTTCGCGACATTGTCGGGGAACATCCCGCTCTTTTTGCCGCTATGGGGTTTCGCCAAAGCTGCTTGCTTGTTGAATCCCTCTCGTAAATGAAACGCTCCTAGGGGCAGATTACCCGCGGTTTGTTCTGATAGAGGGTTCGAAAATACCGGTAATGTGATTGACTTTCGCAACTCTTAAGAGCGAAAGTGAAATCATGACCAAGTTCGCGTCCATTCGACGATCGGCGTTGGCTTCGTTTCTCGGGGTACTTGTCTTGGGGGCAGGTTGTGCAGACAAGAATCTTCGACCGAAGGATGGCACCGCTGCCGATGCCATCGGAACACAAAGCACCAAGCTTCTCGAAGAGTACGGCGAGCCGCTGATTGTCGACTGGCAGCCCGATCAGCGGGGCAACCTCGAAATCGCGATGGGCGACGGTTTGGCTGTCGTTGCGTTTACCGGCAGCACGATGCGGCTATTGAAGGACTGCAGGATTCCTGGAACGTACGGCTTTACTGGAATGCAGAGGAAGGAGCACCTGCTCACCCTTGAATCTGCCAAGGATATCAAGGTGAACCTGCCCACCACGGGTTTGGCGCTCGCAGCACAGCTCGAAGGCGAGCTGAAACAAGGCTCGTCGCTCGATATTGCGTTGGTGATGATCGGAAAGCTCAGGTCGACTCGACGAAGCGCCGGCAAAGAGCTGCTCAATGGTCGCTGCGAGGGGGCTACACATTTCGTTCGCGGCGCTGTTGTTGGTGCCTTCGCGATGCAAACCGGCTCGAAAGGCCAAGCGCGTACGGCCGCTCAGCTTTTTGGCGCAGGAGCAGGAGCAGGAGCCTCGAGCTCGAAGACAGTAAAAACGTATGACGGGGATCTCGATCGTTGCCGTCTGGCAGGCGATGGTGAGCTGGTATCGCAGTGCAAAACCCCACTGCGGCTCGAGCTGTTGGCCATTGACGAGAAAACCAAAGACGAGGTCGATTCCGAGGGCAAACAAGAAGAGGCCCGCAACCCATGCCCGACGGGGTTCGTGCTTTCTGGCGGAGTTTGTACTTCCGAGAAGAAAAAGCCCTATCAGTGTAATCCCAACGATTTGAACGAGTGCAATGCCCAGTGCGATGCCGGGGATTCGAAGAGCTGTGCATCGGCTGCGCTTTTGTACGAGACTGGCAAGGGCACCTCGGTCGACCTGAAAAAGGCGCTATCACTTTACGAAAAGTCTTGTGAACGCGGTACTCCATCGGCCTGCGGTGATGCGGCGACGATTGTCGTGCATGACAATCAACCCGACTATGCCAAGGCCAAACGCCTTTTTGAACGCGGTTGCGCCGATTCCGACCCACAAAGCTGTGATGGCTTGGGGGTAATTTACCATCATGGGTATGGGGTAACTCGAAACCCAACGCTTGCTGGAGTGTTGATTCGGCGAGCGTGTGACGCAGGAAGCGCTCACGCCTGCGGAAACCTTGGTGTGATGTACAGCACGGGTGACGGCACCATCAAAGACGTGAGTTATGCCGCAACGCTGTACAAGAGGGCGTGCGATGGCGGAGATGATTCTGGGTGCGATGCGCTGGCAAGCGCACTCCGGCAAGGGCTCGGCGTAACGAAAAATACGGCGAAGGCCGCGGAGCTCTATTCGACCGCCTGTGAGCGCGGTGACCTCGCGGGTTGTACTGGCATTGGCGCCATGACGTACAACGGTGAAAATGGCGCCAAAGACCCTGCGAAAGCTCGCCAGTATTATGAGAAGGCGTGTGCTGGTAACAAACCATCGTATTGGGGGTGTGCAAACCTCGCGAGCCTATTGTCGACGGGCGAGGGCGGCCCGGCGGACGCCAGTCGAGCCAAGAAACTCTGGGAGGCAAGCTGCGACCACGGTGTTAGTCATGCGTGCTCGTCGTTGTCTACACTTGCTTCAAAAAATAACGATGCAGGTGGGGCGGCGGTTGCGAAAGAAAAGGCTTGTGTCGCTGGCGATGCGTCGAGCTGTTTTGATGCGGCCTACTACTACGCTGCGGGCTCTGGCGTGAAAGCCGACGCGGCGACCGCAACGAAATACTACCGAAAGGCTTGTGATGGCGGCGTACGTCAGGCGTGTAGCTTTTACGCTCGCCGTCTCTCGACAGGGGAGGGGACACAGCCCGACCCTGCTTCGGCAGCGGCCCTGTTGGACCGTCAGTGCTCTGCCGGGGACAACGTGGCTTGCACTGAGCTGGGTACTTGGTTTCTCAGGGGCTCCAATGGGCAATCCCAAAATACCAACAAGGCCACCCAGATCTTCAAGCAGGCTTGCTCTCGTAAAGCAGAAGGCTCTTGTTTGAAGTTGTCCGAAATGTACGAAGAGGGCGCGCCTGGGCAGTCGAAGCGCCCCGATGAGGCCGCCAAGTACCTCAAAGAAGCCTGCTCGGCGGGCTCATCAGCGGCATGTTCGAAAATCACCGCGGGAGACCGCTTTGCCAAAACCAAGAAAGCCTGCGACTCTGGTAAAGCCGAAGAGTGCGTAACCTTGGGCACGTACTATCGTGACGGGGTGGGTGTTTCGCGCGATCCGTCGAAAGCGCTCTCGCTCTTCAAACAGGCATGCGATCGAGGCAATATGCTCGGCTGTACCGATTATGGGTATGTGCTGACCAGTGGAGCCACGGGTGTGACCAAAGACGCAGCCAAGGCGGAAGCCGCCTGGAAAAAAGCTTGTGACAAGAGCTATGGGGCCGGTTGTGCGGCGCTCGCTTGGTCGTCAGAAAATGGGCTCAATGGTGCCGCGGATGCCACGAAAGCAGCAACGCTCTACCTGAAGGCCTGTGAGGCGAAAGACTCCGAGAGCTGTTTGCGCGGTGGCGATAAATACTATTTCGGTCTGAAAATCCCGAAGGATGAGATCGAGGGAACCAAATTGTACCGCTTGGGCTGCGAGATGGGGGCCGGCGCTGGCTGCTTTATGGTCGGAAACGCATTCCAGTACGGCGCTGGCTCGGTGAAGGACGAGAACAAAGCCGCTTCGTACTACGAGCAGGGGTGTAATCTTGGTAACGGAAAGGCATGCACGGCGGGGGGATGGTTGTACAAATACGGAAACGGCTCGATCGCGAAGGATGCCGCCAATGCCGTCGCTCATTTTCAACGGGGTTGCGATCTCGACGATGACATCGGGTGTGCAGTGGTCGGGTGGTCGTATTTGCGTGGCGAAGGCGTAAAGGCTGATCCGAACAAAGGCGTTCGTATTCTCGAGGAAGGCTGTGCATCCGACCTGGCTGGCTGCTGTACCAACCTCGGCGCTGCCCTGTTTGCAGGCGTCGGAATGCCTCGTGACCTCGTGCGGGCGTACAAAGGCTTCGAAAAGGCCTGTAACCTGGGTGAGCGTCAATCGTGCGTGAATATTGGCTACTTGCGCTGGATTGGTGAGGCGATCCCCAAGGATGTCGGCAAAGCCAAAAACATCTTCACCGAGCAGTGTGATGCGAAGATGGATACGGGCTGCCTGAAAGTCGCCGACATGCAGATGGTTGGCGATGGAATGCCCAAGGACCAAGCCAAGGCCGCGGCCACATATGAACAAATCTGTGATGCGAACCCCGCATATTGCGCTGGAGCAGGCGCGGCCTACGCGTTGGGTTGGGGCGTCAAACAAAACGATGCCAAAGCTCAACAGCTCTTCAAGCGATCGTGTGATGCAGACTCAGAATTCGCGTGTATCGCCCTCGCTGTCATGAAAGATGCTGGCTCGGGCACAGCGAAAGACGCGGCCGGTGCCAAGGAGCTCTTCGACAAATATGGAGACATGGTGAAATACACCGTGGGCGATGGGTGTAAGCTCGGTTTCGCACGCACCTGCACGATCCAAGGCGTCTTCACGATGCGTACTGGTGGCGATTCTACCGTGGCGAAAGCAGCCCTCCAGAAAGGCTGTGACCTCGGTGATTCGCTTGCCTGTACCTATTTCAAGCAAGCTCAGTGAACGCTGTAGAGCTCGTGCATCAACTCGTCGCTTGAGCGTCACTCGCCGCGAGCAATCGCAATATTCGTCGGCTTCCCAACCTGGTTTGGTGCCGATGAATACGGCATCTGGCTAGCGGCCAAATACGATTCGCTCGCTCGCCAACAATCGTGTCGTGATCCGCAGAATCACGGCGGCGAAGACGAGCGAGCTGGTGCCAGCGATCGCGTACCAGCTCCAGGGAGTGGCCTCTCCTCGCAGCGCGGAGTGCACCAGTACACTTTGTCCGAGGGTTGGGACGAGCATCATCCACGCCGACGGGTTTACCGGGCTTAGCGTGAGCACCACACCCGGTAGCGTCGGGGCCAACACCAGGAGCGAAAGATAGGTTTGTGCTTCTTTGAACGTGCGGGCGAAGGTCGCCACCATCATCTGCAGTGCGCTGCTGAACAACGCGAGTGGAATCGTCGCGAGCAATGCCAATCCGACGATGTGGAGATCGAGAACAGCTCGAATTCCTAGGTCGTGAAGCGGAGCACGGCGGATGGCCACCATGAACCCCGCGATCGACACGAAAATCGAGCTGAGTGCAGCCACGACCGTGGCCGACCATTTTCCTAGGATGATCCAAGAACGCGGTATTGGATTGAGCAGCAGTGGCTCGAGTGAGCCTCGTTCTCGCTCTCCGGCTGTGGTGTCGATCGCGACGTGCATTCCGCCCGCGAATGCGGCGAGAAGCAAAAACATAGGAATCACGCCCAGCAGTGACGCTGATGTTTTCTGGGCCGTTGCCAAGTCAGCGGTTTCAACTTTGATGGGGGAGGCAATTTGTGGGTCGACGCCTCGAAGCACGAGACGTTGCGCTCCGAGCTCGGTCGCATAGGCGTCGAGTAGAACCTCTGCTCTTGTGATGTTGCGGCGGGCCTGGTTTCTGGACGAGTCGAGATACAGCCGAAGCTTGGCGCGCTCGCCGCGTGAAAACTCATCTGGATATTCGGGAGGAACCACCAAGACGACGTCGAGTGAGCCTTCTACGACCTTCGATTCGTAGCCTGCTGGCGGCTCTTCGATCGTTGCTCCGTGTCGTTTCAAGAACGCAATCAACCCCGGAGCGTGTGATGCGCCATCGACCGGAAGCTTCATGGGTCGGTCATCGCGGGCCCACGATGCAAGCGTGGTGAACATCAACGAGAACACCAGCGGCCCCATCACCGGGACCAACAACGCTGACAGCAGCGAGCGACGATCGCGCCAGTGCTCTGATAGCTCTTTTCGCGTCACCACCGAGATGGTTCGAAGGGGGCGCGGTTGGGTCACTGCGCAAGCCCTTCGGTGGTGCCGATCAGCTCGACGAAGGCATCCTCGAGCGAGTTGCACCCGGTCTGCTCGCGTAGTTGAACGGGCGTTCCAGATGCCACCACTCGCCCGTGAGCAATCACGACAACGCGGTCGCACAATGCGGCGATTTCTTGCATCACATGGCTCGACAGCAGCACACAGATACCTTGCGATCGAAGTCGCTTGAGCAGCTCGCGAAGAGCTCGTGTAGCCATCACGTCGAGCCCGTTGGTTGGCTCGTCGAGCAGCACGTTTTGGGGTCGATGGACGAGCGCGCGACCGATCGCGACTTTCATGCGCTCGCCTTGTGAAAAACCTTGTGCGCGGCGATCTGCGATGGCTCGCAAGTCGAGTAGATCGACCAGATCATCGATACGCTGTTCAAGCTCAGCACCCTCGAGCCCGTGGAGCTGTCCGTAGTACCGGATCTGCTCTCGCGGAGTGAGTCGAGGAGAGATCCCGCGTGCATCGGGCAGGACTCCGAGTCGCCTCAGTGCACGCATCGGGTCGCCCATCGCATCGATCCCGTCGATGTACACGTGCCCTGCGTCGGGTTGTACGAGTGTGGTGACCATGCGCATCGTGGTGCTCTTGCCCGCACCATTCGGGCCGAGAAAACCGGTGATTTCGCCGTCGAGTGCCTCGAACGAGACCGCGTCAACAGCAACCACGTGATCAAACGTCTTACGCAACCCTTCGACTCGAATCATGGGGGCGAGCCCTGGATGCTGGTGACGAATGGCACTGCCGGTACTTGGCGCGCACACGATACGTCGAGCTTCTCGGTCGTACCGGATTCGATCAGTTGGGCGATGAGCTGCGGTGCGCAACCTACGGGTGATGCTCCGTGCCCTACGTTCGGAAACACGGCGTGTACCGAATGCGGCAATGTCGCTGCCACGCGTTCTGCGTAGGGCGGGGGAGTGGCCGGATCTTGCTCGCCAGAAAGGATCAACACCGGCGCCTCGGAGCGAACCGGAGCGTGGAAGCCTGGGGGCGGAGTGCCGGCCTTCCACGCGCTGCACCCTTCGACGATCGAGCGCGATACGTTGGCTCCGAGAAAGGTGTTGGCCGCGCGATGATTCAGCTCATCCTCGGTGATGGTCGGCACGTCTTCGGCACAAATCACCGAGAAAAATAGACCTTCGCTCATCGCGTGACGTGTCGAGCGAACCAGCGTTTTGATCATCATGACCAGCGCGCGGTGATCTCCCTCGCGGCTCATGGCGTCGATGACAAACGGGATCATCGCTGCGGATTCGGCTCGGTACAACAGTGCTCGAAGACTTCCGGCGATCGCGTCGTGATCGAGGCGAGGGTGGCCCGAGGTGAGTCGAGCGAGCTCGCTTGACTCCCAGGGCTTGGGCCTTGGGCCAAGCAAGGTGTCGAGCTGTGCCCGGACCTGCGGAAATCGCTTCGAGCAAGACTCGTCGTGCGAGCAATGGTCGAGCACGATGTCGAGTGAACGCTGCGAGTCTTCGGCGAGCGTGAGTGGAAGATGCATGTCGACGGGGGCAACGCCGTCGAGCGTGATCGTGCGTACGGAAGTCGGGTGTTGCCTCGCGAACACGAGGGCGAGGCGTGTGCCGTACGAGCCACCCCAGAGGTTGATCGTGCTGTAACCGAGCGCCTTGCGAACGTCGTCGAGATCGTCCGCTGCCGCGGTTGTGGTGTACGTGCGAGTGTCTGCGTCGAGTGAAGCTAGGCACTTGGCGAGCGACTCTTTGACCGAGCCCGTTGCGAACGGATCGGACATCGCGCTTTCAGAGCCTTCGCACTGGAGCGGGTGCGAATCACCGGTTCCGCGCTGGTCAACGAAGACAATGTCGTGACGCCGTCGCACCCGCTCGAACAACGGCAGGATCACCGACGCCAGCTCGACCGCGCTTTGCCCTGGGCCGCCTGCCAAAACGAACAACGGATCTGGCGCGGGCGAGGTGGCGAGCGCAGGAACCACGACCACGCGAAGCGAGAGATCGCGCTGGGAAGCAATGGACGGGTCTCGTGACTCGGGAACGCTGACCCTCGTGCATTTCGCCTCCGCGCTCGTACCCGCGAGACGGCACGATTCGAGCGCGCGATGTGAGTGCTTTTGCGCTTCACGCTGGCAGCCGAGGGGTGCTTGCATGACCACAGTGCTCGCCCACAGCAGAACGAGTTTGGCGCGGACCTTCATGGGGTGAGCGCGTCGCCAACGACAGGAAGGCTCAACGTGATCGTTGTCCCTTTGCCAGGCGCCGAGTCAACGTCGATGCCACCCGACGCGCGGCTGACCAACGCCTGAACGATCGCGAGCCCAAGCCCTGTGCCTTGCCCCTCGGATTTGGTCGTGAAGAACGGCTCGAAAATACGTGCCTTGGTTTCGATCGGCATGCCGATGCCTTCGTCGGCAACGATCAAAAGCGCACGATGGTTTTCGCGTCGTGTTCTCACGCTCACACGGGCGCCAGAGGGCGACGCATCACGCGCGTTGAGTACGAGGTTGAGAACGAGCTGTTCGATCTCGGGCGGCGCCAGCGACACAAGCAACGACTCTTTGGCGAGATCGAGCTCAGCTGAGCGCGCCGTTGCATCGCCATGCTCAGCACCGGACGCAGCCGCTCGATCGTGGCGTTCAGATCTGTGCCCTTGCTTACGATCGTCGTGGGTCGCCCGAACGACAGAATCTGGCGATTCAGCGCGGATACTCTGCGTGCTGTGTCGATGATTTGGTCGGCGACCGATGACACTTCATCCACCGGAGCGTGACGCACTTTCGAGGCAAGGCCGATGATGACCTGAAGCAGGTTGTTGCTGTCGTGAGCGACGCCCGCTGCGAGTCGACCCAGCGCTTCGAGGCGCATCGATTCGAGCTGCAATGTCTCTCGTTGTGCGAGCGCTTTTTCTGCGGCGACCCGTGCGGATTGTTCCCACAGCAGCGAAATCATGTCGGCGACTGCCGCCACGAAATCACGTTCTTCGTGTGCCCATGCGCGTTGTTCGCCCACGTGTTCCGCGCAGACGATTCCGGCGACCTCTCCCCCTCGATAGATGGCTGCATCGAGGGTCGAGACGATGCTGTGTTTTGCGAAATAGCTCACGAAGAGCTCGTTGGTACGGCGGTCTAGATGAACCTCGTCTGCGGCGACGGTTCTTAGTCGGCGAATCGCTTCTCGATAACCCGGAGAATCGGAGAGGCTGAGGTGCTCGCCGGTGGTGTGCTGACCATCGGATCGGGTGCAGAGATGGACGCATTCGATCTGAGTTTTCGAGGCGTCGAAAATCCAGATGCCAACACGCTCGACTTGTAGAGCCCGCGCACAAATCTCAGTGGCGTGGACAAACGCTTTCGGGAGCGAGCCTTCGGTTTCTACGCTCAATCTCGCCAGCGTAATTCGCGTGGCGTGAAGAGGTGGGTCGTTCGTATCACTCGCGGGGCGTTCGGGCTCGCTCACGACCGTGCCTCGCTTGGCTCGTTTCGATGTTTTCGTAGTCGGCGCTTACGCCATACGCCCATCACGAACAACGGCGCTGCGAGCGACAGTGCCATGGTTGCACCCCGAAATGCAGAGGGGCGACGTGCGCAGGTTTTTGCCGGTGCACTGCCGACTCGAGTGGCGTTGGCAACGTTGCACGACACATCACAACCGCCGCAGTCGCAACCACCGAGATCGCAGCCTCCGAGGTCACAACCCGCACAATCGCAACCACTGCAGTCGAGGGCCCCACAGTCGAGGCCACTCATACAATCACACACGTCACACGCGGTTTCTGCTGCGTCGCCGATATCGCCGACCGAGGTGTCGCTACCGGGTTGTGCGGTTGGGTGTGGTTTGGCGTGTGGCTCGAGAGTGCCTGGCTGCACGGGCGGCGGAGGCAAGTGCGGAGGTCGCCCTGCCATCGCCCACCACAGCGCCCCGGTGGCAATCACCGTGCACAGCACGACCAGCGGCACCCATCGTGCGACTCGCCCCTCGAGATCTTGAGGATGCGCTTCTAGCCCCTCGGGAAGCGTTGCTGCCTCACCCGACATAGGTCGCTTGTACCACGCAAAACGGCCTCGCCATATGTGCGATTTTTTTGGTCGACGGTCACTCGGGATCTCTGGATTTCTCGGTGACCAAGGGCTTCGTCTTGAGCGTTACACGAACGAGGTACGCCATCGCCATCAGGCTCGTGACGAGCGCGATGGCTTGTGAGGTGGATAGAGGGCCGACGGCTCCTCGTGAAGCATCTCCACGAAACACCTCGACGAAGCTTCGAAGCGCTCCATAGCCGACCACGACACATGCATACCGTCGACCGTCATGTTTCGATGGGATCGCGCTTGCAACCACGTAAATCACCAAGCCGATGGCGCAGTGATAGAGCTGGGTGGGGTGCACGGGCAATGAGCCGACCGCGTCGCTGGTGATCCAACCCCGCTGAAGGTGATCGTTGAACGCGTGACTGCCCCGCGGGAACTGCACCGCGAACGATGAATCGAGCGGTTTGCCGTAGTCACATCCGGCGAGAAAACAGCCGATTCGTCCGAAGAAATAGCCTACGCCGATGGTCGGAGCGACCTCATCGAGAAAGGGCGCAACGGCGATGTTGAGCTGGCGTAGTCGAATGACGCCTGCCACCAGCCCGCCGATCAAACCGCCGTACGCGTGCATTCCCGTTGGGATAGCGAACGAGCCTGTTTGCACCAAGAGCGCGAGGCCCTGGATGACCGGAACAGACGACGCTCCGACGATTCCGCCGACGTAGGTTGCGATGAGAACAGCGAGTGTGTCTGCGGCTCGAACCCCTATTTTTCGAGCCGCTTCGACAACGAGTACTGCTCCCAACACGCAGCCGATTGTCAGCATCGCGGCATAGCCGGGGACAACCCACGACGAGAGCCACGTACCGAGATACGGCTGCAACAGAGCGACGACTCTGGGTCTCATGAGCGACTCGAGTACGAGATCACGAGCCCTCCAGGGCCGTCGGTGCGCTCAGCGTTCAGCGACGCTTGGCGCCTTGATTTCCACCCTGATTTCCGCCTTGGTTTCCGCGTGGCTGCGCGGCTGCGGGGGCGGCTGGGGGCGGCGGGGCAGCAGGTTGAACTGCTGCGGGTGCAGGAGCGGCTTGCGCGTTCGACGGCGCGGCGACGGGTGCATCACCGTCATCATCATCGTCGTCATCATCGTCGTCATCGCTGTCGTCTTCGAGATCATCGATGTCGGCGGAGTCACGCGGCTCGACGTACTCACGACCCTCTTTCTGGGCCTGAGCGCGCTCCTTTTCGCGCTGTGCTTTGAGCTGCGCGACCTTCTGCATGATCTGGGGTTTCGGCGCGACGAGAAGCATCATGTTGCGGCCGTCCATCACGGGACGAACCTCAACGTTGGCGATGTCCTCAAGCTCCTTCATCACGAAGGTGAGCTGTTGTTGCGCGACCTCAGGGTGCGTGATCTCACGGCCGCGGAAGCGAACCGTGAACTTCACCTTGTTGCCCGACTCGATGAAGCGACGTGCGTTGCGAACCTTGAACGCGAGGTCGTGATCGTCAGTCTTGGGGCGAAGCTTTAGCTCTTTGATATCGACGACCGTTTGCTTTCGCTTGGCGTCGCGAGCTTGTTTGGCGGCCTCGTACTTGAACTTCCCGAAGTCGAGGATTTTACAGACCGGTGGCTCTGCCTTCGGGTTGACCTCGACGTGATCCTGGCCTTGTTGTTGCGCCATGCGGATGGCTTCTTGCGTCGCCATCACTCCCAGCATCGAACCGTCTGCTCCGATCACTCGGACTTCAGGGATACGGATGCGGTGGTTGATTCGGATGGAAGGGCCGCGTTGGTTTTGGCGTGGATCGAAGCGGGGTTTTCCCGGGGGCATGTTTGGTGATTGGGTGCAGGTACTTGTGTACGGGTTGTGGTGAGCGAGAGAGGTCGATGCTCAGTAGCGAGCATCGACCAGCAAGGAAATCAGTGTGCGCCGCAATTCACAAGGCATGCATCTATGAATCGGATGCAGAGCAGGTCTCGAGAGCGGAGTGAAGGGCGCGTTTGGTTCAACGTGAGGATGCTACCTTGGGAAGTTGCGATTCGGCTACGAGCTTCTCAATGAATGCATCGAGAGGCATTTTTTCGAGGTCGCCCAGCTCGCGAGAGCGTGGGGTGACCGCTCGCTCCTCGGCTTCTTGTGCACCGAGAACGCCGATATACGGGTAACGCATGAGCCGCGCATTGCGGATTTTTGCCCCCAGCTTATCGGCACCGAAGTCTTCAACAACACGTAGACCTCGGGCGCGCATCAGACGTGACACCTCTTGCCCGTATTCGGTTTGTTTTTCACTCACCGTGACAAGCGCCACCTGCTCGGGTGACAGCCATGCCGGGAACCCCCCAGCGACCTGCTCGATGTACACCGCCAAGAATCGTTCGAGCGAGCCATACCAAGCGCGGTGCAACATCACGGGTCGATGGCTCGCTCCGTCGTCGCCGATGTACCCAAGCTCGAAGCGCTGGGGCAGCGCGTAGTCGAGCTGAAGCGTGCCCAACTGCCAGCTTCGTTTCAGCGCGTCGTGCACATGGAACTCGAGCTTCGGCCCATAAAACGCGCCTTCGCCCGGCGTGACCTCGAAGGGCAGACCCGCGGCTTTCAGACCGTGCTCGAGCGCCCCTTCGGCGGTGTCCCACATCTCGTCGGTGCCAAGTCGTTTCTCGGGGCGCGTGGCCAGCTTGATGTCGATCTTCGTGAACCCGAACAGCTCGTAGATCGCATAGAACGTCTTCAAGAACGAGCCCGTCTCGGCCGCGACTTGATCAGGCGTGCAGAAGATATGTGCGTCGTCTTGTGAGAAGCTGCGAACACGAGCGAGCCCGTGCACGACACCGCCGCGCTCGTAACGATGCAGTCGCCCGAAGTCAGCGAGACGCATCGGAAGCTCTCGGTAGCTTCGACGCCGGTGCCCGAAGATCAAGCAGTGACCCGGGCAGTTCATCGGTTTTTGCGAGAACCCCTTGAGCTCGTTCACCCAGTGATGAACTGCCTCTTGGTATTCTTTCGCCGACTTCTTGAACTGATCACCCGGCTGAGCCGCGTTCGGATCGAACCAGTCACCACCCGCAGAGATCTCGTCGTGAGTCTCGTGCGTCGCTGCGAAATACATGTTCTCGTTGTAGTTCGCGAGATGACCTGATTTCTCGAACAGCGCGGCGCTGAAGATCTGCGGCGTGATGACCTCGTCGTAGCCTTCCTGGTCGTAGATCGACCGCACGAAGTCGACGAGACGGTTCATCACACGTGCACCACGAGGCAGCAAAAACGGCATCGCCGGCGCAAACTCGTGGAACATGAACAAGTCGAGCTCTTTGCCCAACTTGCGGTGGTCGCGCTTCTTCGCCTCTTCGAGCAAACGCATGTGCGCTTCGAGCGCCTCTTGCGACGCGAACGCGGTGCCGTAGATGCGTTGAAGCATCTTGTTCTTCTCGTCACCACGCCAGTACGCACCCGCCACGCTCGTCAGCTTCACCGCCTTCAAAAAGCTGGTGCGCGGAACATGTGGGCCTGCGCAGAAGTCGATCCACTCGTGACCCTTCTCGCCGTGGACGTAGAAGGTGAGCTGCGGGTCGTCCTTGTGCGAGTCGATGATCTCGAGCTTGTACTTCTCGCCCATCGACGTGAACTTCTCGATCGCATCGGCGTACGAAACAATCTCACGTCGGAACGGCGAGTTGGCCTTGATGATACGGCCCATCTCTTTTTCGATCTTGCGCAGGTCGTCGTCTGTAAACGGCCCGTCGGGTCGATCGAAGTCGTAGTAAAAACCATCATCGACTGCCGGCCCGATCGTCACTTGCGTGCCCGGAAACAACCGCTGCACAGCGTCGGCCATCACGTGTGCGGTCGAGTGCCGAATCACCTCGAGACCCGCAGGCTCGGTCGCTTTGATCGGCTCGAATGTAGCGCTCGGATCAATCGGCGTATGCAGATCGACGATCTTGCCGTTCAAGCGAATCGCGACGATGTCTTGGGGAACGCGCCCCTTCGGATCGTTCGGATCTCGAAGCAGCTCGGAAGCGGGCTTCAGGCCCGAGGAGTCATTGCTCATGGTTGGTTGGATCGGGTACGAGACCGCGGGCACCGGCGGGCATGAGCCCATCCCGTGGCCAACGCGGCGCCCGCTCCCGCAGGGAATCCCCGACTCCCTGCATCGGTGCACGTCATGACACGACTACCTCGGGGCGAATGCGAGCGGATCTCGCGGTTTGCCAGCTTGCTCGAGGGATAGGTCATGAACACCAGGGCCGACGAGTTACCTCGACTTGCTCGCGCGATCAAGGGTCGCGCAAGGCCAAAACCGACGCTTTTGACCGGTGTTCTCACTTCTCTGGCAACGGGATGCGTTCATCGTCGCCCGGTACCTTCTCGAACCTATCGTGCTTCCAGTCGTCTTTCGCACGTTCGAGTCGCTCCGCTGAGCTCGAGACGAAGTTCCACCACAACAGTCGCTCTCCCGATAGCTTCGCACCCCCGAGCAGCATCAATCGCGTGTTGCTGTCGGCCTCGACCTCTACCTCGACCCCTTCGCGCAACACCATCAACGAGCCTGCACCGAATGCTCGCTGATCGATCCGTGCTTGCCCTTCCACCACATACACAGCGCGTTCTTCGTGCTCCCGATCGATCCGAAGTGAGCCTTCGGCGGCGAAGTACGCGTGAACGTACAACGTTGGCGAGAGCACCTCGACAGGCGACTTCTCGCCGAACGCAGTGCCCGCAATCACATCGATCGAAACCCCGCCGATCGAACAGCTCGGAATCGTCGCCGCAGGGTGATGCTGAAACGAGGGCGAATCCTCTTCTCGCTCGGTCGGAAGCGCCACCCAACTTTGTATGCCGTGCATCTTCACGCCGCGTTTGCGTGACTCGATCGGAGAGCGCTCCGAGTGCACGATTCCCCGACCTGCGAGCATCCAGTTCACATCACCCGGTCGTATTGTTTGAAAGGTTCCGAGGCTGTCGCGGTGATCGATTTCTCCCTCGAAGAGAAAGGTCACCGTCGCGAGTGCAATGTGCGGGTGCGGTCGTACATCCATGCCTTCGCCAGGGGGCAATGCGATGGGCCCCATGTGATCGAAAAACGTGAATGGCCCGACCCTGCGTCGGTGCATCGATGGCAAGGCACGCCTGACGACAAAGCCCCCCAGGTCACGTGCTTTGGCTTCGATGACAAGCTCGATCGATGTCGATGCTTGTTCATCACGTGGAAGGCTTGCACTGCTCGATTCGCTCATGCTTGGTAGCAGAGTAATGAATTCCCCAGACGATGCGCGGCAACTTCTCGAGAAGCTTGGCGCGCCCGCGAGACTACGTAGACACGTCGAGCTCGTTCTCGAGGCCGCTGAGCTGTTGCTCTCACTGTTCGAAAAGCGCCAGGTGAAGGTGGATTCGTGCTTCGTACGACTCGGCGTGCTGGTTCACGACGCGGGGAAAATCCTGCACCCCAACGAGCTATCCGAGCCAGGCCATCAGCACGAGCGTGCCGGCGAACGCCTCTTGATCGACGCTGGCGTCGACCCCGCTATCGCCCGTTGTTGTGTGTCGCACGCAGCATGGCAGTCGGACGGGTTGTCGCTCGAAGAGTTGCTCGTCGCCCTCTCGGATCATCTCTGGAAAGGGAAACGAAGCCCCGAGCTAGAGAAAAAGGTCATCGACACCGCGGCAACTCGCGCGAAGAAAGACTTCTGGGATCTCTTCGTGGACTTCGATGCAGCCTTCGAATCGATCGCCGCGGGCGCAAGTGATCGCTTGGCGCGTTCATGAAACGCGGTCCCATCGCGATCGCCCTTTACGAGCGAAGCGGTCGTGGATCGCGTCACCTCGAAGGCGTCGGCAAGGCCCAACTCGTCGGTAGCCTCCTCGATCAAAACCCTCACGACACGCGGCTTTGCGCGACCCTCGTGCTGTGCACCTGGGGCCGCTCGCCACGTGAGCAATATCGACGCAACCCGAGCGAAGAACATCGCGCTCGAACGAGCAAATCGCTGGGGTTAGAAACGAAAAAAGCGAGACAGCTTGGAGGCTGTTCTCGCTTTTCTACTGGGGTGTTGTAGGCGCGATTGGGATTGAACCAACGACCCCTACCGTGTCAAGGTAGTGCTCTACCACTGAGCTACGCGCCTGCGTTGTCGAGGGAGCCGGTAAGTAGCTGGAGCCCCTCGAACTGTCAAGGCGACCGGTTCGAATTTTCGGCGTCGGGCCTCACATCGGGATCATCTCGGTGAGGTTTTCGCGCCCATCGTGGGTCACGAGAACATCATCTTCGAGGCGAATTCCGCGGACATCTGAGTATTTCGCCAAGACATCACGTTGAAGGGCGTCGCCGAGCTTCGTGGTGAGCTCGGTGTTCTTCAAGATGGCAGGCACTTGATAGAAGCCGGGCTCGATCGTCACGATCATGCCGGGCTCGAGGTTGCGGTCGAGGCGAAGATACTGCTCACCGAAGCGTTTCACTCGCGTGCGACCGGGCGCGTAACCTGCGCGGTCGCCGAGGTCCTCCATGTCGTGAACATCGAGGCCGAGAAGATGACCAACGCCGTGGGGGAAGAAGAGATCTCCTGCGCCGCGAGCATCGAGGTCATCGACATCTCCGCGCAAGATCCCGAGCTCGACCAACCCTGCGACGATGGTCCGCCGCGCGAGATGGTGCACCGAGCGATAGCTCACGCCGGGGCCAACGTGAGCGACTGCGGCACGTTGAGCGCGCAACACGACTTCGTGGATCTCGCGCTGTGTGGTCGAGCGTTCTGTCTTCACGGGCCACGTTCGAGTGACATCCGATGCCCACCCTTCGGCCGACTCGGCCCCCACATCCGCAAGCAGCAAATCGTTCTCGTTCAACCGATCGTCGTGGTGTTCGGCATGAAGGATTTCTCCGTGTGGTGTGACGATCGGGCCGTAGGCAAGCTGGCCTCCGCGAGAGAGAATCGCTTGCACCATCGCGCCGAGCACGACGTAAGCGTTGTCGCCTGCGCGAGTGGCTTCTCGTCCTGCGCGATGCGCTTCTGCCGTCATCGCTGCTGCGTCGCGAATCTGTGCAATCGCCGCCTCGTCGTGAATCAACCGCGTTGCGATCATCGCGTCGGCGAGCCTGGCGTCAGCCGTTCCGTTTTCGATCGTCGCGCCGCTGTTCGCTCGAATGCTTCGACCCAGCAGCTCGGTAAGCCATGCCGCTGTCTTTTCTTCTTGTGGTCGAAGCGTCGCGATCTCGGCATGTCGTCGAACGTACGAATGCAGCTCGTCGATAGGTCGAATCGCATCGACACCGGTGGCTGCAAGCGTTTCAACGTTCGACGGCAGCGGCCCATGCCACAGCTCGTGATCCTCATCGGGTGTCGGCACGAACAAAGTGCTCTTGCCCTCGCTCATCCAGAGCGCAGCACCCGGATGGTTGTAACCCGTCAAGTAGAGAACATGACTCGACGCGCGAAACGGGTATGTCCATGCGGTGTAGTTGCGCGAACGAGGTGAGCCCGACGCGAGCAAGATCGCAGGAGCGTCTGCTCGTGCGTTCGGTTGGCTCGGTGCGACGAGATGTTGGAGCAATCGCTCCCGACGAGCTCGATAAGCGACCTGGGAGGTGACGGACATGTGCGCATCCTACAGCACGATGCTCGTTGTTTCGCTACTGCGTGCCGCTCGATTCCCCGACCGAGCACGTGCTTCGCATTCCGTGATTCGAGACACGATCTTTCTGCTCTTGCTTGCGTGATGAGAGCGTCTCGTCAAGCTCGACGGATGGGTCTGTACCTTGGGCATTTCGACTTCGAGAAGCCGTTGATCTGGACGGTACAAGGCCTGCTCACCGAGAGCGAATGCAAGGCGATCCTTGCTTGTGTGATGGATGGCGAATGGTTGGCGGCGACCGTGAATCGCAGCGAGGGACGAGCCGTCGACACACGCCTTCGAGACAACTCGGTTGCGATTGTGCGCGATGAACGCCTGGCCGACGATCTGTTCGAGCGTGTGCGACCGCATGTCCCCCCGACGATGAGCACCGAGATTGGTGACGTGGGTCGAGTGAAGGTCGAGCTCGCCGGGATATTTTTGCCGCTCAGGGTCTATCGCTACGAACCTGGGCAGCAGTTCGGTCTACATCAAGATCAGTCGTATCTGCGAAGTGACGGGGCGCGCAGCTTGCTCACGTTCCTCGTGTATCTGAACGACAACTTCGAGGGCGGGACAACCGACTTTCCCGAGCAAAACAAGGTGATCGCTCCAACGACCGGGTCGGCGTTGCTTTTTCAGCACATGGTGTTGCACGCGGGGACGAAAGTTGAGCGCGGGACAAAATACGTCCTGCGATCGGATATCTTGTATCGACGCGCAGCCTGACCCTCGCTGCTTGCGTAAGCACGACGCAGCGCGTGAGCGTTTTGCCCCACTGCGTCGCGTTTCTGGGTCGTGCTCGTGTCGATGACCTGTGCGAAGGAAGGGATCATGCCTGCCTACGAGATCCGAGCAGCATTGCCTTCGGACGAGGACCAGCTCCTCGAGGTGGCGCGTCACTTGAACACGGTGAACCTTCCGAACGATCGCGGAGCGATCCGGGAGATTCTCGAGACGAGCCTTCGAAGCTTTGATGGCGACATCAAAGATCCGCGCCGCCGTGAGTATGTTTTTGCCCTGCGTGACCTTGCCGACGATCGAGTCATCGGCACGTCGATGGTGATCGCGCAGCTCGGACGACGAGAAGCGCCGTACATCTATGTCGACGTGCTCGAGGAAGAGAAATACTCCGCGAGTCTCGATCGTCACTTCGCACACACGGTGTTGCGTATCGGGTACTCGTACAACGGGCCGACCGAGATTGGCGGATTGATCCTGCTGCCCGAGAAACGACGAACCGAGCGCCTCGGCACATTTCTGTCGTACGTGAGGTTTCTGTACATCGCGGCGCATCGAGCGATGTTTCGAGACGAAGTGCTTGCCGAGTTGTTGCCGCCGCTCGAATCCGACGGCACGTCGTACTTGTGGGAAGCGCTCGGCCGTCACTTTACGGGGATGAGTTACGCCGAAGCAGATGTGCTCTCGAAGAAGAACAAAGAGTTCATCAAGCAGTTGTTCCCGGGAGAGGTCATCTACGCGTCGTTGCTGTCGCCCCAGGCGCAAGAGGTGATCGGCAAAGTCGGTGCTCAAACCAAGGGTGTAGAGAAGCTACTTCGCCGCATTGGTTTTCGTTACGCCCACCGTGTGGATCCGTTCGATGGAGGGCCTCACTTCACGGCGCCGACCGACGAGATCTCCCTCGTTCAACATACCCGTCGAGGCGCGGTCAGCGCGATCCTGGACGGAGAGCCCGCTCGTCGAGGGTTGGTGGCCGTCGACCGTAAAGGGCCGCCCTTCTTTCAGGCAATTCTGGGTGGGGTTGAGGTCGCGAAGGATGGCTCGATGGCAATTTCTCGCGACGCTGCCAACCACCTTGAATTGCAGGTCGGCGACGAGGTTATCGGTTTGCCGCTCGAGTGAGAAGAACGTTAGAAAGTCGCCAAAATTACCTTGGAGGGAATCGTTCGCTGCGTGTCGGAGTTCGCGCGGCATGCAGTGCTCCGACCCCTCGCTCATGGGCCCGCGACGTCACCAAAGACACAGTCGCCGCACCTCGTACGCGACCATGATGGCCTTGATTTCTATCGTGCCGATGACCGCCCTTTCGTGCTTGTGGGCTTCGTTCGATTCGGGCTCGTGCAGGGGTTCTCGCTTGGGGAGCGCGGAGCACGAGATCGGCAAGATTGCTGGACAAGCTCAGCTTTGGGTCGAAGAGCCGGAAAACGATGGGGTTTGCCCCTCCATTCAAACGCTCATCGCAGAAAAGTCGCTGCCGTCTCAACAAGACCCAAATGACCCATGGGGGCAGCCCTATAGGATCGTGTGTGGATCACCCGATTACATCGAAGTCATTTCTGCGGGGGCTGACAAGACATTGGGGACACCCGACGATGTCAGCTCGCAGCGGAAGCGACATCGTCGAGCGCCGTCCGAATCGCATTGAGCAACACATCGAACGTAAAGGGCTTGGTGACCAGGTCGACCAACCCTGCTTCTCGCACTTTCTGCGCCGACCACGACGCGCTGTACCCACTCAGCAACAACACCGGTAGATTTGGTCGGCGAGCCAGCATTCTCGAAGCAAGATCAAGCCCGGTGAGCTTGGGCATCGTCAAATCAGTCACCACCATATCGAACGACTCGGGCGTTTCGAGAAACAACGCAAGTGCCGCTTCGGGGTCGTGCGTTGTCGTGATTTTATAACCGGCATATTCGAGGATTCCGCGAGCTGACTCACAGATCGCTTGCTCATCGTCGATAAAGAGAATGTGCTCGCCACGACCCTGTGGCGTGCTGATTTGCAGCTTCGTTGAGCTTGGCTCGTGTGTTTTGCTCTGAGGAAAATACAGCTCGAATCTGGTGCCCTTTCCGAGCTCGCTGTTGACGACAATTGCCCCCTCATGTGCGCGGACAATCCCGTGTACGACCGGCAAACCGAGGCCGGTGCCTTCGCCTGGCGCTTTGGTCGTGAAAAAAGGCTCGTAGATCCGCGAGATGGTTTCGGTGCTCATCCCGTGGCCTGTATCTTGGACACTCAACCGCGCGTAGCGGCCGACTAGCAACTCTGGTGTCGCTTGCGCCCCTTCGTCATCGATCTCGACAGCATCGAGCGAGATGGTGAGCGTGCCAGTGGAGCCCTTCATCGCATGTGCAGCGTTGGTCGAGAGGTTCATCACCACCTGGTGAAGCTGGCCCGGATCAGCCAAGATCAGCGGTACGTCGTCGTCAATCGACGCCTCGATTTCGACTGTCGCGGGCAAGGTCGCGCGAAGGAGCTTGAGCACCTCTCGAACCACGCCCTGTATTTGCGTCGGGCGGCGTTCTTGTTTTTGGTGTCGCGAGAACGCCAGAATCTGCTTGACCAGGTCTGCTGCTCGCTCGCTCGCTCGCCTGAGCTCGGAGAGATAGCGCTGTACTTTTACGGGGTTGTCGAGGTTTCGCATCGACAAATCAGCGAATGAATAAATAGCCGTGAGAATATTGTTGAAATCGTGGGCAATGCCACCTGCGAGCGTACCCAATGCCTCCAGCTTTTGCGCCTGAAGAAGCTGGGATTCGAGACGTGCTTGGGCTTCCGCAGCGAGGTTGATCTCGGTGATGTCGCGAACGATCAACACCGCACACATCCGGCCGCCGATTTCAACGCACTCGGCCGACACCACCATATCGCGGGCCTCGCCCGATTTATGTCGTCCCTTGGCGTGAAATTCTCGGACCGAGCCACCTGCCTTGAGGATGCTGAACATATGCAACCGCTGCTCGGGGACAGCCCACACCCCAAGCTCGGCCGAGGTATGCCCAATTACCTCATGTCTCGGGTAGCCAAATACCCGCTCGAACCCATCGTTGACCTCGAGAAATAGCCCCGAGATAAAATCCGTGATCGAAATCGAATCGGGTGAGGCCCTGAATGCCCGTGAGAACTTCTCCTCGGATTCTCTCAGCGCTTGCTCCGCCAATTTTCGGTCGGTGATATCGCGCCCCTCGGCAATAAATCCAACCAAGCTCTCGTGCTCGTCTCGTACAGGCTTCAGAGAAAAATCGATCTGAAGCTCTTTACCTTGCGCCGAGATATGCTGGGTTTCGAACCGAACACTCTCGCCGTGCCGCGCCCTTTCGAAGCCCTCTGTGAGCTGCTGTTGCGCTTTGGGGGAGTGTGACCACCAGGGCGTATCCCAGAAAAAATCACCATAGACTTGCTCGAAGCCGACTCCCACCGTCACCAGTGCGGTGCGGTTTGCCATCAGCAAATGCCCCTCGGTGTCGAGCATCCCCATGAACTGGGTTGAATGGTCGAGTAGAGCGCGAAGCGTGCGCTCTTTCTCTGCCAGTGCAGCCTCTGCTTGTTGTCGCTCGTGGATATCGGTGATGAACCCTTCGAGCGCAAGGAGCTCGCCCTGATCGTCGTAGATCCCTCGGCCTCGCTCCCACACCCAGCGAACCTCTCCGTCTGATCGCGTGATCCGATAGGTGAGCTCGAAGGGCACCATCTCGTGGAGCGCAAGCTGAACCGTCTCCCATATCGGAGCGCGATCTTCAGGATAAATGATCTGTCCAAACGATATTTTTCGATTCTCGACGACCTCTTCTACACTGTATCCACAGAGCGCCCTGCAGCCGTCGCTTGCGAACTCCATGGTCCAGTCCGGGTCGTTACGGCAGCGGTACATCATCCCCGGCATATTCTCGAGCAACGTGACGAGCATCCTGTGCTCTTCGCCCAGCGCCGCGAGCTTCTCTTCGCTGAGTGATGGCATCCGTGGCGGAGGCAAACGCTCGGGCAGCTCGATCACACTCGCAATCACGAGATGGGGCGGGTCAAATGGCCTCAGCTCGATGTCCAACCAACGCGATGCCCGGCCTTCTCCGCACGACAGCGCGATGGCAAACGATATCGCCTCCGGGCCATCTGTCGCGAGGACCGCACCCAAACAATGCTCGAGGATATGTGCTGTTTCGACGGTAAGGAGTGCGGGGAGTGAAACGCCAAGCAATCGCTGCCGATCGCCGCCCAACACCCGTGTTGCGGCCTCGCTTACGTAACGAATACGGCCGGCCGAGTCGATGCCGAGCAAAGGGCCTGGAATACGCTGAACCGCCGCCCAAGCTCGGACGTCACTGCCCGGTGGAGCTGGGGTCGATGGACTCATGGGTCATTCCTCGAAAAACCGATGATACACAAATTTTAGAACGAATGAATCATGGAGTGTCATCGATTTTCTTCGCTGGGTCACCCGCTACTTTGTGGAGCGTTGATTAATGGCAACATCGCCTCTCTCGAAGGGGGCGAGGTTTTTCTGCAGACCGCGTTGATGACTCGGGTAGTGTGTGGTGATGGGGCAATCGATCGAAACGCGGTGTACTGGGGCCCACCTTGGGGCCTGGCGATGGGTTGTGATCGGTGCGCTGGTTATCGGGCCTGCGGTGGGGTCGCTGGCCTCGCGCGAGGCACGCGCAGAGCCCGGGCAAGACGCTGCGGTGGGGTCGGCGAATGTTGTCCCCGCTGTCTCGAGCGCTCCGTGCGCTTGTGTCGACCCTGCAGCGAGTGTTCGAGCGAGTGGTTGGTTCGATATCACGGCGGGCACGATGCACGGATACCCAGCCAGCTTGGTTGGCAAATACAACGACGACACCGAGCTTTTGCCAACGACCTCAGCCCTATTCATGGCCGAATATGCATTCGTTTCGCGCCTGCGTGCCGCCGTCTACTACGACTTGATCACGACGACCGAACGCAAGGTCGTCAGCGGAACCTTCGTCGAAAAACCACTGCCCTCTCGTGTTGCCGCGGGCCTTGCGCTCGCCCCGTTTTTCTTCGATTTTGCGAAGGGCTCTCGACTCGAATTGCAAGGTTATGGATTGTTGGGCGCAACGATCGAGCACAAACCCAAACCGGTGCCAGTGTTGATGGGGCGCGTTCACTTGATGCAAGACAAGACCAAAGGCGTCGGTGTGTACCTTGGTACGTCCTATCAGTTCGTGATCGACAAGCTCAGCGTTCTCTACGGGGTGAGCTATCGTTTCTGAGTCATTTTCTTCGATCGGCCCAGCCTCGCGCAAAGACCGAAAAGCCTGCCAAAAACAGCGCGCCGGTTGCCATAAAAAACGTGTCGAAAAACACGATCCCTATCGATGTTACCGTCACTGCCACCAGCATCAGCACAACCCCGAGCATCATCCACGTCAGTGGAGGCTGTTCAGCAAGCCGGGCCACAGGAACTCCCGCGATATCATCTTGCATTGCAGCCGCGGCCTTTTGATCCAGCTCTCGTTGCTGATCGGCATAAAAACAACGTCTGCATAGCGTGTCACCGCTAGGCGAGAACATATCGGCGTTGAGGGCTCCGCATCGCGTGCATGTCATTCGTTGGTGTTATCCAACCGCAATGAAAAATTCAAACGTAGAAGGTGAGTTTCTCTGCCTTTGCCGCCAAGTGTCGAAGGTTTTGTGTCGAAGGGCAAACCAAGGTCGAGGTAGGTTCCGCGCATGGAGGAGCGACAACATCGGGCGCTATTGCCCCTGGTTCTTGGTTCAGTTGTCGTGCTTGCGCTTGCTTGTGCACCGTCGAGAAAGCCTTCGTCTAGTTCGGGCCTGTTCGTAGCTCCGAGCGCCTCGGCCTCGGTCGACCCGGCTTCGTTGGGTCTCGTCCCGCGGACACTGAGCAGCTCGCCGTTTTCTCCGATTCTCGCCCAGGATGGCTCGCCGTTTCGAGAGCCTATCCATGTGTCGTTGGTGTCGGGTGCCACCTTGTTTCATTTGCCCGCCGGCAAAAAAACAAAAATAGGTCGGCTCGTTGGGGAGAAGATCCTATGGGGTGATTTGTCGTTGAAGGGCTTGCCTAAACAATCGAGCTGGGAGGGCTTTGTTGGTCGTTATCCCGACTACTTGTGGCTAAAGATCTCTAACGGATCGGGAAGCGATTGGTATCGATGGCAGCCAAAAAGTGGATTTTGGGCGGCCGACCCGAGACGTGCTCAGCCAAAACGCGTCGACGCTCAAGTGTATCCTTGGGGCCCAAAGTCTCTTCTGTTGGTCAGGACGGACCCAGGTCTTGGTGGAGAGATATGTCGACTCGAGGACCTCACCGCTCCGTTCACCACGAAACCTCCAAAGTTGATGCGAGATGCTCCCTTGCTGGTGGGCACCACCGCCACTGGCGATATTGTTGCCGTATACACATCGCCAGGGTTGGTGTTGGTTCACCCGCCCAAGGCCGCGCCGATACCCTATTCGCTCGAAGATTATCCTGGTTTTCAACCGAGCTCGATCGTGGTTCGAGGGGCTGACGACATCATCATTTCGGGCACGTCTGGTGCCTCGCCGTTGATTCTCACTATTCACGATCATCGGCTCACGAAGCTAGAGATCCCGATGGTACAGCCGATCACAGAGATGGTTTCGACAAGTGATGGGTTGTGGGTGCTCGAAGCTCGCGGTGGCATCACGAGGCGAGACCTTGACGGCGGGTGGACAACCATCCCTGTGCCCCCATCGACCCGCGTCGTCGATCTGAGGGTTTCTCCTGCGGATGGGCGCTTGTGGTTGGTCACGTCAGGTGCGGAAGACTCCTGGATGACCGTGGGCACCATTCAAGAAAAATAGACCCGACCTATGCAACACTCCTCTCTCTGGGCTGCCAACGTCAAACCCCCGGCGCATTGTCTGATGGTGTCTGCGAACGGGTTTTCGATCAGCACGAAAGCGATTAAAATATTCGGGAAAATACTGTTGTTCTATGTGCTCTTGTTCGTCATGGTGAGAGCGTTTCGACATCAAGAAAACGTCGAGAACTGGCCGCTCGATAGGTAACCTCTCGCTAGGGAAGAACCAGGTGAATACCGAGAACGATGACAACTCATTGTTGGCGGCTTGGCGCGCAGGTGACAAACATGCGGGCGAAGCTCTTTTTGAGCGCTATTTCGACTCGATTTACCGCTTCTTCGAGCGAAATACGCGTGGCGATGTGAGCGATCTGGTGCAGCGAACGTTTCTGGGCTGTATTGAGGCGCGTGATCGATTTCAACAGGCGTCGAGCTTTCGTACCTTCCTGTTTGCGATTGCTCGAAACGAGCTCTTTGGCCACTATCGATCGCGTAAGAAGGACGGCGTGCTCGATTTTAGTGTGTCGTCGCTTGCCGAGCTTGCTCCCACGCCCAGCACACTCGCGCGGCAGCGTTCCGAACGCGAGGTGCTCCTCGATGCGTTGCGATCGCTTCCGCTCGAGCTTCAGCTCGCTGTCGAGCTTCGGTTCTGGGAGAACCTATCGGGGCCAGAGCTCGCCACCGTGCTCGAGATCCCCGAGGGGACTGTTCGAAGTCGTTTGCGTCGTGCGCTCGAGATGTTGCTTCAAACACTCGAATCACAGGGGGATGCATCGTCGTTTGTCTTGACCTCAGGAAGCGATCTCGAGGCTTGGGCGGTCGCTCTTTCTGAACGCGTTCGATTGTCTGAGGAGTGACCGAGTGCCGTTCAAAAGCGCTATTTTCTCCACTGGCTGTCTTTGATCCGCGCGTCGTCGAGATTCCCGATCATATAAAGTGCTTGCTCAGAGATCTGCACATCCTGTGTGAGTAGCGTTTGTAGGTCGGCAACAGCTCGTTCGTCCGACACGTGCGACCCGGGCATGCCCGTGAACGGGGCCGCGACGTAGAAAGGCTGGGTGAGGTAGCGTGATGCCTTCCGATGTCGCGAGATGAGCTGCTGCGAAATATCTCCGAACCCTCGTTGGGCTTGCTGTACCGCGAGATCCAGATCTCGGAGTTGCTTCGCCACGCCGCGATGTTCCGTGGACACGAAGTCAGAGGCGAGCACCCGGCTCGACGAACGAGAAATATCCACCGTGGGGTACAATCCTGCGCTTGCTCGTTGATCGGTGAACCAAAGGGCTGCTTCGAGGTGATCGGTACTGCCGAGCACCCCTTCGCCGACGCTTACGATGTATTCGTACAAGAGTGAGTGAAGGTTGGACTGACCCCAGAGTCGTTGTCGAATCGTTTCTACGGTCTGGCCGCGGGGTCGGTGGATGGATTCATCCAAGCGATCCAGTGTTTCTACCCCGTCGAGCACCAAGAGAACCTTTCGCTGACCTGTTTCGGCAAGTGCTTCCGCTGCGGATATGGCAGCCCATGCACACTCGAGAACAGCGCCCGGCGGGTCGGCGAGGGTCGAAACAAACCCATGTACTCCGTGGAGCTCGGGGGTGTCATTCAGCTCGTTTCGAAGGGCGCAGGCTCGCTCTGAAGAAATACCGAGCGAGCACCAAATCACGTCACCGCCGCTCTGGATGAAACGCATGGCGATTTCTGTCCTCACCACGAGTGCGCCCAATAGCCGCCTTTCGATGATGCCGATACGACTGGCTTCAGGAAGCGGGGCGAGCACGTCGATCACTTTGATACCGGTCTTGTGCCAACGACCCCAACCCGTGACTCGCCATGGGTGATGCCGAGGGTGAGTAGAAAGCGTGGGCGTGGGCGATCTGCCTGCTCGAAGGTGACGCCCCAATGCGTCAACGATTCGACCCGGATACAGATGGATATCTCGCGGGCCCAAGGAGAACACCGGGGCGCCCAACGAAATATCGACCGGATCGTCGATGGGGAGCGAAAACAGCGTGCCATCTCGGCTCGTGATCGCGCGCAAACCGACGCCGGTAGGTTGCCCCGAACCTGATAGACCCGTCGGAACATACAACGTGTCGCCCTCTTGAATGGCAGAGGCTCCCCATTCGAGCTTGACATGGACATCGACCGAGCTGACTTGGCTTACCCTTCCGACGAACGTTGGCTCGTGCATGGGTCGATCATCGCATAACTCCGCGAACAAAGGTCGAGAGAAGTGGTTCTTGTCTTGACACATGGTTAGATTTTTGGTTAACCATTGTTGCCTGCGATGTACGTCTGACAACGTATGGGCGTTGTCGGGTTGCGATTTTCTTGTTCGAGGGAGACTCTCCATGAAAGCGACTCCAATAGGCTGGCCGCGTGTGACCTCTGCCGTGTACTACGATGACGCAGCCGCGGCGATTGACTGGTTGTGCAGGGTGTTTGGGTTCGAGACTCGGCTACGAATCGAGGGTGAAAACGGGCAGATTGTCCACAGTGAGCTCGAGATTGGCGACGGCTTGATCATGGTGAGCCAGGCGGGTAAGCCCACCGAATCTCGTGCCCCACTACCGTCGGCGAGCCCTCGCTCGACCCAAGGAGTGAACACGCAATCGCTTTGTGTCTTTGTTGATGACGCTGATGCCCACTGCGCGAGGGTTCGAGCTGCAGGTGGCACGATCGTCGACGAGCCATCGACCCAAGACTATGGTGACGATTATTGGGTCGACCGAACCTATCGTGCGCTGGATCTCGAAGGGCACCACTGGTGGTTCATGCAGCGCGTGACGGGTGGCTTGGTCGACGAAAAACAATGATACAGTGGGCGACCCGTGAGCTCATCGGTTGATCAAATTCTCGCAGCGTTGGCTGACCCTACCCGACGAGAGATTGTCGAGTTGCTTTGCTCCTCGCCGCGGCGGTCGAGTGATCTGGCCGATTATTTTTCGATGAGTCGCCCTGCGATGAGCAAGCACTTGAAAATATTGCGTGAGGCAGGGCTGATTGAGCAAGAGTTGCTCGATTCCGATGGCCGAGTGCGTGTGATTCAGCTTCGCCGCGAGCCGTTGGAGGGGTTGCGCGGTTGGCTCGATGAGGTTGAGGCATTCTGGGAGGACCAACTCGCGAGCTTCAAACAGCATGCCGAGCGACGCTCTCGTGAGCCTCGATAAAAGACGCTTCTTCACCTTGAGACCCGATGAATAACGCCACTCCGCGAACAGCAGATCAAGCCCGTGTGTCGGTTCTCGTTAGGGTGCCAAAAGAAGAGGCGTTTCGTGTCTTCACCGAAGAAATCGATCAGTGGTGGCGCCGTGGATTGAAATATAGGGTCGCAGGCGCTGCCCGTGGCGTGATGCTTCTCGAATGCAAGCCCGGCGGGCGTCTGTTCGAGTCGTTCGAGGTCGAAGGGCAAGCGATTGGCCAGAAGAGCACCCAGGTTTTCGAAACTGGCCGCATCTCTCACTGGGACCCTCCGAATCGTTTGGTTCTCAATTGGCGTCTGAGCAATTTCGCCCCAGACGAGAGCACCGAGGTCGAGGTCGAATTCGAATCCACCTCGAGCGGTACGCTGGTGACCGTCACTCATCGAGGTTGGTCGGCCATTCGTGACGACCACCCGGCCCGTCACGGCCAATCCTCTCCTGTGTTCTTGGCTCGTCTCGGATTTTGGTGGGGAGAGCTCTTCTCATCGCTCAGAATGCGAGCGGAGAGAGTGAAGGGTAAAAATGACCATGGCAATGCATGAGTCAGCTCGCGTATCCGTCATGACGTGTCGATGCGATCGAAAATCGAGACACGGTCGGAAGAGGGGATGCTTGCCGACTCATTGAGCGCTGCCGTCGCCGATGTGGTGTCTTCCAGTCGTGCTGTTTTGGTGACGGTGGGCGGTGTGACGTATTTGATAGCGAGTGCAGATGCCGTTCGCCCTGCGGCAGTAGAGCCAGCATCGCTGACGCCCGCTGAAATTGCCGTGATGGACATGATCAAGCGGGGTATGTCCAACGAGTCGATCGCAACCCTTCGCGGTACATCGACCCGCACTGTTGCAAATCAGGTCGCAGCGATTTTCCGAAAGTTGAAAGTGGCCTCTCGCAGTGAATTGATCGCGATCTTGGGAGACAGCGATCTCGCCTCGAATAACGCCTTAACAGCTTGGCCTGCGAGAGCGTTTGCTCGATGCGACGGTGGACGAGGAGAATCAATTCTGCGCGACTCGAGACGCCCAGCTTTGATTGTGCTCGGCGAAGAGCGCCGGCCACCGTGGAAATTCCCACGCCAAGGTCGTAAGCGATGTGTTTGAGCGAATGCCCGAGCGCCACATACAGTGCGACTTGGTGCTCGCGTTGCGCCAACTCAGGCAACAACGTGAATGCTGGCATGGGCTCGTTCACTGTCGCAACCATATAGCGGCGGCCATCAGCTTCGAATTGGTCGACCAATGACCAACGACCTTTGACGAGCACTTTGCGCGCCATCAGGTCGGCAAGTGGATCACTCGAACGGTGCCCCCGGCTACGGTCGATCGACCTCACTGCCATCCGGAGTGCCTCACGCGCATCGGCAGGGGTGGCGGCTCCCTCGGCGTGCTCGATTTTTCTACCGTCGGCCGAGATAATTGCCTCTGAGAGAGATTGCCCGCCCGCAAGGTTCTTTCGCAGTCGGTACGCCGCGCATACGTGGCTCGAAAGCTGAACCCAGGGCTCGAGCTCTCGTTGCGCTTGCGGGCTGAAAGGCTTTTCACTCAGCACCGCGATCGACGCGGTGGTTCCGTCCACGCTGCGGGCCAATGTGATTCTAACGTCCGCTGCCCTCGCGCTGCGCAAGATTGAGATCATCCGCTCTTGGTCCGCAGATGGAATCCTTCCGCCGTGGTGATGTATTGCATCCAGCCAGCTAAACGAGGGGCCAAGTGACGCCAAAAACCTGTTGGTCTCTGCACTCCATTTCGGAATCGACTCGACCATCAACGCCGTGAGCTCAGGGGTCGAGCTGCGCAGGATCTCAACCTCGAGCGCATCGGTGACTCGCCCCAAGCTAAGTGCAAATTGCGACCCCCGCGGTATCAAGGGGACCATCTCGCGCACCAGCGCGTCGCCCCATTCTTGCGGACCAGAAATAACGTCATACGACGCATCGAGCAACGCTCGGCTATCGAATGCTCGAATGTACATATTCATATTCTAGAACAATGAGAATCGAATCGGTAGGTGAAAAGCATCTACGCAGCCTAAATTCCAATTCGCTGCCCTTTTTTCGACCGTCAGCCACGCTTCGTTGTTTGAATGACCCGCGCCTTCGTAGCGAAGACACATTCCAGAAATACAACTCGAAGAAAGGTCGGGAAATTTCTATCTGCGCATCGATACGCATCGTCACTCGCTAAGGTCGCTCGTTTCTGTGTTGTGTACATCTACGCATTGAGTGGAATCTTGGTTCCGGCGCTCTCGCGTTTGACCACCGCCTACCTCGTATTTGGTTTTCTGCGATAATGGGTATGAGGGATGCAGGATTCAAACGGGTAACGAAATGAACCCATTGGCGATAATTTGCGCGGCGCCTCGAGCCGACGAGAGTGCAAGCCATGCCTAGCTACGTGGTTGGTGACGCAACTCGGCCGTACTTGGCCGGGCCCGCGGTGATCGCTCATGTGTGCAACGACGTCGGTGCGTGGGGCGCAGGTTTTGTTCTCGCAGTCACTCGACGTTGGCGCGCTCCTGAGGAGGCCTATCGTCGATGGTTTCGCGACAAACACGCCGAAGATGCCACTCCGCCAGAGTTCTCGCTCGGCGCTGTGCAGTGGGTTCCGGTTCAATCAGACCTCTGGGTGGCGAACCTGATCGGCCAACAAGGTTTGCGCCGGGCCAAAGCCGTGGCGCCCGTGAGATATGACGCGATTGAGCTTACTCTCTCTCGACTCGCCACGCTCGCTCTCGCTCACCAAGCGAGCATCCATATGCCTAGGATCGGCTGCGGTCTCGCCGGTGGCACATGGGACAAAATCGCGCCCCTTATCGAGCGACAGCTCGAATCCCAGGGCTTGAGCGTCACGATCTATGATCTCGAGCGGGCGTAGCTCACGAAAACGACGGGTCGCTCGAAAATACCTCGCCGAGTGCTCCGAGTACCGCCTTCACCATGCTCGTGGGTCGCCGACCCAGCGTGTGCACTGCGGTGATGGGCGGCCCTTCGAGTGCAAAGTCGTCGAGAACACTCACCAGATGCCCTTCGCGAATCGAATGAGTTGTCATGAAATCGAGCGCTTGGCAGACCCCCAAACCTTGAGTGGCTGCCCGAACCAGGCTCGGCCCGAAATCAGAGAGCAAGGTGGCCTGATGTAGCTCGAATAGGCGCTCGCCTTTGAAGGTCCATGAGCGAGGTCGCCCGTCGGTTGCTCGAAAACCCAGCAGGTGATGCATGCGCAAATCTTGTGGGCGTTCGAGTGCCGGTGCCCGCTTCAAATAACGCGCAGAGGCCACCGTCGACCAACGCGTACGACGAAGCACCTTAGCGGAGAGAGAGGCTTCTTTGCGACGACCCACTCTCACCGCCACATCGACGCCTTCATCCGCAAATCGAGCCATTCGATCGCTCACCTGTATGGAGAACCTGAGCTCTGGATATTGCTGATGAAGGGCCACGATCGCAGGCACCACATAAGGCTCGAGCACGAACGACAACGAGAGCTTCACTTCTCCGCGTAGAGCATCGCTCTGCTGCCGCAATTCTGAACGCGCTCGCCATACAGCGTTTACGGCAGGTTTACATTGCTCAAAAAAACGTGCCCCGTCGGCTGTGAGCGAAACCGCCCTCGACGAGCGCTGCAGCAACACAACACCCAACTCGGTTTCGAGCTCTGAAACAGCCTTGCTCACCGCCGCCTTGGTCAGACCGAGCCTCTCGGCCGCTTTGCTGAAGCTGGCCGCCTCTGCCACCGCAACGAACGGGAGCACTCCTCGAAACAGACCGGTGTTCATCGTTTACTAAAAGTTGACCTTAGGTTGAGCGAGATGCTGCTGGCAAGCACGAATGTTGGCTTCTAGGTTGAGCGAACCACGGAGGACAGCGATGAAGATCGGTGTATTCGGAACGGGTATGGTCGGTGAGGCGATCGGCTCGAAGCTCGTGAGCTTGGGGCACGACGTGAAGATGGGCTCGCGCACTTCAGGCAATGACAAGGCGGTAGCGTGGGCGAAAAAAGCAGGGTCGCTCGCGAGCGAAGGCTCGTTTGCTGAGGCGGCAGCTCACGGTGAAATGTTGTTCAACTGCACTCGCGGAGACGTCTCACTCGCTGTGCTCGAGTCAGCGGGAGCCGCGAGTCTTCGAGGCAAAATTTTGGTCGATCTGGCAAACCCACTCGATTTTTCGAAAGGCATGCCGCCGTCACTTTTCGTGTCGAATACGGATTCACTCGGAGAGCAGATTCAGCGCGCATTCCCCGAGCTCAAGGTGGTCAAAACGCTCAACACCATCAACGCCGCGCTCATGGTTGACCCCTCGCGAATCAAAGGCGAGCACTCGCTTCTGATGAGCGGAAACGACCCGGAGGCCAAAGCGGCAGTTCGAGGCTTGTTGACCGAAGGCTTTGGCTGGAAGGACATCGTCGACCTAGGGGATATCTCAACCGCACGCGGCACAGAGTCATACTTGTTGCTCTGGCTTCGACTTTGGGGCGCTTTGAAGACGCCTGATTTTAATATCAAGGTCGTGCGATAACGCTGTCGCTGTGGCTCGGATGTATGCGCGGAGGCGCCTGGAGCTGAGCGCGGCCTCGTGGGGGGTAGGTCAGCTTTGGCACAGCGTGCGGCATACTCTCCTGGGGTACACCCGATCTGCGCCTTGAAATCTCGAATGAGATGCGATTGGTCGAAATAACCGCAGTCTTGGGCAAATGCCGCCCAATCGAGAGCGAGACCGTGTGCAATTCGATCGGCGGCTTCTTGAATTCGAAATCGCTGTACGACCCATTTGGGTGATACGCCTATATAGGATCGGAACAATCGCTCGAGGGCACGGGGTGACATCGACGCATACTCAGCAAGCGCCTCTACTCGGCGAAGCTCGGGCGTCGATTCGGCTCGATTCACCAATGCACATGCCAAGCTCGCTTGCTCGTCTCGTGCGGGGGTGAAGCACGCCATATAGGTTTCGATCTGTTTTGCGCGCTCGTTGATATCACTTGACGTGTCGAGGCTCTGAATCACCCCCGCTGCCGAGCTACCGAAGACCTCTGCGACCGGAAGCTCATGGTTGGTCAACGTGTGCAGTGAGCGTTTCAGCCAAGGACGAAAAAGCCCTGGCTTGAATTTCAGGCCGACCACCCAGCCCGTGCCTTCGAGCTCGGCGGCGAATCGACGGGTGCTCACCCCATGAACACCGGGGCGATGCGACCCAAATACGACATTGACACAAGGGTAGGGCAGGGTCTCTTGGGTATAGGGGTGATCCAAGGCCCACTCGATACACCAGAGTCGTTCGACCCACGGTGACAACGCTGCGCTCGGAGAATGCCTTGATAGCCTAAATTGAGCTGCACCGGCTTTCGGGTTGAGGATGCCGTGGGAGCCCGCGGGGTCGCATGTCGTGTTTCTACAATACGCTCATCGTGATGTCTTGTAGAGCCGTGGCATGTCTGAGACGACTTT
The DNA here is from genome assembly GCA_046351315.1 of Polyangiaceae bacterium. Lineage (GTDB taxonomy): Bacteria > Myxococcota_A > Polyangia > Polyangiales > Polyangiaceae > JAXLYQ01. The sequence goes on from JAXLYQ010000010.1 coordinate 62,798, forward strand.
GGTGGAAGTTGTGGTGCGGTTCGATTCGAGGTGTCGATGGAGCCTCCGACGAAGGCATTTTCGTGCACTGCTCGATTTGCCGACGCGCAGGGTGGGTCTTGGCGATGGCCCCGGGTACGTCCTTTCGCCTGATCTCTGGAGAATCCGAGTTGACTGACTATCAATTCGGCAAGAAACACCTGCATCACCCGTTTTGCCGCACCTGTGGGGCTCGCACGTTCTCTCGTGGAACAGGCAAAGATGGAGTTGAGATGGTGGCACTCAACCTGCGATGCGTAGATGGCGTCGATGTGACGAGCCTCTCGATCGAGACCTTCGACGGCGCCTCGTTGTTACAGAAACACCCAACGCCCACTCGCGAAGCGTTTCAGTTGGTTTCGCTGTGAACACCCTGCGCCCTTGGGGTTGCGCCTGATCGACGTTTTTTTTCTTCGCGTATGTTGACGGACAGTGTTCTCTTGACCTGTGGCGTGAGGATTGCTCGACTTCTGGCATGAACCTGAGAGGTCGATGGCTGTTCGTTTCGATTCTCGCGAGCGCGCTGTTTTCGGCATGCTCAAGCGGCTCTAGCTCGCCTAGCCCTGCCGCTCGAGCGAAAGCCAAAGCGTTGCTTGCAGAGGTGAAGCCAAATTTCAAAGCCACCCTCACCAAGGCGTTGGCGAGTGGCCCAACCCAAGCGATCGAAGCCTGTTCGATGGAGGCGTCGAAGCTCGTCGCCTCGAGCGACCCGAAAGTAAAGGTCGGTCGAGCTACTGACAAACCGCGAAACGCAGCCAATGAAGCCAAGGGCTGGAAACAAAGCGCGATGCACTATTTCGCATCGCTGCCCAAGCTCGATGGCGAATTCTACGCGGTGCCCTTGCCTGGTGGCGTAACCGGGTATGCCGAGCCAATTGTCATTCAGCCCATGTGCCTGACCTGTCACGGGAAAGAGCTCTCGGGTGACGTGAAAGAGCTGCTGTCGAAAAAATACCCTGCCGACCAAGCGACAGGCTATGACAACGATCAACTTCGAGGCATTTTCTGGGTAGAAGTCACCCCTTGAGTCGAGAGAACAACATGTGGAACGAGCGTTATGCCGAGCCAGGGTTTGCGTACGGAACGTCTCCCAACGATTTTTTGGTGGAGCAAGTCAAGTGGCTGCCCGCCGGAGGCGACGTGCTCTCGCTGGCTGAAGGCGAGGGGCGAAATGCAGTGTGGCTTGCAGAGCTGGGCTTTCGTGTAACGTGTGTCGATATCTCGAGCGTGGGCCTCGAAAAAGCCATCGCGCTTGCCAATGAGCACGGGGTGAGCCTCTCGACGATCATCGCTGACCTTGCTGATTTCGACTTGGGAAGCTCGCGTTGGGATGCCGTGATCTCGGTGTGGGCCCATGTCCCGTCTAGTGTTCGAGTGCCGTTGCATCAGCGCGTGTCTCGCGCACTGAAACCAGGCGGAGTGGTGATTCTCGAGGCGTATACACCCGCACAAATTGCTCTTGGATCGGGCGGCCCCAAGTATCCGGAGATGTGTATGACACTCGACGGGCTACGCTCCGAGCTTCACGGGCTCGATTTTCTCGTTTCGCAAGAAATCGAGCGCGAAGTTCACGAAGGGCAATATCACAATGGGCACAGCGCGGTTGTGCAAGTGGTGGCGAAACGCCCGCTTCGATGACCGAATGTCCCGCTCGAAAATGAGTCAGGGGGCAGTCTGAGAGCGCTGCGCTACGAGCCAAATCGACGCTGAAATGCCCGCATGGTATCTTGGGTCTTCGAACGGTCGTAGATGGCAAATACCACGTGATCGAACGCCTTCTCGAACAGCGGTGAATCGAGCCAATGCGAGAAGGTTTCGGCGACTTCGGTCGGGTCGTTACGAAATACTCCACAACCCCATGCCCCCAAGATCAACACCCGGTGTTGATGGGTGGATGCAAGCGTGAGGAGCGTTCGACAGCGGGTTGAGCGCACGGTAGAAGCGAGGTGACCCTCGTCGTGGCTCGCTCGCTCAGCCTCACCGAAATTCGGAGCTGGCGTGGTGATGACCGAGGCCAAATAGGGGTGATCGAGAAGGTGGTATTCATCATCCCGAAAAAAAGGGACATCAGGCGAATAAATCATATGGTCCGAGTACAACATCGAACGTTGGGCTCGGTGAAAAGAATAGTATTCGGGGTTGTGTCATCAGGCATTGATAAAGCGCGGAGCATCGCGCGAGGTCTTCTTCTTGGGCTTTTGCGCCGCGAATGAAGCCGCCTCCTGGGTTTCGCGCAGAAGCGAAGTTCAAGAGGGCAATGTGGCGAGCTCCACTTTCATAGAGGCGCCGGGCAGCGTTGGCCGTTGTTTCGGCTGTCACCTCGATACGACGAGGCGAGGTCGAGGGCGACGACAGCGGCAGCGAATCGAAGTCATTCGGGCGATACAGCACTGTACCCCGTACCGACGCATCGACGAGATCGCGCAGTGGTACGGCAGACCCAGAGGGCCCTGTGTATGACCCTCGTTCGACAAGCGTGAGGTTTTCTTCGGCAATGAGCTTGAGATCCATGGCGCGCCCCTTACGCCGAGTATCTAGGCTTCTGACCTCAAGGGCGCTAGCTCGCTTTGCCGTTGCCTCGGGAGTCTCGCGTGAGAGGTAGACGTCGTGATTGACGGTGCTTTACCCCAGTGGTGCGTTGCGCTCGTAAATACGCCTTGCCTGGGTTGAGGATATGATTTGGATCGAAGCAGGTTTTGATTTGGCGCATGAGCGCTTGCTCGGTTTGACCCACCATGTCGCGCATAAAAGGCTGTTTGAGGGTGCCGATTCCGTGCTCTCCGGCGATGGTGCCACCCAATACCATGGCGGCCCGAACAATCTCATCGAAGGCGGCAAATGCTCGCTTTTTCGAGTCGTTGTCGTGGTGATCAAACACGATGGTTGGGTGCAGGTTGCCGTCGCCAGCGTGACCAAATGTACCAATGACAAGAGAATGGCGTTCGGCAATTCGCTCGATTTCTTCGATCATGGTCGCGAGCCGAGGGCGAGGCACTGCGACATCATCGAGCAGCGTCGCCCCGAGTTTTTCTAGTGCGGGGAGTGCCATTCTGCGGGCCGTGAGAAGCAACTTTCCCTCGTCTGGATCATGCGTAATGGCGCAGTCGCGTGCCCCGAGCGCAGCGCAAATCGGCTCACATTGCTCGATGATCGACTCGGCATGGCTGGCGTCGCTTTGGGCAAGAACAAACGCGGCCGCCGTCGTGTCGAGAGCCATTCGGGTGAGGTCGTCTACCGCCTTGAGCGTGGTGCGATCCATCACCTCGAGCAGAGACAAATCAAGCCTGGACTCGAGTGCAACAATCGCTTGGCCGGCTTTGGCGAGTGAGTCGAAAAATGCGACGAACGTCGACGCGGGTCGAGCGGCTCGAAGCAGTCGCAACGTGGCTTCGACAATGACACCCAAGGTGCCTTCCGAGCCCACGAACAGCCGCGTGAGATCGAGACCCGCAACATTTTTCGCCGTGATAGCGCCTGTCTTGATGAGCTCGCCCTGCGCTGTCACGACCTTCAACGCAGCAACGTGATCGCCCGTGACGCCGTATTTCAAACAACATGAGCCACCTGCGTTGGTAGCGATGTTGCCCCCGATACTCGAAATGGCGCGACTCGCTGGGTCGGGAGCGTAAAAAAGGCCCTGTGTGGCGACTTGCTCGGCCAGGGTTGCGTTCAATACACCTGGCTCGACCACTGCCGTTCGCGTCGCCGGGTCGATGCGTAGAATGCGGTCCATCGAGGCCACAGAAAGCAAAATGCAACCGTCGACGGCATTGGCTCCACCGGCCAAACCCGTGCCGGCGCCTCGGGTGACGACAGGTATTTTTTTCTCGTTCGCAAAGCGAAGCGTGGTGATCACATGCTCGATCGACCTGGCTCGAACCAGAGCAGACGCCTGCCCAGCCGGCGCAAATGGCGCTTGGTCTCGGCTCATCGACGCGACGATGTCGACATCGGTTTCGACACGACAATTCTCGAGCGCCGACTCGAGCTCACGAGCCCAGTCAGGCAAACTCGGTGCGGTGGTGCTCACGAGATCTTTCCCTTGTAAAAGCCCTCGATGTGCTCGGTGACGAGATCGGCGGCGCGGCGATGATGCCCGTGCTCGACCGCGACGAGAATTGCCTCGTGCTCGGCCGCAAGCTTCGCCATCGTTGCGCGAGGGTGACGCTCTTCTTGTAGGGCTTCGCCAAGGTGCCCTGAGATGGCGCTGCGCAAGACCCCCATCACCATCGTGAAGGCGATATTGCCCGAGCCGGCGACCAATGCGCGATGAAAGCTCAGGTCGGCCGCCCTGAAGGTTTCGATATCGACCTTATCGGCCTTCATCACCTCGAGCGCTTGTTTTGCTTCTGTGATCGAGGCTGCATCTTGTCGTTCCGCGGCCTGACGAAACGCGGTTGATTCGATGAGCAATCGAAGCTCGAGCAAATCTTTGAGTGGCACTTGCCCCAGACGAAGCGCGTTCTCCATCGTGTGAGCTGCGATGTGAACCGTTTGCTCGGCGGTCACCTTGGGACGCGCCGTCGACACCGTATCACCGCCCGAGAGCAGCCCCTGCGCTTGAAGAATGCGAAGCGCCTCGCGCACCGTCGAGCGCCCCACGCCTAGCTCTTTCGCAAGCTCTTTTTCGCTTGGGAGCTCGGTTCCGACCGAGACCTTACCGGACACGATTGCCTCGCGGATTCGCCTCGATACGGCCACGCTGAGCGGAGCGCGTTCTTCGATGGACAAGCCGAAAATATTCTCTTTTTTCACGGCCGTAGACACCGCTCGTTTCTAGCAGATTGACCTCTTGTCTGACAAGCTGCTAAGTAGTCGTCCGCGTTGCTTGTAGCGCGCACACCTAGGGAGCGAGACGACCATGACGTTTGATCCATCGACCACCGCGATCGTGCTCATCGAGTATCAAAACGAATTCACCTCGGAGGGCGGTGTCCTGCACGGCGCTGTCGCCGGCGTGATGCGTGAAACCAACATGCTCGACAATACGCGCAAGCTCGTCGAGGCTGCGCGTAAAGCCGGGGTGACGATCATGCATGCGCCGATCACGTTCGCTCCTGGCTACGGTGAGCTCACGCGCCACCCTTACGGGATTCTCAAGGGCGTCGTCGATGGCAAAGCGTTCGTTCGAGGTACGTGGGGCGCAGCGATTATCGATTCGCTCGCTCCCGTCGACGGAGACATCGTCATCGAAGGCAAGCGTGGGCTCGATACCTTTGCCAGCACCAACATCGATTTCATTTTGCGCAGCAAAGGCATCAAGACCGTGATTCTTGGCGGCTTCTTGACCAACTGCTGTGTCGAGTCGACGATGAGAACGGCCTACGAGCACGGTTTTGAGGTGATCACACTCACCGATTGTGTTGCCGCCACCTCTCTCGAAGAGCACAACAACGCCATTAAATATGATTTTCCCATGTTCTCGAAACCCATGCGTTCGGCCGACGTCCTCGCTCAACTGAGCTGAGTCTCGGGTTTTCCGCGAGCTGCCGAGCTCGAGCGAATACCAGTACATATCCGTCGGGGTCGCGGCTGTATGCAGCCTGGTGACCCCAGTCGCGATCCATCAGCGGCGAAAGCTCCGTTGCTCCCCGTTCGAGCGCGCGAGCATGAAACACCGCTGGATCGTCGACCATCACGTACAGCTCGGCGCGCTCGAATTGTCGCGAGGCATTGGCGTTCACCGCTGCGGCCAAGAGTCGCTCGATTCCATTCTCGGGCATCAACCCAAGAACCGTCGAATCACCGAGGTCGAGCTCGGTCATGCCTGGCACGTGTAGCCAAGGTGTAATGTCCAATACGGCCGAGTAAAAATCAGCGCTCTGTTGCTGGTCTCGAACCTATAGGATGAAATGCGCTTTCAGGATGGTACTCACGACTTCCTGGCTCCGTCGTCTCTCGCAATAAAGTGCGTAGAAATGCTTCGGTAATTCGTCGGTGTTTTCACCCCGGCAGCCCAGGTATCATCCTTCGATTCGACCGCAGTTTCTCCTGTAACGGAATGGGCAACAGCTCTCGATGTCCAACATCGAAGATCGCACCATCATGGTCTCCTCGTACGACGACGTTTCGATAGGTCTTATTGAGCAACTTGGGTTGCTGGTGGATGGCGCAGTCACTCGTATTGGGTGTGACAACGTCTGTGTCCACCTGCTCTCGCTCGATCGGACGAGATTGATTTGCCAGGCCGTTTCTCGAGGGTATCGCGCCACTGCACTGGCTTTTGGGCTCGATCTGTCGGCCTGTCTTGCGGTGAGCGAGTGCTTGCAAACCCAACGACCCATCGTGGTGAACGACGCCATGGGTGATGTACGTGTCGCGAGGGTGGCTCGCGAGCGGTACGGCCTTCGAGCGTGCGTCTATGTACCGATTGTACGCGAAGGGCAGTCGGTCGGCGTATTGGTCGCATCTTTTCAAGCCCGTACGACATGGGAGCAGCGTCACATCGATGCGGCCACCCACGAGGCGAACGAAGCATCCTCCAGGTTGTGGGCGCTTCGTTCACGCGTGTTCGGAAAGGCTCCGAGTGTCACTGGCCCGAGCGAAGTGTCCGAGAACGCGCACGCGATTTCTCGTTGGCGCGCAATGCTCGATGCGGTGCCGGGGGTGTGCGCGATCGTGAATGAAGACCTCCTGGCGCTCGAAGCGCATGCGGGGTTCTCCGAGGGCAACGCCGAGGTTGCGCCGTCGTCTTCGGTGACCGTTCGCGATCTGTTTTTTCACAGCGAGAGAGCGGTAGAGCTTCGAGATGCGATCCGTTCGATGCTCGCCGGCGAGCTGCTCTGGAAAGGGTTGATCACCACGGTCGAGGGCAGGTTCTGGCGTGTGGATATGCGGCCGGTTCCGATGTCCGAGCCTCCTCTCGCGTCGGTGTTTGCAACGCCGTCATCACGCGAGGTGGCGCTGTGCATGACTGATGTCAGCGATGTCTTTTTTGCGCACGAGAAGTTGCAAGCCAGTCAGCATATGCAGGCGCTGGGGCAGCTCACCTCGAGCATCGGTCATGAGTTCAACAACGTGCTCGCGATACTGTCGACGAGCTGCGATGCGCTAGATGCGACGGTTGGCGAAAACGAAGAGGCCAAGAAGCAAGTCGCATTGATCGCGGCGACGATCCAGCGAGGCGCAAAGCTCACTCGACAGTTGCTCACGTTTGCTCGTGTGGATCATCGAAACCCACGAAATTTCGAGCTGATCACACAGCTCTCGACCTGGTGGCCCTTCCTGGAAAACGCACTCGGTAAGGGGCGAAAATTGTCTCTGACCACGTCAGGCCCCGCATGGATCGTTGCTGACCCCGACCAACTCGAGCTCGTTATCGTCAATCTGCTCGTCAATGCACGAGACGCGACTCGCGAAGGCGCCGTCATCACCATTCAGATCGAGTCGGGCACGCGACACGAACAAGCGTTCGTGACACTCGCGGTTCAGGATCACGGAATCGGCATGAGCTCCGACGTGCTCGCACGCGCGTCCGAGCCGTTTTTTACAACCAAACCGCGAGGTCGCGGCACCGGCCTCGGGCTGGCGATTGCGCGCGATGTGGTCGAGGCCTCGAACGGTGATTTCGAGATTCGATCCGCCATCGGTGACGGAACGACCGTCAGCATGCATTTCCCGGCGGCTGAGCCGGGTGCCGTGCCCTCGGCGCGGCGTGAGCTGCCGGTTACCCTCACGAAACATCAAAAGCTGATCCGCGTGCTCGTGGTCGATGATGAGCCGCTCTACGGTCAGGGGATCAAACGCGGGCTCGAGAATTCTGGAATGAGCGTTCGGATCGTCGGATCTGGGGCAGAGGCTCTTCGATTTCTCGAGGCAGAGCCCGATTGGCCCGACGTCGTACTGCTCGACTTCATGCTCACCGACACCACGGGGTCAGCGTTGCTACCGAAAATTCACGGTATCCGCGAGAGCCTCCCGGTGTTGATTTGCACGGGCTACGGCGACACCGAGGATCTGCGCCGCGCTCTGTCGACGGCCCACGGCATTCTGACGAAGCCGATGACGTTGTCGGCGGTACGTGCAGCGATCGATGCCGCTGTGGTGTCGAGCTGAGCTGGCCGCTCAGGTTTTCGGGCGAAGCGCGCGCACTTGATCGCCTGCTCGCCAGATCTCTGAGCTCGCGATGCCTTTGAGCTCACGGTCGAGCTTCGCGCGGTACTCGGGATCGCTTCCGGCGGCGATCACCACGCGAGCTTCCTCACCCGTCTTCACACGCTCGTAGAGCTTTTCGAAGACGGGGGCCGTGACCTCGCGAAACTGGTGCCGCCAATCGAGCGCACCACGTTGCGCGGTCACCGATGTGTTGGCGAACATCCATGCCATTCCGCGTTCGCCGATCAGCGGCACCAGGCTCTCCGTGAGCTCTTCGACGGTCTCGTTGAACGCTTCAGATGGCGAGTGACCGTTCTTCCGAAGCACCGCGTATTGTGCCTCCATCAACCCGGCGAGTGCTCCCATCAAGATGCCGCGCTCACCTGTGAGATCCGAGAAGACCTCCTTCTCGAAATCGGTTTCGAATAGATAGCCCGAGCCAATGCCGATACCGAGTGACACCACGCGATCGAAGGCTTTGCCCGTCGCGTCTTGAAAGACCGCGTAGCTCGAGTTCAGGCCCTTTCCTGCGAGAAAAAGCCTGCGAAGTGACGTGCCGCTTCCCTTCGGTGCGACGAGCACGACGTCGACTTCGTTGGGAGGGATGATCCCCGTTTGCTCGCGGTAGGTGATTCCGAAACCGTGTGAGAAGTAGAGGCACTTGCCGGCAGTGAGGTGCGGCAGAACGCGAGGCCACGTCGAGATCTGTCCCGCGTCCGAGAGCAGGTATTGAATCGTGGTGGCTCGCTCGCAGGCTTCCTCGATGTCGAAGAGGGTTTCGCCAGGAGTCCACCCATCCGCGAGTGCTTTCTCCCAGCTTCGTGTGCCAGCGCGCTGACCCACGATCACGCGGAAGCCATTGTCACGAAGGTTGAGCGCTTGTCCTGGGCCTTGAACGCCGTAGCCGACGATGGCGATGGTCTCGTTGGCCAAAGTCTGTCGCGCCTTGTCGAGTGGGTACTCGTCGCGGGTGACCACATTCTCGAGGACGTCTCCGAATTGCATCTGTGCCATGTGCTGAATCCCTATGTTTTTCTGGAAGATTGAACTTCTCACCACGTTGCGTTGTGCGCGTCTTCGAGCTCGCTCAAGTACGTAGCGAGCTTCTTCATGGGTCGCGTGAGAGCGACGCTTCCCGAGCGCACGAGCTCGAGAAGACCATGGGCTTCGAGCTCGTCGCGAAGCGCCGACACCTGTTCAGGCGTGCCGGTTTTTTCGATGACGAGATACTCGTTGGCGAGCTCGATGATTCGGGCTGAGTGCCGATCGAGCTGTGCCGACAGCGTCTGCTCATCGAGGCCGTGACGGGCGATCTTGAACAACGCAAGATCGCGCCGAATCACCTGAGACTCGTCATGTACGAACGCTTTGAGCACCTCGACTTGTCGCTCGATTTGGGCGGCGATTTTGTCGGCTTGATCGCGGGTCATGTTCACGACGATCGTGAAACGATGAACCCCTTTCACCTCGGATTCCGACACTGTCAGGCTTTCGATGTTGATGTGCCTTCGTGTGAAGACTGAGGTCACACGGCTCAACAAGCCCACGTGATTTTCAGTGAAGACCGACAGCGTGTGGCGTGTGGTGGTGCTCATGGCTCGAGCCTCACGTCCGACACCGATGCCGCTGCGGGCACCATGGGGAACACGTTGCTCTCTCGCTCGACGCTCACCTCGAGCAAGAACGCGCCTGAGTGCGCGAGCATCGTCGGGATGGCGCTCTCGAGCGTGGCTCGGTCATTCACTTTCATCCCGCGTATTCCGTAGGCGCTGGCGAGCTGAACGAAGTCTGGGTTCGTCATCTCGGTCTGTGAGTAACGACGCTCGAAGAAGAGCTCTTGCCACTGCCGAACCATGCCGAGGTAGTGGTTGTTCAAGATGACGATCTTCACCGCAGCGCCGGTTTGAACGAGTGTCCCCAGCTCTTGAAGAGTCATCTGAAAACCACCGTCGCCGACGAACAGCACCACCGTTCGGTCTGGAGCACCGAGCTTCGCGCCAATCGCCGCGGGCAGGCCAAAACCCATGGTTCCGAGGCCACCTGAGGTCACGTGGCTCAGCGTCTTCGCGAAGGACGAGTAGCGCGCTGCAGCCATCTGATGCTGACCCACATCCGAGACGACGAGCGCTTCTCCGTGAGTGGCTTTGGAGATCTTGTGAACGACCTCTCCCATACGAAGGCCATCACCCTCAGGCGTAACCTCGTGCCGGATCACCTTCTGGTGCTCGACTCGATCACACGCGCGAAACTCTTCGAGCCAGGCCTCGTGTTGGCGTTGCTCGATGAGTGGAAGCAAGTGCGCGAGGGTTTCTTTGGCGTCGCCATGCAGCGCCACCTCGGCCTTCACGTTCTTGTTGATTTCGGCGGCGTCGAGCTCGATGTGGATGACCTTCGCTTGCTTGGCGTACGTCGAGAGATCGCCCGTCACGCGATCGTCAAAACGCATGCCCACGGCGAGAAGCACATCGCATTCGTTGGTCTTGATGTTGGGGCCGTAGTTGCCGTGCATACCGACCATGCCCACCGACAGCGGGTGACTGGTGTCGAAGCACGACAACCCAAGCAACGTGGTGGCAACTGGCGCGCCCGTCTTGTCTGCGATCGCAGCCAGCTCGCGCTCGCCGTGCGATAGGAGCACGCCTTGACCTGCGATGATGAGCGGGCGTTGTGCTTGGTTGAGCAAGGTCGCCGCTGCTTCGAGCGCCTGACGCGAAGGCACCGCGGTGGGCACGTAGCTTCGAACTCGCGTGCACCGCTGGTACGAAAAACGCCCTCGTGAGACTTGCGCGTCTTTGGTGATGTCGAGCAACACTGGGCCAGGACGACCCGTTCGAGCGATGAAAAACGCTTTGGCCATCGCCTCGGCGATGTCTTCGACACGCGTGACTTGGCAGTTCCATTTCGTGATCGGCGCCGTCACGTTGATCACGTCTGTCTCTTGAAAGGCGTCGGTTCCGAGCAGCTTCGAGAAGACCTGACCGGTGAGACACACGAGGGGTGTCGAATCGATTTGTGCGTCAGCGATACCGGTGACGAGGTTCGTCGCTCCTGGCCCCGAGGTGGCGATGCACACGCCCACTCGGCCACTTGCACGAGCGTATCCTTGGGCGGCGTGTACCGCGCCTTGCTCGTGTCGAACCAGCACGTGATGAAGGCGCTCACGTGCGTCGTACAAGGCGTCGTACACGGGCATGATGGCGCCGCCCGGGTAGCCAAACACGAGGTCGACCGACTCGGCGATCAATGCTTCGACAATCATCGCTGCGCCGGTGAGCTCGGGGAGTGCCAACTCTGCGGCGAGACTTGTCTGCGTCGCGGCGCGAGAGGTCGTAAGCAGCGATGCGGGTAGTTTGCTCATCGCGAGCCCTCCTCGAAGAGATCGGTCACGCAGCCATCCGAGGCTGATGACACCGTGTGTGCGTAGCGAGCGAGCGTTCCTCGCGAGACTTTGAGCGGCGGAGCTTTCCAGGCGGCTTTTCGCTCGCTCAATTCTTCGTCGGTCAGGTGCAGATGCAGGCTGTTTTGCTGCGCATCGATGGTGATGAGATCGCCGTCTCGCACGAGTGCGATCGGCCCGCCTTGTTGTGCTTCGGGGGTGATGTGGCCGACCACAAAGCCGTGCGTGCCTCCCGAGAATCGTCCGTCAGTGATCAACGCGACCGACTTGCCCAGCCCTGCGCCGATGATGGCTGAGGTGGGCTTGAGCATCTCGGGCATGCCGGGGCCGCCTTTCGGGCCTTCGTATCGAATCACGACCACTTCACCGGCTTTGACCAGCCCTGCGGCGATCGCATCGTTGGCGGCGTATTCGCCTTCGAACACGCGTGCGGGCCCCGAGAAATGGCTGCCCTCTTTGCCCGTGATCTTGGCGACTGCGCCTTCGGGGGCGAGGTTGCCACGAAGGATTTTCAGATGACCACTCGGCGAGAGTGGCTGCGACACGGGTCGGATTACTCGCTGCTCTTTCGACAGACTCGGAAGGTTTTCGAGGTTCTCCGCGATCGTGTTCCCCGTCACGGTGAGGCAGTCGCCATGAAGCAGATGAGCATCGAGCATCAGCTTCATCACGGCGGGCGTGCCGCCGATCTCGTGTACGTCCTCCATCAAGTATGGTCCACTCGGTGCGAGGTCGGCGAGCAACGGAGTTTCGGCGCTGATCTTCGCGAAGTCGTCGAGAGACAGAGGCAGATCGAGGGTTCGTGCGAGCGCAAGCAAGTGCAGCACCGCGTTGGTTGAGCCCCCAAGCACGAGCACGATGCGGATGGCGTTCTCGAAGGCTTTTCGCGTGAGCAAGTCGCGCGGTTTGATGTCGCGCTCGAGCAGCTTGTACATCGCTCGCCCTGCGGCCTCACACTCCGTGACTTTTTCTGGAGCGCGAGCTGGCGTCGACGCGCTGTAAGGCAGCGAAAGACCCATCGCCTCGATCGCCGAGGCCATGGTGTTCGCCGTGTACATTCCGCCGCAAGAACCTGCGCCTGGGCACGCGTTCTCGATCACGGCCCGCAGCTCGTTCTCGTCGATCTTGCCGGCGATTTTCTCGCCGAGGGCTTCGAACGCAGACACGACGTTGAGCTTGCGCCCGTTGTGTCGCCCGGATGCGCTGGCGCCGCCGTAGACGAGCAAGGAGGGGCGATTGAGCCTGGCCATCGCCATCATGGCGCCCGGCATGTTCTTGTCGCAGCCAACGACAGCAATCACCGCATCGTAACTCTGGGCGCTCACCACCGTTTCGATCGAATCGGCGATGACCTCTCGCGATGGGAGCGAAAAGCGCATCCCAGGCGTTCCCATCGAGATCCCGTCAGAGACGCCGATGGTGTTGAAAATGAGTCCAACCAACCCCGAGCCTTGGACGCCGGCTTTCACCGACTTTGCCAGGTCGTTGAGGTGCATATTGCAAGGGTTGCCTTCGTACCCAGTGCTGACGATGCCGACCTGGGGTTTTTCCAGGTCTGCACGGGTCAATCCTATGGCGTGAAGCATGGCTTGGGCGGCGGGCTGCGTCGGATCTTGGGTGACGGCCCGAGAAAACTTCCCGAACATGTGGGTTTTTCCTTATTCTCTTTGGAGAAATAAAATCTCGAACAGCCAATCTCGGTGCATCGAGGTTTCGCCGTGTACAAGCGCCTGATACATGGCAGAAATCTCTCGTGTGGCCGGGCCACGAGGCATTTCTCGCCCATCGAACAATCCAACCGCGGCGACCTCGGCTGAGGTTCCGGTCAGGAAAATCTCGTCGGCTTCACGCAATTCTTCTACCGTGACAGGGCGTTCTTCTGCGCGAGTCAGCTCAACGATGGTCGCGCGGGTAATTCCAGGCAGGGCATCCGGGTGGGTAGGAGCGATGACCTTTCCTTTTTTGACGAGAAATAGGTTTTCTCCGGTGGCTTCACAGACGAAGCCCCTTTCATCGACGAAGAGCGCCTCGTCATAGCCCGATGAAGTCGCCTCGCGTTTGGCGAGGATGGCGTTGGTATAACCGCCGCAGATTTTCAGTGGAGGCAATGAGCTCGACGGCGTGCGTCGCCATGTCGTGGTCTTGAGCTTGACACCGCGCTCGCTCGCATCGCCCAAATGGCTCTTCCAGGGCATGGCAGCGACAAACGAGTGGGCTTTGAGAGGCGCAACATCCAAGCCTAGGCCACCCTCATCAAAATACACAATAGGTCGCAGATAGGCGTTACCCAGGCGATTCGCAGCAATCACCTCGGCACAAGCATTGGCCAGCGCAGCGGCACCTGAAACGGAAGCTCGAAAAGCTGGGCGCCCCGTTGCATCCTCGCTAGGTGGGCATCGAGGCGAAATATCCTTGGCCCCTTGAGCGTCGAGTAGCAGCGGATCCCCTCGAAAACGCCTGTGCCGTAGTGAAGGGCGTGCGCGAGTGGAGAAACCCTGATGTCATCTACAGCGCGAAGGCGCCCGTCGACCCATGCTCGCAGGGTGTCATGAGCGCGCCTCTCGGAATGAGTACAGCGTATGCTGCCTATTGGGTCGAGACCGATCGCTGTGTGTACTGGAATGACGTGCCACCGTACCGCTCCTGGTTGCGTGGCCGCCCTGAAACTCTTGGAGAACTGGGGTCTAGAAAGCTCGAAGCCCCGTCCTCTTTCGAGGTACGGGGCGTCCGGTTGGGGTGCTGCTTGGGTGCCCGTACCTCGATCTGGGTAATAATTACTACCACGATCGAGAGAATGGACAGAATGCCCTTCGAAGCCAGCGCACGAACGGTCAGGCTGTTGCCGACCGAAGCAGTGTTGAGCTGGGTTGAGGACAATGTCACCAGGCAGAGCGACCCTAAACGAAGAAACTACGGCTCGCAAGACAAATCGTCGGAAAAAATAAAATAGGGGAGCACTGCGCCACTGGCTATGGATCCCCTTGCCCGTGGAAACCGTTACGACCGAGCCGTCGGCGATCCACTCGAACGCATCAATGGTGACGGTTGAATCGAGCGCAGTGTCGCCGGTGTCCCAGATGGCCAGTCGCGGGTGAATTCCTGGCCGCCAGTGACGGGTGCTTGCGTGTAGAGCCACCGAGTGGCGCCCGAGCCACCAGGGTTGACAATCGCTCCGCCGTCTTCGAACCCTGTGCCCAGCAGCTCTGCGTCACCCGCTGGACAATACGGGTTGGGCACAGGCGGTGGTGATGGAGAGCTGAACCCGTAATAGGTTTTGTCGCCTGACTACACACATCGAAATAGGCAACGTTCACGCTCACCGGGTTGTGGTTTGCATCGAACGAGATGTTGTTGTTGATGGCATTAGGGTGGCGGTGGGTCCATCCACGCCATGAACTGGTCGTTGTAGTCTGAGCACACGAAGCTCGGATACTCGAACGTGTGGTATTTGAACCTGAATTTGAACCCTGTCGCGTTCGAGGGCGCTTTCAGGTGAAGCTCGAGCGCCACATCGTCACGGATCTTGTTCGACACCGTGCAACCGGCGGCGTTTTGTGGGTAGCCCGTGAAGTTGATCAATGTGGTGCCGTGAGAGCAGGCCGTGTCGCTACACGCGCCACTTTGTCCGGGTGTCCGGGCCCTGCCTGAAGAGAGCACCAGCAGATTGCTGCCGAGCTGTGCAGGCACGTTGGTACCGAAGCTCGACATGATTCCGACCTCGTTGGTCGGTGTGAGAGCGCTGCCGTTGACACGCACGTACGAAGCCGAAACAAGACCGTACCCGTTCGAGGCCACTGTCGCGGAGATGTCGATGGCTTTGGCACCGTCTGCCGCGTTTACATCATTCAGCGCGAGCCCTTGGTCGCACGTCGCTGGGGCGGTGTGTCCGCACGATTCATCCACCTGCAAATTTTGAGGTGCAATGGCTTTGCAGTTCTGGTTGTTTGCGTCGCATACACAGCCCGTCGTGCCCGCGGTACAGGCGATGTAATTCACGACATCGACTGCGCCAATGTGTACGGTCGGGTCACAATCGTCGCAGTCTCCCTGCGCTTCGGTATAGCCATCACCGTCGTGATCGTCCGTGGTTGTGCCAGGGTCACAGCTCATCGAGCCTGCGCTACCCGCAGATCCAGAGCTTCCCGCGCTCCCTGAGCTACCGGCGCTACCCGCGCTTCCGGAGGCTCCACCAAAGCTGGTGCTGCCGCCCGTGGCCGCTGCACCTGCGGAGCCAGCGGTGCCCGAAGCTGACCCCGCCGAACCGCCTGTTGCGCCAGTGCCGCCGCCACCCGCAGCCCCTGCGCTTCCTGAGGTGCCTCCCGTGCCGCCTGCTCCACTCGTGCCAGACGCACCTGCTGCGCCACTTGTGCCCGCGGACCCAGAGCTTCCGGACGATCCATTGTTGCTCGAGCCAGACGAGCCCGAGGATGACCCCGACGCGCCTCCAGTGCCTGCTGAGCCGCTGTCTCCACCCGAGCCGCCACTGCCAATATCGCCGCCACTGCCCGACGCTGCACAACCCAGAAAGGATATCGACCCAACCAGCGCAACGACCGATGTTCGAAGCGCCCACACTGGAGATGTCATGCGAAAACCAACTTTCGACACAAGAGGGGAATTCTCGTCGTACGCCACCTTGGTCAGAAAAGTCAAACCTAAATCACGATATAGGATCGACTCGTTGCGTAATCGTTCTGGTATTCTGGGTGGCTTGAGCTCGTATAGGCTTCTCAGATTTGCCCCTCTCCACCACCCCAATTTTCGTGCGTTCTTCTGATTCGAAGGGTGTTTTCGCCGTCGAGCCGTATTTGTACGGTGCAACCCCGTACACAACGCAGTGCGCTGAGTACAAAACCGATAAAACGTACCCATACGCAGGCCGTTTTTCGTTCTGCTTGAAGATAACGCCTCACCACGAGGCCAAAAAATCACCCATGCCCAGGCGAGCTCTCACATCAACGACACCCGTGAAGAGTCATTCTCGCGCTGAACACATAAGGCTTGGATCGCTTGGCTCGGGCTACGGATGACTTTGTGCCTCTGCTGTGTGCCTTGGCAGGATGGCTCAGCCCTTGTGGTTCACGCGTGTCGTGCACGTTCGTCAGCACGAGGGATTGCGGCTACAACCTCGCCTCTTCAACCGCTGGATAACGACGAAAGGCGTGACCGATGAGCGACGAACAGGCCCCTCCGAAGCTTGATCCGCTACGAGCGCAGATCGACTCGATCGACGATCAGCTACTCGCCCTGCTCGAGCGGCGGGCTCAAGTGGCGGTCGATGTCGCACGGGCGAAAGTCGCTGCAGGGCTTGCGTCGTACTACGACCCCGATCGCGAACGCCGGATTGTTGAACGACTGACTCACGGTCATGCGGGCCCTCTCTCGTCGCTCGCGATTCGGGCAGTTTTTCGTGAGATCATCAGCGCGTGCCTGTCGATTCAACAGCCATTGCGCGTCGCGTACCTCGGCCCTGAAGGCACGTTTTCGCAACTCGCAGCTCGAAAGCTATTCGGCCAAGCCGCCGCGTATTGGGACGCACCGACCATCGACGGCGTTTTCGATGCGGTGGCTCGTGGCGATGTCTCTCGCGGAGTCGTGCCGGTCGAGAACTCATCCGAAGGCTCGGTCAGCGCAACCCTTCGCGCACTACTCAACCACGACCTTTTGATCGAACGCGAGCTGGTGCTCGAGGTTGCGCATTGCCTGCTCTCGAAAGCCCCGTCGCTCACGTCAGTGGCTCGTGTGTACTCACACCCTCAAGCGCTCGGGCAATGCGGAAATTGGCTCTCGAGAAATCTTCCTGATGTGCCGACCATCCCGTGCTCATCGACCTCGGCAGCGGTGCTCGAAGCGCTGGCTGACCCTCAAGGCGCGGCGCTCGGTAGTCAGCTCGCTGGCGAGCTTTATGGGCTGCCCACGCTTTGCGAAAACGTGCAGGACAACAAAGACAACGCCACCCGTTTCTTGGTGATCGGGCCACGTGATTCTGTGCCCACAGGCGACGATCGCACCTCGCTTGCCTTCAGTCTCGTCGATGGCCCCGGCGTGCTTCGACGGGCGCTCGAAGCCTTCGAGAACGAAGGGCTTAGCCTGACGCGTATCGAGTCTCACCCCAGCCGTGAAAAAGCCTGGGGGTATCTCTTCTTCGTCGACCTCGTTGGCCATCGTGAGTCGCCAAGCGTGAGTGCTGCGATCACGCAGCTCGAGAAGGGTTGCAGTTGGGTCAAGCTCTTTGGCAGCTACCCGCGCCACAAAACATGACCTTCGAAAAAGTCTGATCTCACCAGTGCCGAACCCGTTGACCCGCGGGTAAGCCTGGGCGAGGTGTCGCACGTGACCCCGAATCGAACGTTGCTGTTGTTGCTCGCCCTCGGCGTGTGTTCTTGCACGCCTTCGACACCTGCGAGCGCCCCCCTTTCAACGACTTCGGCGAGCGCTTCAGCGCCGCCTGTGAGCTCTGCTGCCCCCATGACGAACGACAACCCTCTTCTTCAAAAATGGGCTGGGCCTTTTGGTGGCACTCCCGCTTTCGACAAGGTTCGAAGTGAACAATTCAAACCTGCCTTCACCGCATCGATGGATTCGTTCCGTCGAGAGGTAAAATCGATCGCTGACAATGCCGAGCCACCCACATTCGACAACACCGTGGCTCGCTACGAAGACGCTGGCCGCACGTTCAACGACGTGAGCACGCTCTTCGGTATCTGGAGCTCGTCGATGAACGACAAGGCCTTTCAGGAGGTCGAGCGCGAGATGGCGCCTGTGTTGTCGGCGTTCTCGGATGAGCTCACGCAGAACACCAAGCTCTTCAAGCGCATCGAGGCGGTGTATCAGTCGCCCGAGAAATCGAAGCTCACGCCCGAGCAACAGCGATTGGTGTGGTTGCAGTACACCAACTTCGTACGTGCTGGCGCCAAGCTCGACGAATCGGCCAAGAAGCGCGTCGCCGAGATCAACGCGAGGCTCGCGTCGCTCTACACCCAGTTCAGCCAAAATCAGCTCGCGGACGAAGAAGGTTATGTCACCGTCATCGAGTCAGAAGCCGAGCTCGCAGGGCTTCCTGATTCAGTCAAAGCCGGTGCCGCTGCCGCGGCCGAAGCGAAAGGGATGAAAGGCAAGTGGGCCTTCACCAACACGCGTTCGTCGGTTGAGCCCTTTCTGACGTTCTCGTCGAATCGCGCACTACGCGAGAAAATCTGGAAGAACTTCATTCGCCGCGGTGACAACGGCGATGCTCACGACAACAACAAGTTGATCACCGAGATCCTCAAGCTGAGGGCCGAACGCGCCAAGCTTCTGGGGTACGCCACACACGCGCATTGGCGCCTCGAGGACTCGATGGCCAAGACCCCCGAGCGTGCGATGGGGTTGATGGAGGCCGTGTGGAAGCCCGCTGTCGAACGCGTGCACGAAGAGGTCAAAGACATGCAAGCGATCGCCGACAACGAGCCAGGCAAGATCAAGATCGCTCCATGGGATTACCGCTACTACGCCGAGAAGGTTCGTAAGGCGCGCTACGACCTCTCGCAGAACGAGATCAAGCCTTACCTGCAGCTCGAGAAGCTTCGCGAGGGCTTGTTTTACGTGGCCGGAGAGCTCTTCAATTTCTCGTTCACTCCGGTGACCGGCGTGCCAGTGTATCACCCCGATGTGACCGTGTACGAGGTGAAGGATCGCGACAGCGGCAAGCACGTCGGCCTCTGGTTCTTCGACCCCTACGCTCGTGAAGGCAAGCACTCGGGCGCATGGATGAACGCGTACCGAAACCAAGAGCGTTTCAAGGGTGAGGTCACCACGATCGTTTCGAACAACGCGAACTTCGTGAAGGGCAAGCCCGGTGAGCCCGTGCTGGTGAGCTGGGATGACGCACGCACGCTCTTCCATGAGTTCGGTCACGCGCTTCACGGCCTCGCGAGTAATGTGAGCTACCCCAGTCTCTCGGGTACTGCGGTCGCGCGCGATTATGTCGAGTTCCCCTCGCAGCTACTTGAGCACTGGCTCGACACGCCCGAGGTGTTGTCTCGATTTGCGTTGCACTACCAGACCGGCAAGCCGATCCCCGATGATCTGGTCGCGAAGATTCGCAAGGCAGCCACGTTCAACGAGGGCTTTGCCACCGTCGAGTATCTCTCGGCCGCGTTGATCGATATGAAGCTGCACTTGGCAGGTGCACAAACGATCGACCCTGCAGCGTTCGAACGCGACACGCTCAAGGCTCTCGGTATGCCTGAAGAGATCGTGATGCGACATCGCACCGCTCAGTTTGCGCATGTGTTCTCGGGCGATGGATACTCGGCTGGCTACTACAGCTATCTCTGGGCAGACACACTCACCGCAGATGCCTTCGAAGCGTTTCAAGAAGGCAAAGGCCCGTACGATCACGACGTCGCTGCACGACTTCGCAAGTACGTGTTCTCGGTCGGCAACACCATCGACCCCGATGACGGATACAAGGCGTTTCGTGGCAAAGAAGCTGGTATCGCAGCATTGATGCGAAAGCGTGGGTTTGCTCCGGCTGCACCACCCAAAGGCGTCACGAAGAAGCCCGCGCATTGATCGTTCGTGGTGGCGTAACGAGAGGTGTCCTGTGGTTACGTCTCAACGCTGTTGACGGCTTCGGTGTGAGATAGCGAGAGTTATTCTGCGGCGTCATTTTCGTCGCCGCTATCTCTCACTCGGATGCGCCGACCATGAATCCGAATGCGCCCGGTTCAGCTCTGCCCTCAGCTGTCTTCATCGACACGATCGATGCGTCTCGGCTTCGTGATGCGCTTCGCGAGCTTCGTAGAAGCGAGACCTTCGCGGGGATGTTGGCGCTTGTCGCCGAGCAAGATCGCGCGTGTGTCGCGATGTTGCAGCGTGAGTGTGGTGAGCTTGGTGTGTCGCTGGTTGGTGGGTTGTTTCCCGCGCTCATCCATCGCACGAGCTTGGCCGTCCACGGCGTGTGGTTGATCCCACTGCATCACGAGATGCGCTACGAGCTGATCGAGCAAGTCGAGCCCGACGTTGATGCTGCCGCGGCAACGTGTGCCGAGGCGATCGACCGCATGCAGTTGAAAGAGCGAGCGTCGTTGCATCTGCTGGTCGACGCGACACTTCAGCGAATCGCATCGTTGCTTGAATCGTTGTTTCGCGAGCTGGGTGACTCGGTTCGCTATTCGGGTGCGTGCGCAGGTTGTGAAACGTTCGTTCGTGCACCGTGTGTGTTCGACTCCACGCGCTTCGTCGAGAACGCCGTTCTTGCTCTCGTGCTGCCCGATTCGGTCAGTGCGTTCGCGCATGGGTACACGGCGCCCGACGACGAAGGCACCGCGACGGCTTCGTCGGGCAACCGCATCCGGGCATCAACTGGGCACCTGCCCCGTTCGATGTGTACCGAGAGAAGCTGCACCGCCTACTCGGTGTCGAGTTGGACTCAGAAAACTTCTATGCACACGCGGTGCATTTTCCGTTCGGGATCGTGATGGGCGATCACCACCTGCTCGTGAGGATCCCCATCGCGTTGCCGAACGATGGATCTATCTCAACCGCGGGTGAGATCCCGGAGCAGTCGCTTCTTTCGTTGTTGCGAGGGCCCGAGCTTGGCTCGCGCCGTACCATCGATGAGGTGATCGAGCAGCTCGGTGGGAAACACGCCTCACGACAGCTTCTCACGTGGTACTGCGCTGGACGCAGGCTTCACATGGGTGATGCGACCGGTGATGAGCTGACACAACTCGAAGAGCACTCAGGTGCCCAAATTTTGGGCGCGTTGTCGCTGGGCGAGATTGGCGCTTTTGGTGCGTCATCCCCGTACTTCCATAATGGTCTGATTCTTTGTACTTCGTTGGATGGGGCATGAACCACACCCGACTGCTTTCGATGCTGTACGACCTTGTCCGCGCGATAGGCGGAGAGGTGCGTTTGCAACCGCTGTTCGAGCGCATCGTGCAGCGGTTGCTGTTCCATACGACGCTATCGACAGCAGTGGTTCTCGAAATAGAAAACCGCGACGAGTCGATCGTTCGATTGCGACACTGCCTGGGCAATCGTCGGCTCGCGGCGCGAAAAGGCGAATGTATTGATATTCCGATTTCGTGGGTCGAATCGCCCCTTGCTCAGCTCGAGCAAGCCGATCTGCGATTCTCGATTTTTGACGGTTATGGCTATGCGCTGCGATTGCCGATCGAGGGCTTTGGCGCGATTGTTCTGCTCGGCCCAGCCGGCTTTACGAGTGACTTGCCCGTCGATGAATTGTTCGGCCCTGTGCTTGAAAACCTGTCGCGTGCGGTTTGGCTCGTACGCAACAACGAAGAGTACGCTCGTCGACTCGAACGAGACATCGAGATCGCGACGAGGTCTCTTACGAATGCCGCCGAACGACGTCGTGTTCTGTTCGATGGCTCTCTCGATGGCATCGTGGTGCTCGACGCATCGTTGAAGATCATCGAGGCAAACCCAAGCTTTGCCAGGCTGCTTGGTTACACCGTCCATGAGCTAACTGGCCTGCCTCTCGATGCGTGGGTGGTTTCTCCGTCGGGTGAGCAAATTGATATCTGGCGAAGTGCGAGCACAGCACTCTCGGGAACAATCTCCGCGATCCAAAAGAAGAAGAACGGAGCGCTCGTTCACACTGAAGTCAGTGTGAGCCCGACGATGGTCGACGGTCAACGCGTGTACGTGTTGGTCAGTCGAGACGTCACTGAGCGTTTGCGGGCCGAAGATCATCTGCGCAAGCTCTCGGCTGCGGTCGAGCAGAGCCCCAACGCCGTCGTGGTGACCGATCTCGAAGGTGTGATTCAGTACGTCAACGATGCGTTCGTGACGAACACGGGTTACTCGCGAGACGAGGCCATCGGCAAGAACCCGAGGTTCCTCAAATCGGGGAAGACTCGCCCCGATGTGTATCGTGAGATGTGGACCACGTTGCTCGACGGTCGTCGTTGGAGCGGTGAGTTCATCAACCTTCGTAAGGATGGGCGAGAGCAAATCGAGTCGGCGATCATCGTGCCCTTGCGTGATCCATCGGGTCGCGCTGCGGGCTATGTCGCGGTCAAAGAAGACATCACGACACGACGTCAACGTGACGACTTGCTGCGCATGTTGTCACTCGCGGTCGAGCAGAGCCCTGAGAGCATCGTTGTCACTGATCTGTCTGCCAGCATCGAGTACGTGAACGAGGCGTTCGTTCGAGCGACTGGGTACGAGCGAACCGAGGTTTTGGGCAAGAACCCAAGGGTGTTGAAATCGGGTCGTACGCCCTCGCGAACGTACGTCGAAATGTGGGCAGCCCTCACGCGCGGAGAGACCTGGAGAGGTGAGCTCTGGAACCGCCGTAAAGACGGGACTGACTACATCGAGCACGCGATCATCGCGCCGATTCGTCAAGCCAACGGAGAGATCACGCACTACCTCGCGGTGAAGGCCGACGTCACTCGCGAGAAGCGAATGGCGCGCGAGCTCGAAGCCTACCAGGGGCACCTCGAAAAGCTGGTCGAGCTTCGAACCGCTGAGCTCTCGTCTGCAAAGGCCGCAGCCGACTCGGCGAACGAGGCGAAGAGCGTCTTTCTGGCGAACATGAGCCACGAGATCCGCACTCCGATGAATGCGATCATCGGGCTCACCCATCTGCTTCGCCGCGACGTTCGCGATCCACACCAGATACAACAGCTCGACAAGATCACGGGGGCAGCGAATCACCTTCTCGGGATCATCAACGACATCACCTCGATTTTTCGAAGATCGATGCGGGTCGAATGACCCTCCAGGAAATGCCCTCGTTTTCGATCGATAAGACACTCGAGGATATGACCACGATGCTGATGGATCGCATCGATGCAGAGGCCTTGATTTCGTGATCGACATCGCCGAGCTGCCCCCGATGTTGCACGGCGATGGTCTGCGTCTTGGTCAGATCTTGCTCAACTTCGCGACCAACGCGTTGAAGTTTACCGAGAAGGGTTATGTGCTGATCTCGGGCAAGATCGTGGATTCCGGACCCTACGACCCAACGAGCGCGCTTCGAGGTGTCCGATACGGGGATTGGTCTTTCTACCGAGCAGATGGCTCGGCTCTTTTGTCCGTTCGAGCAAGCTGACCTTTCGACCACGCGTCGATACGGCGGCACGGGCTTGGGGCTCGTCATCTCACGTCGACTCGCGCAGCTCATGGGTGGGCAGGTGGGTGTGACGAATACTGCTCGGGCCTGGAGGTCGACCTTCTGGCTCGGGGTGCCTTTTGGCGTTGTCGATCAAGGTGCGCGACCGTCGTTGAAGTTGATCACCGAGACGGGTGACTCCGTTGGGCAGGTGATGATCGTCGAACCGTTTGCTCCGGCGCGTGAAGCCGTGGCGAAGGTGCTTCGTTCTGCAGGGCTCATGGTCGAAGCGGTCGAGGCATGCAGTTTGCGTTGCAGCGTCTTGCCTCTGGGGCCCGCGTAGATCTCATCGTCGTGGGCGCTTCGCTGGGCGACATTGACGGCGTCGAATTTGGTAGACGTCTGAGCAAGCTCAACCTGCCGAGATGCCCTGTTTCCGTGTTGATCGGAAAGCCCTCGTCGCTTCTTGGTCACATCCCCGATGACAGTGGCTTCGTTGGGTTCATTCAACAGCCGTTCTCGCCCTCATCGTTGTTGTCATCGCTCGATGCGATGGTTCGTCTCGAACGCGGCGGGACACTCGCGCCCACGAGGCTGTCACAGATCGCGCCGCCTCCTGCGCTCGACACTTTTCACGGTGCTCGCGTGCTGCTCGCTGAAGACAACGTATTGAATCAAGAGGTGGCGCTAGCGTTGCTGCGTGATGTGGGCTTGGTGGTCGACGTTGCGAGTGATGGAGAGCAGGCGTTCAAGCTCGCGTCACACGAAAGCTACGACCTGATTTTGATGGATATTCAAATGCCCGAGGTCGATGGCCTCGAATCGACGCGTCGAATTCGACAGCTCGATGGGTATGCGAATGTGCCCATTCTCGCGATGACCGCGAACGCATTCGATGAAGATCGCGACGCGTGTGTCGCCGCCGGAATGAACGACCATGTGTCGAAACCCGTCGACCCAGATCGCCTTTATCGAGTGCTCGGTCGTTGGCTTCCGAAAGAGCGCAAACACGTTGAGACCATCGCGAGCCCAACCCCGGCGCGACTCCCGGCTGACACGACGATTGCGGGCCCAACCCAGACGGTGAATACACCCGCCGAGGTACGCGATCTCATGTCGAAGCTCGAAGAGATTCCGGGCCTCGATGTGAAAGCGGGCTTGCGTGCGTTGAGGGGCGAGCCCTCAGGTTGGATCCGCCTTCTGCGACAGTTTCTCTCGCGCCACGCAGGTGATGTGAACACGCTCGAGATCGCGCTCGCGTCGGGTGATCTCAAGTCGTTGGTGGCGACCAGTCACTCGCTCAAAGGTGTTTCGGGCACGCTCGGTATCAAGGCGATTCAAGACGCTGCGGGCGAGGCTGAGGCCGTCTCACGCGCAGCTCGTAGCGCCGATGATGTGCGTGCGTCGATCCTCGCGTTGTGTGAAACGATCTCGAAGCTCACGCTCGCGCTCGATCGGGTATTGGGTGCCGAATCTCAACCTGTTGGGCCTGCACTCAGTTTGATCGAGCTGCGCA
>JAXLYQ010000011.1:0-84713 GCA_046351315.1 Polyangiaceae bacterium
GAAAGGAACGTTACACTGCATTGGATGGGCTCAAACCCCAGCGTTCGAGTAGTCTGGCGCCAGACTACCAGAGCTTCTTGCGTTCAGTGGCAATAAAGGGTGAACCAACACCGGCGTACCTTCGCCCATATCGGCGCCAGCGATAATTCCGTGCCAGCCATCGGGCACCGGCGGGTCCGTCCACTGGAAAATCCAGCGACCGTCGATGGGCGAAAGGTTGATGCAGCCGTGACTCCGCGCGATGCCGAACACGTCGTGCCAGTAGGCAACGTGGAGCGCGTAGGCCTTCTCGAAAAACTGCACATACGGCACATCTCGCAGCCAGAACGTACCCTCGCCGCGGCGTTTGGTGACCCCGTATTCTGGGTCGCGGCCTTTCTCGATGTTCTTCTGCTTAAGCGACTTGTTCGACTCTTTGTCTTCTTTTGAGCTCTTCGCCTTGGCGCTCGAGCGTTCGCCTTTGTCGCCCTTGTCGCCTTTATCACCCTTGTCGCCCTTCGATTTCCGGGCGCGCGGCTCGTCGTCGTCCTTGCCCTCACGAGCAGACGACACCTCGGGGCGCTTTCCTCCGCTTTGCCCGGAACGTTCGTTCGAGTCCATCGTGGCCGTGATGTGTTTGCTCTTGATGGAGAAGTTACCCATGACCGTGCTCTTGGTGGTCTTGGGATCTTTCATTCCATCTTGTCCGGTTGATACCAGCGTTGCGTAGACGGGTTTTTGGCCCTCCCACATGATCAACGTCTGATTTTCGATCGACACTTCGAGCCACTTTTTGCCCGATTTCGAAGGCTCAGGCCATTCGTCGGGCTGACGTACGACACCGGCTTCGCTCTGGCGGATCCAGAGGCCGTTTTTCATCTCCCAATAATATCCGTCAGGCCCTTTTTTCTTGCGACCCGTGAGAATCACAATCGAGCGCTTCTCGAGCTCACCTTTGGCCTTGGGCGTGTCGTCGCCAAACTTGTAGGCGTGGGCTCCACTCGTTCGAACCCATGCGAATGGTAGCGGCGGCGATTTGGCTGGATCCACCAGCTCGAGACCATGCCACGGTGAGCCCGTGTCTGGCTTGACCTTCGAGGTCGGAGCCAATCGCATGTCGGTGGTGATTCCAAAACGCCGGTCGAGCCCTTCTGGGCCCATCTGGAACGACCCAACAAATGCCAGACCCGTATGGCGGCGCGCCCGGTCAGCAAACACCGCATATTCGGGCACTTTGAAATCTGCCAAGTTGGGGATTTTTCGACCCCCATCGAGCCAGAACGGGATGGGATCGCTGTCGCCCTTTCCGCCAAACAGCTCGCCCTGTGTCCACTGAGTGGTTGGGTGATTCAGGTCGCCGACTTTTTTGGTGACAATGGGAACACCACGAGAATCGACCGGAACATCGTACGACCCAAGAATGACCTTGTTGAGCTCGTCGGGCTGTTTTCGCCACGTTTCGAGATGCTCTTTAAGGCTCATCTCTGAGGCGTATTGCTCTTTGGCGGTGGGGGGTCGCAAATATAGCGGCAGCGTTGCTCGGACAAACCCGTAGCGATACGGCATGGCCGTTTTCGGGTTGGGTCGAACGATCGAGCCTGCTTTCAGGACAACATTTTCAGGGTCGGTCGTGGCCTCTTCGCCCGCACAGGCAAAGCCCTTTGGGTACACCTTGTACCAACCCCTGGACACCCCCGCTTTGCTCACGGGCTCTGGGTCGCGTTTGACGGCCCCTCGAGGTAATGAGATGTACACCGGAGCCGCCTCGATTCAGCGTCCGGGGCGGCAAACACGTTGAGCTGCCCCACGATGGCGCCCAATATCGGGCCGTCGGGCATCGTGTTCGACGGTTCGGCAAGCGCGGACGTTCTCTGCGGATAGGGCCATCCCCTCGGGCGACTCAACCGCCGAGGCTGACGCAGAAGCACTGGCCACCGCTTTCGATGGGTCGACGGTGCGGGAGATCAACACGCCGATACCCACGGGCACCAACACGGCCGCTGAGACAATGCCAGCACGCGCCGCGATCGTAGCCGGGCGAGAAGAGAGCTGGGGGAGGTACTCGAGAAGACGCAACGGGCCGGTTCTAGTGCGCAATCAGGCAGGACGCACGCGGAGCAACGTATCGAGCAGGTAGGGCTCGCGTTCACGGCCCGCGAGACGAGCCACTTCGAGGGCGATTGCTGCTCGCGACGCTTGCCCCGGAATCAACATGATCGCCCAGCGACGCCCCGGACCTTCGAAGGAGCTCCCCACTTCGGTATGCAGTCGCTCGACACCTGGGCACAACGCCACGGTGAGACCTTTGGGCTTCAACAGTCGCAAAAGCTCTTTGGCATAGCGGATGCGGTCGAATACTTCGCGATCGGCATCTCGCTCGATACGCACAAACTCAACGAACCCAGTGTTTGGGCCCTCGGGCCGTCGCTCAGGCAGCAGAGACATGGCCCCGCAGAATGCGGTCTCTCACGCACCCTGTCGAGGCCCCGCCTTCGTTTCGTCGCGAATCTTTTTCAGGACCAAAACACGCCGGACACCACCACCGAATCTGTTTGCAATAGCGCGTTGAGAACCTCACCCGTGGGCTCGTCACCCACTTCTGCGACGACCGTCCCCGTGTCTTCGTCGGTAAACGTGACCGTGAGGTGCAACGCGATCGCTTCGAACTCGTTCGACGTGAGGTGGCGCCCTCCTGCGGGAGCATCTTGTGGGCGACACAACAACAGCTTGCGGCCCTTGGCCTTCTCGACCGCCGACGCATCCTTTCGACGCTCGAGCGCGATCATCAGCAAACGAAGCGCTTCCGTGCGCTGATCGGCGCTCCAGTCGAAGTTGCCCCCAAGACCGTAACGCTCATCGACTCGTCGTGGCTCGCGAATGTCGAGCACCACAAGACCATGCTCGGGGAACTTATCTGCGATGGCTTCGATCGCACGAACCGCTCGACCCGCGAGGTCAGTGTCGTCCTTGCTGTTCGCAATCACGTCGAGCAGGCGAGGCAAATACAGCCCTGCAGGGTGCCGCGCCATGATGTCGAGCGATTGCCTGCTGGTTTGCCAGTTGTCCGAGCGGCTTGTGTCCAGCAAAAGCCTCTGTACCCACCCCTCGTGACCCGCTCGTGCTGCCAACGACCCGAGTGCTGCGAGCGCCACGTCGGCGTTCTGATCCGCGGCGAGCAACACCAGGTAACCCTTCACGTGCTCGAAGTCGTTGGTGTCGAGCCCTGCCACCTCAGCGACCTTGGCTCGAACCGGCGCCGCTCCCGCCGAGGCGAGCAAATCCAGGTACTCGAGATCAGCAAGTCGTTTGACCGCTCCGCTCAAGAGCGCAGCGGCGTCTGAAAGCAGTGGATCTACAGGGTTAGCGAGCTGGGCCACGGCCGACGAAACGGCTTTGCCTGCGCTGTCGTCGGTCGAAGACAAAAACGGCAACAGGTGCACGAAGCTCGGCCTTTTCTCGAACCGAGCGAGATTCGAAATCGCTCGCGATGCGATTTGTGAGTCGCCGCCGAAGGCCCACACCACTGACGGAGAAAGCTCATCTTCGGTCAAATCGATCGGGTGCTCGGCTTCTCCGAGAACCAATCGCCCCGCGACTTTGCCCAAATCGGTGCGTGGCCCACCGAAGCATCGAGCTTCGAGGAACAACGCAAGCGCATCGCTGAACCCCCTGCAATCGGCCAATCGACGCTCGATCGACGTGTTGAACGCCGAGCCGCCAAGAAGACCCGCCAGCGTATAGGCGCGCTGGCGCACCATGTCGCTCGGCGTACTTTCGGAGGTCATCCGGTTCATCAACATCGCTGGGCGTTTCGCGTAAAACTCGCGCATCTCGTCGAGGTCACTCGAACGCCAGCTTGGCACCTCGTCTCGGAAGAAACGCGCATCGCGAACGCAATCTGGGGTGTGCCCCGCGAGTGAGAACACCGTGCCCACGACCTCTTGGATCGCAGTCGACCAGTGGCGCAACGCCTCGCGAGCTCGAAGCTCGATCAGCTCGGCAGAGCGCTCTTTCGAACGCATCATCAGCGCAGCGAGGGCGGCTTTCCGCACATCATCATCGGTGTCTTTGGCGAGCTCCGTCAGCTCTTCGTCGTTGCCCCCCATGAACACCGAAGCCCACGCCGCGCCAATCTTGTCGCCGCGACGGTCGCTCGTGAGCATACTTTTGAGCCACGATTTCTTCTCTCGATCGAACGATGACAGCGCGACAACCATGATCGCCTGTGCGTATTCGTCACCTTCGTTCTCGAAATCCGAATTGATCTTGTCGGAAGTCCATTTCGCACCCAGTGCGATCGCCTCGAGCATCGCGGCATATTTCACGTCGCCGTTCCCGTGCTCGAGAAGCTCTTCGACAAAGCTCTGTAGCTCGGCTTTCAGCGCGATTCTGGCGATCATTCGATAGTCGCCCATACGCCAGGTTGCGCCGAGAACCGACTGAAGCTTGCTCTCGAGATCGAGCCCTCCTCGTGCTGCCCGAACCACCTCATCGGGAAAGCTCAAAAGCACCCAGTTGGCCACCGTGTGCTCGAGCGCGTGGGCAAGGTCGCTATCGCTCTGCTCGCTCGCATGAAGAAGCGCATTGACCTGCGCCGCGCGTCGAATTCGGTCGTCCTCATGACCCACATATCGCGAAGCAAGCGTATAGCCGTCGGGGTGGCGAGACATCGCGAGGGTCTCGAGGTACGCACCAATCACAGGCTGCCCCCAGCTCTGGCGTTCTTCGCGACCGGTTGAAATCGCCTCTGCGGCAAGCGGAAGCAACTCGTCGAGCTTGGCCAACCCGATCAACAGCGCAGCGTAGGCCCGCGTTGTGGTGTTGTTATTGTTGTCCAGGTGCTTTTTTACCGCGCGAACCAGACCCTCTCGCGTGATCTCAGTGTCGAGTCGTTCGGCTGGGGTCGTCGGGCGTTTCGTTGCACCTGCATCGCTGAGAAGCGAATCAATATCGCCCATCAGCCAATCGAGCGGCAGCTCGAGCACTTGCTTCCACAAGAACGCTCGTTCTCGAATGAAATACCAAAGCGGTCGAGGGCTCGAATCGTCGAGCCGTTGTGGCTTGCCGATGGATTTCTCGATGATCGCGATGTCCTCGTCGCTCAGCTTTTCGTCGCGCTTGTCCACCAAGCGGCGCAACACGTCCTTCAGTCGTGCATCCATCGTTGTTCACCCTGTTTTGCTCTCGACCTCGTGCACTTCACGAGACGCGAAAGGTCATGGCCTCGGTCGCCCATCGATCCAACGAGCTGCTCGGCGCCGAGGGCCCGTCGAGCAGGTACACCACGTAAAGTCGTTTGCGTGAGCTTCGAAGCCTCACCCCCACCAGCTCGCTCACCGAGGCTTCGCCATCGGTAAACAATACCGCTGCCTCGATCTGCTCGTCCGCCAGCAAATCATTCAACGGAGCATCAAAATCGGTACCGCCGCCACCTTTGATTTTACCTGCAGCCAACGCCGAAACCTCGGCCTCTCGCACCACGGTGTCAAAGGTTTTCAATCGAAGGGGGAAGTCTCTCAGTGCATCCACGAACGCCGAAACAATCGGGAATTTTCCGATCATCGAGCCGGATACGTCCATATAGAGGCCAATCGACATTCGTGCCCCAATATTTTCGACCTCGCGATTCCAATACATATGTGTAGCGTTGGTGATTCCACAAATCGCGTACACAAGGCCCAGTCGAGTGGGGTAGGTGGGGTAGGGCTGAATACGCGAGCCGCTTCTCCAGGGTTCCGTGATCTTCGCAGCGGCTTGGGCTGCGATCCGGCGAACCTGGATTTTCTTCAAAAACTGTTCGACCTTACTCGTGCCGATCGAGGCGGGCGTTACGTTGTAGTCATCGAGCGCTGTGCCGAGAGCCGAGCCTTTGGGAAGTCGCCGCCCTATATCACTCGCCACGCTAGAAATCGCATGGTCGACCCGTTTACTGGGCCGCCGGCGAAGCTCGCCATGCCCCGCACATGGGCCCTTTGAACGAGTGAAGCTGCACCCTGTACCCTTTTGGAGCCACTCTCCGGTGCTCACGTCGCTGTCCGAGAGCCTCACCAATCGAAAATACAACGACGCGGGGTTTACCGTCGGATAACTACCATCAGGCAAACGTGACCAGATCCCCGTCCAGAGCGTCGCAAGCTGCGTGGGCAAGTGCGACACATCCGCTGTACAGTCAGCCAAGGCGATCGCTGTTTTTTTAGACTCTGCCGGGTAAATCGCCTGCGACGCCTTGCGCATCTTGTCTGGGTACGCCTCGAACAATAGGCGATTGATACACACGTCGAGCGTCAAATTGGCAAGCTCTCGCCGCGCATATCGCTCGCCGAACCCATGAAACATCGATCGATGTAGAAACTCGTGGCGAAGCGCCATTTCAATCGCGCCCACCTCGAGCTGCGCAATCATTGGACCCACATGGATCGACTCTCGTTCGGTGATCGGATCAAACGCCCAATACGAGGTTTCTGCCTCAGGATCGTATTGGACAATGCCCGACGCATCCGCGAAGGACATTCCCAGCGCCATGAGCGCCTGCTCGATGCGTCGTTCCGCTGTCGCGTTTCCGAGGGTCGATGGTTTCGACATCTCTCACTCACTCTTTGCGACGGAGGTGAGCGTGGCCCCTCCTGACAAATCGAGCGAAGCGAAGAACGTAAATAGGCTTTGATCGTCGCTCGGAACGTCTCCCTCTCGTAGGTCGATCAAATAGGTTTGCAGTCGACGCACCTCGGCAGATGTTCCGCCCACGAATGTCCCCGCGGCGACCATGGCTCGGAAAGCATCAATGGTCGCTTCTGCGCGCTCGCGATCGGCTCCGCTTTGCCCCTCGAGAATTTTCGACAGCCGTGGCGTCACATGATTGATCGCCCCATTGAGCGCGATCAACAAGCGCCCATCGACCTGCCGAAGCGCATCACCCTTGTACCCCACCTCGTCGAGCAAATGCTTGAGCGCAACGAGCTTTTCTTGCTCGCCTTTTTTGCTCGCTCCACGGAGCAATTCTCCAAGCACTTTCTCGATTTCATCGGTGGCAAGCGCGCTCACGATCGATGCCCAGTTCGCCTGTACATATTCGAGTCGCTGCTCGAACGTCGCAGGAGAGGCCACCGCGAGGCGAATTTGCTCGGAAGGCGGAATTTCTCCGGCCCCGAGTAGCTCAACGGCCGATTGGTGGATTTGATCCAGAATAACAGGCTTGATCTGGAGCTTGGTGGCAAGCGCATAACGCAGGCTGTCAACGGCAGCTCGCCTCAGAGGCTCAGCTACGCCTGACACTCGATAATAGGCCGCAACCGCGGTCATCGTCTCGGGTAGGTTTCGGCAATAGGTTCGAGGGCTCACATAGGGCCCATTTTGCTCTCGAAGAATGCCCAGCAACGACGGAATGACCTTCCCCAGGTAATTCCCGATTCGATCCAGTGCGCCTTCTGCAAGCAATTCAGCGTGCGCTTTCTGGATATCTGCGAAGACCCTCGCAAGCTCAGCCGCCTCGAGCGAGCCCGTCGAACGACCTGCAAGCTGTATCATGGTGCGAATTTCTTCTGCGCCCATGTTCTCTTGCATCTCTGGGGTCGGAATCACCGCATGAAATCGGTCGAGCAAGGCTTCATCGAGCTGAAATGCCGCCGCATACGATTCGGGGTTTGCCGTGGCGACAATGGTTCGATACGCGAGTGGAAGCCCAAAACACGTGCGCTCTTCGAGTATCTCTAGCCAAAGATTTTGGCTCTCTTTGCCGGCGCGCGTGATCTCATCCACAACGATCGTGCTCTTGTCCCAAATGCTTCGATCATGTGGGACAAAATGCAGACGCCCAGAGCGCATCGCTTCAGGGTCCGGGATCCCCGCGATCGAAATCAAATCGTCCTTCGTGGCGTCGTAAAACGCAAAGCCATGAGGCCCCCATGCCTGCGAAAGAACTCGCGCCAGCCTGGTTTTCCCCGTGCCGTGGCGCCCAATGAGCATGAAGCTCTTGTGCATCGCCATCAGCCCCACGATGACCGGTTCTAGATCGCCCCACCCGTGATTGATTCGATCGAGCAAACGAAGTGACATCGACCCTCCAGAAGAGCGACGGACTATAGACCGTCACCGTCCGATGGCGAGCGAGAATCTTCTGTGGACGTCGCTTCTTTCGGGCCGTGACTGCGACTTCAATGGCGGCCTCTCGACGCGGGTAATGTGAGTCTCAGGAACACCCACAGCAGCGAACCCACGTCAAATAATCACGAGTAATAATCGTGTTCGGTGGTTCTGCACGAGCGCCGCGACCCGTGAAGGGTTGCGTTCGTGTAAAATCCACCCAAGAAACCTCCCAAGGTATTCGATATCTATTCGTGCAATTGCAGCGAGCTTGGTTCTCTCGCCATGACATACGCCTTGGATATTGGTTCTGTGTGCGGGCGAATGGCGCCATTCGAGGCTCGACGCGCCTTTCACTAGATCATGCGAGTACAGAGCCACTACCCGCGAAAAACGACAGAGCGTGTTTCATGTGCGGCAAAACCATGGCAACCACTCGAGGGAATGCACGCGTCCGATTGGGTCCGACAGGTATGGATTTCGTCCTTGCTGGTCGCCGGCTCGATGCTCGCGGTGGGTTGTGCCCCGCTCTTCGGCGGGCCGGGGTACGAGGCCGCCCTCGCGATGGGGTTGATCGTTCCGTCGGTGACTGCGATCGCGAGCGCGCTTGCGGCGTTCGAAGAACGTGACGAGTCGAACCTCACGAGTGCCGTTTCGCACGGCATCGAACGAGGGTGCTTCCTGGCGGCGCTCGCGTTCCTCACCATGCTTGTCCATGGTCTGCGCGTAGGCTTTTGTTCGTTTGTCGACGGGTCGCTTCTCGTGCTCATGGGGCCCACCGCGGGCGTGATCTTGGCAGGGGCGTGGGGTGGTTTTTCGGGCGGCTGGATGTCGCGCCAACCTCGGTTCGCTACGCGGCGCTGGATCGTCGCTGTCGCGTTTGCGGCACCGTTGGTCACGGCGATCGCGAGTCTCGCTCGGTTTTTGACGTCGCCGATGGTGTTCGCCTTCGATCCGTTCGTCGGCTTCTTCTCGGGCACGCTCTACGACACGATCATCGACGGAACCGAAAAGCTCCTCACCTACCGAATCGGCACGCTGGGAAGCGTGATGGCCCTCTTGCTCGGAGCGCGGGTCATCGACGGTGCCCGCGATCGATGGACACTCGTCGGCTGCTTGTTCGGTCTCACGACGCAGGTAGCGATCACGTTTGCAGGCAGCTCGTTCGGTCATTGGCACACGGTCGCTTCGATCAAACACGAGCTAGGTGGTGAGACCCGAAGTCGGCGATGTGTCGTCGTTCACCCTCGCGGAATGCGCACGGATGCCGTCGCTCTGCTTGGACGCGATTGCGATCAAGATGTCGAAGCGGTCGAGAGATACATGGGCGTGTCGTCGACGCCGCCGATCACGGTTTTCCTTTTTCAAGACGCGTCGCAAAAGCGGGCGCTGATGGGCGCCGCCGATGTGTACATCGCAAAGCCTTGGCGGCATGAGGTGTATGTCCAGATCGCAGGCTTCGGCGGCTACCCACACCCCGTGCTTCGACACGAGCTTGCCCACGTCATCGCGGGCGGCTTTGCTCGAGGGCCCTTCAAGATTGCGGGGCAACTCGGTGGTGTGTTGCCAGACCCTGGATTGATCGAAGGCATCGCTGAAGCCGCTTCACCTGATGATGACGAGCTGACTCTCGAGCAATGGTCGAAAGCCATGCTCGAGCTCGGCTTGCTACCCAGTCTGGATCGCCTGTTCGGCACGGGCTTTCTCTCGATGAACCAATCGAGGGCGTACACGATCGCAGGCGCGTTCGTGACCTGGTTTCATCGGGTATTCGGCGCCGATGCTCTGCGACGGTGGTACGGGGGAGCATCACCCGACGAGGCAAGCGGGCAGCCGTGGGTGGTTCTGGAACGAACGTTCAAAGAACACCTGAGGACACTCGAGCTCCCGCCCGAAGCCATGGCGATCGCGAAAGCTCGTTTCGAGCGACCTGCAGTGTTCGGACGCCATTGCCCTCACGAGGTGGATGCAACC
Source organism: Polyangiaceae bacterium (assembly GCA_046351315.1). Classification (GTDB taxonomy): domain Bacteria; phylum Myxococcota_A; class Polyangia; order Polyangiales; family Polyangiaceae; genus JAXLYQ01. Next base: position 10,033 of record JAXLYQ010000011.1, read on the forward strand.
CGCCGCCGTGCTGGGCAGCTTCTTGCGCAGGGTGATGTGCGTGGTGCAAGGGCACTGGTCGACGCCGTAGAACGCGATGCTCCAGAGCCCGCGACGTGGATGCTGCGAGCAACGTGTCGTGAGCGTGCGGGAGATGTCGACGGGGCAAAGGGTGAGCTCGAGAAGGTGGCGGCGATCCCGAATGTCTCGAGAACCTCTCGCGATCGGGCAGACGAGCGCCTCGCTGATCTAGCGCTCGTACAGGGCGATCTCGACGACGCAAAACGTCGGTATTCAACGTTGATTGATCGCTCGCTCGACGAGGATGTGATCCGTACGCTCGAGGTGAAGTTGCTAGCGACGAGTGATGCGGACGCTCGGGCGGCGATCGTTCCGTTGCTGGTCGGACGCCCCGACACCGGAACCATTCCGGCCGAAGGAGCGGAGGAGACCGGACGTTGGGCGGAACGCAAACCGAACGATGGATTGCCAAGGTATCTACTTGCGCGTGCGGCGATCTCGCGTGGTGATTGGGTGCGCGGGGCGAAGCTGCTCGACGAAGCATTGTCGCGAGAAATGTCGCTCGTTCGCGTGAAGCGAGAAGCCGCGCGGCTACGTGTGATCGCGGGGTGCGCACAGCAAGATGCAGAGGCCATCCACCATGCGCTACGAACGTGGGATGCAACAGGAGACCCGCCGGGCAGTCGAGGCCCTCTTCTTCGAGAGCTCGCCTCTCGGTGTATTTCGGAGTGAGGTGTTACGAATGCCGGCTGCGATTCGGTGCCCTTGGTGCGGCAAGCTCACCTCGGTAGATGGGTCTCGATGTGTTGAGTGCGAGCGGTGGATCCCTCCTGAGCCGTTGCTGGATTGGCTACGAACCGCACTCGAGGTTGAGCTGCCGGTCACGAAATTCTTCGTGCTGCTCAACGTGCTGGTGTTTGCGGGTGAGCTGGCGTCAGCAAGGGCAAAAGCCTTGCCGCTCGTCACGGGGGTCTCCATCTCATCGTTGCTTCGTTTCGGAGCTCTGACGAACGGCTATGACTCGAGCGAGCCTTGGCGGTTCGTGAGCGCGTCGTTCGTCCACGTGAGCATCCTGCACATCGTGATGAACATGATGGGGCTCGTCGATTTTGGGCGCATTCTCGAGCCAGCGCTGAAGAGCGCACGGTTCACGATCGCGTACCTGATGACAGGCGTGATCGGGTTCGCGACGAGTGTGTGGTGGAGCGCCGGAAAGCCCTACGTGACTGCCGGCGCGAGCGCGTCGGTGTACGGTCTCGTTGGCCTGTTCTTGGGTGCGCTGATGATGCGAAAGAACCCACTCTGGAAGGACATGCTGGTGCGTTTGGTGCTCTGGGGGGTGATCACGGCGTACGCGTTCAATGCGCAGGGATTGCCCGTGAACAACGCCGCGCACATCGGTGGAGGCTTGGCGGGGGTGTTGTTTGGCGTCGTGTACTCGCTCGAGACTCGCCCATGGAGAATCACTCCGATTCTGAACGTGCTGGCGGCGCTGGCGTTGATCGGCACGGTCGTGTGCCTCGTGCTTCCGATGCAATCGAAGGCGTGGCCACGAGCTCGAGAAGAAGAGCGATGGCAGCAGCAACTGCGTGACCTCGACCGACTTGCGCCCGACTCGTGGTAGGAGGGGCGGTCATGACGTCGTTCGAAGCGGTGATCGGCCTCGAGGTTCACGTGCAGTTGCTCACGAAGACGAAGATGTTTTGCTCGTGCGAAACGTCGTTCGGTGCGCAGCCGAATAGTCACGTGTGCCCGGTGTGTTTGGGGCTACCTGGCGCGCTGCCGGTGGTGAATCGTTCGGCGCTTGCGTACGGTGTGAGAGCCGCGTTGGCGTTGGGTCTGACGGTTCACGAGACCAGCATTTTTGCTCGCAAGAACTACTTCTACCCCGACCTGCCCAAGGGCTATCAGATCAGCCAGTACGACCGACCGTTTTCGACAGGCGGCTTTCTGGACATTGAGCTCGAGCAGGGCGAGAAAAAACGCGCGGGGATCACTCGCATCCACTTCGAGGAAGACGCCGGGAAGAACCTACACGGTCAGGGCGGTGATTCGGTGGTCGACCTCAATCGTGCCGGCACTCCGCTCATCGAAATCGTGGGTGAGCCTGACCTTCGATCCGGAGCAGAAGCGGCGGCGTATCTGCGAGCGTTGCGAGAGATCTTGGTCTCGCTCGGTATCAACGACGGCAACCTCGAAGAGGGCTCGTTTCGATGTGATGCCAACGTGTCGGTGCGCCCCGTCGGTAGCGAGAAATTCGGGACTCGTTGCGAGATCAAAAACGTGAACTCGTTTCGCTTCGTGCAGAAGGCGATCGAGTACGAGGTCGCTCGTCAGATTGCGGTGATCGAAGGCGGCGGGCGAGTGCGCCAAGAGACCCGAGGGTGGAACGAGAAAGACGGCAAGACCTTCACGCTCCGATCGAAAGAAGAGGCGCACGACTACCGTTACTTCCCCGACCCTGATTTGCCCCCGCTGGTGCTCGATGCTGCGTTCGTTCAAGCACAACGAGAAGCACTGACCGAGCTCCCGAAGGCCCGTCGTGAGCGCTACGTCTCGTCGTTCGGGTTGCCCTTGGCCACGGCCGTTGTGCTCACGTCTCACCCTCGCATCGCCGAGTACTTCGACTCGATTGTTGGTCTTGGGGTGGATGCAAAAAAAGCGGCCAACTTCGTGACCAGTGAAGTGCTTGCTGCAACGACCACGACGGGGCTGACGGCAGAGTTCCCGGCAAGCGCGGCACACGTCGCAGAGCTTCTGAAGCTCGTCGAAGTAGGGACGATCAGCGGCAAGCAAGCGAAGGAAGTCTACGGCGCTGTCGTCTCGACGAAGCAATCGCCGGCTGAGATCGTGAAAGAGCGCGGCCTTGCGGTGAACGCGGATGCGGGGGCGATCGAGGCGATCTGTAAGAAGGTCGTCGACGACAACGCGAAGCAGGTCGCCGCGTATCGTTCTGGCAAGACGGGGCTGCTCGGTTACTTCGTGGGTGCGGTGATGAAAGAGACCAAGGGCAGCGCAGACCCGGCGCTGGTCAACTCGATCTTGAAGAAGCTACTCGAGGGCTGAGCGCGCGCCGACGCGCATGGCGCGCATGCGAAACAATCTGCACGGCTGAGTCGAGGCGAAGGAGATCGCCTCTTGTGTCAGTGTTTACCCTTGCCTGTCGCGGGGCCTGGCATCGGTGGTTTTAGGGCAGAGCCCGGTGTCGTTGCCGTGGGGGTTGCTGAGGTGGACGGAGCACTGGTGGCCGCACCTGAGCTTGCCGGCGAGGATGAGGTTCCCGATGGAGTTTCAGGCAGCGGTGGTGGTGCCTCGCTCGTGCTCAACGCGTGCATCAGCGACACGACAACCACGATCAGCCCGACGACAAAAAGACCCGCCCCGATGAGAAGCTTCGGGCCGCGAGATGAGGGGCTGGCTGCCGCTGTCGGTGCTGTGCCGCCGCCATCGACGACGGTCTTACTCGAGGCTCGTGAAGGGTCGGACGACGGTGGACGTTGCGACGTTGCAGGTGATGGCGTGGCGAGCGCGCTGGATGCATCGACGGCGGCGATCACGACGGTGCCGCGCGCGCCTACTGCAGGTGGCGCGGGTGGCGGAACTGCCCCGGTCGGGGTTGCTGCTGCTGCCGCGTTCGGAGGCGTCGACGCGGCGCCCTCGGCCGGTGCGGCGGGTGCTACGGGAACGACATCGGTGACGGTCTTACGGTCGGTGTGCTCGATCTCGGCGGTGTCGAGCATGAGCGCCGCCTGCACCGTGATGTTATCGGGGCCGCCTCGGTCTCGTGCGAACTGAACGATCGCGTCACAGAGCGGCTGTAGATTGTTGCTGTCGGCGCGAGAGATCAACGAGAGGAGATCTGGCTGTGAGGTGACATCGCTCACGCCATCACTAACGAGCAAAAACAGATCGCCCGCTTGGTGCGGAAACGGATCGTGCCGGAGCTCGACGTCGATGTCGGAGCGCATGCCGAGAGCGCGCGTGACGACGTGCGCGTCGGGATGGTTGAGCGCGTCTTCGGGGCGAACGGTGCCCGCGTCGATCATCTGCTGAACCAACGAGTGATCGCGGGTGAGCTGCCAGATCTGTCCGTTACGAATGAGGTAAATTCGGCTGTCACCGGCGTGGGCAACCTCAGTGCCGTGGCGGTGAATCAACAGCGACACGCAGGTCGAGCCGGGGCGCCCTGCCGTGCCCTCGGGCCCTCCCATCGCAAACACGTTGCGACCCGCTGCCTTGATGGCGTTACGAAGTGCATCGTGAGGGGCCACATCGGCATTCTCGTGAACGGCGCGCTCGACCTCGCTCAAGATGGTGGAGACGGCGAGCTGACTGGCTTCACGCCCCCCGGCGTGGCCTCCCATTCCGTCGCACACGACGAGGAGTCGTGCGCCAGGCAAATCAGCATGCCCGCAGCTATCCTCGTTGATTTGCTTCTTCGGATCACACCCAGGATCAGACTTCTCCGCGAAGACAATCCTGGGCGCCGGTGGCGTGCTCAGCGAGGCGGGCATGGTTCGGATGCTACTCGAGTCGGACGCTAAACTCTGCTGGACCGAACTTGAGCTGTGCGCCTTGTGGGACGGGGTTCCAGGTGCCGGCGTTCACGCGATTGCCGTTGATCCAGGTTCCGTTGTTCGAGCCTTCATCACGAACGAAAAACTGACCGTTTTCGATCTTCAACGTGGCGTGAAAGCCCGACACGCGAGGCTCGGAAAGGACGATCTGGACCTGCGCACCATCTCGACCGAGACGAGACTCCATGCCCGCAAGGATCGTGTACACACCGCCCGTGCCTGAGAGCGTCGCTCGCGAGGCGTTGACCGGTGCACCGTATGGGTCGGGAGGAGGCGGGTTGGCTGCAGGTTGGCCCGTGGTCAACCCGTACTGCGGGGGCTTGCCGCCGTAGAGAAAATCGGGGCTTGCCCCAGGAGGTGCGCCTCCGCCAACGGGAGCGGTCGTACCGCCGTATCCACCGCCGGGTGCTGCTGCGAAGCTGGTGCCACCGGGCGCTCCGCCACCGGGGGGTGGATAACCGCCACCGGGAGGAGGCGCGTACCCTGCACCAGGTGGAGCCCAGTTTGCTCCAGGGCCAGGTCCGGCGGGAACGGGAGGAACCGGAGGCGCGGGGGGAACGACTGCTCCGCCACCACCGCCTCGTCGCGGCTTGTTGCCGCCCGTGCGGAACACGAGAACGACGAGCAACACGACGACGATTCCGCCGAACGCCGGAAGCGCAACCCAGAGCCAGTTGAACGGTGCGGATTCACTCGCTTTGACGGAGAGAATGGTCGCCGCGGTAAGCCCGCTCGTTCGACGCGAGTTGGTGTCGTACACGATAACGCGTGCGACAGCCTGATCGCCCTTGCCCCAAATCCAGTCGCTCTTGTTCGGAGCTTCGAATTCTGCGGAAGAGTCGGTGACCTTGATCGCCTTGCCATCGAGCTTGCGAGCAATGAGTTGCTGCTGTGCGCGACGGGCTTCCTCGAGATTGCTGAGGTTGACGGTTTGAGGCGCTTGGGTGCCAGGAGGCAGGAAGTAGATCTGTACGCCCGAGGCGTTTCCGCCCCAGCAGAAGTTGCCGTACACCGTCAGCGAGCCGCCTGGGTAAACCGGGTCGCGCTTCGCGTTGTCGACCGTGTACTTGACGTTCACGTCGAGCGGCCATTGCGTCGGGTCGACACCGAGTGGAACGTTGGCGAACGAGTTGTCACCGATGATCGGGTCAGAGGTGCCCTGGAAGTTCAGCTTGAAGCTCTGCGTGGTTGCGGGAGCAACACACGACACTCGCCAGCGAACCAAAAACATCTGGCCGAAACGATCGCGAACCGCATTGACGATCGGCCCTGCAGCCGCGGCGCCATTGCCACGGACGACGTTGAAGTAACCGCCCACGTCTGGGTTTGGCAGGCTCGACATGAAGTCGCGAGCGCTGTTTGCTGCCTCGTCGATGCCCCCTGATGGGAAGAAGATCGAGATGATCGGCGTCGGCATTTTGGGTGCCGCCGTGTTCTCTGGGGGGTAGCGACCCTGAGATGCGAACTTGGCGATCTCGAGACCACCGGGGCCGGTGCTCGACGGGTCAGCACCGCTTGCTCCGTTCGACAACACCACCATGGCTTGGTGCATCGGCGGAGCGACTCCGCCCACGTTGCCGAGGCTCTTGAACCCGTCGACGGCGGCTTGACGGATCGCTGTCGCCAGGTTGCGTGTTCGACCCGAAGGCGTGACCGCCGCCGCGCCGTTGACGAAGTTCGTCAGGTCAGCCTTTTGGCCCGCGGTCTTCCATTTCGAGTCGTTGAGCGCGCGGTCGCCGATCAAGAACACATCGGCGATATCTTGCGGACCCATCTTGTCGATGAACGCACGAGCGACTTCTTTCGCGTCGTTCAATCGGGCGGCCATGGTGCCGCTGCCTCCCGCACCGCCGACATCGAGGACGATCAGCCACGCAGTACCTACGCCCTGGACTTGCTGGCTGTCGGCCCACTTGTACTTCGAGTCGAACTTCGCCGGGAAGTCCTGCCCATTCACCGTGACGGTGAACACGGCGTTCTTCTCGTAGAAGTCGAGCGGGGTAAACAACGCTCGAGGCGCGAGCTTGTCGGTGTAGCACTGCAGTTGCGCGTCTCCGTGGAGCGCGTTCAGTCTGCCGTCGCATCACCGATTCGTTTCGGTTGTGAAACCTCGATGACGGTCGAAAGCACGGGTGATCCATCCGCGCTTGCGACACGGGATCGATTCGAAGAATGTGGGCCTCGGGTGCCGCTGCTGCCTCGCGTGGCGCGAGCGACAGCAACGACAAACCGAGGGCTGCGGGAAAAGGCGGCGAAACGCACGTTCATGGGATGGAATTCTCCAGAAATCGTCTACGAATGGCCGGTCGGAGCCTTCCATCAGAAGAAGGCCCCCACCGAATGATCTCACGTACGCGAGATCACCTTGACCACCGTGTTGAACGCACCAAGGCGGACGCGATCGCCGTCGCGAAGATCGCGTCGCCCGTTGGGCGGAAGCCGCTCGTCGTTGACGAACGTGCCGTTGGTTGATGCTGTGTCCTCGACTCAGCGGCGCGTTGCGGCATCCGCGTGGAACACGCAGTGGTTCCAGGAGGTCGTCTGATCCGCGATCTCGATGTCGAGCCCGTCGGCTGCGCCCGCGTCCGACGGTTCGTCCCGAACGCAGCGGCCAAAACGCGCAGGATCGCCGGTAGCTCACCAAGCCAACAAGCTCACGCACGCAATCTGCGCGGGGCCCGTGGCGCCGTGTGGATCCACTGCTCCCGACGCTCGGGTGGAGGCCCGTACGCGCCCGCTGACGGCGCGCAAAGCCTCCTCCTGGGGGACCGGCGGCGGACCAAAACCGCCGCCGGAGGGGCCGGAGGTGGACCAAACCCCGGTGGACCATGGCGGGGACCGATCCCGGTGGAGCACCGGGAGGCGGACCAGATCCAGCGGGCAGGCCTGGCAGGCCCAAAGCCTGGAGGTGGTCACCTGGACCGCCTGGACCACCTGGACCACCCGGAGGCGGCCCAAATCCGGGGGAGGACCACCTGGAGGGCCCGGCGGAGGACCGAATCGGAGGTGGTCCACCGGCTCCTGGAGGCGCTCCCGGAGGAGGTCGAAGCCTGGCGGAGGAGGGCCACGCAGTGGTTCGAGGAGGTCGTCTGATCCGCGATCTCGATGTCGAGCCCGTCGGCTGCGCCCGCACGTCCCACGACGGTTCGTCCCGAACGCAGCGGCCAAAACGCACCCGCAGGGTCGCCTTGGTAGCTCACCAAGAACCCAACGAGCTCACGCACACCAATCTGCGCGGGGCCCGTGGCGCCGTGTGGATCCGCTGCTCCCGACGCTCCGGGTGGAGGCCCGTACGCGCCCGCTGACGGCGCGCCAAAGCCTCCTCCTGGGGGACCTGGCGGCGGACCAAAACCGCCGCCCGGAGGGCCCGGAGGTGGACCAAACCCCGGTGGACCGCCTGGCGGGGGACCGAATCCCGGTGGAGCACCGGGAGGCGGACCGAATCCAGCGGGCGGGCCTGGCGGAGGCCCAAAGCCTGGAGGTGGTCCACCTGGACCACCTGGACCACCTGGACCACCCGGAGGCGGCCCAAATCCAGGGGGAGGACCACCTGGAGGGCCCGGCGGAGGACCGAATCCCGGAGGTGGTCCACCGGCTCCTGGAGGCGCTCCCGGAGGAGGTCCAAAGCCTGGCGGAGGCCCACCTGGGCCACCTGGCGGTGGTCCAAAGCCTGGAGGTGGTCCACCCGGCGGCGGGCCGAATCCTGGTGGTGGTCCACCGGCACCCGGAGGTCCAGGTGGGGGTCCAAAACCAGGAGGTGGGCCAGCGGGGGGAGGACCGAAACCTGGTGGCGGGCCCGGAGGAGGTCCGAAGCCTGGTGGAGGGCCACCCGGAGCACCGGGAGGCGGCCCAAATCCAGGTGGGGGACCACCGGGAGGGCCTGGCGGAGGACCGAACCCCGGAGGCGGTCCGCCTGGAGGAGGGCCGAAGCCCGGCGGAGGTCCTGCAGGGGGTGCGTTCCCTGCGCCAAGTGATGCGCCGCACGACTGACAAAACTTGTTGTTGGGGGGGTTAAGCGTCCCGCAACTTGCGCACTGGATCATGCAATGAACCTCGCGACGAAGGTTAGCTTCCGGCGCACCCTGGCACCGATTCGCGGCGGAGCATAGGCGCGACCGACCTGGTTTGGGGAGATGGAAACGAGAAGGCCGCACCTCGCAGCGTGATCACGCCTTGAAATGCGGCCTTGTAGGGACGGAGCCCGCGGTCTCTAACTTGTCCTTTTCGTCGCGCAGACGAGCAGCCTTGCCGGCGAGGTCGCGCAAGTAGTAAAGACGCGCTCGGCGAACGACGCCACGAGACACGACCTCGACCTTGTCGATACGTGGGCTGTGCACCAGGAACGTCCTCTCGACGCCTACGCCGAACGAAACCTTGCGCGAGGTGAACGTGCTGCGAGCCCCCGCGCGGTGACGCTTGATCACTACGCCCTGGTACACCTGAACACGCTCCTTCTCGCCCTCCACGATGCGATAGTGAACGCGGACGGTATCACCCACCCGAAACTCCGGAAGGCCCTCGCGAAGAGCCTCTTTTTCCAACGCAGCGATTGCGGGATGTGCCATTTTTTTGCTCCGAATCCTAATGAGGAGGGCGCGAACCCTACCCACAAACTTGTATCTGTCAATCGCTTACGTGACTGAACAGCCTTTCAGCGTCTAATCCAGCCAATTCGCGCCTTTTTCTTCGCGTGGTATGTGGCCGTTCCCTTCCGGAATCTTCTGGAAGCGTCCAACAAAAGGATGTTGCTCATGCCCAACGTGGGTGATCACGCCCCCTCTTTCGAGGCGAAGGACCATCGAGGCAATCTCATCCGTCTCGAGGATTTCAAGGGGAAGAAGAACATCGTTCTCTTCTTCTATCCAAAGGACTTCACCCCTGGTTGTACGAAGGAGGTCTGCTCGTTCCGCGATGCGTTCTCGGAGCTCGAAGCCGCAGACACCACCGTCATCGGAGTGAGTCTCGATGACGAAGACAGCCACGAGCAGTTCGCATCGAAACACGGTCTGCAGTTCCCTCTCCTTGCCGACACGTCGCGCCGCATCAGCAAAGCCTACGGCGCTCTCGGCATGATGAGCGGCATCCTCAGCATGACCAAACGCATCACGTTCGTGATCGACAAGGAGGGCATCATCCGAAACGTCTTCCGTCACGAGCTTGCTATCGAAAAACATCTCGACGACGTTCGCGCGACACTTCGATCTCTCCAATAACTTCGTGACCGACACCACCCACTCTTCGTCAGCGTTTTGGCCGCTCTTTTGGAGTGAACGCGTGCTCTGTAACGAGCGTGCCTTGATCGCGGTGGATGTTCCCTCTGGGCTTTCTCTCGATCGAGCCTCTCCCGCAACGTCGGTCGAGCAACGTGTGACTCGCTTCGTCGAGGTGCCCGAAGGGGTTCGAACCAGTGTGGCGCATGCTGTTCCCGAGGGCGTGACGGGGGTGGGGGTTATCGCTCGAAACGACAGCGCGCTCGCTTCATTCTCGCAAGCGAACGCGGTCATCACGCTGTCGATGATCGTGCAGCGCGATCGAGATCTTCCGCGAGTGAAATTGCCCGCCTCTGCTCCGCGTGTAGTGCGACGCGGTAACGGGTTTGCTCTCGTCGAGATCGACATTCGCACGGCCTCGTCAGGCGCTACCTCGGTTCGCTACGTCATCGACATGTTTGCTTCGTCGGGTTGCCCTGTGGTGGGCGACGTTGCGAACGGCGGCGCACCCGCTCCGCGTCTTCTCGCTCACGTGAGCTCGATTCGATCGGATGTGCTCGCAGGCTCTCCCTCGCACACGATCGTGGCTCCACTCCCCAGCATCTTCGAACGTTGGTGCTCCGACCATCCGTTGAGCGACGAAGAGAAGGTCGTCGAAGCCATTCACGCCGCCTTGGGTCGTCGATATGCGCTTTCTCGATCGCTCGACACCGACGTGTTTCGCGTCGCGCATGAAGCCGGAGATCGCGTGCCAGGTCTCGCGATCGACTGGTACGCCGGGTGGGCGGTCGTACACATCGTTCAAGGCGCGCCGCCGTGGATGGCAAAGAGCGACGCGATTCTCGACGCTGTCGCGCAACATGCTCGTGGCGTGTATCTGAAGATACATCCGAAGCAGCTCAGCAACGTTGTCGATCCTCGACGCGACGACCTTGCTCCCACGACCGTGTCACGCGGTGAGCCTGCTCCGAGCGAGCTGGTTGTCCGCGAGAATGGTGTGCGTTACCGAGTTTCACTCTCCGGACGGGCTCGCAACTTCCGGGCTCTACCTCGATCAGCGAGAGAGAACCGCGCGCGAGTGAAAACGCTCGCACGACGAGCGCGTGTTGAATCTCTTTTCGTACACGCCTGTTCACCACCGTCGCGGCGTGATGGGCGGAGCACAAGCTCGGTTAGCGTCGATAGCCCGTATCGTTCTCGATCGGGGCGTCGAGAACTTGAAAGAGAACGGGGGTCACGGATCTCGCGAAGCATCTGTTCGTCAAAGACGATGCGTCTGTATGTGAAGCGAGCGCTCGCCGAGGAGATCGGTTCGATTTGACTATCCTCGACCCTCCGAGCTTTGCCTCCAATCGTGAGCGTACCTTCGAGGTCGATCGAGACTTCGGCGCGATCATTCGAGATTGCCTCGCGTTGCTCAACGTGGGCGGCACCTTCGCCGTGTGCACCGCAACTATCGGCAGACCGTCGTCGATTGCAACGACTGGTTCGTGCTCCGCGGATGCTGGGCGTCGCGCTCGATCCCCTTCGCTCGCCCTCGCTACCGGATGACTTTCCTGTTGCCCCAGGTGACGAACCGCACATGAAGCGTGTCGTGGCGAAGGTATTCGGCAATGCATCCGCGCGTTCGACACGACACCACTCCGAGGCGAGCGCACCTGAAGCGAGCAATCGTTCGTCACGCCCCGAGGAGCAACGTCAGTCGCGCACGACTGCCTGTCGCCGCCCAAACGCCAACGATAAAGCGACCTCGCCCGCGGGTAACGGCCACGTCGATCGAGTACTACCCAGGTTCGCGTACGCAAAGTGACGACGTGGGCGCGACGGTGAAACGACCTTGGATCTCATCTCGAACGAGGTGATCCATCCTGCCCTCGGATCATCACGTCGAGCTCGTTGACCCCAGCATTGCCGGCTGCGAATACCTGGATGCACTGCTCTGCGTCAGGCACCAGAAGCTGAGACGGCGACTCTATCGCTTTCGCCTTGCTCGCCTTCGAACACGGGGGTGATCGGGCGTAGCCCGCGCCCACATCGTCGAGCGATCTCTGTAGTCAGAGCGTTCCGACCCCGTGGAGGTCATTCCGTCGAGGCAACGACGCGCATTCGAGGACGCGACCGGGTTTACCTTTGTATCGCTGCGAGCTATCTGTCATGCGCACACCCCACGAGCGATGAGACACAACGACGTCACCACTGAGCTCAGACGGATCAACATGCTCCTCGAACAACGCGCGTGGTGCCGAGTCATTACGGTGCATCCGGAGTCGACAACGAATTCCGTGACGGGAAGCACGAAGCGCTCGATCTTCTCGGGACTGGATCAGCCTGATACCTGAGCGGCATCAAGAACGATGCGCCACCAACGGGGTCGAATTTCTCCGAACGGCATTCGACGTGCGCCGACGCGGGTGATTCGATCGTGCTCAGCTCCCATATCACCCGAGATCCACAAGCTCGGCGTGCGAAGGTGTCGCACGGTACCTCGATCGTTGGTGCTCAAGCCCCTCGATCACTCGTTGAAGACCTTGGCGATCCACAGAGCCGAGCGTCGCATTCACGTCGTCGTACAGCTCGTCATCGAGCGTGGGGCTCACCACACCAAGTCTGTGCAACGTGTGAGCAGAGGGGCGAAGCAGAGACCCGAGCGCAGGAGCAAACGGCGCCGCGTAGCTGCATGTTCCAGAGACAAGCGCGGGCAGCTTCACGACGGCGTCGTCGAGACCAAGCGAGCGAATGAACCCGGGTGTCAATCGTGCGCAGAGCGCGATGAAATGTGTGATCTGTTCGGGCAGCTTCGCCGCGATGTCGAGGCCGATTTGTGCCCCCAAACCCCACGTCACGAGTGAGGCCTTGGAGGTGCCGACGAGGTCGATCGCTGCTTGAAAATCTTCAAGATGCGCGCTCGCATTCACCTCTTCGTTGCGCCGCTTTTTGTTGGTCGTGTTGCTGTGCTGACGAAGGTCCCACGCCAGTAGATTGAAGGTTCGACCAAGAAAAGACGCTTGGTTTCGCCACACCATCGCCGAGAGACCAGGCGGCGCGATCAGCACCAACCATGGCAGCGATGATCGATCCGACGTTGTGGGCGATGTGTGAAGTGTGAGGGCTTGCCCTGATGGGCCGGCAACGACACGTGTGAGAAGGTGTGACGAAGGCGTCATTCGCGGGCGTTTTTGTTGTAGTCCATGCCTGCGGAAGCGGCGGGTACAAAAGTGCTGCGCAGGTTTAAGAGACGCGCGTTGACTTTTCTTGTATGGCGCCAGTAACGTGATTCAGCCGTTGGCGCACAGCCGCAGTTGCAAGTGGTCGCGTTGCGCTGGTCGCCCGCTCGTACCTCCCCCTCGACGTCCCCCACGAGACCGATGGCAGAAGAAAAGAAGCCGAAGATCGACCTGAAGTCCCGTCTCAAGAAGACGGAGGTCGGCACCGCCGTTCCAGCACCCGCGAACGGACCAGGGAGCGTTCCTCCTCCGGTGATTCCCGCCCCCATTCCCGTTCCATCTGCCGGCATTCCGGCACCTCTCGGCGGCATTCCCGCGCCGATCGGCGGCGGGATTCCAGCACCGCCCTTCGCGCAGCCATCGGCTCAGCAGGCGCCTGCGCGTCCGCCTCAGCCCGTAGCTGATCCAACGGATCCTCTCGCGTCGGTGGCGGTTGCGCCGGTGTCGCGTCGAGAGCCCGAGATCAAGATCGACATGACTGAGGCTGCTCAAGAAGCCGCCAAGGGCATGCGCAAGTTCATCGTCATCGCCGGTGTTGCAGGCGCAGTGATCGGCCTCGGCCTCGGCTCGGTGATCGGTGGTGGCAATGAACGCGCGAACCGTGAAGCAAGCGCGATCGCTGGTGCGAGCCTTCTTCTGAAGGATGTCGAAGACACCAACAAGAAGCTCGAAGAGTTCAAGACCAAGCTCGACGAGGGCATGAAGGCGCTCAGCGAGAAGAAGTTCCCCGAGACGCTCTCCGCTGACCTTGGCAAGCTCGCGATCGATTTCGACGGAAACAAGCTCTACGGCAAGGGCCTCGGCTCGTACGATGGCGCAACGCAGAAGGTGTTGTTCCAGTACACCTCCGACGTGCAAGCGCTCGACAACAAGCGCGAGAGCCTCATGAAACTTTTCGCGAGCCGCAAGAAGGCGATCGAAGAGTTCTTGAAGGCATCCGAAAAACCCGCGGTGAACTTTGGTCTCATCATCATCAAAGATCCCAAGGGCCCGATCGGCAAGTTCGCCCCTGTCTCCGCTCCGTTCGAGATCGGTGGCGATTGGCCGAAGGACATCAACGTCCTCAACTTCGCCAACCAGCAAGTGATGGCGACCCCTCGCTACGTCGAGGGCGATCCGTTGAAGGATCCCAACAAACCCTTCGTGGTTCCTATCGACCCGAAGACGGTCGCCGCCGCGTTCCCGAACGATGCGATCTCCACGCTTCGAAGCGAGCTCCAGAAGGCCAAGGCGCTTGTGGATGGCGAAGCAAACTCGACTGACGACGATGCCAAGACGGGCTTGATCAAGCTAGGTGGCCAAGCTGCCGAGCAACTCAAGAAGATCGTCGCCAAGGGCAAGGGCTGAGGTACTCGCCGTTCGTCTGTTTCTCGACGAACGGCTCCGTACGCTGCCTTCGCGGTTGAAGTAACAAGAGGGTTGAGCATCGCTGCTCAACCCTCTTCGTTTTGTCTATGCCTTCGTTCTCACCGCGTTCAGCGTTTGAGCGCTTCGGTCAGTCGTGTGCCTTCGCGTGAGCGAAGCTCGATACACGCATTCGCTGTTTCGCGAGCCAGCATCAGATCTCGCTCGCTGCCCTCGATTCCCTTCAGCTTCGGCGTCAATCGGTCGTCGCGTTGATGCAGCTCTTCACTCGTGCATGCTCGCGAGATCAAGTCAGAGAAGCGACCCACCATGTAATCGGGCAATCGTTTCTTGATCTGCTCGTAGTGCTCTTCGATCCAGCTCAGCACAACTGCTTGCGACGCACGATGAGCGACCGCGGGCGCGTACACGTAGCGCACATCTTGAACCTTCACGCCGTCCTTCAGCGTCAAGTCGAGAGCGCGTCGTAGCAGCGTCGGGTTTTCGAATGTACCCAGCGCCCCGAGTGCGGCGATACGGTCCTGCGGCGTGTCGCCATGAAGCGCAACGTTCTCGATCGCATCGAAGAGAGCAACATCACCGTGGCGTGCGGCAACTCGCATCGCGAGACGCCCATTCTCTTCGCTCACACGTTTGTCGTGCTTCAGGTAAGCGTCCGCTCGCTCGCGCGCTTGTTTTTGAACCGCAGTGTCGTTCGCGTAGAGAGCCAGTGCCGTGATCACCTTCTCGCGCACGGTGATCAGATCATCGCCGCTCTCGGTCTTACCCGGAGCACTCTGAAGCATTCCGTCGTTGCTCCAACCCAAGTGTGAAAAGGTTGGTTCGAGCAGGTCTTTGACGAGCGCTGCAAAGGCCGCTTGATCTGCGGTGGTTACGAGATCTTCGAACAGAGCTCCGAGCACGTTGGTCATCGCTTCGATGACGTGTCGATCTCGTTGCACCTCGCCCTTCGATCGACCCGTGCGTGCGGTGATGCCGGGCTTGGCTTTGCTGTTCATCCCAGGGTCAGCCGCGACCATTCGCAACACTCGGACCACTTCGCCGATCGGCTCGACTCCGCCGCGTGCGAGCGCCCACTCGTTGCCCGCCAAACCTACGCGTTCGGTGGTGGATAGGTGGCCCTTCGACGCCGCAAGCTTCTCGAGGCCCGAGGCTCCGATTGCATACCGGAAGTACCCCTGCTCGTTCGCGTTCGGAAACACCCACGACGGGCATTGCTTGCCGAGCGGGAGATCTTTCTCAGACGAATCGAGCAGCGTGCAGATCTCTTGGCGCGTATCGCCTGCGACGACACACACAGGAACATTCCACGATGAGCCCGCAAGCGGGGACGTTCCCCGACGCGGAAACGCCTTCTGAGACAGATGCACGCGCGGCTCACCGTCACATCGCAGATCCACGGTGACGAGCGGCACGCCGGTTCGATCGAGAAAGGTCGACGCGACCTTGCTGATCGGCTTGCCTGTCACCTCATCGAGCGTCGAGAGAAACTCTGTGGCTGAGGCGTTCTTGCGAGCGTTCTCGCGCACATAACGTCGAACGCCTGCCTGGAACTTCTCTGGCCCTGCGAAGGCCTCGAGCATCGACAGAATCGATGCGCCTTTGACGTAGGTGACGTTGTCGAAGGCCTCGAGAGCATCAGCGTTGTTTCGAACCGGCTGACGAACCGCACGCGCGCTCGCGAGCACGTCGGTCTCCATCACGCCCATCTTGTCGTTCACCGCTTCGGGGGCCGCCTCGGGCAAGCCCTTGCTCTCGGCCCAGGTGGCGAAACCCTCGTTGAGCCAGAGGTCATCCCACCAGCGCGCCGTGACCAAATTGCCGAACCACTGATGCGCTAGCTCGTGCGTGATCACCGCATCCATTCGACGGCGATCCGAGAGCGTTGCGCGCGCTGGATCCAGCAACACGAGCTCTTCGCGAAAGGTCACGAAGCCCGGGTTCTCCATCGCGCCTGCTGCGAACTCTGGCACCGCGACCACATCGAGCTTGGCAAATGGGTGCTCAATTCCGAAATACCCTTCGAGCTTTGCGACCAACTCGCGTGTGCGATCGAGTGCGACGGCGCCGCGCTTCGCCTTCCCTCGTGTTGCGACGATGCGTACAGGTGGCTTACTCGCTTTGCCCTCAAGCACGTCGAGCTGGCCTACTCCGAACGCGATCAGATACGTCGGAATGGGTGGCGTCGGCTCGAATCGGTAACGCGTAAACGCGCCGCCCTCGACGGGGTCGTGACCGAGCTCGGAAGCGTTTGCAATCGCGACATTGCCCTTCGGAACATCGAGCGTGAGCTGCGTCGGAGCCTTGAACCCCGGCTCGTCGAAACACGGAAACGCACGCCGCGCATCGTTGGGCTCGAACTGCGTGAACACGTAGTCAAGCCCGCTATCCTGCATCTTGTACAAGCCGCGAAGGGCGGGAGAGTACTTGCCGCGGAAGTTGATGATCAACGTTGCTGGCCCTGCGGGGAGCGCCACCAACGACGAAAGCACCAGCTCATCCTTCTCGGACTGACCACCGGGTGCTCGATTGCTTGCGGTCAGCGCTGCGGCCATCCCTTCGCGCAGCAACACCGCCTGATCGATCTCGAGATCGAAACCATGCAGCACAATCGCTCCGACTGAGTCGGTGATGTCGACTGCGATCGAAACTTTTCCGCTGTAGTCTGGCGATTGCGGATCAACTCGCAGCTCTATCTCGTACGATTTCGGTCGAACCGTTGAGGGCAAGCGACCGTCTTCACGCGGAGGTGGGGGCGCTAGAGCCTCTTCGAACGAGGTCGTCGTTGCGAGACGAGGGGTAGGGGTTGAGTCGGTCGATGGCGTGCATGCAGCAACCCCCATCGTCACGACCAGGGAGAGCGCGGTCAGCGCTGATTGCGGCCGCGCAGCCATGTTCAGATCACTTTCCGCGGTAGACGATCAGTCCGTGCGACGGATCGTACGGCGACACCGCCACGCGCACCCGGTCTCCCGGAAGCACACGGATGTGAAAGCGACGCATACGGCCGGAGAGCTGAGCGCGAACCATCGCTCCACCCTGATCGACCTTGATCGAGTACTGACCGCCACCAAGGGCGTCTACGATCGTTCCTTCGAGCTCAAGAAGATCACCACGACTCACGCGATACCACCTCGTTCAACAGTTGAAAGGCCGCCTTATCGACCATATCGGATGCTCGTTGGCAAGCGACATTTCGCCACCGAACACATTCGTTGCTCAATCGAGCGAAACCGGCGAGCTTGGCGGAGAGCAGCCGGCCCCAATCTCTGAGCATCTCTTTCGCTTAGACGCTTGCGTTCTGACGGCGGCGCCTGCACAACCGCCGCCCGATGGCTCTGACACCCCTGACTCGATCTTTCGCACCGGCTCTCGTCTTCGCCTCGCTCGGCTTGTTCGCAGCCTGCGCAGGCGAGCCAACCCCAGGTGCTCCACCAGCGCCTCCTCCGTCTGCTGTTTCGGCAAGCTCATCCACCGGTGAAGTGGCGAGCGCTCCTGCTGCTGATTCCGCGGCGACTCCTCCAAGTGCCCCGTTGCCTCCGGTTGAATTCGCTGAAGGCGCACCAGCCGCCGCACCTGACAAGGCGCCCTCGATGAAGATCATGCAGCCCACCAACGAGCAGATCATCGCTCCTGACAAGGCGGGCGACTTCGAGGTGAAGTTGGATCTCAAAGGTTGGGAGACCGCAGTAGGGGCCAACCATGTTCACCTGATCCTCGACAACCGCCCCTACAAGCGCATCGACGATCCGAAGCAGCCGATCAAGCTCAAGGACATCGACCCCAACTACACGATCGGCGAAGGGCAGCACGTGTTGGTGGCCTTCCCGAGCCGTGCCACTCACGAGTCGGTCAAACCCGTCGGCAAAGCTTCTCCGCTAGCGGTCGTGAGCTTCTACGTTGGGAAAAAAGGCGAGGTGAAGTGGAAGGCCACTGATCCCACGTTGATCTACAGCCGCCCCAAAGGTGCCAACAACGGAGCCCCTCCATCAGAGGGTCTGCTCGTCGATTGGTACCTCGCCAACGTCGAGCTCGGCGATGGCAAGTTCACCATCGACGCGACGCTCACGGGCCCTGGTCTCGAGAGCGGTAAGACCGTCACGATCAAAGACTGGAAGCCCTGGCGAATCAAGAACCCGCGCTCGGGTACGTACTCGTTGCAAATGGTGCTCAAGGGCAAGACGGAAAGCCTGTCCCTGGAGCGTGGAACGACACCAAACGTGAGTTCCAGGTTGACCTCGCTGCGCCGACCGTGTGGCGGTCATGCTGGTCACGCAGGTCACGGTGCAGCACACCCGCGGCGAGTGGCTCGGCAGCACCCGCCGACGCGAAGGATTGAGTCGATCGAAGAGCTCCGAGTGGCCAAGGTTGCAGGCGAGGTTGGTCTGAGTCATGGTGGGCAGCACGCTCGCCGGAAATGCTCGTGGCATTCGCCACGATGTTCCTCGGGCTGCTCGCCTATTTCATTCGCACTTGGTGGACTCGTCAGCCGGGGGCGAATACCTGCTCACCTCTCAGGGTCGCTTTCAAGTTACTCCCGCCGGGCTCGCTGTTTTTTATCTCGGTTCCTTCCGCGACGACTGGCTGCGCTTTTGGTACGTGGGCGCGCGCGTGTCTCGACGGTCGCTGCGATCGTGAGCACCGCGTTGCTCGTTCACTTCGGCGTTCGTTACGCGAGCTCGCCGCGGAGCAGATCGCGATGATCGTCGTCTACACGATGGCGAGCGTGTTTCTGATCGCCATCATCGCCGGCGCATGGTGGATCGACGAACCTTCCAAGGTGCTCGAAACCACGGTGTTTGGCCTGGCGTTTCCGGTCGCTCAATCTCGCACGACACTCTCATCGCCCAGACGTTTTACGCGATGGTCGTGATCGCCACCTCGACCTCGGCCGCGTTGATCGGACGTGCTTACCTTGCGGGTCGAAGCGAAGGGTTGCCCGCGTTCCTTGGCTCGGTGGCGCTCGCGATCTTCGCCGCGAACGACGCGATGGTAGGCGTGGGTCGCCTCGGTGTTTTTCTCGCGCCGTTTGGCTTCGTGATCTTTGCGTTTGGGGTGGGTCTCACGCTCGTCGGTCGCTTCGTCACGATCTCGCGATCTCGAAACTCGCAGCGAAGATCTTCGCGTGCGTTCGCGCGAAACCCGTCATGCAAAGGTTGCAGCTCGCACAAGCAGAGCTCGTTCGTAAGGAGCAGCTCGCGGTGATCGGTGAGCTCGCCGCCGTGGTGGCACACGAAGTTCGTAACCCGCTCGCGGTGATCTCGAATGCCGTGGCGGGCCTTCGAAAAGATGGTCTTGCGCCCGAAGAAGACCGTCGCACGCTGATGGACATCGTCGACGAAGAGACCAACCGCATCAATCGACTCGTCGGCGATCTGCTCCCGCTACTCGCGTCCGGTCTCTCCTCAACGCACATCGCTTGCGCTCTGAGCCTCTCGAGCGCTCGATGGGATTGATCAAGAATGACGAGCGCTACGAAGGCGTGAGAGTCGTCTTTCATTGTGATGCCAACGCGCCGAACATCTGGGGCGACAGCAGTCTGCTGCGACAGGTCTTCGACAATCTCGTCGGCAACGCAGTTCAAGCCATGGGAGGCGGCGGCACGCTGACCATCGGCGTGAACGAGCTCGTGATGGACGGGCTCGAGGGTGTGGTCGTCACCATCTCGGACACCGGTGAAGGCATGGACACGATGGTTCGAAATCGTGCGCGCACACCGTTTTTTACGACGCGTCCGAGCGGCACTGGCTTGGGTCTCGCCATCGTCGATCGAATCATCGACGCGCACGGCGGCACCATGACGCTCGAAAGTCGCGCAGGTGAGGGCACAACCGTCACCGTGTTTCTCCCCATTGGCTCCGAGAGCGGTGCGCCCCCGAAGCGACCGCGGATGGACTCAACAGCGAGCTTTCTGCCGCCCCGCGGAGAGTAATTCGCACGAACGAGTTGTTGAACGAACGTTATCGATCTGTCGCTGGCGCAAGTAGTTGAGTGCGGTACGGCTGCGTGGTGTTGAACCGAGATCGAATCGTTGCCCTCGACAAGAAGTACGTGTGGCACCCGTACACTGCGATGGACGCGTACGTGGAGCGTGTGAACCCCATCGTGGTCGAGCGTGCAGAAGGCGCTCGTTTTTGGGATCGCGACGGTCGTTCGTATCTCGATGGCAATTCGTCGTGGTGGGTCGCAGCGCTCGGACACAATCACCCACGGCTCGTCGCTGCGTTGATCGAGCAAGCTCGCAAGTTCTGTCATGTTTCGCTCGCCGGGGTGACGCACGAGCCTGCAGCAGCGCTCGCCGAAGAGCTTTCGATGGTGACGCCAACGGGTCTCAACAAGGTGTTCTTCGTCGACGACGGCTCGACCGCGATCGAAGCAGCGGTGAAGATCGCCACGCAGTTTTGGTTCCAGCAAGGCGAGCCTCGGCGCACCAAGTTCGTTGCACTCGAAGGCGCATTTCACGGAGAAACCACGGCAGCTTCGAGCTTGGGCGGCGTTGAGCTTTTTCGAAAACCGTTTGCGGGGATCTTGTTCGACTGCGTACACGTTGATCCTCCGCGAGACCTGTCGTCGTACGAAAAAGCGTTCGATGCGATCCACGTGGTTCTCGAGTCGCACGCCTCAGAGATCGCTGCGATCGTCGTCGAGCCTTTGGTGCAAGGTGCTGACGGAATGAAGATGTACCCTCCGCGGCTACTTCGTGATCTTCGTTCGTTGTGTGATCGCCTCGGGACACTCTTGATCGCCGACGAGGTATTCACTGGCTACGGTCGAACAGGCCGATTTTGGGCGTGTGAGCAGGCGGGCATCAGCCCCGATATTCTCTGCACTGCGAAGGGCTTTTTCAGGCGTTTTCTTATGGCCGCCACAAGCGTAAACGAGCGTGTGTACGATGCGTTTCGTGGCCACGCTCACGCATGTTCTGTTACGGCCACTCGTTTTGCGGAAACCCACTCGGTGCCGCCGTAGCGACAGAAGTGCTGCGGGTGATGCGAGAAGAACGTGTCGTCGAAGGCGTCGCAGCCCGCGCAGAATTGATCGCCGCCGCCGTGGCCCGAATGGGGTCGCTTCCGCATGTCTCAGCTCCTCGCTCGCTCGGCATGATCGGAGCTATCGACATCGCATCGACTGGGTCGGGCTACTTGCCCAACGAGCGTGCATCGGCTTCGACCGAAGCTGCGTCGGGCACCACGTGGAACGAGTACAGCTACCTCGGCGATGCGGGGTGGAGAGTCTACGACGAAGGGTTGAAGCGCGGCGCGTACCTTCGTCCGCTTGGCAACGTGTCGTACATCGCTCCGCCGCTCAACATCTCGCTCGACGATCTCGACGAGCTTCTCTCGATCTGGGAGGCGAGCGTCACCGCTGTCGTTCGCTCGTTACTCTTCGGTGTACGAGGGAGGGGCGAAACGCTCGACCAACATCAACGCATCGCGAAGCCAGGCCGCGCGGAACCAAACAAGCGCAAAAAGTGATGCATGGTGAGCGAGCATGCTCAACGGCATCGACCACGGCGATCGAATGTCGAGAACGACGGTGAACACGGTGCTTACCGCAAGCACGAGCGCGCTTGCTCCAAACCGCAAGACCCAAGCACCGAGTGCCGCGCGCCACTCGTAGCGACATGCCGACAACCCCGTGATGATCGCGCTTGGCCCTTTCTCTTGATGACGAACGCACGCTGCGTACGACAGGTCGTGCGGCACCCTCACGAGCAAAAACAACACAACGAAGGGCAGACCAAACCCAGCCTGCGTAAGGGTCAGCGCTTTCTCGTTGGGTGAGCTCGCGATGAGCGGAGCCAACCACCCCACGAACACGGCAAGCAGCCACACGATGGCAGCGCGTATGAGCAACCAGATCGCAAGCACGACCGACATCGAGCTGACGCGCGACGCTCCAAACGCAACGACCGAGGTGTCCTCGCGCTCTGATACGAACGAGGCAAGAACCATCGTCCATGTCACCAATGCAACGTAGGCGAACGCGATCGCTGCCCACGGTGTGATCGACAGCGCTGCCTGTATGTTTCGCGCGTTCAGTCGCAAGAGCTCGATCAACCAAACGGCGCCCGGGTCACCAAGCACGGCGTCGCCGCGAGCCGCTCCTGCCAACGTGACGCTCGCCACACTCTTCGTCACGAAACCCGTGAGCCACCCGGGCAGCGCTGTGAGAAGCGCGGCTGCTATGACGGTTCGGCGTCGTGAATCGAGCGACGCGATCATGGTCACGGCGAGAAGATGAAAGCGAGCAGCGAGGTGCTGTACGCGACGTGGTCAAAGACTCGCCAGGCTCCGGTCGGCGCAAGTTGCTTTCCGTTGTTGTCGCGCCTCTCGTCGATCTCGATTTTCCCATCAGGGTCAACCTCGATGCCAACGAGCTGCTCTGGCCCGCTGTACTCCACGCGCGCCCAATCACTTTGACCCCGCCAGTGTGTTCGTTCGCGACGGCCACCTTCGAAGATCAGATCGATATCGACTGGCATTCTCAGCGTCCCGCGTCGGACGACTGTCGCCCAGCCGGCAAATGCTCCCGTGTGCGCCCCTGTGGCCACCGTTTCTCTGCCCGATGGGCGATCGAAAATCCCTGCAGGGAGCGACTGTTTCGTGCTCGAGAAATCGGTCACGGCGAAGTCGACCCAACCTCGTTCGAAGAGCCCTGAATACGCTGCTCGCGCGAGCTCTGGCCCCCCCGCGTTTCGAAGCTCGCTCAGCAGGTCGCGTGGCGTCGGATGACGAAAGCGATGGGCTCGGGTGTATCGAGCGAGTGCCCTGTCGACGAGATCGCGACCGAACGCTGCGCCTAGCGTTCGCATCAACGTTGCCGTGCGCATGTACACCAAACCGCCGTAGTGCGCGCCGGTCGGAAACGACGACGCCGGTTGCGCGATCGGCGTGTCTTGCCCCACTCCCAGCGCTTGCATCCGTTGGACTGCGTCGAGCCCGACGTTCAACCCGGCGATGCCAGCACCGCTCGCGTCCCCGAACTTTTCATGAAGGCACGCCTCCTCGGCATACGAGTTCAATCCTTCATCCAAGAAGGGCCAGTCGTGCTCGTTGGTGGCGACCAGGCCGTAAAAGTGCTGGTGTCCGAGCTCGTGGAGCGCCAGTGATTCGGGGACCAATACACCACGTGGCATCCACCATGGCCCACCTGTCGTGATGAGTGTTGGGTACTCCATTCCGCCCGCTTCGTTCGCACCTCGTGGAGGATGCACGACCGTTAGATGCGAGTACGGGTACCGCCCGAAGCGTCGTCCGTAGCAATCGAAGCCCAGCTTCACCGCGTCGAATTGTCGCTCGATGTTGTCAGTGAGCCCCTTCGGATACAGCGCTCGAACCTCGACGCCGTTGATCGTTCGATTTTGCTCTTCGAACTGATCCCAGGCTGTCCACGCGAAGTCGTGAACGTCGTCTTGATGCCACGTGCTGATCGTTCGACCGCCTTCACGTCGCTCGCCTGTTTTCGCGGCAGTTGCCCCGACAGTGAACCCATTCGGCACGTCAAGCGTCACGTCGTACGAGCCAAAATCCGCCGAGAACTCGGAGAGGCGGTGAAACGTAAAATGCTCCCAGCTTCCGTCGTCTCGAAGTCGCGCAATCTTGGGGAACCATTGTCCAGCGAAATGGAACGTTCCCAGATATCCGGTGCGTTCAACGATGCTCGGCAGCTTCGACTGGAAGCGAACCGAAAGCTCGATCGTTTCACCCGGAGCAACTGGCGAGGGGAGCGGCACGCGAATGTCGGTTTGATCCTCTTCGTCACCCGGCGAAAAACGATCCGCGGTGGACCACAACTCCACATCGCCAGAATCACGCTTCAACACGAACGAGCGAACGTCGATAAATCCCCAGTCCGACGGAAGTGAATTTCCGCGACCGGCTCCCAGGTGAGCACGGAGGAATTCTGAACGCTCGTTCTTGAATGCGTTGAGATAAGTGTGGACGAATAGCTCTTGCACCGGTCGCGTCGAGCGGTTCTCCCATCGAATCTCACCCTCGCCGTCGATGACGTGCGTTGACGGATCCAGTCGCGCCCGCAGTGTGTGGTGCACGACCACGATCGCATGTGGAGGCAACGAGTCGTCGGTTTCCCAACGCTCGTCGTGTGATGACGCGGGGATCGGATCGTCGAGCATCGGCTCAGGCGATGCTTCGATTCGAATGTCAACGTCGCTCGTCGGGGGCGAAGCCGTGGCTTCGACGAGGACACCGCAGAACAGGGACAAGGCTCCAGAGAACGCGACGAGCGCCTCACGCCATCGCCCGCTCGATCGCCTCAACGAACCGATACCTCGATCACTTTTTGATCTTGGAGCTCGGTCATCATACGCAGGGCATCGAGCACGGGCATTCCGCACACGTCGAGGATCTCTTCGACGGTCGAGTAGCCATCAATGCACGCGAGGAGGAAGCCAGAACGGTGGTCGAGCGAGAGCCAGCGAACCTTGTCTGGAGACATCACCACTCGCGGCACGTGAATGAGCGAGCCGAGTCGCGCGGTGTACATCTGCGTGAGCACCTCGCGGCAACTGTCAGCGTGCTTCTGCGCGTCGCGATGGCTGGGGCTCAGAGCGAGCAGAGACTCGGCTGAGGTGAGCGCGCCGCTGAAATCGCCGACCGCGTAGCGAGCCTTCATCTCTTCAGCGAGGCGTTCTTCGCGTGACATCGACGGGCGTGCTGGCGCGCTTGCTTCGGTCTCTGCTTCTGGAGGTGGAGCAAGGGGCGGCAAGGTGGGTCGCTCGCCTGCCAACGCCAACGGCGAGTCGAACGAATCGAGCTCGTCAAAGGCCATCGGGGGCGGACACGACACGGCCTTGGGCCGCAGCAACGCGTGCTGAAACGGTTGCTCATCACCCGCAGGAGGCGCCCGCCACGTATCAACGTGCTCTTCTTCTTGCGGAGGCTCAGCGGGAAGCCCAGCGTCAAAATCAATGTCGACGTCGATGTCGAGATCGGTCACCCGTCCGTGCCTGGGCTCGTCCGGATTGGGTAGATCGAACGTTCGAGGATCAACGTCTGGAATCACCGGGCCGCCCTGAAATCTGCTCGTCGTCCCAGTCGACCGGCGGATAAGCCAGGCCGTTCGTGCCGCGGCCGGCGTGGGCTTCACCCTAGGATCACGCACGGCGCGCATATTGGGCGTCGTGCGTACGCGGTGATCCGTATAAAGAAGCGGTAGTCATGCTGCTCGAAGGAGGGCTCACGGCGTTTTGGAAACACCATTCCTGAACATTCGCTGTGTTCGAGACAGCCCTTCGATGTGTTCTTGATCGCAGGTAGATCTCGGTTTGTTGATCGAAGTTTGGCGTGCCTTATCGACGATGGCTCGGGCCTTCGACAGCGCATCGCGCACCGAAATCACTCGCGTAGCGACCACTTGCTCAACCCTGGGAAATAAGAGCTGCTCGATCTCGGCGACGAGCTTGTGCTTCCCGCACGGCGGCTTCGACCTCTTCGCTTTGCTTGCGATCGAGAGCGGAACTCACGCGCGGCGCTCGTGATCATCGCCTTGAGCCTGTCTTGTGTCAGGCCGCTCGACGCAGTGACTTGAATCGACTGCTCTTGACCCGTTTCGAGATCCTTCGCCGTGAGACGCTTACGATACCGTCGGCGTTGATCTCGAAGGTCACCTCGATCTCGACTTGCCCCTTCTTCGTCGCTCGACGAAGACTGTTCATCTGGAACTCACCGAGGAGCCCGTTCTCTTCAGCGCGTTCTCGACCGCCTTGCATCACCAAGATCTTCACTGCCGTTTGAAAGTCACGGCTCGTCGTGAACACCTTGGTGCGGCTCGTTGGCACAGTGGTGTTTTGCGGAATCAACTCTTCGAACACACCGCCGAAGGTCATACATGCCGAGCGCGTGTGCGTGACGTCGAGCAGGGATCATCTCCTGCTGCTCGTCGACCAGCGCAGCTCCCTGAATCGCAGCCCCCGAGCGCGACGACTTCATCAGGGTGAACACTCTTGTTGGGCTCGCGACCGAAGAACGAGGCAACGGCTTGCTGCACCTTCGGCATACGCGTCATGCCGCCAACCAGCACCACCTCATCGAGCTTTCATTGGGGCTCACGCCGAGCTTCCTGGAGCGTCTGTCGGCAAATATCGATGGTGCGATCGATCAGGTTCGCATAAGCGCTTCTTCGAGCGTCGTGCGCGTCACGACCTTGATGCAACGCCTCGTTTCGGCCACTCGAGATGATGAAGGGCAAGTTCACCTCTGTCTCGTTGACCGACGATAGCTCGCACTCCTGCTTTCTGACGCGTCCTTCAATCGCTGAAGGGCCATGCGATCTGGCGAAGATCGATCCCGTGCTCTTCTGAAAAACCTTGAACGAGCCATCAAACGAGCGTCGAAATTCGCCACCGAGAAACGTATCGCCGGCCGTCGCGATGACACGAAACACCCCGTGCTGCCCGATTTCGAGAATCGAGATATCGAAGGTGCCACCACCCAGGTCGAACACTGCGGCAAGTTGCTCGACGTTCTTTCCGAACCCGTACGCAAGCGCCGCTGCAGTGGGCTCGTTGATGATTCGGATCACGTCGAGACCGGCGATCTCGCCTGCGTCTTTGGTGGCCTGTCGCTGGTTGTCGTTGAAGTATGCAGGGACGGTCACGACCGCCTTCGTCACCGGTCGACCCAGGTAGTCTTCGGCAACGGTCTTCATCTCTTGAAGCACCATCGCGCTGATCTCGGGCACCGAGTACGTCTTGTTTCGCAACTGAATGCGGACGTCCCCGTGAGGGCCTTCGACGATCTTGTACGTCGAGGTCAGCAGCGCGTGTTTGACCTGCGGAGACTCCCACTTCCGGCCGATCAATCGCTTGGCCGCGATGACGGTATTCTCGGCGTTCGTGATGGCTTGGCGTTTCGCGATATGCCCCACGAGTCGCTTTCCAGCTTCCGTGATCGCCACCATTGACGGCGTGGTTTTGTATCCGCCGCGATTGGCGATGACCGTCGGCGCTCCGTTGTCGAGGATGGCAACGCAGGAATTCGTCGTGCCAAGGTCGATTCCAATCACGGGATCCATGTCGATCTCCCTTTTACCCCAAGACCTCTACAGAGGTACAGCATGCGGGATCGATCTTGAGACGAAGGTCTCTTCATCGGTGATTGATACGTAGTCGGTGGGGGCGTCACGCGTTTGCGCTCACTTGATTCCGAGTTTCTCCATCGTCGCCCTGAGCTTGATCGACGTGGGGTCGAGCTTGGCTGCGGCTTCGAGCTCTCGTCGAACGTTCAAACCAAGCCCTGCTGCTGCGTACACTTCGACCAGCGTCAGCCGATACTCCTGGCAATACGGGTCGAGCTCAACCGCAGCGCGACTGAACGACGATGCAGCGTGAAGCTCGTTTGGGCCCCCGACCTTCAAACCCGCGTAGGCTGCCGCGTTCAAGAGCTGAGGAGAAGCGAGCTTGCCGGCGATCGATACCGCGCGCGAGAGATCTCGATACGCATCAGGCCATGCCCCTTGTTGTGATGATTTGATGCCAGAGTCCCAGAGTTGTGAAACTTCTTGCTGAAGCTGCTCCGCCGAAAGCGCGTCGAGGTTTTGTTTCAGCGTGAGGTCATCCGGTCGAAGCAGCGTCGCCACTTTCAACGCGCGGACTGCCGCAGGTTTGTCGCCGCGGGCGAGTGCGTCGTTGATCATGTTCATCGCGCGCTGAAATTTTCCCTCTTCCGAATCTGCATCGGGCAGCGCTGTTGCAGGGCCTGGACGCACTCCAAGCTTCATCGCAAGTGCTCGTTTTCGCGCTCGGATTTCCTCCTCCGTCAGTTGCCGCGCTGGCGCTCGCGGCGCTGGCGTAGCGGCTCCTGGCGTTGGAGTCGCAGCGCTCGGAGCAGGCGTTACCGCGCTGGGCCTCGGTGTGGCCACGGGGGCCATCGGCTGAAGATTCGGAGCCGAGCTCGCTGCTGGTCGTGGCGGCGGTGGCGCAGGAATCAACGCACTCAACGGAGTGACTGCTGGTGGCGTCGTCGCTACTTGCGGTGACGACACTACAGGAGGTGTGATCGGCCCCGTCGGTGTGCGAACGACAACCCCTGAGACTGCCGGCGCGGGAATCGGCCCTGTCCCTCTTGCCGGCGGCGTAATCGGCCCGGTCTTCGGCGTCTCACCCGTCGTCGTACCGCCCGTTTGTCGGGCTGTGCTCGGTACCGGCGCGATCGGCCCTGTGCCCCTCGAATTTGCGGGTGCTGGAGGAGGCTGTATCGGCCCGGTCGGCGTGGGAATTCTCGCCTGTGGCGGCGACGATGGTGCTGCCACCGGCGGGGCCTTGGGGCTCGCCGAGGTCGACACTTGACCCAGTGTCAACTCGAGGTCGTACGCAAGTCGTGCGTCGCTCGTAAGCACGTCGTGGGCTTGCGTGATCCTTTTGAAGATCGCCTCGAGCTTTGCCTTGAAGCTCCCCAAGCGCTTACGAAAGTGACGGTCAGGATGGTACTCGTTGGCGAGCCTGTAATAGGCGTTCTTCAACGCCTTCTTGTCGGCGTTTCGATCGACGCCCAGCACCTCATAGTGATCGAGGGAATCTAGCCTCGAAAATAGATCAAGGATCGCCTGCTGCTTCCCCGCGTCGAGGTCGATCTCTTCCTTCGAATCGGTCGCCAAGTGGAGTCCTATCGATGCGATCGCCTTCGCATCGCGTGTGAGTCTAAAGGGCCTGAATCGTTGGGGCAATCACCGATATTCGCAGCCATCCATGGCCATGAATTCGGCAACCCCAGTACCCTCAGTTGCAGTGCTTCCACAAACCTTCGCGTCAAATCTTCGACGGATGTTTCTGCTCGAGGAACTGTGATATTCAGCCGCTCGATCACAACACGAAGAGACCCGTCGTCCGCACGTTGAGGGGTTCCCACGACGATCGCTGCGCGGGTTTTCAATGCAATCGCTGCTGGCCCCATTGCGGTTTTTCGCATGACGCCGAACCAGGGCACATCGACCGACGCGACCCGACTGGGAAGGTCCATCGGGAAACCGACGATTCTGCCTGCTCGAAGCGCGCGAGCGAGCTTCAGCGTGAAGCCAGGCGCTCCTCGATACAGCGCGTGTACGCCCCTGCTGTCGAAGTTGCTCATACACCTCGTTCAGCCGGGCGTCGTAACTCTCTCGAGCCACTGTCGAGATGGGGAAGTTCACTCGCGAGCAGCGCAGCCATGCGCTCCCATGGGCCCAGATGCGCTGTGATGAACACCACGCCGTTTCCCTCTTCGAGCGCGTTTCTCAGCACGTCGCGGCTCGTCGGGTCGAGGCTCAATCGTGCACCCGGAGGTTCTTCGGGTCGCAGCATCAACACGCCGTCGATCAGCATCTCTGCCAGCCCGCAGAACACCTCGTGCGCGTTCGGCAGCGTGATTTTCCTTCGCGGGCTGCATATCTCGACGTGCCACATCGAGCGCTCGTTTCGTCTTCGAGCGCCCACTGCTCCATAGCGCCCACACCATCGTTCCCAAGGGGTTCGAAAGCCCAAGCAACACCCGACGAGGCACACGTCGCACCCACCACAATGCGATGCGGATTGTGGTCCAGATCAGATCGTTTTTGATCTGCTGGCGGCGGTGTGTCCAGCGCCCGCTCTCCCG
Source organism: Polyangiaceae bacterium (assembly GCA_046351315.1). GTDB lineage: Bacteria > Myxococcota_A > Polyangia > Polyangiales > Polyangiaceae > JAXLYQ01. Next base: position 40,002 of record JAXLYQ010000011.1, read on the forward strand.
GACATCGTTCGCCACTGTCGCTGTGTCAGATCGGCGCATCGGGGTCGGCGGCGGGCCCTCAGACAGACCGAGCAGCCCGCGCACCCTTGCGCGAGCGGCGCACCGAGCTTTGGCATCCGTACAACAGTGGAGCGTTCGGATCTGTATCCGAGGAGCACCGGCTGCACAGCGTGCCCCATCGAAAGCAGCGCTTTGCACGCCATATCGCAGCTCGACATCGACGCCGTCAACCACTGCTCAGCCAGTGCGATCGACGCTGTCCGTCTTCGGCAAAGCTCACCAGGCAGCGAAGGCACCCCTGAGCTCGGAAACGTAACTCGGTGCAGCCGTCGGCTGCGGTGCAGTCGCAGGGGCGGCGCCGCGAATGCGTCAGCGCGCGTTGCGCTGGTCGCGACGCCCGATTGTGGCTGGTTGTACGCGGGGTTTCGGCGCGAAGTGTCAGCTTGGCGCACCGCGCACGACGCGGTCGTCGTTGCCGCGAGCAACATCCACAGACTCACGCGTGTCGTGCTCATCGTGGCGCCCCTTTCTCGGTCACACGATTGATCACTTTTTCCTGAATCTTGACGGCTTGCTCTCCCGCATTGAGCGCGCGCTCGCGAGCGGCTTTCGCTGACGCTGTATCGCCCGCTTTTTCAGCGTTACCAGCATCGTCGTTCTTCGATTCCACCGAGCACCTCAAACAGGTGACCGCGGCAGTACGAGCTCAGGGACAAGCTTCAATCCTGCTTCGATGTCACTGTCGCCTTGTCGAAATCGTCTGCTCGGCGCGAAGCTCGGCCAGTCGTGCCTGGGTGTCCGCCAGCACTTCGCGTGCTTCCGGAGGCGGCGCCGAGCCGTTCGGAAGCGGGCTGTTGACGATGCGCTCGAGCGCCGCGATCGCTTTGGGTACATCGTGCTCTGTTTCTGCCGCGTCAGCTTCGCGATGGAGAACGCGTGCTCTCGACAAGAACGCCATCAACGAGGCATCGACGACGGGCGAAGCACTCTCGCACGCGCACGGTGTCGACTTCTGTTGTTGCGCAGGATCACAACCCGGAAGCGACCACGCTGCTGCGACAAGCAACGACGCCGAAACAACGCCCGAAAGGGCTGCGAGAGCAACACGCGACACGCTCACCGGACTCCCCAACGCGCAAAACGATTTTCTCGAAGGTCACGCTCACGCGACGCAGAAATTTTTTCGATTCGTGAGCTGCTGCCTCCCGTTCGCGGGAAGGGCTCCGCGAACAACTCTTGCGTGCTGCGGCAATGCGCAAGCTCACTCGCACTTGTCATCTGAAGCGATGGTTTGACGACCAGTGCATACGCTGCTGCCAGCGCGAGCACCGTCGATGCCGCCCCGAACGCAACCCGTATGAGCTGCCCGCGTGGCTTCATCTTTGCCGTTGCCTGCAGGATCAGCTTCTCGTTCACCTCGAGTGGCAGCTCGGGTGGCGAGTGAGCGGCTCTCAACGCGTCCGCGAGTTGGGTTTCGTTCTCATCGAGTCCATCGCCCAACGCTGCCAGCATCGCGAGCTCCTCGGCCGTGGGCGGCGCGTCCGGGTCATCGAGCCACGCGCTCGGTGGGTTCTCGCGTTCGTTGGTGCTCATGGTTCCTCCTGCGTACTCGCCAACACCTTGCGCATCGCTGCCATGGCTCGATGCAACACAACATCGAAAGTCGCCACCGTCACTCCGAGCTCTCGAGCCACCTCTTCGCGGCTGCGTTCTTCAAGCACTCGCAGTCGAATCGCTGCGGCGTAGCGCGGGTGAAGTTGGGTCAATGCTTGCTCAACGCGCGTCTTTGCCTCTCGTTCGTCCGAGCGTGCGAGGTACATCGCATCCGCGCGCCCTTCAGAGCTATCTCGCTCGGTCGCGTCGATCTCGCGCTCTAGATCATCGGCTTCGAACAACACTTCACGCTTTCGAGTGCGAATCCCATCGATCGCAATTCGCATCGCGATCACGCGCAACCATGGATAAATCCCTGCGTCTTGCCACGTGTACGTCGCGATCTTTTCGACGACGCGCGCATACGTCATCGATAGTGCTTCCTCTGCTGCCGCCTGACTTCCGAGGCGTGGCAGCAGCACCGTGCGAAACAAGATAGGGCCGTATCGACGCAAGATCTCGCCGAGCGCATGGCGATCTCCTGCCTTTGCGCGCTCGACCTCGCCCCGCTCTCGTTCGAGAACGGCCGCTCTCTCGGGTGCGACCGTCTGCGTCACGACCGGCACGTGTATACCAACCCGAGTTTCAGATCGAGATTTCTCGAAGCGCTCGGCTCGCCGCCGGTCAATCGTATTCGCTGCCGTTCGAACCCAGCCCGACAAGACGCCCCAGCTCGTCGACGGCGCAGACGAAATCTCGGTCGTTGCCGTTTCGATTGCATCGAGGAGCGACGTCGCTCCGTCGTAGGCAGGGTTGAAGGTCGCCGCACTCACGCCCCTTCAACGGATCGACCTTTCACGGCCTTACGCTCGATCGTCATCGCGCACCGCAAATCATTCGTGCGGTGGTTTCTTCGTTCTCTGGGGTTGACCGTACCCAAGAAGGGGTTATTGCCGGGGGCCGTTTCCTGCTCCCCGCGAGGCAAGCCTCTGGCGAAGTCGTCACCCCTCCCAGCAGTGCCACACCCTCTCAACGCCCCTCCGACAAGGCCCTTCGCGCCGAAGCTCGTCAAGTCCGTGCCCCTGGCCCTGACGAGCTTCTCAAGACGTTGGGCATTCGCATTGGTCTTCCGATGCTCGGCGGCTGGCTCATCGTGTTGTTCGTCAACAACACGTACGTCTACGTCGTCGCTGGCATCGTTACCATCGCCGCCGCCGGTTTGGCCCTCTGGGCGTGGCGACGCGTTCAGTCGTCTCGACAGGTCGTTGATATTCTTCAAAGCGCCAAAATCGACACCAAAGAAGGTCGAGAAGCAGCACTTTCGAAGCTCGAAGACTTCAAAGACGGCGGGATCGCCGCAACCTTCGCCAAGGCTCAGCTTCTTCTCCAAGACAACCCCGACAAGGCGCTCGAGGTTCTCGAATCGATCGACCTCACCAAGGTATTGCCCCCAGAGGCAGACCAAGCTCGTTCTCAACGCGCGATGATTTATCTCGCTCGTGGTGATGTCGAACGTGCCCGACCACTCATCGATGCGATCGAGCTCGGCCGTCACGAAGAGCCAAAGACCCGCGCCATGTTGGCTGCCGTCATGGCCGAAGGTTGGGCCCGCTCAGGTCAAGCCAAGAAGGCGCTCGAAACGCTCGATCTGTTCAACGCCGACGAAGATCTCTTCAGCGACATTCGCCCCCAGCTTTGGCGTGCACGTGCATTTGCTGCCGCCTCGCTCAACGATCGCAAAGAGATGAAGCGTGCCTTGAAGAAGCTGATGAACGACAACCCGCAGTATCTCACCGGCTTTCTCGTCAAAAAGATTCACCCGCTCCTCGAGAAAGACGCTCGCGATATGCTGATGCAATCGGGCGCCGTTCAGCGACCGAAGCAGCAATTTCGACGAATGTGATCAGCGTTCAGATGAGCGTCGGGGGCGCTCAAGACTTCGCCAGTCTGCACTGGCAATCTCGGGGAAGCGTCGGTATTTCGCCTGCCGAAGGAGGTAACCCTCGACTCCCGTCGCGCCTTTGAGCTCGAGGGGCATTCGACGGTACGCGCGGGGGTGCCCTTCGAGCACATCGAGTGCATCTCGCTCGCTTTCGTTAATCGCGTACAGCTCGCCCAAAACCGACGCTGTGCCCGACGGTAGCAACCCGGGGTACGAGCCCAAATGCACCAGCGCGTACACCGGCTCGCTGCGTGCCATGCCCAGATACTGCGCGTGAGCCAGGTAGTGATGATTCGGCTCACCTCGCATCAATGTTCCGTACACGAACACGACGTACGGTCGCTCGATTCGCGGCTCGCTCATCGTCGTTGCTCGACTTCGAATCAGCGCTTCATCGAGATCGTGCTCATCGAACCCTCGCGCTCGATAGGCTCGTGTGATCTGTCGAAAGTAGTCAGGCGCAACGGCTGCCTCCGCATGGACGCGCACGTCCTTGCGGTATACCCATACCGGCATTCGTTCGCCGCTGGCCAATGTGACGAGGCTCTGCTCACGTCGATAGCTCGTCGGTACACCCTCATATCGATCGAGCACGTTCAGATCGTCTGAGCTCAACGAATAGACAACGCCTCGTACCGACGCGCATCGCTCTTCGACCACTGTGGCCACCGCTCCACCGCGACGTTCAGAATACCCCGCGAACGTAAGCGCCCAACCTTCGAGCTTCGCCGTTGCCAGCTCGATCGCCGACGCACAGCGCTCTTGTATTTGCGCTGCGTCGAGGTTCGATCCGTAGGCGAAGTAATGAACGACCGCAGCGCTTTCCACTCTCGATTAGCTCCCATCCACCGCCCTCTTGTCGGCGTCGATGCTCGGGCAAGATCTCGCTTCGCGCATCGTCACGCAGAAGCTCGCACGGATCGAACCAATGTACCGTACGAGAGATGGCGACGAGCCCTTTCGGTGGCTCTCCCTCACAACGTTGTCGCCAAAGCGCTGCCCGATCCGGCGTATCGCTCAGCGCGAGCACCTCTTTCACTCCGCCGTTGCAGTTGGTGCTCACCACCAAGAAGCTCACTCCCTCAGCCAGCGCTTCTTGCTGAACTTCCAGCACCACATCGTGGTGAAACTCTCCCTGCTGCCAGTGCGCAAGCAACTCGTACCCGCCCGCCCGTGCCATCAGCGTTTGAAGCAAATCACCTAGCGTGAGCGTCGACGCAAGCTCTTCCACCGAACAAGCCTCAGAGCCGTACATTGTCATTGCTCAAGGATATCGCTTGCGGCGTAGCCGTCACGCCGCCAAGCATCGGGCACGAATGCAAGATACGTCCGAATCTCCAGAGCCAGCGGTGCTCGTGGGTGTGCAGCTTCCTGGTGTGAGTGATGATGAGCACGCGGCCGATTTGGCCGAGCTCGAGAGACTCGTTCACACGCTGGGTCACCCTGTCGTGGGTACCGTCTCACAGCGCCGAGATGCGATCGCGCATACCGCAGTGCTGGGTGAGGGGCGCCTCAGCGATCTCGCTAAGCTCACTGGCGGCACGGGCGACGTGCATCCAGTGATTCGGCACAAGGACAAAGCGGCGTTGCGTCGTGACCACGATGCGCACGAGGACGACGAAGACGAAGGCCAAGACAACGATCGTGATCCGTCGGCACAACCCCTCGCAAAGCTCGTGGTCGTCGATCATGAGATCACGCCGAGCCAAGCTCGGAATCTCGAGCGTGCCACAGGCGCTCGTGTGCTCGATCGCACCGGTGTCATCGTCGAGATCTTTCACCGCCACGCCAAGAGTCGAAGGCTCGCCTTCAAGTTGAAATCGCGCGCCTCTCCTACGTCGCGCCGAGGATGCGCGAGAGCTCTCACGGGGCCGAGCGACAAGCGGGTAGGGGAGCAGGTGAGTCTGCTCTCGAGATCGATCGACGTAAGATTCGTGATCGCATCGCTGAGCTTCGCGAGCAGCTCGAGGCGATCCAGAAAGAGCAATCGAATCGACGCGCTCACCGCCGCGAAGCGAGAACCGTCGCCCTCGTGGGTTACACCAACGCGGGGAAATCTTCGTGGATGCGGGCACTCACGGGCAGCTCGGTTCTGGTAGCCGACAAGCTCTTCGCCACGCTCGACACAACCGTGCGTGCTCTGCACCCCGAGGTGAAGCCTCGCGTGCTGGTGTCCGACACCGTGGGGTTCATCAAGAAGCTCCCACACGATCTGGTTGCGTCGTTTCGCTCGACGCTCGATGAGGCCCTCGAGGCCACGTTGTTGCTCCACCTCGTCGATGGCTCTGACCCGACGTGGCGTTCTGAGCTTCAAGTCACGCGTGATGTGTTGGCCGAGATCGGTGCCGACCGTGTCGACACGACGCTCGTGTTCAACAAAGCCGATCAGATCGACGAGGCCGAACAGAAGCTGCTTCGCCGTGAGTTTCCTGGGTCGCTCGTTGTCTCGAGTCGTAACCCCGACGATGTGGCGCGACTTCGCCAATACATCATCGACTTCTTCGATCAGCGGATGGTCGACGCCGAGATCCTGGTGCCGTACTCGCAGCAAAAACTCGTGAGCGAGCTGCACGAGCAGGCACATGTGATCAAAGAAGATTATCGAGAAGACGGTGTGCTGGTTCAGTTTCGTGCTGAGCCCGCCACTGCCGAGAAGCTCAAGTCGAAGTTGGTGTGAGCGACGACCAAAACACCTGCATGTCGTCGGGCAATGACGCTTCGACGACCCATGGTTCGTTGGTCATCGGGTGAGGCAACTCGATACGATAGGCGTGCAGCGCATGACGAGGTAGCTCGAGGCGCTCACGGTCTTCGTCGGTCGCTTCGCCGTCGATGTCGCGTTTGAAATATCCCTCGTCGAAGGCGTAGAGCTTGTCGCCCACGATCGGCAGCTCATTGGCGGCGAGGTGAACGCGAATCTGGTGTTGTCGGCCCGTCTCGAGATCACATCGCAAGAGGCCGTACTGTTGGTCTCCGCGTTGTCGCACTTCGAGCAGTTCGAAGCGTGTTCCTGCTTTCAACCCGTCGTCAGCGACGCACATACGCACCTTCGTGGTCGAGGTCATGTCGAGCTTGAGAGGCAGGTCGACACGGAACTTCTTCTCTCGAGGCACGCCCCACGTGATCGCGAGATAACTCTTCTGGATCGCGTCATGGGTCGCGAACATTTTCTTGATCGCGCGATCCGCTGCAGACGTTTTCGACAACAGCAACACCCCTGATGTCTCGCGATCGAGTCGGTGCGCGAGCATCAAGGTCTCGTCAGGGCGTTTGCTCTCGAGCAGCTTGACGACGGTGTTCTTGTGATAGCGAGCGGTCGGGTGAACCGGCACGCCCGCTGGCTTCGAGATCGCCAGAAAGTGCTCGTCCTCGAACAAGATCGGCAGGTCCGTGGGCACTTCGACCTCATCCCAAGCCGGGCGCCACAAGCACACGCGTTGCTCGGCTCGAACTCGATCGTTCGACTTGAGCTTTCGTCCGTTTTCTCCGTCGTAGGCGCTCGCCTCGACGATCATCTGCGCTCGTGTTCGGCTCGTGCGTTTCAGCTCTGACTGCACGAAGATATCCAGACGCTTCCCCGCCATTTCAACGGGTACACGAAGCACGGTTACCACGGCCCCCTCCGCCACGGAGTCGGGCCGCATCGGCTGCTCGAGGCGTGCGCGGAGACGGGTCACAGGCCGCGGTTGTAGCGATCCGCGCGCCAGATCGCCACACCGTGTGACAGCTTGCCGTGGTTGTTGTATCGAGGGCGCGTGGCCATCGTCCGAGCTTTTTCTGCGCTCCGCCCTCCTCACGAAGCGGCTCTCCGCGTTGCAAGCCCTCCCTATGATGTGATCAACACCGTCGAGGCTCGTGCGCTTGCTGGCGGCGATCCGATCAGTTTCCTTCGCGTGTCGCGACCCGAGATCAACTTGCCCGACGACACCGACGAGCATGATGACCGCGTCTACGCCGAAGGTCGTAAAGCGCTCGTCGACTTGTTTCGCCATGGTGCGCTGACTCAGGCCGGCCCATCGCTTTGGCTCTATGCGCAGACGATGGGCACACATCGACAGATCGGCGTGGTGGGTTGCGCATCGGTCGACGAATACGATCGCGACGTGATCAAGAAGCACGAGAAAACTCGCGCCGACAAAGAGGACGATCGCACCCGTCATATCGACGAGATGGGCGCTCACGACGAGCCTGTATTTCTCACCTACCGAGCACAGGCGTCGATCGACACTCTCGTCAAGCAGGCGACGTCAGCTCCGGCTGTGCTCGATTTCCGAACGGCCGATGGTGTGCGTCACGAGGTATGGGATCTCACACCCGAGCTTTCGGCCGCCATCGAGAAGGCTTTTTCGACCGACGTTGACGCGCTCTATGTGGCTGACGGCCATCACCGTTCTGCGGCCGCTTCGCGTGTGCACGCCGCTCGAAAGGCAAAGAGTGACGCGGGCGATCACGGAGTCTTTCTCGCCGTCGTGTTTCCGCACGATCAGATGCAGATCCTCGCGTACAACCGTCTCGTTCGCGATGTGAAAGGGCGTTCTGGCGACGAGCTTCTCGCGTTGCTTCGTGATCGATTCGACGTTTCAGAGAGCGATACTCCTGCGCCGCCTCACCCACGAGCGTTCGGAATCTACGTCAATCAACGTTGGTATCTCGCGAAAGCTCGCGAAGGGTCGTTCGATGCATCTGACCCTGTAGCGAGTCTCGATTGCTCGATTTGCCAGGATCAAATCCTCGCTCCGTTGTTCGGCATCGACGATCCGCGTCGCGACAAGAACGTCGATTTCGTCGGTGGTATTCGTGGTGCTGCCGAGCTCGAAAAGCGCGTTCGAGACGAGGGGTTCAGCCTCGCGATTCACCTGTTTCCCACGCAGATCGAGCAGTTGCTTGCCGTCAGCGACGCAGGCTCGTTGATGCCGCCGAAGAGCACATGGTTCGAACCCAAGCTTCGCAGCGGATTGTTCGTCCACCCATTCACTGCCATTCCGTGATGGCGTGGTCGGGTGAGAGCCACGTTTCTCGGCAATGAGATCGATCACTCTGTTTGTGAGCTTTCTTTCGCACCTTTCCTTCTCAAGACCGCTACGATAGGCCCCTTCGGCGAATCACCCCCAGCAGACCGAACCCATGCTCGATATTTCAGTCATCTCGTACGCGCTCAGTGATGTGGGCCGGCGACGCACCTCGAACGAAGATGCATTCTTCGTCGATAGTGACTTGGGGCTCTTCGTTGTCGCTGACGGAATGGGCGGGCACGCGGCTGGAGAGATCGCCAGCAGCGAAGCGGTCGACACCATCTACGGCATGATCAAGCGAGGGCTCGAGTCGGTGCCCGAGCTACGTGGGCCCGTATCCGAAGAGCGCGTTCGGGCCGCATGTCGAATGATGGAGGGAGCGATCCAGGCGGCCACCTACATGCTCTTCGCCATCTCAGAGCTCGAGCGTGACAAGCACGGCATGGGCACCACGATCTCGGCGCTTCTCGTGCTCGGCGATTTTGCGATCACAGGCCAGGTCGGTGACAGTCGCGTGTACCAAGTTCGCGATGGGGTGGCTCGGCAGCTCACTGAAGATCACACGCTGATCGCATGGCAGCTCAGCCAGGGTTTGATCTCAGAAGAAGAGGCGCTGCGATCGCCTCACAAGAACGTGATCACTCGCGCGGTGGGCAACCGAGATTACGTGCAGGTCGACACGGGCGTGGTCGATCTGATCCCGGGTGATCGCTATTTGCTCTGCAGCGACGGTTTGCACGGCTACCTGAAAGAAAACGAGATCCCGTCGATCTGCACGCTGCCGGGTGATCAAGCGGTGATGGAGTTTATCAACCTCGCCAACCGTCGCGGCGGTCGCGACAACATCACCGCCGTGCTCGTTGAGATCGAGGTTGCTGATCCGCTTCGGTGACGATCGACCTCAGATGACGCCAGTCTGAATCGATCGCTCTGCAGCTTGTCCCAGCAGATGCACGCCCATGATCATCGTGCCGAAGCGAGGGTCTTGGGTGTAGCCGCGAGCGAAGCGGAAGTAGATTTGCTGCGCGATGACTGCCACTTTGAAGAGTGAAAAGACGTAGAAAAACAGTGCGTCGTCGAACGGCTGTTGGGTCTTTTCGATGTACCGATCGAGCACCTCGCGACGGTTCAAATTCCCCGGCAGTGAAGTCAGCCCGAGCGGAAGCGTCCGCAGCTCGTCTGGATCATTCTCCGTGAACCAATAGGCGAGCGTGGTGCCGAGATCCATGCGTGGGTCACCCACCGTCGACATCTCCCAGTCGAGAACCGCTTTGATCTGAGACAGGTCGTTTGGGTCGAGCACCATGTTGTCGTACTTGAAGTCGTTGTGGATCACGGTCGCTCGTCGGCTCGACGTCGGGATGTGATCGAGCAGCCAACGCGCTGTGCTTTCCATCGCATCGATCTGATCCGTACGGGCTTTCGAGTAACGCTCTGTCCAGCCCGATACCTGTCGAGAGATGTACCCGTCGGGTTTGCCGAGCTCGATCAATCCAGTGCTCTCGATGTCGATCGCATGCAGCTCTGCGAGTGCGTCGACCGTGGCGATCGAGAGAGAGCGCATCACCTGTGGAGTCAGCGAAACCCCTTTCGGCGGTGAGGCACGCAGGATCACGCCTTCGACGCGATCCATCACGTAGAACGGCGCGCCAATCGGAGACTCTTCATCACCCACTGCCACGCGCGGCATTGGGGCTTTGCGGTAGATCGGAGCGAGCTTGGCAAGCACTCGATGCTCGCGAAGCATGTCGTGACCTGCCTTGATCTCTTTGGCGCCGAAGGGTGGGCGACGGAGCACGTACTCTCGCGAGGGTGTGCTCAGCAGGTAAGTGAGGTTCGAATGCCCACGGGTGAACTGGCGTACAGTCAACGGCCCCTCGAACCCCTCGAGTCGCTCGGCCAAGAATTGCCCGAGAATTTCAGCGTCAATTTCTTCACCGGGTCGTGCGTTGCTCGCCTTATCGAGAGCGTCCTGGGAGGTCATCGAAAAGAGGTTACTCCACTTTTTTGTCCCTACGTCGATAGCCCTGATAAGGCCGGCTCGAGAGCAAGGAGAAGCCATGAGCCAGCAGCGAGTCGGTGTCGTGATGGGCGGTACGTCGGGTGAACGAGAGGTGAGCCTGCGCTCGGGTCGTGCGGTTGCTGCTGCGCTCGCTTCGAAGGGTCACGATGTGGTGTCGATCGTGCTCGACGCAGACCAAGATCCGTCGACCCAACTTCGTCGCGCTGACGTCGAATCCGTCTTCCTCGCGCTGCATGGTCGACATGGTGAGGACGGCTGTATTCAAGGGCTTTGCGAGCTGTTGGCGATCCCCTACACGGGCTCGTCCGTGCTCGCGAGTGCGCTTGCGATGGACAAGCTCAAGGCAAAGGAGCTCTTCCGTCTGCACAACGTGCCGACGCCTGCCTATTACGCTGTCGATGCAGGTGATGCTCGCTTCGATCTCGAGGACAAACACGGCTCTTTCGGCTTCCCAGCGATCGTGAAGCCACGCGGTGAAGGCTCGAGTCTGGGCGTGTCGAAAGCGACGAACATGAGCGAGCTCGCGCGAGCGGTCGACAAGGCGCTCGATCTCGATCGCGTCGCCATCGTCGAGCGGTTCGTGACCGGACACGAGATCCAAGTCGGCATCTTGAACGGCCGGGTGTTGGGCGCGATCGAGGTCGTTCCGAAGAAGGGCTTGTACGACTACGAAGCGAAGTACACGCCAGGCATGACGGAGTATTTCCTTCCTGCGCGACTTCCGGCGACGCGACAGCGTGGCGTGTTGAATCTCGCAGAGCGCGCGGCAAATGCGTTGGGGTGCACGGGTGCGGTTCGCGTCGACCTGCTCGTGACGGATGAAGAGAACGAGTACGTGCTCGAGGTCAATACCCTGCCGGGGATGACCGAGACGAGTCTGCTCCCACGGATCGCTCAGGCTGCTGGCTACGACTTCGCTTCGCTCTGTGAAGCGATCCTCGATTCAGCGACGCTGCACCAGTCGATGCCGAAGCGTCGCAAGCAGATGTCGATGGCAGATCAAGCGACCTTCCACACCCCGATCATGAACCTGCGCCACGTCGCAACGGGCACGTTATCGCTGATCGAAAATGACAACACCGCGTGCGATGACGACACTCGCACGCGAGACACCCCAAGGTTGAATCAGTGCGCGCTCGTGAGGCAGATCCCACAGCACGAGGTCCGCACTGTGACCGACCTGAAGTGAGCCGACTCGATCGAGATCGAGTGACTGAGCTGCGTGAGTTGTGGCTCCGAGAAGCGCTTCCTCTGCGGTAAGACCGTAGTTCCGCGCGGCCATGGCAAGAGCCAACGGCAAGCTCTCCGTGGGCGCCGTTCCAGGGTTGGCGTCGCTTGCCACCACGAGCTTCACTCCGACCGAACGCATCGCTGCAACTGGCGGCGGTTGTTGCGCGAGTGTCCAGCTTGCGGTGGGCAACAACACGGCGAAGGTGTTCGCGGCCGCCATCGATTCGAGTGCAGCGGGCGACACTTGCTCTAGGTGATCGGCTGAATGAGCGCCGTGCCGGGTGGCCATCTCGACGGCGCCGATGTCGGCGAATTGGCCTGCGTGAATTCTCACACCAAGGCCGTGCTCTCGCGCGGCGCTCAATACGCGAGCGCCCTCGTCTAGGGTGAATGCATTACGATCGACATATACATCCGCGAACTGCGCGAGCGACGCCTTCGCGATCGACGGTAGCCACCGCGTTGCCACGTCATTCACGTAGCTCTCGCGATCCGAGCGTCGTTCTGGCGGAATCGCGTGAAGCGCGAGATACGTCGCCACGACACGAGGGAGCGAGGGATCGCGCGCGACTTCTTGAATGGCTTCGAGGAGCTTTCGTTCGTTGGCTTCATCGAGGCCATAACCCGACTTCACCTCGACCGTTGTCACCCCCAGCGACGCCATCCGCTTGAGACGTGATTTCAACTGCGAAACGACCTCATCCTGGGTCGCTGAGCGCACGGCGTTCATCGTCGATACGATGCCCCCGCCTGCTCGTGCGATGGCTTCGTAGTCACCTCCGGCAAGCCTCACCGAATACTCTTCGTGCCTCGAACCGACCCACGCTGCGTGCGTATGCGCGTCGACGAGCCCAGGGGTGATCAACGAAGCTCGCGCAAGCACCTGTGCATCGGGGGCAAGAGCCGAGATCTCGGCTTCGGATCCGATGGCGCGAATGACTCCTTGTTCGACCAATATCGCTCCATTCAACGTCTCGCCCAGGTCTCTCCCGGCTACTGCGTTGACGTGCGTGCAGATTCGTTGAGCTGCGACGATGAAGCGATCGTTCATGGCGGCGCATCTTGCTGTACCCTTCGCGGGATGTCTCGTCGTCATCTCGCCACGTGCCTGTTGTGTGAAGCCGCCTGTGGGATCCTCGTCGATGAAGACGCAGGAAAAGTCATCGGTGTTCGAGGCGATCCAGACGACCCGATGAGTCGTGGCTACGTGTGCCCGAAAGTCGTGGGCATGCAGGACCTTCACGACGACCCCGATCGCCTACGTCGGCCGATGGTGCGTGACGGTGGTTCTCTTCGTGAAGCAACGTGGGAAGAAGCATTGACCCGCGCTGCCCAGGGGATCCGCGACGTACGAAAGCGACACGGTAACGATGCTGTCGCGGTGTATCAGGGGAACCCAACCGCGCACAATTTGGGGTTGATGACCTTCGGCCAAGCGGTGCTGAGATCGTTGGGCACGCGCAATCTCTTCTCGGCGTCGTCGACGGATCAAATCCCTCACATGCTCGCCTCTCATGAGATGTTTGGGCACGTGTTTCATATGCCAATCCCCGATGTTGATCGCACGATGTTCTTCCTGATCATCGGTGCGAACCCGTTGGTGAGCAACGGCAGCATCATGACGGCGCCTGATATGCGACGTCGCATTCAGGCGATCAAAGATCGCGGAGGCAAAGTTGTCGTGGTCGACCCTCGCCGCACCGAGACGGCCGAGGCTGCGAGTGAGCACTTGTTCATACGCCCAGGTGCCGATGCGGCGTTCGTGCTCGCGATGATCCACACCCTCTTCGACGAGAACCTCGTACGGGTCGACGACTCTCGCGGGTTCTTTCGCGGGGTGGATGAGCTTCGTCGGGCTGCGAGCGAGCTTTCGCCCGAGCGAGTCGAAACCGCTATCGGGCTGCCCGCGAGTAAGATTCGAGAGCTCGCGCGTGCGTTCGCAACATCGTCGCGAGCTGCCGCCTACGGGCGTGTGGGCACATGCCATCAAGAGCACGGAACGCTCGCGTCGTGGGCGATCTATTCGCTCGCAGCGATCACGGGCAATCTCGACCGTGAAGGCGGAACGATGTGGGCGACCCCCGCCGCCGACGTTGCGTTTATCGCAGATCGAATTGGTCTTCGTGGTCACAGCTCGTACCGAAGTCGTGTTCGCGGTTTGCGTGAGGTTGCTGGAGAGCTTCCCGTGGCGGTGCTCGCCGAGGAAATCGAGACCCCTGGCCAAGGTCAGATTCGCGCGCTCATCACCTCTGCGGGGAACCCCGTTCTCTCTGCGCCGAACGGACGTCGGATCGAGAAGGCTCTCGCGAGTCTCGATCACGTCGTGTGCATCGATGGATTTCTCAACGAGACCACGCGACATGCGCACGTGATTCTTCCGCCTGTTTCGCCGCTCCAGCGAGCCCACTTCGATCTGGCATTGAACGCGTTTTCGGTTCGGAACGGAGCGAAGTACGTGGCGCCTCCGATGGCCCGCGCAGGTGACGAGCGACACGACTGGGAGATCGCGCTCGAGCTCGGCCTTCGTATCCATCTGGGCGATAGCGCGGTGATGGCTCGTGTGATCGATTCGCTGGCTTCGCTCGGTGAGCGCCTCGGGCCCGAGCTGATCGTCGATCTCGCACTTCGCATCGGCCCCTACAAGACCACGCTCGAGGAGGTGAAGAAGCACCCTCACGGACGCAATCTCGGGCCGTTGGTTCCACGTCTACCGGGCCTGCTGAAAACCGCGGATCGAAAAGTGAATCTAGCGCCGCAGATGTTCGTGGGAGAGATCCCTGCGCTACGTCGATGGGTCGAAGAGAAGGCGACGCCAGTGGAGGGGAAGCTGGTGTTGATCGGACGCCGACATCTCCGAAGCAACAACTCTTGGCTTCACAACAGCTACCGACTGGTGAAGGGCCCACGCAGGTTCACGCTGCTGATCCATCCAACGGATGCAGCGCGTTTGGGCATCGCGAACGACGACCTCGTCGAGGTCGAGTCCACGCGAGGGACAATGTCGATCCACGCTGAAATCTCGGACGAGATCATGCCAGGCGTGGTGAGCGCGCCTCACGGTTGGGGTCATCATCGTGAGGGGGCAAAGCTATCGGTTGCGCGAGAACACGCGGGTCAGAGCGTCAACGACATCACTGACGAGACGGTGCTCGATCGGCTTTCGGGCAACGCCGCATACTCAGGCGTTCATGTGGTAGGCGCAAGGGCTCGCGACAAACGCTGCGGGAGTGATCAGGCGAGTCGTGGTGGGTGCCAGTCTCGCAGACGAAATGAACGGGTGACTACTGGCCATCGTGCCTTCGAAACGCTTCGTCGGAGCTGGCTTTGGCAGTGAGCGCCTGAAGCAGCGCGGTTCAGATCTTCGTCTTTGCAGATCAACAGAATGTCGTATCCGGCTTCGGATCGCGCGAACCGGATGAGACTTCGACGGGGTACAAATCGGCCACGGCTTTCATCTCGAGATCGTCCGAAAACAGCACTCCATCGAAGCCCAGCTCTTCTCGGAGGATCTTCGTACAGATCTTGTGTGAGAGCGTCGCGGGGGTGGAGGGATCCCACGCCGTCACCACGATGTGCGCGCTCATCATGCTGTCGACGCCGCGCGGTGATGCCGCTGCAAAGGGCACGAGCTCAACTGAGCGAAGTCGAGCGTCGTCGTGCTCGATGATCGGAAGCGCAAGATGGCTATCGAGGTGCGTGTCGCCATGCCCTGGAAAGTGTTTTCCGCAGGTCATCACATGTGTCGAGAGACCTTTGGCAAACGCGAGCGCGCGACGTGCTGCTTCATGAGGGACGTTCGAAAACGCGCGGTCTCCGATGATCGGATTTGCAGGGTTCGTATCGACATCGAGCACGGGCGCAAAGTCGAGATTGAACCCGAGTTTAGCGAGTGTTTCGCCCAGCTTTTCACCCTCGCGCTCAAGCCCGTTGAGAGTGAGTGTTTGAGCAAGCTCGCGCATCGGAGGGAGTCGCTGATACGGAGCAGGTAGTCGGCCCACGCGGCCTCCCTCTTCATCGACGGCGATAAACGGAGGTGCGTCAGGATCGACCGTGGCGATCGCGGTGCAGAGCGCTCGCGTGGATTCGAGACTGGTCAGGTTGCGTCGAAACAGGATCGCTCCTGCCCGCTTTCTCTCGGCAAGCGCCTGACGGTAGCGAGCGGGCAACGTATCGCCGTCGAAGCCACCAACGATGAGCTGTCCAGAGCTGATCTACCGAAAGTTGCGACACATCGAGCATGTCGTGGTGCTCTATCAGACTGGTGCTTGGCTGGCCCACCACATGCGCTGTTGTGGCTCGGTTTAGCTGCGCAGAAGCATGGTCGCGATGTTGTCGGCAAGCGCTGCGACAAGCGGCGCAAACCCTGGAAGGTCGGGCTTGTCGCGCAGCGGGCCGTGTTGCCAGAGCGAGACAAAACCATGGGCCGTCGACCACACCGTGATGGCGAGAATGCGCTGCTCCTCTTCGGTGCTTTTGGGGCGTGATGATTCAATGAGCCTGAGGCAGCGCCTGAAAAGCCCTGGTCGCCGGCCGCGTGCTTTTCTGGGTAGGTGGTCGCGTCGTTGAGCTTTGGGAGAAAACATCACCTGGTAGTGTCCTGGGTGGTCGATCGCGAAGGTCACATAGACCTGGGCGAGATGGGCGATGCGCCTGCAATGAGCTGCAGTGAGTCGGGGAGGTCGCGATCTCGTGAAGTGCCGGAAGCCTTGCATTGCAATCGCGGCGAAGATCGCATCGCGATCTTTGAAGTGGTGGTAGGGCGCCGCTGCAGATACCCCCGGCCACGCGAGCCACCTCTCGATCGAAAACCTGTGAATGCCGGCGCGATGCGAGCAGCGAGCGTTGCGTCGATGATCGCTCGGCGGATTTGCCCCGTGGTGATACCCGTGCGTGGCGCTGGGCTCGGTTTGAGTGGGTGTGAGCGCGTTGCCGGTCACTGCGCGTGAGGGGGCCTTCTTCTCAGCCGAGTACACCGGGCGGGTTCCGCGAGCGGTTGCCATGGGCGTCAAACATAAATCAGGAACGATCTTGACGTTGTTCAGATTGCTGCCATCTGATCGCTGTTCAGATTGAACGGAGGTCCGAAATGAAGGCGTTTGTCACGCGGGCGCTGGCCGTACAGCAACAACTTGGTTCGTGCATTGGTGGCACGAGGCGACAAGGTCAGCACGTTCGCCCAGAGAAGGCTCGCAAGAGTCTTGGCGGTCTCGACATCGACATCGTCGAAGGCGACATGGAGAACGTCTCGGCGTTCGCAGATGCGCCTGAAGGGTGCGACGTCGTGTTCCACACCGCGGCGTATTTTCGCGAGTACTACGCCCCAGGCGATCACGCTGCGAAGATCGATCGCATCAACGTTGACGGAACGATTGCGTTGCTCGACGCAGCAAAAGCTCGTGGTGTGCGACGTGCTGTCGACACGAGCTCTTCTGGAACTGGTCATTCAAAACCAAAATGGTGCACTGGGCGATGAGGAGCACGCCGCCCGACCCGATCACCGAACAACTCCTATTTCCAAGAGCAAGGTTCGATCGGAAGCGCTGACTCGTGAGAAGTTTGCGGGCTCTTCGCTCGAGGTGATGTCGGTCTTGCCCGCATGGATGTGGGGGCCGGGTGATCTTGGCCCCACGGGTAGCGGGCAGGTCATTCGATCTCGCGGCGGGGAAGATCCCGGCGATGCCACCGGGAGGCTCGTCATCGGTGGATGCGCGCGACGTTGCAGGCGATGATCTCGCCAGCTGAAAAGGGGGCGCCCGGGTGAACGGACGATCGTGGGCGGTGAGTATTACGAGCTCTTCGACCTGGCTTCGATCGCAGCACAAGAGCTCGGTGTGAGTGCGCCGCGATTCAAGATTCCGTACCCGGTTGCGCTAGCGGTCGCGTTCATGGCGCAGACGTGGTCACGCCTTTCAGGGCAGCCAACAGCGATGTCGGTCGAGGGCATTCGCGTGATGAATCACCGACTTCGCGTGAGCTCAGAGAAGGCGCAAAAAGAGCTCGGGATCACGTTCCGCCCGATGCGTGAGACGATTCGTGACGAAGTCGCCTGGATGCGTCGGGTGGGCATGCTCGAGAGCAACTCGACGATTCGAGCCGCGGCGTCCGTCTAGCGAATCACACCGCGATGTGCCGAGTTCCGAGCCAGCGAACTGCCTCCTTCGCGGAAACATTGCTACCGGCGGCTTGTAGCTTGCCGCCCGCGATGAGTTGCTGGATTTGACGAATAGATAGACTGGATAGAGACGCTAGCTCGCGGGTGGAAAGACCCTCTCCGCGAGCGAGTTTCAAACGCGCGAATGTACCAATCATCGCGACGCCTATTGCTGTTTCAGGGTTCACGCCAGAAGGCAGCCCTTCGGATAGCGACATAGGCTCGGATGCGACGGTGGAAAAAAGGGCGAAGCAAACTTGTCGGAGAGCGTCCTCGGGTTTGATCGCGTCATCGATCGATCCTGACTGCGCAAATCGAACAAGTCTTTGCACGGCCTGACCGAGCGGCTCATTCGACGCGATTTGGGATGAGTCGGCTGTGATCGCGTTGAGCCCGAGTGCACGCGAAAGTTGGAGCGTGTGCTCGAGGACAGCGTCACATACGTCGAGAGCTACTTCGGTTGGAACTAGCTCGGATAGCTTGGGTAGAGTGGATGGTGGAGCCAAGGTTGGGCAAGCGTAACACCAGAGTTGGCCGCGTTGCTTCGCCTCTGGTAGGCGCGATGGCGGAGTCGACCGGATGAGCGAGCACGAGGATATCAAGACAGGCGCTGACCCTCGCACGCGCTTCGACCGTTTCGTGTTCACGGATCGCTCGATCCAGGGGGCTCACGTTGAGCTCGGATATCGACTCGAAGGTGTGGGTGGGACAGTCGATTTTCGAGAGCGCATCGAGCTGCCGGTGGATGCGTCTGGGCTCGAGAAACACCCTGCGATCGAAGCTGCACTCGACGGCCTACACGTGGTCGGTGGCGTGAGCTACTGGAAGGCCGCGTGCCCTCGATCGGTTGCTCCTGTCGCGTCGATGCGCGCCGAAGATGTCGACTACTGGAACGAGCTCTACACGTTCGGTCTGGGTGAGTATTTCTTTCGCAATGGATTGTCCCCTCGCGGCCGCTTCGATTTTGTGAGTGCGGGAAGCTCACAGTCGCTGGTGGCCGCACCGAAGCAAGCTCACGGACCGCTGGTGCTCGTGGGCGGAGGGAAAGACTCTGCAGTCTCGACAGAGGTCGTGCGAGAGGCAGGGGTTGCGGCGACGTTGTTTTCAGTGGGCGCGCCGCCGTGGATACGCTCTGCTGCGAAGGCGGCAGAGATGCCGCACCTCGTTGCGCGTCGAACGATCGACCCTGCCTTGTTCGAGTTGAATCGCGCGGGTGCGTACAACGGGCACATCCCGATCTCGGCGTACATCGCGCACCTTTCGCTGTTGGTTGCGTTGATCGGCGGGTACGACGAGGTGATCACCTCGAACGAACGAAGCGCGTCGTTTGGCAACGTCGTCCTCGATGGCATCGAGATCAACCATCAGTGGAGCAAGAGCCTGCGATTCGAGCAGCTCTTTCAATCGTGGGTGGAGCGTAAGATCTCGGGCGCTCCGAAATACTTCTCACTTCTCCGCCCCTTGTCTGAGCTTCGCATTGCTCGCGCGTTTGCATCTCACGAGCGCTACTTCGACGCGGTTACATCATGCAACGCGAACTTCAAAGTGGACGGGCTGGGGGCGCCGCAGCGTTGGTGTGGGCACTGCCCGAAGTGCGTCTTCGTTGCGACCATTCTAAGCGCGGTGTTGACGCGTGAGCAGATGAACAGAGTGTTTGAGACCGAGGTGCTGGGTCGCGAGGATGTTGTGCCGATGCTCGAAGAGTTGCTCGGCCTTCGTGCGCACAAGCCCTTCGAGTGTGTGGGAACACCCGATGAGACGCTTGCTGCACTTGTGCTCGCGTATCGTGCGCACCAGCAAGACGAAACGGCGGCGATGAAATTTTTTGTCTCACGCGTGCTTCCGTCGATCGACCACCCCGATGCGTTGGTTCGAGAGGCGTTGTCGATTTCGGACGAGCACGCGATGCCTGCCCACTGGAAGAAGGCGCTCGATGCTTACCTCGTCCATCGCTGAGCAACACGTTTCGATCTTGGGTTTTGGTCTCGAAGGCAGATCGGTCGCGCGTGCGCTTCGACGCTGGGGGCATCACGGACTGCTCGTCGTGTTTGTCGACGGTGCTCCGCCGACCGATGCTGAGGCAGAGTCACTTGGGCCCATCGAGTTTTTGGATGCGACGAACGCGGCCCACGATGGAACGTTGAGCGAGAGATTCGATTGGTTGGTGCGTTCGCCAGGAGTGCCTCCGTCTCACCCATTGCTCGTGGCTGCTGCTGCTCAGTCGCTCGCCGTGACCACGTCGACGAACCTGTTCTTGGAGCGCGTTCGAGATGCTGGTTTGCCCGTGATTGGAATCACGGGAAGCAAGGGAAAGTCGACCACGTCGACGCTGACTCACCTGACGCTCGAAGCGAGTGGAGTGCGATCGGTGCTCGTTGGCAATATCGGCGCGCCGTGCCTCGATCGACTCGATGAGATCGTATCGACGCGTGCAACGACGGTGATCGAGCTCTCGAGCTACCAGTGCAACGATCTGACCCTTGGGCCATCGATTGCAGTGATCTTGTGCTTGTTCCCAGAGCACCTCGATTGGCACGGCTCGCTCGAGGCGTATTACGGAGCAAAGCTACGGCTCGCGAAGTCGCAACGACCTGATGATGTGGTGGTATTTCACGCTGACGATCGAGAGCTGTCTGCGCGACTGCCACTCGGACCGAGCAAGCACGTGGGCTTCGGGCGCAACTGCAGCGTCGAGCTCCACGACGGATCGTTCTACGTGAACGGCCAGAAGCTATTCGACGACACGATGCGATTGCGAGGCGCGCACAATCGACTCAATGCGCTTGCGGCGTTGACGGCAGCGTCGCAAGCGGGTGTAGATCTGGTCGCGCACGCGTCCGAGATCTCGAGTGCAATCAGTGTGTTCGAGGGCTTGCCTCATCGCCTCGAGGTCGTGGGCGAAGTCGCTGGCGTTCGCTGGGTGAACGACTCGATCTCGACGGCGCCCGAGGCTGCGGTGGCGGCGATCGAAGCCTTCGGTGATGACGTGGGATCGATCATCGTGGGTGGACACGACCGCGGGTACGACTTCACGCCGCTGTACGACGAGCTGGTAGCGAAACAAGTGACGAAGGTCGCTGTGTTGCCCGCGAGCGGCCTTCGCTTGGCCGAGTTGATCTCGAGTCGAGCACAGTTGTTCGATCAGGCAAGACGAATCGATGTGTACGTGGCGAAGGATGTGCCCGACGCTGTGCGGTGGTGCGCCAACGCGACGCCTCTTGGTCGCACCTGCCTCTTCAGCCCCGCCTCACCGAGCTACGGCGTGTACAAGGATTTTCAGCAGCGAGGCGAGCATTTTCGTCGAGAGGTGAAGTCGCTCGCTCCTGGTTGAGATCACTGTCCGTCTTCGATTCGCAACACGCGTGGTGAACCGGCGACGAAGTAGCGCGGGGCGACCGCTGCCAATGATTTGCGGATGCCACCGTAGCGAGCAGCGTGCGTGATCATCACGATGTCGACGGGGTGAGCGAGATCGCCTCGACCCTCTTGCACCATCTGTTCGATGGACACTTCGTTCTCGCCAAGAATGCCCGCGATGGCGGCGAGCACACCTGGGCGATCGACCACGCTGAAGCGCAGATAAAAACGGCTCACCGTGTCGTCGGCGGGTCGTAGTGTGCGTGGCTTGAGATGCAGTCCTCGTGTCGAGAGACCTTGCGCTCCTTCGCGTCGCGAACGAGCCACCTCGACGAGGTCGGCGACCACACTGACGGCGGTCGGGAGATCGCCTGCTCCACGCCCCGATAGCAAGCAGGGGCCGAGCGCTTTGCCTTGGATTTGCAGAGCGTTGAGCACACCAGAAATGCTGGCGAGAACCGAGTCTGCGGGCACGAGCGCTGGGTGTACTCGGAGCTCGACCGAGTCGCCGTGATCGCGACCGATCGCGAGGTGTTTGACGACGTAACCGAAGCGAGCTGCGTATCGATGATCGGCTGCGTCCACGTCGCGGATCCCTGCAGTGGGCACCTCGCTCGGGTCGAGCTTGGTTCCGAAGGCGAGCATGGCGAGAACGATGAGTTTTTGCGCTGCATCGTGACCATCAACATCGAGCGTGGGGTCTGCTTCGGCGTAACCGCGAGCTTGCGCATCTGCGAGAGCGTCTGCGAACGAAAGACCGTCGTGACGCATGCGCGTGAGCACGAAGTTGCAGGTGCCGTTGACGATCCCAGTCAGCCCTTCGACCTTGTCGCTGATCAAGGCTTCGCGGAGGGTTCGGATGACGGGAATTCCGCCGCCCACGGAGGCTTCGAAGGCGAGGTCGACGCCCTGCTTTACGGCCTGCTCGACCAACGCGGGCCCTTGGTGTGCGAGCAACGCTTTGTTCGCGGTGACCACCTGCTTTCCGTTGGCGATCGCCTCGCGAAGAAACGAGCTTGCGGGGTCGATGCCGCCCATGACCTCGACGACGATGTCGGTTTCTGGATCGTCGAGAACGTCACGCGGATTGGTGGTGAGCCACGCACGATCACATTCGGGTACGCGCGCTCGATCGAGATCACGAACGAGCACCTTACGCACGACAAGTGGGGCGCCGATCCGGCTGGAGAGTCGATCGGCGTTTTCTTGAAGCAAACGGAGAACGCCTCCGCCGACGGTGCCGCAGCCGAGAAGCGACACGTGTACAGGTCGGGCTGGGGGAGGGAAGCCAGACGGGGAAGACGCAGATCCGTTGTTCGCCGAGGGGGCAGCCATGCGGCCGTATAGCAACGAAACGAGGGGTCGCGTGAGTGCCTTCGCTCGTTGGTGACTTGAACAACGGGAATGGTTTTCGTTCTTTCCGTTGTAACGAGACGATTTTAGTCAGTGCAGCGCACTTTGACGTTCTACGCAATGGGTCGTTCACGAGAGTGGACACACGCGGCCAGACCGTGAGAAAAGCGCACCAAATCATGCGAAAAGCAACGAACACGACGTTTGCCCTTCTTTCGGCCGTTGCGATCTCTGCGATCGCTGCGGCGTGCGGCGGTCCTCCGGCTCCCGCAAACCCCGCGGGTGAGGTGTCGTCCGCGAAGCCGACGGCAGATGCGCCCGCGAGCGCAGCGCCAAAAACGAGCTCGGCCCCAGCGACCACCACGCCAGCTCCGACGACGTCTGCAGCGACGACGGCGACCCCGCCTGCTGCTGCGAAGATGCCTGAGCTCTCGGGCTCGAAGATGGCAGCCGTTTGAAGACGGCTGGCTTCGACCTCGACAAACTCACTGCGATGAAGTCGATGAAGACGGCAGACAAGGGGTCAAGCTGATGCCGTTCTTCTCGAAATCGACCGGCATGGCGTGTGACGACTGTCACGACAAGAGCGACAAGAAGAAGTCGACGCCGAACGTGCAGATCGCAGCCCATATGTGGGACGACTACGCGGTCAAGCTCAAGAGCGGCGCTGGCCCGTTGTTCTGCGATTCGTGTCATGACGGTCGCCATGACTTCCTCACCCGCACTGACAAAGAGTCGGTGAAGAACCTCATGAACACCTCCGCGTCGAAGCTCACCAAGAAGGGTGGCGACGCGGTGTCTTGCCAGACCTGCCACACCGACGACTTCGAGATGAAGATCTTCGAGAAGGTGTGGAAGATCAAGAAGTGAGCTGAGCGGGCTCCAGTGCTCATGCGGCACCACGCACATCGCGAGGTGCCGTTTTGCTTTTTGTGAGCGTCGGGTGCGCTGCCTGTGCCGCCTGAGAGCCGGTCGCACGCTTGACTCGTGCTGAATCCGGGGCAAACTTCGGCCCCCTCACTCTGCGCGCGTATGTCTGATATTCGCGTTGACAAGTGAACGCCCGTTCAGTATCGTGCGCTCATGCGAGGTGTGACCAAGCGACAACTCGAAGTTCTCCAATACATTCGAGAGTACATCGCCGAGCAGGGGTTTTCGCCGACGATTCGTGAGATTGGTCGACACTTCGGTATCTCGTCGACGAACGGGGTCAATGATCACCTGCGAGCGCTCGAGCTTCGTGGGTATTTGACGCGTTCGGACATGAAGTCGCGTACCTTGCGACCGACGAACCTGACGTTGCCCGGCATGGATGACCCACCGAGCTCGGAGCCGACGTCGTCGACGCGCGTGCTGGAGCGAAGGGCACCGCTGGACATTGGCCCCGATTCACCACCGCCTTCATCGCTGGCGCCTTCGTCACGTGAGCCGAGCTCGTCGCGTGAGGATCTCTTCGAGGTCCCGATTTTGGGCCGCGTTTCGGCGGGTCAACCGATCTATGCCGACGAGAACGTGCTCGACACGATGAAGGTCGACCCTTCGTTGGTGCGTGGCTGTCGAGAGGCGTTTGGGTTGAGGATTTCGGGGCTGTCGATGATCGAGGCGGGGATCCTCGACGGCGATTACGTGTTCGTGAAGCCTGGTTCGACCGCACGAAACGGGCAGATCGTGGTCGCGCTGATCGGCGACGAAGCGACCGTGAAGTACTTCTATAAAGAGCGTGACTTCCTGAGGTTCGAGCCTGCGAATCGCGAGATGGCGCCGATTTTGGTGCGGCCGAGCGATCAGCGAGAGGTGTCGATCTTGGGTACGGTCATCGGTGTGTACCGCCGTATCGACGCATGAGGCGTGTCGAAACCTGCGTTCGCACTCACCACGCTCATTGACGGCGAACGACGGGGCTTGGTAGGGTCGCGACCGAGAGCGTGGTTCTTCCTTTCCGCACCATCGACGGAGCAAGGGTGATCATCGTGGTGGCTCGTAAACGATCGGGCATGATTCGGCGGTTGGCGAGCGCAGCGAAAGCGCTCCGCGTGGCGTTGGTGGTGAGCGCAGGTCTGTCGATGACGGGCTGTGGCGGTCTCTACTACGCGGTGGAAGCGGGAGCGGCTTCGTCGAAGCTCGAGCAAGCGCGTCTGCAAGACGCCGAGCACAAGGCGCCGTATCACTACTTCTTGGCGCAGGAGTATCTGAAGAAGGCTTCTGAAGAGGCGGCGTCCGCTGACTACAGCGATGCGATTGACCTTGCAGAGGCTGCCGCAGACGAAGCGACCAAAGCGATCAACATCTCTCGAACGGTGATGAAGGAGTCCGAGAAGTGAGGCTCTTGGCACGAACAGGGCTCGTCGCAGCGACGCTGTTGCTAACCGTCGGATGCGGGTCGGACAACATTCTTTCAGGGCGTGTGAAAGCGCTCAAGCGAAGAACACCGAGTCGGTCAACAAGGGTGCAATTCAGTGTGCTCCGCGTGAGCTCGCGATGGCGCAAGCGCACACGCGCTTCGCTGAGATCGAGCTAGCGCAGGGCTTTATCTCGAAGGCGAAGTCACACCTCGATATCGCTGAGCTCAACGCTGCGGCTGCTGAAAAGCAGACCGATCCGACCTATTGCCGAGACCGCGACATGAAGCCGCCTCCGAAGGTGGGCGACAAGGATGGCGACGGGTATCTCGATCCAGAGGATTCGTGTCCTGATGAGCCCGAGAACTACAACGGCTACAAGGATGACGACGGCTGCCCGGATGATCCCGACACCGACGGCGACGGGATTCCTGACTCGGTCGACCAATGCCCGACGGATCCCGAAGACAAGGACGACTACCTCGACACGGACGGATGCCCCGAGCCTGACAACGACCTCGATGGCGTTCCCGACGTGAAGGATCTTTGCAAGAACGACCCAGAAGACCCGGACGGCTTCGAGGATGAGGACGGATGCCCTGAGCTCGACAACGACAAAGACACTGTCGCCGACCTTGAGGACATGTGCCCGAACGAGCCGGGTGATCCGAAGGGCACACCGAAGGGTTGCCCAGGCAAATCGCTCGTCGTCGTGACCGACAAAGAGGTCAAGATCACGCAGCAGATTCACTTCGAGACGGGCAAGTCGACGATTCGAAAAGAGTCGTTCCCGATTCTCGACGCAGTGGCAGACGTGCTGAACAAGTTCCCCGACATGAAGCTCGAGGTGCAAGGGCACACCGACAACATGTACATGGGTAAGGCCGACACCGATGCCGGTCGGCGTTACAACGCCAAGCTTTCGCAAGACCGCGCGAATGCGGTTCGCGACTACCTCGTGAAGAAGAAGAGCATCTCTTCGACGCGTTTGACCGCGGTGGGTTATGGCCAAGACAAACCCATTGTCCCGAACGACACCGATGTGAACCGAGCCTTGAACCGTCGCGTGCAGTTCCTCCGCACCGAGGTGAAGGCGGCGACGACGCCGTTATCCACTTGGGTGGCGGTTTCGGCGAGGTGGGCGTTTCGGCGCTCGCCTCGTTGTCGTTTTGTCCGTTTTGGCAGGGGCGTGAGATGCTTTCGATCGTGTTGCTCGTTGGTGTCTCCTCGGAATTTTTCACGCCCATTCGAAATGCTTGGGTCGATGGAGAAACTCGCCTTCTCGGCGCGAAGAGGGGCGACCAACCAGCGAGTCATTTTTATGCCGAGTTGCTTCCCCTTCGTGGCGACTTCGGGGTAAGAACGCGCGTGCTTTTCGACTCGGAGGATCTCAAGTGATCGGTCGTTCTCGCATCTCCCTCGCCCTCGTTTCGCTTCTTACCGCGGTGTCCGTGACCCCGGCGCTGCTTGCGGCACCGAAAGACGATGCTGCGAAGAAGCTTGATTCTCAGGCGATGGACGATGACTTCTTGAACTCGCGGTGGGCCGACGCAGAGAAGAAGCTGCGTAAAGCCGTTGATGAATGCGGCGAGAGTGGCTGCTCGAAGGAGCTCAAGGCGAAGGTCTTGGCTGACCTCGGCATCATTCAAGTGAATGCCGGCAAGCAGGCCGACGCGGTCGAGAGTTTCGTCAAAGCACTCAAGGCTGATCCCAACGTCAAAACGAACCCGGACTACACGTCACCCGACGTGACCAAGGCGTTCGAAGAGGCGAAGAAGAAGGCGGGCTCGGGTGGCTCGTCGACTCCGGCGCCGACGTCTACTGGTGGCGGCACGGACACTCCCCCAGACAAAGGTCCAGCGCCTGCTAGCGACCTCAATCACGAGGCGGTGAAAGAGTCGGTACAGAACACGCCGATTCCGATTTACGCGTCGGGCGATGGCGTTGCGTCGATGAAGTTGTTTTACAAGACCCAGGGTGAGTCTGAGTTCAAGCAACTCAAGATGACCAAGATGGGCAAGGG
Source organism: Polyangiaceae bacterium (assembly GCA_046351315.1). Lineage (GTDB taxonomy): Bacteria > Myxococcota_A > Polyangia > Polyangiales > Polyangiaceae > JAXLYQ01. Next base: position 67,025 of record JAXLYQ010000011.1, read on the forward strand.
GTACGGTGTCGAGATCCCCTGCGGTGAGGTGAAGTCGCTTGGCAAGGTGACCTACTACATCACGGCGTTCGACAGCGACAACAGCCCGGCGGGCGCGGCGGGTTCGAAGAAGGCGCCATACACCATCCAGGTCAAAGCGAAGATCGAGGGTGAGGGGCCGGCGTTCCCGGGCAAAGATCCACCCGCGCAGTGCAAGAGCTCAACCGAGTGCATGTCTGGTGTCGGTGAGGATGGTTGCGGCGGCACGAAGGAGTTCGGTGAGTCGTGTAGCGGACCGAAGGAATGCAAGAGCGGTCTGAGCTGCCAAAAAGGCACCTGCCAACCCGGTGACGGGGGCGAAGAAGAATCCGACGGCGACGCTCACAAGAAGAACTGGGTGAGCCTCGGATTCGACCTCGACATCGCGATGCTCTCGGGCAGCGATCTGTGCTCACAGCAGAACCAAAAAGACGGAATCTACACCTGCTTCAAGAGCAACGATCAGCAGTACGTCGGCAAGCCCCGCTCGGGCAATGGCGGCACGCTCAGCGGCATCGCGGCTCTTGGAACGATGCGCGTGTTGGTGGGTTACGATCGCTTCTTCACCAACAACATCGCTGGCGGCGTGAAGGTCGGTTACGGCTTCCGTGGAAGCCCCGAAGACCGTAGCGGTAATGGGTTCTTCCCGTTCCACGCTGAGGCCCGCGGCACCTACTGGGTGGGCAAGAACGTGCTCACCAAGCCAGGGTTGTTCCCGTTCATCTACGTTGCGGGCGGTCTGGCTCAGGTCGACGCAGAGATCCCGAACGTGCGAGTCCCCAATGACAAGTGCGGCTCGTCGGTCGAGTGCACGGGCTCGCGTATCGACGTGTCGGCCTGGAAGCGCTTGGGTCGTGGGTTTGTCGGAGCCGGCGGCGGAGCGGCGTATGCGATCAGCAAGTCGACGGCGATGACCCTCGACGTGAAGTTCGCTGCGTATCTCGGCACGTCTGGCTTCGCGATCAGCCCGACCATTGGCGTGATGCAAGGCTTCTGAGCTTCTCGTGTCCCAAGAGAGCATCCCTCAGCTCTTTCGGCAGCAGGTGCGGGTGGGGGGCCATCGTCCCGCCCTGCGCGAGAAGCGTCTCGGTCGCTGGCAAACCACCTCCTGGACAACCTGGGCGCAGCGTAGTGAACGCGTCGCTGCGTTTCTGGTGGCCCACGGTGTCGGCGTTGGCGATCGCGTCGTGATTTTGTCGCCTACACGTCAAGCCTGGGTCGAGGCTGACGTGGGGGTTCTGCTCGCGGGGGCGGTGACTGTTCCCGTGTATCCGACCGTTCCGGCCGAGCAGATCCACGACATCGTTTCGCGCGTGGGTGCAACCGCAGCGTTGGTGTCCGACCCGCTGCTTGCCGAGAAACTTCTTCTCGATCGTAGTTCGGCAGAGAAGCTTCGCGCGGTGATCGTGTTCGATCCGCGAGGGTTGCGCGCGCTACCCGATGAACAAGGTCGTCGCGCTCTCGAGATTGGCGATCTCTCTCCGCTCGCTTCGGGTGGGCCGATCGTGTCGCTCGAAGACGTGTATGCCGCAGAGCATCCGTTCGTGAGTGAGCGAGAAAAAGCGATCTCGGACGACGCACTTGCAGCGGTGTTGTTCACGTCGGGAACGTCGGGTGCGCCGCGTGGGGTGATGCTCACGCATCGCAATTTCGTTTCACAGATTCACGCGATCGAGAAGCTCATGGGGCTGGGCCCTCATGACGAGCAGCTCTTGTTTCTTCCGCTTGCTCACGTGTTCGGAAAGATGCTCGAGATCGCGCAGATCGGCGTTGGGTTCACGACGTCGTTTGCCGAGAGCACATCGACTGCGGTGGATGACATTCTTGACGTGAACCCCACCTTCTTCGGCAGCGTGCCGAGGCTGTTCGAGAAGATTCACGCCGCAGCGTTGCAGCGCGCTAAGGCCGAGGGGCAGCTCAAGGCGAAGGCGCTCTCGTGGGCGTTTGATGTGGGTCAAAAAGTCGCGGCTTTGAAGCGTGAAGACAAAGACATTCCGCTTGCGCTTCGCGTGCAACACAAGCTGGCCGACGATCAGGTGCTGTCTCGTGTGCGCGCTCGTTTTGGTTCGCGTTTGCGGTTTGCATTGAGCGGTGGCGCGCCGCTGAGCGAAGAGCTCGCCACTTGGTTCGACGCTGCGGGCGTCACCATTCTCGAAGGCTACGGGCTCACCGAGACCGCCGCGCAAACGCACGTGAATCAACCAGCTCGACGAAAGCTCGGTACGGTGGGCCCGTCGGTACCGGGTGTCGAAGCCAAGCTCGCGGATGACGGCGAAATTCTCGTTCGTGGCCCGAACTTGATGCGAGGCTACTGGAACGATCCGGCTGCTACCTCAGCATCGATTGACTCGGACGGGTGGTTTCACACGGGTGATGTCGGCACGATCGTCGGCGGGATGCTCAAGATCACCGACCGCAAGAAAGACATCATCGTCACGGCGGGCGGGAAGAACATCGCTCCACAAAACATCGAAGAGATGTTGCGTCGATCGCCGCTGATCGCTGATGCCGCTCTGTTCGGCGATGGGCGACCGTACGTGGTCGCGCTGGTCTCGCTCGAATCGAATCGATCACGAAGTGGGCTCGTGGAAAACGGGCGCTCTAACCGAAGTGCGCGTGCTCGCGAAAGACCCCGAGGTTCGAGCTCTTCTGCGAACCGAGATCGACGCCGTAAATCGAAAGCTCGCATCGTTCGGAGACCGTGAAGCGCTTCGAGATCGTTCCTCGTGATCTCACTGTCGAAGCTGGCGATCTCACGCCCACGTTGAAGCTTCGTAGGCGCGAGATTCATCAGCGTTTTTCAGAGCTGATCGAAGGCATGGCCTGGTGTGACTCGTCAGGTCGCACCGACGTTCACAACAGCGCTTCGATCGCGCTCGACAGCTCAGCCGACAGAGGGTCAACCCCCGACTTGAATCGGCCAGCGATTTCGCTGCCATCTCGGTTGACCAAGAACTCCCCGAAGTTCCATCCGACCTCACCTGATGGGCTCGCTTCGGTCGTGAGCCATCCGTAGAGCTCGTGTTTCGCGCCGCCTTTCACGGTGATCTTCGAGAACATCGGAAAGGTCACCGGGTGTATCGGGTCTCGCAGAACGTTTTGATCTCTGCGTCCGAGCCAGCCCGTGCACCGAAGTCGTTCGACGGCACCCGGCCACGACAAGGCCGCGAGACAAATACTTTTCGTAGAGCGCTTGCAAGCCTTCGTATTGCGGCGTGTACCTGCATGCCGACGCGACATTGACGAACAGCACCACCTTCTCTTTGCTGCTGAGCGACGAAAGCGAGAGCTGTTGGCCGTCGATGGTGGTGAGAGAGGAAGTCGGAGAGGGTTGGCATCTGGTTTCGATCTCGGTTGGCGCTTCGCACGAGCGCGTGGGGTTGAGGGAAAACGTCGCAACGTCTGATGCCAAACGATTCCGAGACGTTGTCGCAGGTCGCGTGATGTCGATGGGTCGGTGGGCGACTGCGCTCGACGACGAGGTGAGTCAGTCGAACATCGATCCGACGATGTCAAACACGGCTTCGACTGCGACGGTTGCGACGGCTGCTCCAGCGAATGAGGCGACCGCGTCTCCGACCGTGGATGAGCTTGAATCCTCGTAATAGACCTCCTCGTTCGCGGGGGCTGTCGGGTAGCCACCAGGTTGCGAAGCACCTTGCGACTGGTGGTAAATCCAGGTCAATCGCTGGAGCTCATCACGATCGAACCAGGTGCCGTGTGCGTCGCAAATGTCGAGTTGAAGGTCGTACGGATCGACATTGACGAAGCGCATCATCCCCGAGCAAACGGGGCAGCAACCGGGCGTGGTCGGTCGGACAACCGTCCGAGCTGCTGCGCTGGCCTGCTGAGCGAGACCAACGGCGTCTCCATCGAATCGAGCAATCACGCGTTGTGTGTGTGAGTTGTCAGCGAAAACGCCGCCGCAGTTGCCGCACCCGTGAAGCACCACGTTGCCTCGGCGCCCTTCGAACAGAGCGGTTTGGCATCGCGGGCAGGGCATCGGCCCTTGGGCTGTTCCCGGCATTTGGGCGATGGCCCAGTTCGGCACTTGAATGGTTTTCTTGCAGTATGCGCACGTGACGGAGCTGCCGGGCGCTCCGCCCTGAATGTTCGCCCCGCAGCCAGGACAAGTGAGGGTGAGAACGGCCTGAGTCATGGGCTCAGATGATCGCACAGAGGGACAAAGCGCAACGCACTTCTCTTCGTTGCGGTTCCCGGCTATCGAGATGGCACCGTTATGACCATGGCAGGCAAAGACAATCGCGATGCGTCGTTGTCCACGGGGGTAGTGTCGAGCGGCGCAGTGCGCGCGAGGATCGACGCTCTTGCATTGTCGATTCGTCGTACGACGCCCGACGGCGTTCGCTTTGAGCTTCGTCCTCAGCGGCCTGTGTCCGCGGCGTACAACCCGAAGCTCCCGTTGTTCGAAGGGTGGGCCAGCAACGCCGAGCTCGTGCTTCGTGCATCGGGTGTTGCGAGTGGTCCATTCACCGCGAGCATCTCGATTGGTGGCGCGCTGATCGGCGTACCCGTCGAGGCCAGTTACACCTCGCGCGTGGGCGCAGCGGGTGCGTTCGAGCTCGAGATTGCTCTGCCCGTTCGATCGATCGCGGCGTCGTTGGCTTCGCCGATCAAGATCGCGTTGGTGCTGACGCCAGGAGCGCGAACGATCAGTCTGTTTCAACTCACGCTCTCGCAGATCAAACACCCTGGTCCTTCGTTCGCGGCGCTCGACCTGCTCGAGTCGACCGACTCTTTGCTCTTCGATGCACCTGAGCGCCGTCTCTTCGACTTGCAGAACCCAGAGGAGGGTTTCTGGACGGGCACGGGCAAGTGGCGCCTGCGTCTTTTTGCCGAGTGGGCAAAGACGGACGCTGACCCTTACACGCTCGAAACCCGACCTGTTCAAGTGGCGCATCGTTGGGCACAAACCTCGACGACGGCGGATCCGATCGTCGAAGAAGCGACGCGACGCGCGGGCGGACGTCGAACGTACACCGAGTTCATTCTCGATACGTCGCACGACGCGTTCGCGAAGATCCCACCAGAGGGTACCGATGTGCCTCTCGATTTGACGGTGGATCACCTGATGCTCGTCGGTGATGTGCCGTGCACGTTGTCGTGGTCGGCACCTCTGCCGATTCGACTTCGAGATCCAGCGCCGCTGGTCAAGCAGTTCCAGCGACTGTCGACGGTGGGCATCGACTTCGGTACGACGGCCACGGTCGCGGCCTTGTACCAGCGAGGTTACCGATCGCTGATGCGTCTGGGTGGGCCTGCAGTTGGGCCCGCCGAGAACCCCACGTATTTGCTGATCGAAGATCACGAGCGGTTGTGGGCTGAGATGGAAAAGACCTCGGCGACCCAGCGCTTCCCGAATCTACTTCGCATGGTGCGAGGCAGCTTTGCCGCAGCGGACGCGATGGCGGAGTTCCCCAACGCGGTGTTGAGCGAGCTGAAGAGCTTGCCCGAGCGTGTGATGACGCTCGAACAGTCGCCTCAGTTTCGTGACCGCGAAAAACAGAAAGTCTTTCTGCTCGATGAGTCACGCGTTCGCATTCTGATTCGGACGTACGCCTACTTGCTTGGCCGAGCAATCAATCGCTCAGGCCAAGACGTGTACTTGAAGTACTGGCTCACACACCCGGCGAAGTTCGAAGAGAAGGCATGCAAGTTTCCCGAAGAAGAGATCCGAAACGGAATCTCGCGCCGAGTATCCGGCGTGTATCCTGCCCGAAGAGGTACACGTGTCGATGCGAGCGAGCGAGCCTGAGGCGTTCGCAGCAGAGGTGCGCCCGGAAGAGCTTGCCGGTATGCCTGTGCTCTTTGCGCTCGGTTGTGTCGAAGTTTGGAGAGCTTCGATTTGCGGTAAGTTCGACTTCGGTGGCGGCACGCTCGACATCGCATGTGGACGCTTCAGGCCATCGAACGAAACTGAGCAGAGGAGAGCGGAAGCCTGACGGTGATCTATATCGCCCAGGTGGGCGGCGATGAGCACCGGGAGGAGACTACCTCACGCACGGAGCCCACCTTCTTGGCTGACGCATCAGCACGAGAACATTGCCCGAGATGGAGGAGAAAGAAGTGCCGATGATGCGACCGGCGACCATCCCTCCGGAACAACCCTTGAACAAAGCCTGCTCTGTACAAACTGAGCATTGCGGGGCGACAGAACCGCGTTCGTTTCGTGCGATCGCTGGTTCCGAGTGCTGGCGCGGCAGGTTTCAGCGCGAATGAGCTGCCGAGTCGACAATCTCTCGGCGATGCGTCTCGATGTGGGTCAGAGGTAGTCATAATCCCTGAAGTATGATCTTGCTGGGCCGCACGCATCGCTGACTGAGCATTTGCAACGCGATCTATGACGGCGTAAAGCTGCCGAAGAGCATGCTGCAGAACACGGCGTGGGGGTGGCAGCGGTGACTGGCGCGAAAGAAACGGCGGGTGTTGTTGCTGGCCGGCAACTTTATCGCGAAGTGAGTTCGTCGAGCGAGCGTTGGCTGCCGAAGAGCCTGAGTGGCCTGAGCTCAAAGTGTGGCGACCTGCCTGACGGCGCCGTTCCAACAAGTCGTGTTGTTCGAGACGCCCGCGAAGACCGATCGATATGCGGTTTGATTGTCGGTGTGACGCCAAAAACAGCGGTTGCACTCGGTGCGCTCGAATCGCAAAATCGCGAGGTGCACTGGTGCGTCGCACGCAAGGGTTCAGTTACTTCCCGGTGACGGCATTTCGCCGAAGTTCACCGCGCTTGTTCCCGATGGGCACCTTGCTCTTTGCGGATGCAACGCAGTTCGGCTCGCATTTCATCGACTTTGGTCGTTGGGATTCGCAGATGCCGTTTCGCGTGTGCAAGGACTACTCGGCCGGCAAGATGACCTCGAGCGATCCGAGGCTGTCGATCGTCTTTACCGGGTTGCCGCCAGGCGTAAAGGGTAGGTTGTTCGTGTGCGTGACCAGCCCGGATGAAGTCGCGTTGTATTTTTGCAGCGCGGATAAAGTTATGAGCCGATTCGATCCACACCCTGCACTTTGCGAAGGCGTTGCGATGAGTGATCCGTTTTCGGTGGCGTTGCGTGCGGAGCTCGACGCGATCGTTGCGCGGTACGAAGCGTTGTCGCGAGCGCATCAAGAGGCGCTGGCTGCAGCGCGCGTCAACGAAAGCGCTGAGCTTCGTAAGGCTGTGGCCATGCCTTCGAGGTCGAGCGAAACTCGCACAGGATCTGGCCGTATCTGCTGCTGAACGCGGCGGGGCTCGACGGGAAAGTAGCCGGAGAGCTCGAGTTGTAGCTCCTTGCCCTGCCGAAAAGTCGACTTCGAACCGAGCATGAACGTCGCGAGTCCGAGCTGAATCGCAACTCAGGAGCTGCGCGCCTGGAAGGTGGCTGGAATCACAGAAGAAGATCAGCGCACTCGAAGCTCAAGTGGTGCGATTTCCGATGACGTTCGATCTCTGGAAGAAGCGTCGGTGTCCGAGCGGGCCTCGTTCAAGCGTGCGGGTTGAATGGCAGGGTCGCCGCTGTTCGAGGCTGTGAAAACGACGGCAGAAAGCCTGCTCGAACCATCCCCAGCGACCTACGCGCAGCTCAAGTCGCAGGGCCATGCGCCGCGGCGGCGCCGCGAAAGAACGAGCTCGCGCTTAACGCCTACCCAAAGCTCTCTGACGTCGAGAAGCAGGCTCTTCTGCAGCTTGCGCGCAAGCGGCAGGGTGAGCTCATCGTGGTGGACGTGGCGCGGGTGTTTTCGGCGAGCAGCATGGAGCGCGCGGTTTTCGGAGCCGGATCCCGCCGAAGAGGGGAATGTGCTGTGCTGGATTCCGGGGTTGCGGGCCGCTGGGACAGACGGCTCGCTGGTGTTTCCGCGCGTGGTTGTTGGCATTTCCGGGTTACCTGAACCATTGCGATCTCGCGCTGAGCGTGTACACCGGCGTCGGCACGTGTTCTCGAACGACCCTTCTCGCCAACCTGCGCAGGCTGTTTCTCGCAGCGTGTGGCCTCGCTACTCGAAGCTCTTCGCCGTGCTTGGCGCTGCGCTGTGGGCGCATTCGCCAGTACGGGTTGCTCGAGCTCGACTTCCCGCACCACGAATCTGCTGGTGTTTACCTCGGTATTCGTCGACCCCGCGACGCTCGAGAAGGTGTTCGGTGCAGCGCACCCTCAGCGGCGGAATGGACGCATTACGCCCAGCTGATGTGACCGATCCGTCGAACGTGACCGCGCTCGACCCTTCGCTGGTCACGCAACGCAACTGGCGGAAGGGAGCTTCCGGTATGCCTGAGTTTCCGGGCACTACTACACGGGCAAAATCTGGCGTATGACTGTCCGAGCTGTGCTGACTGGAGAAAGTGCTCGATTGTTTGAGCGGCACGCCGAACGAGGCAGATGCGAAATGGATCCTCCAGTGCGGTAAACGCCGACAACGTTCCGATCTACGACGCGGGGATCCGTGTGTACCCCGGGACGGTGGTGATCCTGCTGACGGTGGCGACGCTGGGTATGACGGGTTGTACGCGCCCGACCCGTTCGAGCCGGACGCTGTTGCTCGACGTGCAGGTGAAGCTCAAAGGCTGCCAACTCGTGAGTGGCTCATCGTCGTCGAGCACGACGGTGGTGGTGGCGCCCTCGCTCGATTCGAAAGGGCTTCGGGGAACTGGCGCGGAATCAAACGTCGACGTGGGTAATCTCTGCGTCGGACGGAGTCTCGACCCCATCACGGTGCAATGCGGATCCAGCGCGACGTTCACGCTAACCAGCGTGCCCAGCCAGCTTGAGATTTTCGTGTCGACGCGTACCCTGAAGGGCGATTGTAGGTACCTCGTCAAGCTACGGCACCGTGCACCAGCTTGCCAGTAAAGGGTTAACTGCGGTTGTCGCAAGCTGCAGGATGGGTTTGGTGAAAACGGGAGCATTGATCGTCGAGCCAGAAAGCTTAATATTTACAACGCGGCGAACGATCTGTGTCGTATCGCGTCGATCTCGCTGGGGTGGGTACGAGCGGCGCGGCCGCCAGTTGCGCCACTGCCCGCTTCGATGGATTGTTGCAGGGCGTGTACACCGCGAGCGTCACTGCGACGTCATCGCTCGGCACGAGCGAATTGATCGGCGTGTGCAAGGGCTACGACGAGTGGCTCGACGACCATCGCTACTTGTGAGGTTAACTCGACGTCGCCGGCGAGCGTTCGCAACGCCCCTGTCACCCCATTGAGCTGGCTCAAACGGCCGCGCGGAGTGGCGTTGGTGTTGTTGGTGGTGATGGCGACGCTGCAAGTTTGCCTTTCTTTGCGCTTGCGATCTGATGGGCCGGAGTTGGCGTCTGTCTGCCGACGCGCTCGTGATCCAGCCGGATCGTGTGCTCGCAGGACAAGTGTGGAGGCTCTTCACGGTCTGCTTCTTCACGCCGTGCAGGGGTCGTCGGATGCATCGCACGCGCTCATGAATCTGGCGTTGCCTACTATTTCTACCCTTCCGCTCTCGAAGTCGTGGAGCGCCTCGCGTTTGGCGGTGATGCTGCTCAGCGCGCGCTGTTGGGCGAGATCGTCGGGCTGGTTCCGGTGTTCGTCGCTCCGTCGCCGCGTCGTACTTCTGCTGGTGATCGCATCTACGGAGCGGGCGCGATGGTGAGCGCTGCGCTCGTCGCATGGGTGTACCAACAACCCGGAGCTAACTTCAATCTGTCGAGCTGCCGGATTCGAGCGAGCGTGATCGCTGGGTTTCCAATCGACGCTGATCAGTATCCCCTTGAAATGGCAGGCACGAGGGGGCACTTGCGTCGATCGTGGGTGCTGCTGGGTACGCGCTGGCAGGTGGTTCGCCGTCGCCGCTACGAAAGCGTTGCTTCGTCAAAAGCTCAACCAGCCTTCGACTCGACCCACGTCAGCGCTGCATTTGCGTGTGATCGAGGGAGAGAAGGGACGTGGTGATCCAAACCTCCGCCAGACAACCGCTGGCTGAACTAGAGGCTGCTCTTCATGGTCAAACACTTGTTGTCGGTCGAAGGGATGTGGAGAGGACGCGATCGCGCTGCTCGATTCTGCAGAGCGATACCTGGCGGCGATGCGATCGCGGGCTCCGTTCGGTTCAGGCGCACGGTGTTGAACGCGTTTTTCGAAGCGTCGACACGCACCCGAACCTCGCCTGAAATCGCCTCTCGAATCGATTGGGCGCGACGGTGGTCAACCTCAACCCGATGACAGCAGCGTGACAAAGGGCGAGACGCTCAGTGATACCGTGCGCACGCTCGATGCGATGGATATCGACGTCGCTATCGTGCGGCACGCTGCGTCGGGCGCGTCTGAGTACATCTCGCGAAAGGTTCGCTGCTCGGTGGTGAACGCGGGGATGGTCTTCATGAGCACCTCGACCCAGGCCTTGCTCGATGCGTTCACGATCTGTCGTCGCAAGGGCAAGCTCGCTGGGCTTTTACCGTGGCGATCTGTGGCGACGTGTATCACCCACGTGTTGCTCGCTCGAATGCACTGTTGTTGTCGACCCTCGGGGCCAAGGTCTGTATCGCTGCGCCGCGTACGCTGCTGCGCTGGCACTTGCGCGGATGAAGTGTACGGCGTCGAAGTGTTCGATCGGCTCCGAGCCGGCGATCGAAGGTGCTGATGTGGTGGATGGCGCTGCGCATCCAGAAAGAGCGTCTCGACGGCGCGCTTCTGCCTTCGTTTCGCGACTATTCGAAGATGTTCGTGATCAATCGTGAGCGGCTTGCTCGCGCGAAGAGCGACGTGATGGTGATGCACCCTGGGCCTGGTGAACGGCAGTGCTGAGATCGCCTCCGATGTCGCGGGGATGGCGATAGCAGCGCGGTACCCTCGATCAAGTCGAGTCTGGTGTGGCTGTGCGGTGCGCTGTTCTTGCTTGCTCGCTTGCTGAGCGAGGAACAGCGCATACGAAAACGCGAGCGGGTGAGCTCACCGCTCGCGTTTGGTTACTTCGATCAAGGAGCGACGAACGACACGGTCGCCGCAGATCTTGGTGGGCTCGGTCTTGCGCCAGAAGTTGCCGACCTTCGCGTTGCCTTGCGAGCTGAATCGAGAAGAAGCCTGCGGTCTTGTCGGCTTGTGCCACGACCTCGAACCATGCGCCGCTTGCATCACGGGTGGCGACGCGAAGCGTTCTCGAGGTGGCATCTTGGTACGCCACGGTGACTGCGCCGTTGGCGACCGTGATGCTCGAGTCATCGCCCACGATGTGATGGGTGGCGTCGTTTGATCGAGAGAGCTGCCGCTGTCGACGGATCCCGACGGCACCGGCTTCGCGCACCTGACTCACTTCGAGTATGTACTTGATCGGTTCGGTGATGCCGTCGACGTAGCTGATATGCCAGTCGGTGCCGTCGATGTAGAGCGATGCGCCAATGCCCACGTCGCCTGTGTCGAGGTTGTCGGTTTCAAGGCCGAGCAGCGTCGCTGCCCACGCTCCGCCGTTCTTACGAGCTGCCCACAAGTCACCGCGCACTCCGGTCATAGAACACCATGCCGGATGTCTGAGCCATCCTTGGCGATCGAGAGGTAGAGACCTTCGTCGCGTCCGGGTACGACACGGGCGACGAGTTGCCGAGGATGTTCGTGCACGTGGGGGCTTGCGTGGTGAGGTCGGGCAAGCATGCCTTCGTCACACCGGTGCAGTCTGCTGCGCAACCATCGACGGGCGTCTCGCACTTGCGGGTCGTCTTGCTGCAGCGAGTTCCGGTCTTGCACAAAGACGCGTCGCATCCGCCCGTGGCGAAGGTAAGTGCTGGGTCCTCTTCGAGTGTCCAGTCAGACGACGATGCAGGCACGGCCTTGGTGCCGCGCGCGATCTTCAGTTTGGACGTCACCGTGCCATCGGCTTGAAGCTCACGCGAGAGGTAGGCGACGACGGGTTTGCCATCGACGACGAGCATCTTCGCGTACTCGCCCACGACGCTGTCCGCCTTCGAATCGATGTCGTGCACCGACCACTTGTCGCCGCTGAGACTGGCGAACTTGAGCTTCTGGTTCGAGCGATCGTGGTAGGCGACCATCGGAACGTTGCCGTCGCCCACTCGTAGACTTGTCCACAATCCGACGTTGTCGCCCGGGTCGCCGTAGCCACCACGCCAACCATTGAGGTCGTAGAGCGTGCCGTCTGGATCGCCCTCGGGAAGGCCGTCGACAGTCTTCCAGTCGACCTTGTCTTTCGTTGCGTCGTACTTGCCAACGACAAGGTCGCCGTATTCGTAGTCGCCGTTGTCCTTGTCGTAGGCTGAGTCGTTGTAACCAGCGACCCAGATCGTTCCGTCGGAAGCAACATCAGCCGAGGTGTAAGCGCCGATGAGACCAGGCTCGAGTGTGATGCAACCGTCGTCGGGGTTGCACGAGTAGCCACCACCAGTGCCGCCCGTTCCGCCCGTTCCGGCAGTACCTGCGGTCTGCGCAGGAGTCTTGTCGTCGCTGCTGCAGTTACAACCTGCCCACGACCCAGCGACGCCCATCACTGCGACGCCAGCGACCGCCTCTGCGAGGCGCTTACGACGAGCTGACCAGCGCGAGGCGACCATGCCAAGCGCAGCCATGAGGCCGAGCAATCCGAACGAGCCTGGGCCCTTCGATTCGCCACCCGGAACGCTGCAACCGCAACCGCTCGAAGCTGGCTGACCGGTCTTGTCGACACGGCCGCGAAGCTCTTGATGCAGCTTGCCGATACGACCCTCTTCATCCTTCACTTCGACGTTGTAGTCGTCGCCGAGGTCCTTCGTGATTGCGGGCAAGTCAGCGAGCTCGAGCCAATCGCTCTGGGGCGCGCCGTTGACCGTGATACGTCCGCGGAGGTCTGGTGTCTTGGTGACCGAGTCGCGCGCAGAGACACGGGTCACGCCGTTCTCGTGCTTCAAGCTGACTTCAGGATCTTCCACGTCGAAGCGAACTTCGAGACGCGACGGCACAAGATCAGGTGAGTAGCTCTTACCAGCGAGGCGCGATCGAACCTCGACGGCGTGAACGCCTTGGATCCTCGGGAGGTCGCCGCCGATGTCGACGATCTTCTTCGAGGTGTATGGGTGCCAGAAGCCACCGTCGATTCGGTACGAGTACTCGACCGTTCCGTCTTGTCCTTCGAGGTCAGACGACAGCTCGATCTCGACGACCGGTTGGTTCTCCTTCGTGATCGTTGCGACCGTCATGCCCTCGGGGAGAACGACCTTCTTCAAGAGCTTCGCGTGCGAGAGCGATGGAGGAGGCGTGGGGGCGGTGGGGCAATCTGCAGAGCCCGGAACACAGAGGCGCGCGAAGATGCCGAGGTAGCGGTTATTGTCGGTGACGGAGGCGTCATCGAAGGGGATACGCGTCACGCCCGGCGAGCCGAGCGAGTTGCCATCCATGTCTTTCTTCGTCGGCGGGATGATGAGCTGGAGGCCAAGGCTCGCGAGCTGATCGTTGAGGTTGATCGCCGGGATCGCTCCCGCCGACCAAGCCACCCACCGCGCTGGCCAACACGCCTTTGATGCCATCCGCGACAGACTGTGGATCCTCTGGATCAACGAGCAGCCTGCGAGCGAGGTGTTGTCCAACGTGAGGTCGCCCACGGTTGGAGTGAGGCCGCCATCAGCACCAACGTCGATCGTCACCGGGACAGAGATGTCCGTCTTCAGCGTGAAGACTCGGACATACCGATCCATCGAGTAGACGTAGAAATCCATCCCGACGTTGTTCAGATCGATCTGCAACGTTGGGTCGTTCGCGACACCCTTGCCGACCTTCGCCGTGGGGGGTTGCGACGGGTTGATGACGATGCCTAGCGGAGCGTTCGCCTTGTTGTCCGAGTCGTTTTGCGACTGAAGCGCCTTGAGCGAAGGAATCAAGAACGCGAACGTCGAGGTGCTCAACAGATCGTTCAACGAGCTGTCGACCTGCAGACACAGCGCGCCCGAGTTGTACACACTCGCGAGAGCATAGTTGATGTACTTCTCGCTTACGCCAATTCCGAGGTGCGGCGGGCCCTTGTTCTCGCCGGTGGGAGAAGGATCCCACGCCGTCGGACCATCGTTGCCAAAGAGCTCGATCGGAGTCGGCAGATTGGTGGGAAGCGGAACCTGAGCAACCGGCCCGCAGAGCGGCATGTTCGGGTCTGGATGCGGCTCAGCACCGCCCGTCATCGCGAGCGTGGCGCCGTTGTTCTTTGGATAAAGATCACCGAGCTTGAACGCCGTTTCGACAGGGTCGTTGCTCTTGCCACCCGCGGCGAGCTGGATATCGAGTGAGCCCTTCGTGGTGGGTGAAACGCTCGCCAGCAACCCTCCCACGTTCACACTGCCGTCGAGGCCGATGACAAAACTGGCGCAGTCTTGGTTGCCATTCGCATCTGCTGGGAACAGACACTTGCCGTCAGTCTCGGTCGTGCCGTCTGGACAGGGCGCATCCACGGTCGGCTTCACGCACAGGAAGTTCTCGACCTGACTCTTGAGTGGTCCGGTGATCTGGCCCACGAGCAAGTCTTTCACGCCAAAAATGCTCGCAAACTGGACGAGGCCGCCAATGTCGCAGCCTCCAAGAAAGTTCGCTTCGCGATCCGTGATGATCACGGTGTCGGGGTTAATGTTCAGGTCGATCGAGTCGACATGAACCGCCGAAAGTCCATTGCGGCTTGGCACGGTTGGCGCCTCAACTCGACGCACTGAGATCGACGCAGTGACGGGGATGTTCACCGGATCGTGGCGGCTCTCTTTAGGCTTACAGTCCGACGAGCCTACGTGGTTTCCATTTGCGTCCACCGGATCGAGGAAGATCCGACCCTCTCCGAAAATGCTGATGCTCGTGGTGATGATCGATTCGAGCTGCACAGGGAGCGTGCCGTCGAGGATCACGTTGTTAGGGTCACTCGATTGAAGCGAATTCAGCGAAAGCTGACTGACCAAGACATTCGCCTTGCACTCCCAATCTTGTTTCTGGGCGTTCGCATCACAAATGGTGACGTCGCCAAGAACCGGGATGCTGAACGGCGTTGGTGGGATGTCGATCGTGAGGGTTCCACCATTGGTGCCAAGAACCCCTCCTGCGATCGTTCCGATGTTTTCTTTCAGAAAGCCAAATCCGCCCTCTGTAAGGCGGATGCTTGCTGCGTTGTCGATTCGCTTGTCGACCGGGAAGCCACCTGGGATGGGCGTCAGCGTGCTGCACCCTCCACAGCCTCCGCTTCCGCCGCCACAGGCGACCAGCGCGAACAAGGACCCAAAAGCACACGAGGAAGCCAGCGATTTTTCATGAGTTGCACCTCAAGAACGCGCGGATGTACGCACGCGGAGAGCGTCCGAACGGCAGCGCAATCACGGTAAGCGGGCGCATCGCGTCAAAGCAAGACCGATGACCATGACGCAAGAATTGTTTGTTCCGACCGTACGGTCGATCGTGAATTTCCTCGAGAATTCACTTCGATCGGTCGCTTACGGATGCGTCATCTGAACTTCACTCACTCGTTGCGATGCGACCCGTCATTTCACCACGATCGTGCGCAACGAAACCGGATCGAGTTGTGTTCCGCCACCAGGCTTCGACACGAAGATCCCCACCTCGTACACGCCATTCGTTGCGTTGTTCAGCACCGCAGCATTCAGCGTGAGGTCTATCGAGAATCGATTGCCGTTCATCTTCACCGGCTGAGGCGTTTTGTACTCTTTGGTATGAAACGAGATATGCGGCTCAGGCATCGCGTAGCTACCGGTTTTCAACAGTGCGCTCGGTGATTGCGGCGTTGGGAGATCCACTCGCGCGATACCGATCCCTCCGAACTTGAACGGCGCACGAATCTCTCCTTCGATGTGAATGACATCGCCAGGTTTCGCGCTTTTCGGAAGTGCTGTGTAGCTGCCGTAGTCGTCGATGAATTCGTGCGCGACACACGCGACTTTGCTGCCCACCGCACCCGTGAACGCTAGCCCCACGCGATTGTGCATCGGGTTCAAAATGTTTTTCCGATGCCCATCGTTGGGTGGGGTTTCATTGATGAATGCCGCTTCGAAACGCTCGATCTCGGCTGGATCAAACGGCCCTTCGTCGGTGGGCGTGCGCGGCTTGGCGTCACCAAAACAACCCGCGTTCTCACTCGCAAGATCTTCTCCGCCCGCTTCCGTGTATCGGATCTCGGGAACCGATCCGTCAGTGCCCCAGTGCGCAGTGAAACCATTTTGCGCCATGTCGTGAGCGTGTCGTTGCGCCGCCTTCGACGCCGTTTCGTCGAGCACCACCTCAGCCAACCCCTCCGCGGCTCGATCGCGGTTGATCAATGCCAGTGCGTACTGTCGCGCTTCGTTCTGTGACAGCGGGTGGTTGGGTCGTGCGACGACGACCGTGCGTTTCGGCCCCACCTGAGGCACGCCGCTTTGCGCAGGATTGGTTGAACCGCTCGAGCTCGTCGGATTTGCGGAAGACTTCTGTGTGTTGGGATCCGTGCTCGCGCGCCCCGGTGCACGACATGCTGAGAGCGTCAAAAGTGCGGTCAGGATCGTCGTCTGCAATCGCATCCACTTATCGTAGCTGTACGCGAGCGATTCATCTCACGCGATTCGACGGTTCGATTGGCCCGCTCAACGAAGCCCCCCGTTGACGTCGATAATCTGTCCTGTGATCCAGCGCGATTCGTCGGAGGCGAGGAACGCAATCACCGACGCAATGTCCTCGGGTAGGCCAAGTCGTCCCAGTGGCGTACGACGCGCAATCGCGGCGCGATGTGCTTCGGGCATTCGATCGAGCGTTGCGTTCGAGGTTGGCCCCGGTGCGACGGCGTTCACGGTGATGCCGCGTGCTCCCCACTCGAGCGCCTGACTTCGAGTGAGCGCTTCGATGCCCGCTTTGGCGATGCTCAGCAACGCCGAACCTTCGATCGGCGAGCGCGCAAGCGAGGATGATAGATGAACGATACGCCCCCCACCTTCCGGGAAGTACCGCAGCGCTGCGTTCGACAGCACGAGGGGCGATTCGAGATCGACCCGCAGCATCTTTCGAAGCTCTTCAACACTTGTCTCTGCAAGGGATCGAGGCGCCCAGTATCCCGCATTGTTTACCAGCACATCGAGCCTTCCCAGCTTCGTGCCGACCCGTTCAATCAGGCCGCGTGCCTCGTCGAGATTCTCGAGATCCGCTCGTTCGGTGATCGCGACCGCTCCGAGTGTGGCCAGCTCTTGTCGCAGTGACTCAGCTCGCTCTTCGTTGCTCGCAAAATGCAGAGCAACCGTTGCCCCTTCGAACGCAAGTTTTCGCGCGGTAGCTGCGCCAATGCTTCCTGAGGCGCCTGTGACGAGCGCCACCTTTCCTTCGAGTCGCTTCATGTGAGTGTCTCCTTCGAAGGCGACCTTGAAGTGACTGGTGCAAATCACCAGTGATGACTCGTGATACAAGTCATCACGGTCATGAATATCTCAGCCATTGACCTGAATTTGCTTGTCGTGCTTCACGCGGTGTTGACCGAGCAGAGTGTGACTCGGGCGGCGAAGCGACTTCACGTCACCCAATCTGCGGTGTCGAATTCGCTCGGCAAGCTTCGCGATGTGTTGGGTGACCCTTTGGTGGTTCGCCACGCACGAGGCGTGACGCCGACGCCCCGAGCCCTCGAGTTGCTGCCTGAGCTATCGCACGTGATCGAGCGAATCACGTCGTTGATCGAGCCGAGGGCTCGGTTTGATCCCGCGACCCCGACGCGAGCGTTCACCATCGCCTGCG